>JBKHED010000005.1:0-99881 GCA_046540995.1 Spirochaetaceae bacterium | reverse complement strand
TATCCAGTACGGGCAAACAGTTCTGCTGCTTCAGGCAACACGCTTGTTGATACTTTAGAAAGCTAGCCCCAGAGCGGCGCGGGGTAGACCCCGGTCGCCTGGAGCTCCCGGACCGCCTCTACCGTTCGCGGCTTGTCCTCCCGGTAGGTTATGCCGAACCACTGAGCGTCGCTGCTGAGAACCCGACACCGGCTGCTGCCTCCGTTAATGCGATCCTGCACCATGGTCGGTATGTAGTACTCCGACTTTGGTTGCCTGCCCTTCTCCCGCAAGAATCGGGCAAACCCCTCCTCGATGTGCCCCATAACCGCCGGGCTAAAGCCCCACATGTTCATGGAGCAGAGCTCCTTGCCGGTAAAGGTTGCGACCAGCTCGCCCCTCTCGTCCCAGCTCCCGATAGTGCCGTCATCGGTGCGGCCAATCTTGGTGTGCTCCACCACTCCGGTGAGATATCCCTCGTCGTTGACCTCGCAGATGCCCCGGGAGACCGTGCCATGCTCGGAGAGGGTATTCTCGAGGACGTATCCCACCATGGAATACTCCGTGGAGTCCGAGGAGACCCCCGCGAGATGGTTTCCCAGGGTTGCGAAAGCTTCTCGGCCGTAGAAGTCATCCCCGTTGATCACCGCGAAAGGCTTGCGGATCGCCTTCCGGGCGGCCCAGACGGCGTGGGCGGTCCCCCAGGGCTTCTCCCGGACCGCGCTCACCTCGAAATCCCCCGGTAGGTCTGAGAGCTCCTGATAGACGTACGCAACTTCCGCATCTTTCTCGAACTTGCCGGAAAAGAAGTGACGCACATCCTCTTCGATTTCCCGGCGGATCACAAAGACTATGCGATCAAAGCCGTGCTGTAGGGCGTCGTAAATCGAAAAATCGATTAGTGCCTCGCCGTTGGTACCTACCGGATCGATCTGTTTTACCCCGCCGTACCGGCTTCCCATGCCCGCGGCGAGGACGAGTAGTGTTGGCTTCACCTCGACTGACCTCCTGGAACTGACTACTGCGCTTTTTCCTGTTCTACCAAGCTACCACGCGGGGAAAGCGTTGAGTACCCCGGCTCAGCGTAGTAGAGTTGGTGCGTAAGGGGAACAGAATGAGCGAAATCACGTATCAGAATTTGGACAGCTGCGAGAGCTTTCGGCGTCTCACCGAGAGCGAACCTTATCACGTCACCAAGCTCACGGTAGAGAGGATTAGGGAGCAAGACCTCCCGGTGGTGAAAGGACTCCGTTACAACTTTGCCGCCAAGGCGGTGAGCAGCTGGGCCATAGACCAGCTCGTCGTCCTCGGAGAGGAGCAGCAAATCCTCGGCAAGTTTCGCGCTCTGGCCAACGGGGAGGTAATGAACACCGGAGAGCAGCGAAAGGTGCTCCACCATCTTCTGCGGGGCCAGTTGGATAAGCCGGTCAGTGAGAACGGCAGGGACCTCGGAGCCTTCTACCGCGAGCAGCTCGACCGGGTCGAGGCGTTCGCCGACGCCGTCCATTCCGGAAAGATTACCGGCTCCACGGGTAAGCAGTTCGAACGGGTCATTCAGATCGGTATCGGCGGTTCGGATCTGGGACCACGGGCGCTCTACATCGCCCTGCGCCATTACCTCCATGGAGAGGGCAAAGAACCGCTCCTAGAGGCGGACTTCATCTCGAACGTCGACCCCGACGACGCCGCGGCGGTGCTTCGGGGCATCGATCCCGAGCGGACGCTCTTTATCCTCGTTTCCAAGAGCGGCACCACCCAGGAGACTTTGACCAATGAAGCTTTCGTAATAGACGCGCTGGAGAAGGCGGGCATCAAAGGACTCCAACCGAGAAAACAGATCGTCGCGGTCACCTCCGAGACGAGCCCCCTGGCCAAATCCTCGGAGTATCTCGACGCCTTCTTCATCGATGACTACATTGGCGGTCGGTACTCCGGAACAAGTGCCGTGGGCATCACGGTTCTCTCCCTTGCCCTCGGTAGCGACGTAGTCCGGGAGCTCCTCGACGGCGCCCACGAGGCGGACCGGCAGGCGTTTAACCGCCCCTTGCACGAGAACGCCACGGCCCTCGACGCCCTCATCGGCGTCTACGAGCGCAACGTCCTCGGGCTGCCGGTGACGGCGGTGCTCCCCTACTCTCAGGCGCTGGTACGCTTTCCCGCTCATTTGCAGCAACTCGACATGGAGAGCAACGGAAAGCGTGTAAACCGCGAGGGGAAACCGATCTCCTACCGGACAGGGCCGGTAGTTTTCGGCGAGCCCGGGACCAACGGCCAGCACAGCTTCTACCAGCTCCTGCACCAGGGCACCGACATCGTTCCGCTCCAGTTCATCGGATTCCAGCAGAGTCAGCAGAAGAAGGATGTGGAGTTCGACGGCTCATCGAGCCAAACCAAGCTCAACGCCAACCTGGCGGCGCAGATTATCGCCTTTGCCATGGGCCGAGAAGCGGAGAACCCGAACAACCGCTTTCCCGGTAACCGACCCTCGAGCCTCCTCTATGCCGAGCGGCTAACACCGCGAGTTCTCGGCGCCCTTCTGGCGCACTTCGAGAACAAGGTAATGTTCCAGGGTTTTCTCTGGAACATTAACAGCTTTGATCAGGAGGGGGTGCAGCTCGGCAAGATTCTGACCAAGGAGCTTCTGGGCGGGTCTCCATCGGAGGAGCTCCGGGCAGTGGCGCGGCTGATAGGTGTATCAGTAGCAGGATAAGAGACGAGCCCTCGCCCGGAGCGACCGTCACCGTTGACCCGCTCGGGAGCGATGGTTACGATAAAGAAATATCGATTTATCAGGAGAAGACGATGGGACGAAAGTATAACTTCTACGCCGGTCCGGCGATCCTTCCGGAGCCGGTCCTCGAGGAGCTCCAGGCTGAGATTCGGGACTACCGGGGTACGGGAGTCTCTCTCGTAGAGACGAGTCACCGGAGCAAGGAGTACGACGCCGTCCACAACGACGCTATGGAGACCTTTCGCTCCCTTCTCTCCGTCCCGGAGACCCACGAGATTCTCTTTCTCGGCGGCGGCGCGACGATGCAGTTTGGCATGGTGCCGATGAACTTTCTCCAGGGAGGAAGCTGCGACTTCACTCTTACAGGGGAGTGGGCAAAGAAAGCTCTCTCGGATGCAAAGAAGTTCGGCACCGTGGAGCTCCTCTTTGACGGTAGTGAGAGCGGTTTCACCACCCTGCCGGATCCGGCTACGCTCCGCGTCCACCCTGACGCACGGTACTTGCACCTCACCAGCAACGAGACCATCGGGGGACTCCAGTGGAAGAGCTTTCCCGACGGCGGGAATGTCCCTCTGGTGGCGGACATGTCCAGCGACATTATGAGCCGCCCCGTGGATCTCGCCCCCTTCGGCCTCGTCTACGCCGGAGCGCAGAAGAACCTCGGTCCCGCGGGGGTGACGGTGGTGATTATCCGAAAAGAGATGCTCGAGAAAGAGGCGAAGAACCTCCCGTCGTACCTTACCTACTCCACCCACGCCGAGAAGAACAGTCTCTACAACACTCCTCCGGTCTTTTCCATCTGGGCCCTGAGCCTGGTGCTTCGCTGGATCGAGAAGCTTGGCGGACTGGAGGCGATCGCCGAGCGGAACAAGATGAAGTCCGCCCTCCTCTACGGCGTTATAGATGAGCTCTCCGACTTCTACAGCTGCCCAGTGCAGAAAGAGTACCGCTCGGATATGAATGTGGTCTTTCGCACCCCCTCGGAGGAGCTGGACAAGAAACTCGTCGCCGGGGCGGAGGAGCAGGGCATGCTCGGCCTCAAAGGCCACCGAAGCGTCGGTGGTTGCCGCGCCTCGATCTATAACGCGATGCCCTTAGCGGGGGTAGAGACCCTCGCTGCTTACATGAGAGATTTCGCGAAGAAAAACGGATAACGCTCCCGGGAGGGTCCTCAGGGGGAGCCACGGCGTTGACCGTCGGCGCCCTCCTCGTTGTTCACCATCCGAAGGGGCTGATGGGTTGCCTCTATCACATCTCGCCAAAGAGGTCCTTCGGGCTCCACGAAGTTACGCTCGGAAACGGCGACCTTGATCGGAATGTGCACGAAGGTGTTATTGACCAGGCTTATGAGGATCTTGGTCTTTCCAGCCATGGCGGCGTGGACCGCGTTGTTTCCGAGACGGGAGCAGTACACGGAGTCCGTCGGCGCAGCCGGTGCACTCCGGACGATGTAGCTCGGATCGATGTACTTGAGATTGATCGGCCACCCCTGCTGCTTGAACTGCCGCTCGATCTCCTTCTTTAGGTAGACACCGATATCGCCGAGCTTCACGTTTCCGGAGGCATCGGTGGCTTTCTCGTTCGACGCTTCGAGGAGAACCTGCCCCGCCCCTTCGGCCACGACTATTACGGCGTGGTTGCGTCGCTCGAGCCGCTTCTTGAGATGGCGGAGAAGCCCATTTTCCCCATGGAGCTCGAAGGGAACCTCTGGAATGAGGACGAAGTTCACCTCGTGACTGGCCAGAGCTGTGTGCGCCGCGATAAACCCCGACGCCCGACCCATGACCTTTACCAGCCCCACGCCGTTAATCGCCGAGTGCGCCTCGGTATGGGCGCTGTAGACCGCACCGGTGGCCTGGGCCACGGCGGTCTCGAAGCCGAAGGACTTCTGAATAAAGCTGAGGTCGTTGTCGATGGTCTTGGGTATGCCGACGACTGCGATCTTCAGCCCCCTTCGTTCTATCTCCTCGGCGATCTTGAGCGCTCCCTTCTGGGTACCGTCTCCCCCGATGGTAAAGAGCATGGTGAGGTTGAGCCGCTCCAGGGTATCGACGATATCCTCCGTGCGGTCACCACCGCCCCGGGAGGAGCCGAGGACCGAGCCGCCGATCCGATGAATATCGTCCACCTTATCCGGGTCGAGGGGTACGGTGGCCAAGTTGTTGTCCGGCAGGAGACCCTGATAGCCGAAGCGAATACCGGAGATGCGCTGCACCCCGTACCGGTACCAGAGACAGCGGGTGATCGCCCGAATCACGTCGTTTAGTCCCGGACAGAGCCCACCGCAGGTCACAATCCCCGCGTGGACGTGCTGCGGGGTGAAGTAGATCTTCTCCCTGGGCCCAGCCTTCTCCAGTAGATTGCCCTCTTCATAACAGTCGCCCTCCCGGTTACTCGCCTCGATATCAAAGACGATCCTCTCCTCATCCTTAACGTAGTTTGCCAGCGCATCGCCCTGCACCCGGGAGTACTGAATAGGAGAAGGGGCCTTCGGTTCCCCGAGCCTGGGAATCTGAAAATCGTACCTCATGGGGTAAAGATAGCACGCTCCTTCGCCGGTTGGCCAAGTCCCCCCGTGAACCGAGTTAGAGTGGCCTCCATTGACCAAGGGCCGGGGGCGATTTACTCTGCAGCATACCGACTGACCCGGGGGCAGTACTATGCGCGTTCTAATCGTCGGCGGAGCCGGCTACATCGGGAGTCACGTTGCCAAGGCGTTTCTCAGCCGCGGGCACGAGGTAACCGTCTACGATAACCTCTCCAGCGGGCTCCGTGAGAACCTCCTCCCAAAGAGCGAGTTCGTCCACGGAGAGATCGCCGACGAGCTCAAGCTGCGAGATCTCATCGCTTCCTCCGGGATCGAGGCGGTGGTCCACCTCGCCGCCTTCAAGGCCGCCGGGGAGTCTATGATCATTCCCGAGAAGTACAGCCGAAACAACATTGGTGGCACCGTGGCACTCCTGAACGCAATGACCCACACGGGAGTGGCGCGGATCGTCTTCTCCTCCTCCGCGGCGGTCTACGGTGAGCCGGAGTACCTTCCGGTGGACGAGGCGCATCCTACGAAGCCTGAGAACTTCTACGGTTTCACCAAGCTCGAAATCGAGCGCCTCTTGTACTGGTACTCGAAGCTGAGAGGTCTGCGTTACGCCGCCCTGCGCTACTTCAACGCCGCCGGCTACGATCCGGAAGGGGAGATCACCGGCCTGGAGCAGAACCCGGCGAACCTCCTGCCGGTGATCATGGAAGTCGCCGTGGGCAAGCGCAAGACGCTGCAAATCTTCGGAGAGGACTACGCCACGGAGGACGGTACGGGAATACGGGATTACATCCACGTAACGGACCTCGCCGAGGCCCACGTGTCGGCGATGGAGTACATCGATCGAGAGGAGAAGGATCTCGTCGTAAATCTCGGCAGCGAGAACGGAATATCCGTACGGGAGATGGTGGAGGTTGCGCGGCGAGTAACCGGCGAGCCGATCCCGGCGAAGGTGGTCTCCCGCCGTCCGGGAGACCCTGCGCGACTGGTCGCCTCCGCTGGACTCGCCCGAGAACTGCTCAGCTGGGAGGCGCACTACAGCGACGTGGAGACTCTAGTTTCCACGAGCTGGAAGGCGTACCGTCCCGGCTAAGAGTCTTGTCCCGAGGGACGTCGTTTCTCCGGGCGGCGCCGGTAGCTCGGACAGTGGTGACCGGTGTTTCGATAGACCACCCGGCTCGGGAGCTCCCTCGACTGTAATCCGAAAACACGGCACCCCCGGGGGAAAGAGGGGTTCCAGGTAACGTAAAAGTGGACGCAGCTCAGGCAGTCCGGCGGCCGTTCTCTCTTTTCCATGCTCGAGCCTCGGTATCCCCAAAATTCGCTTTACAACCGTTACCCGCAAGTCTTACGATTAAGCCAGGACTAATCAACAGAGAGGGGCTTATGCAGACACACTACTACCTTTCAGTTTTCCCGATCGAAGCTCTTATCGCATCACAGTTGGAGCCGGAGCAGTTCGGCCAGTACATGGCGATCGGCTCAAAGAACGGGTCCTATGAGATGATCATGTTCTTCGAAGTAGAAGGCGGTTTTGGCGACTACTTCGACTGGGACTACGCCAAAGAGCGGTGCGTCCAGCACGAGAGCGGTGAGCCGAAGCACTCCGTCTGGATGTCGGTCTACCGTGTCCTCGAGCACGTGCCCGAGAAAGCCCTCGGCAATCTCTATCTCACCACCAAGGACGGCCGCAGCCTCGCTCTGGAAAAGGGCGAGTATTCCGGCAAGAAGAAAGAGTATTACGTTTACCAGGAACTCTGCCCCCTCACGCCGCTGGTGGCAAGCGTTTACGATCCGAGGAAGTTCGCCGCCTACATGACGGACCCGACGAACAAGGTGACCGTCCCAAAGGTTGTCTTTGCGGACCTGAAGGTGATCGACTTCAACAATCCTGAAGACTCCGGCAACATCGGCGGCGCCTACGACCGCAACCTCGAGCACCTAAAGGACTGCGTCAAAGACGTCCTTACCAATCCAGAAAAGCCGAACAAGAATGTGGAACGTTCTATCGCCTCCTTCTCCTACCAGATCATAGATCATGGGATTTACGTTGGCGCCGGCGACATTCTGGTGGAGTATAAGATGCCCAGTGTTGAGGAGATCCGGCAGAATCATTTCCACTGGGGCCGGTCGGCGATGGTTCTCTAACGCCGGAGCAGGCCGTTCGGAACGAGTACGAACTCGGGATCGGCTCACTCAAGAGCCGATCCTTGACTTTGGCCGGGAGCACCGTATACTGCAACCGAGTAGCATGAACTATCACCCTTCTTGGACAGCAAAGGCAGCGGCCCTCGGGCTCTCCTTCTTTCTCCTCGCCTCTGCCCTGTCGGCTCAGGAGAGGCGGATCTACAGCTCCGACGGCATCGACTATGCCCCCAAAGAGGCGCGGTTCGTGCTTGAAGCCGGCGATCTGACGGAGAACCTCGACTATATCGAGTACAGCGTAGACGGCGGAGAACTGGCGCGCTACGAGGAGCCGATTCGCATCGAGGAGGAGGGGCGCCACTTCATCACCTATCGTGCGGTCGACATCACCGGTAACGTCTCCCGGGAAAAGGTGTACACCGTGGTGATCGACACCACTCCGCCTTTCGTTTCCGCCGGTGCGGTGGGCCCCGCGTACGTAGACGAGGAAGGAACCGCCTATCTTACGAGCGAGAGTGCAGTGGTTCTCGAAGCTGCGGATCGTCTGTCCGGCGTTCGCCGTATCTACGTCAGCATGGATAACGAGGAGTTTGTACCCTACACCGGGCCCACGCGGTTCGAGGAGGAGGGAGAGCTGACCGGTTACGCTTACGCCGTTGACAACGTCGGCAATCGGACCGAGACCTTTCAGGCCAACGGTGTTGTTGACAACACGCCTCCGTCGGTGTCGCTGTTGCCGAGCCGTCCCTTCCGCACCTTCGGGGGGGAACGCTACCTAGCCGCTGGGAGCGAGATCCTCCTACGGGCAAATGATCGCCTATCCGGAGTGGAGAGCATCGAAGTCTCCCTGAACGGCCGTCCTTTCCAGAGCTATACGGCGCCGATTCAGGTCTCGGAGTCCGGTTTCTACTCGATTCGCGGTCGCGCCACGGATCGAGTAGGTAATAGCTCTCGCGTTCAACAGATCAGCTTCTATGTCGGCGTGGCGACCCCGGAGCCGAGCATTCAGCCCTTTGTGGACTGAGGGAGAAAAGTAACGGTGCAGAACGCCTTCGGCCCGTGGCCCCTCGGCGCCGGCACCACTCCACTATGAGCAGCAACAGCACCCTTCTGGTAATTCCCAGACATAGCGACGAGAGCGAAGAGCAGGCCCGCGCCTACGGCCGGGAGCTCCGACGGCTCTGCGATACCCTCGGCATCGACGTCTCCGAAGAGCTCGTGGTTCGAGTTGGAGATATTCATCCAGCCTACTACATCGGCCGGGGCAAGGCTGATGAGATCGCCGCTCGGGTGGAAGAAGAGCAGTACGACATCGTCGTCTTCGACGTTGACCTCACGCCGGCGCAGCAGCGAAACTGGGATCGCCTCACCGGCGCCACCACCCTTGATCGAGAGGGTGTGATAATCGACATTTTCGCCGAGCACGCCGAGAGCAAGGAGTCCGCCCTGCAAGTGGAGCTCGCTCGTCTGGAGTACGCCCTCCCCCGGCTGAGAAACGCATGGACTCACCTCTCGCGGCAGCGCGGAGGAGCGAGAGGCACCCGAGGCGAGGGAGAGAAACAGCTCGAAATGGACCGACGCATGGTGGTGGACCGAATCGCCCAGATCCGTCGGGAGCTCCGCTCCCTGGAACGGCAGCGACGGACCCGCCGCGATAGACGCCGGTCGGTGCCGGTTCCCTCGGTGAGCCTAGTGGGCTACACCAACGCCGGCAAGTCTTCCCTCCTCAACGCCCTCACCAGGGCAAAGGTGTTGGTAGAGGACCAGCTCTTTGCCACTCTGGATCCGACTACCCGGCGACTCCACCTACCCAACGGCACCGACTGCCTCCTCACCGACACCGTCGGCTTCGTCCGAAAGCTCCCACACCATCTGGTAGACGCCTTCGCCTCCACCCTGGAGGAAACGCTGGAGGCGGATATTCTGCTTCTAATTGTGGACGCCTCGGATCCGGAACGGGCGGAACAGCTCAAGACGACGGAAGAGGTTCTCAAGAAACTAGGCGCCGAGCAGAAACCGCGACTCGTGGTGGTCAACAAAGCCGACCGCCCTCACGATCGTGGTACGCTCCTGGCGGACATCAGCCGTATCGAGCCCTCGGTCCCAGTGATCTTTACCTCCGCCACCAGCGGAGAGGGCCTTACGGAACTCGTCTCCGAGGTCCAGAACTCTGTAGACACTCTGATGGCACCTCGCAGCTATCGACTGCCCCTAAATCGGTATGATCTAGTCGCCCGAGTCTACGAGCACGGCCGGGTGGAAAAGGAGGAGTATAACGGCGATAGCGTAACCCTCAGGGCCAGAGTTCCCGGAGCCCTGGAACATCGACTGGCGGAGTTCGAGGTCGAGACCGAATAGGGCAGCGAAAGCGCCGTGCCGGGACGCACCGGCCCACGGACCCTTGCCCGGCGGAGGTAACGCCGTTACACTCCCATGTAGGATTGTGATTTACACCCATACGTACCGTTCGCCGGCCGGACCCATCCACCTGGCCGTAAATCGCCGAGGCGCCGTGGTGCGGCTCAGCTACGCTCCTATCACCGACCTCCCGCAGAACGAAGAGATAGAGGAGAACAAGTACGCCTGCGGTGAGGTGGAGTGGCAGCTGGACCGCTACTTTGCCGGAGAGCTCAGACAGTTCGACATCGCAGTGGAGTACGATGGAACGGGCTTTCAGCGCGCCGTCTGGGGGCGGTTGCGGAAGGTGGAGTACGGCACAACGATAACCTACGGGCTCCTGGCCCAGAAAATCGGCCGTCGGGACGCCGCACAGGCGGTGGGAAACGCCGTCGCCGCCAACCCGATCGCAATTGTCATACCGTGCCACCGGGTGATCCCCGCCTCCGGGGACGTCGGCAGCTACGCCCGACGAGCGTTACCGGAGGAGCGCGGCAGTCGCATGAAGCGGTTTCTGCTCAAATTGGAAGGGGCAATCTGAACGTAGCGGCTCTACCGCTTGGCAAGAACCTGCATGAGCTGCAAAAAACGGTAGAGCTGTTTGTAGGTCTCCACCATTCTCTCCCGGATCGGCTCCTCGATCATCCCGTCCAGCTCCTTCCAGTTGTTCACCAGGTCGTGCTCGGTCTGATCGTAGTCCGCTACCAACATTTTGAGGAATTTACCGATTGTCACCAGGTTGCTGGAGGCTTCGGAAATGAGCCGCTGCGCCTCCTTGTTAATGCTATTGAGCTGTTCCTTTAAGAGCTTCGCGGTGGCAGGGTCTCGCTCAACGACTCGCCCCGCGGCTTTCTTGAGCTTCATGCCCCGTTCACCCTCTTCCCCGAGACTCTCATCAAAGGAGACCAGGCTCTCGGAGATCTGCATTACCTGATGGTAGGCGTCGGATAGTTGCTGGGACTGGATGTTGGTGACCCATTTTCCTCGAACCAGGAGCATGTCCTGCACCAGCTCCCGGACATCCTTCTTGAAGTAGTCGAGGAGATACGCTTTGAGAAAATTGAGCGCCTGAGTGTGCGTGAACCCTGCCATCGCCCGCTTGGCGAACATGAGGTTGCCCTTTTCGGTGTAGTTCTTGGTACGGGCAACGACGGTTGTGCCGAACACCTGCTGCACCAGGGCGTCGATCTTCTTCTCCCGACGCTCGTTCAGGAGCTTCTGTACATTCGCCTCGGTGGTTGTCTTGAGGGCGTTGAGATAGGGCTCCACGATTCGCTCGTTAGAACCGACCCCTTTCGCCTTCCAGAAGGGATCATCGGTAATGTGCCGTACCATGAGCTCCAGGACGTTGTCGCGCACCACTGCGGCAACATCCTTTATACTCTTCTTGAAGGCATCGCGGTCAACCACTTCCACGGCGCGGTACTCTTTGAGTATGTCGATTACCGGGTCCCAGGCAGCCTTCGGGTCGAGTACCAGAGCGGTCTCTAGAAAGTCGCGAATATCGTCGACCACGTACTCCGCGCTTATTGCGTCGAAGCTCGGCTTATAGGTGAAGTTGTTCTCCGTAATGGCGGAGTCGAACTTGCGAAGGGCGAAGTAGTAGTCGAAATTGACGAATCGAAGAAAGAGCTGCGCCAGGTTGTAGGCGTTGTTAATCCGCTTTACGAGCTCCGCGTCGAAGGAGCCGTAAAAGTTGATCATCCCGTCCTTGAGCTCCTCGGCGAGCTGCTTGGTGTCGATCTCCTTCGCCCGCTCTCGGATGGACTCCTCATCGAACTGGTCCCGTAGCTCCCGCTGTTTCTCCGTGAGGTAGGAGTCGATAACGAGTGATTTGAGGCTCTTGGAGCCGGCGGCGTTCTGCAGGAGCTGTTGCGCCGGACCAACCACCCTGTAATGGGCGTAGAAGAACTTGGCAAAGCCGGGCAGAGCTTCCTTGCTTCGAGGCTTGTAGAAGTTGTATTTGGACTTGTTCAGGTCTTTCGCAACCTGTTTGAGGAGCCTACGCTTTTGCCGCTCGGGATCGTTGCCTCCGAAAAGAATTGCGATGATCTTTTCGACGAACCCCAAGCCGTCGGTTTCTTCCGATGGGGGTGCGCCTCTCGGCTCCTCCACATCGCCCTTAGCCATGGTGCTACCATACTTTGTTACCCCGCCGGGGTCAATCTCCCCGTGATTGCACAGAGCTGGAGCGCTTTGTATAGTGGGCCTTATGAACTCTCTGGCTGAGAAGCTCAACAAAAGCCTCGAACCGACCGTTGTTGGCCGCCTCCTCTCGGAAACAGGAAGACGCCTCTTCTTTCCGAAGGGGATCGTGGCGCAGTCCGCGGAGGCGAAGAGCAGAGCGCACCGTTTTAACGCCACTGCCGGCATGGCGTATAAGGAAGGGGTCCCGCTGATCCTGCCGAGCGCCGCGGCGCTGACCCATCACTTTCACCCTTCCGAAAGCGTCGCCTACGCCCCCACTCCGGGAGTGGCGGAGCTTAGGAAGCGGTGGAAAGAGGAAATGATCGCGAAAAACCCCTCCTTGCGCGGGAAGACCACCTCGACACCCATGGTCACCTCGGGCCTGACCAACGGTATCGTTCATGTGGCGGAGCTCTTTGTGAATACGGGCGACCCGGTGGTTATGCCAGATATGTTCTGGGGCAACTACCGGCTCATCTTCGAGCATCGCAAAGAGGCGCGAATAGAGACCTTTCCCTTCTTCTCCGAGGAGGGAGGCTTTAACCTCGAGGGTTTCTCGGTCTCCCTGGAGGCTGCCGCCGCGGAACGAAGGAAAGTCGTGCTGCTTCTCAATTTTCCCAACAACCCCACCGGATACTCGCCTTCGACGGCGGAGGTGCGGGGCATCGTGGAGCGGTTAACGAAGCTCGCGGACAGCGGGGTGGACATCCTCGTAATCTCCGACGACGCCTATTTCGGCCTCTTCTTCGAGCCCGAACTCGCCGAGGAGTCGATTTTCGCCTCCCTCGTGGACGTCCACGAGCGGATCCTGGCGATCAAAATCGACGGGGCGACGAAGGAGGACTTTGCCTGGGGGCTGCGAGTCGGCTTTCTCACCTTCGGAAATCCGGCACTGGGGCGTGAGGCGATCGACGCCTTGGAACAGAAGTTTGTCGGCTCTCTTCGGGCGATCGTCTCCAACACTAGCAACCTCTCACAGCATCTGCTTCTCAAGGTGATGAACGACCCGAGTTACTACGAGCAGAAGGAGAAAGCGCGAGAAGTGCTAAGAGAGCGGTACGGAATCATTAAGCGCTGGCTCGCAGAAAAGGCGCCCCTTCATCACGCTTCCCCTCTCGAGCCGCTCCCGTTCAACTCGGGCTACTTTATGAGCTTTCGCTGCCGCGGCATCGACGCCGAAGAGCTACGACTCTTACTTCTCGACCGAGGCATCGGGACCATCTCAATAGACGGAAGCTACCTCAGGGTCGCCTTCGCCAGCGTTGATGCGGACTCCCTCCCTGAGCTCTATGACGAGATATACGCCGCCGCGGAGGAGCTTGCCCAGCCGTGACAACCGCCAGGAGCTCCTCCCGATCATGAAACCGCGACTTCTTCTTTTGCCCCTCGTCGCCGCCATGCTGTTGTCCGGCTGCGATCGGCACGAAACCACGGAGTTCGTAGAGCTCTGGACAGATCAGCCCCTGATGGCTCTCTACGCGGAGCTCTACAACGCCGAACGGGAGCAGACAAAGGTCAAGGTCGTCTTCCGAACTGACGTGGCGGAAGCGGTCCTTACCGAGGGTGGGGAACCGGACGTAATCATTGGTCGGGGTCTGGCCAACCGGAACCTCGCCGAGTACATGCAGGAGCTCCCGTCAACGGCGGACGACGCTGCCGAGAGGATCTACCCTGATTTGCTCGCCCTGGGCCGCTATCGCGACGCTCTTCGCTTTCTTCCACTCTCCTTCGACCTTCCGGCGGTCCAGTTTCTCGATGTCACCCTTCCGGAACAGTCGACGCGGAGGATTACCATCGATGAGTTGAGAACCCGAGCAGAGGCGTTTAACGAACTGGAATCGGAACGATACGTGAGGATGGGTTTCTCCCCGCTCTGGGACGAGCGCTTTCTCCTCGCCTGGGCGCAACTCCAGGGAACCGCATTTACCGAAATCGCGGAGCTCAGGGTCGCTTGGGATCAGAGTGCCTTGGAGCAGCTGCTCGAGTCAGGCGTCAGCTGGCGACAAGAGGTAAACGGAGGAAACGACGCCGCCGAGGCGTTCTCGGAGCGCTACCTATACGACCCGGCGGAGAAGCTCCTTCGTCGCGGGCGAATCGGCTTCTACTATACTACCGCCGGAGAGTTTCTCTCCCGACCGGACCGGGAGACCCGGGACATGTCGATTCGCTGGCTCAGTGGCGACGAGGCGATACCGGTTCTCCCGGAAATCGTCTACGCCGCTATTCCAAACCGAGCCCAGAATCGGCGACAGGGTGTGGACTTTCTCCGCTGGTTGCTCGATCCCGCGGTCCAGCAGCGACTCATGGAAACCAGTACGGACCGGCAGATCGACAGCTTCGGATTTCTCCGAGGACTCTCCTCCCTTCCCGAGGTGAATCGTACAATCATCACCGAGATCCATCCCGCTCTCCTCGGAAGCATCCCCCCGACGGAGCGCCTCGCCTTTCCCCGCCGGACGCCTCTCAACTGGAGCGTAGTGGAGGAGGACGTTGTGGGCCCTTGGCTTAGAGAGTCTATACGTCTTCACTCCGGTGAGGAGCCTCGGGCGCCCGACACCGACCTAGGAGAAGCGATCGATCAGTGGTACCGCGCCCGGGGGCTCTGAGGCCGCCGCCCTTTCGCAGAAGCGCCTACTCCAAATTCTCCACAATTCCGCAGGAAATTCGATTTGACAGGTCGTGAATCTCCCCGTACACTAGGCAGACAATAAAATAATTGCCAACGGAGGACCTCAGATGGCAAATGTTCAGTTGAAAAACCTGACAAAGGTTTATGAGGGCAATGTTACCGCGGTCAAAGACGCGAACATTGAGATTGCAGACAAGGAGTTTGTGGTACTGGTCGGCCCCTCGGGCTGTGGAAAGACCACCACCCTCCGAATGATCGCAGGTCTCGAAGATATTTCCGGCGGTGACCTGATTATCGATGGCAAACGGGTTAACGACGTACCCCCGAAGGACCGGGACATCGCGATGGTCTTTCAGAACTACGCTCTATACCCGCACATGAGTGTCTACGACAACATGGCCTTCGGTCTCAAGATCCGCAAGTTCGATAAGGAGGAAATTAAAAAACGGGTCGACGAGGCGGCGAAGATCCTCGATATCGGGATGCTTCTCGAGCGTAAGCCCAAGGCGCTTTCGGGTGGACAGCGGCAGCGTGTCGCCGTCGGTCGCGCCATAGTGCGACAGCCAAAGGTATTCCTCTTTGACGAGCCCCTTTCCAACCTGGACGCCAAGCTACGAGTGCAGATGCGGGCCGAGATTTCCGCGTTGCACAACCGCCTTCAGGCAACGATGGTTTATGTTACCCATGACCAGGTAGAGGCCATGACCATGGGCGACAAGATCGTTGTCATGAAGGACGGTTTTATTCAGCAGATTGGTGACCCCCTGACCCTCTACAACAAGCCGATTAACCGCTTCGTGGCGGGCTTTATCGGCTCTCCCCCGATGAACTTCATGGTCGTGGATGTCAGGGAGGAGAACGGCAAATACCTCGCCGATGAGGGCAACTTTACCATCGAGCTCACCGGCAAGGCCGCGGAAGTCGCCAAGAGCAGAGTAGGCAAGAAGCTCACCTTCGGCATCCGTCCCGAGGACCTCTCCTACGAGGAGAACCCGAAGGAGCACTCCTTCGTGCCGGTAACCGTGGAGGTTGTCGAACCCCTGGGAGCCGAAATCCACCACTACGTGAATACCGGAAGCCACCAGATAATCGTTCGAACCCAACCGGACGTTCACCTCAGCGTTGGTGACAAGGCGAAGTTCGTACCTCACATGGAGCGAGCGATCCTCTTTGACCTGGAGACTGAAGAAGCCCTGAACGTCGAAGGTGTTCGTGCCGCTGATCCCGTCTAAGAACACGGGCGTGCTCAGTGCCGTGTGCAGAAATGACCAAGGCCGTCCGCTCGGACGGCCTTTTTATTGTGCGAATCGGAGAACTTGGAAGAAGGCGGAAGTACAGGTATACTTGAGCAATGGATAGGCAGACCGTCGAGCTCCGAGACCGGATTATTGACACCCTAAAGGGCTTTGTCTCCGAGACGGAGCGGGTCTTTCTCAGACTGGGAGAGACCTTTCCGAAGCTCATGCAGGAGATGGAGCACTCCCTCAACCGCTCGGAGTCGACAATCGCCGGTCTCGCCGCCACGGAGAGCGGCGAAGCCGCCCTTGGAGCACTCTTGGAAGAGACCAGACACGCTCTCGAGGAATCTACGGCTAAGCTTTCGGCGATGCACGAGGAGGACGAGGCGTTTTACCAGCAGCTCCGGGAGGCGATTGAGAATCTCTCCTCTCTGGAGGAGCTCATCGCCGCTATTAGACACGACTCGGAGGATATGGAGCTCATCTCACTCAACGCTATGACCGTCGCTCTCAAGGCGGGCTCCGCGGGTCGGGCCTTTTCCTACATAACCGAGGAGCTCAAACGGCTCTCGGCGAGAACCATAGAGCTCTCCGATGAGATCACCCGGCGAGGGCAGCAGCTCCTGGAGGACTTCCAGGAGTTCCGCTCTACCATTGACGAGGTCCGATCCTTCGAGGAAGAGCTCTTTAACCGGCTTCGGAAGGAGCTTTTTGGCAGTTTCGAAAAGCTGCAGAACGCCACCCGAGAGCTAACGAACGGAATGAAGGGGCTTCAGGACCGGTCCAGCTCGATTCGGAACCCCGTTCGCTCCATTATGGAGAGCGTTCAGCTCCAGGATATTATCAGACAATCCGTGGACCACGTGATTATCTCCCTCGAGGGGCTCCAGGAGACCGGCGAGGTTGGTTCCACGGAGCAGCGCCTCGACGAGCTCTCCTTTGTCGCCCTTGTACCGAACCTCGGCAAGGAGGTTCTTGCGGACGTTAAGAGGCAGCTCCAGGAGAGCCTCCAGCAGTTGCGGGGACACATAGGTGAGGCAAGGGAGCTTACCGACACCTTCGAGAGGGAGCGGCAGGAGTACCTCCAACTGACGGAGAACCCCGAAATCACCGGTAGCATGGCCGCGCAGCGACAGGGGGCGCTCCATCTCTTGGAACGAGTTCTCGCGGACGTGGACCGGATGATGGAGCTCAAAGAGCGCATCTCTCGGCGGTCGGTACAGCTCATGCGGGACATCAACCAGCTGGAGGGAGACTTCAAGTCCTTTTCGACCCTCATAAATAGGTTTCACTCCATCGATATCGCCTCTCGCATCGAAGTAGCAAAGCAGGAAGTACTACGGCAGATGTCCGACACCGTCGGCGAGATGACCCAACTCACCAGAAAGATCGAACACGACGTGGAGACCTCCCTTACCTCCACCCAGGCGTTCATTGAGAAGGTGTCCAGCGCTGTGGAGCACTTTCGGGGACTCTTTAATCAGGAGGAAGCGCTGGTTCTCTCCTTTCGAGGGGAGATCCAGAACCGGTACGACCGGCTCAACAGGGAGTTCGAGGAGATCGCCTCCTTCGTCCAGGGGTTCTCCCTCTTCACGAACCGATTCTTTGATCTCTTCGGGCAGTCCGAAGAGGAGCTCTCCCGCCTGGAAGATCTTGGTCGGCAGATCGAAGAGATCGAAGACGAGCTCTCGAGAGTCGAGGAGAGCGCTCGCAACCAGATGGAGCCACTGCTTGAGGAAGTCGGTCTCGAGAGCTGGGAGATCCAGAGCGAGCGCCTGCAGTCAATGATCGATAGATTCACGATATTTACCCATAAGCAACGGGCGGGAGCCCTGGCGGGAATTGAAGTCGAGACCGGAGCAACCTCCGGCGAGCTGACACTCTTTTGAGAAAAGTAAACTGAATGTACCGGCATTTCAACAGCAAGTTCCAGTCTGATGTGATCATTATCCATCCCGGTGAGTACTACGCCACCGGGGAAGAGACGATCATTTCGACCATCCTCGGTTCCTGCGTGGCAGTAGCGCTCTATGACGACAACGCCAAGGTAGGCGGCCTGAACCACTTTATGCTTCCCGGCTCCCTGGAGGCGCACCGAGGATTTAACCAGGAGAGCGCCAAGTATGGCCTCTACGCCATGGAGGTTCTCATAAACGAGCTATTCAAGCTCGGCGGAAGTAAACAGAGGATGGTCGCCAAGGTCTTCGGCGGGGGCCACGTCCTCCATGCTTCCACCGCCGGCAATGTACCCCGGAGCAACGTAGAGTTTGCCATGGAGTTTCTCAAGACCGAAGGTATACCGATCAGCGCATCGGACGTCGGAGGAATCCAGGCGCGAAAGCTCTTTTTCTACCCCACCACCGCAAAGGTTCTCCTCAAGAGAATTACCGCCACCACCACGGTCCATGAGGTGGAAGAGGAAGAAACGGAGTACCTCAAGAAGCTCCGGGAAGAGCGGAACAAGAAAAAGCGCGGAGAGGTCACCCTCTTCTAAGCACTCTCCTGGTCGAGCGCGCCGGCGGGCAGAAGGGCGCGCAGAAAGCGAACGAAATGGAGCCGATCGGTTAGGTACGCATCCTCCTGCCGCAAATACTCCCGGAACTCCTCTCGAAGGTAAGGGGCGTCGAGACGGAGTTGATAGTAGCGCCTCTCCATCTCCTCACTCACCCCGAGCACCCCATCCAGAGCAGCGGAGAGCTCAGGTTCTCCGGTTAGGGTCTCTTCCACCTTCGGGTCGAGGCCACGTCGGAACTCGCTTCTCCAACGGTTCAGCGTGCTTCGATAACGGAGAAGTTCCTCATAGGCCGTATCGAATCGTTCCCGGAGCTCCCGGTACTCTTGAAAGCGATCGGCCATCTCCCCAGGACCCCGGGTGGCGAAGGTCTTGAGGGCGGCTTCCCTCCACTCCAGCGGGGCGCCCTCGATGTTCGAGAGGCGCCGGTAGAACCCCACCGGCCGGCCGGGCTCCGCAAAACGGCGCACCCCGGTCTCACTCAGTACCGGCTGGCGCCCCGACTCCGATAGGACGAGACGGAGGTCGCCGGCGCCTGCACTCACCGTCGCCTCTCCGGATCGTATCCGGACCGTGACCGCTCCCGAGAGAATCGGTACCGGGCCGCTTCCGCCGAGCCGTCGAAACTGTACCGTCCCCGTGAGCAACTCGATTTCCACGCTTCCGCGCAGATGGACGACCGTTTCCGGCCAGAGCCGGAGCCTTCCGAGGCCGTCGAGAATCACCTCTCCGTAACCCTCTCCGGTTAGGAGCAGGTCCTCCGCCTTCAGAGCCGTTCCACCCTCCACGGCCCCCGGAATCGGCTCCCCGGCCCGGACAATCGAGACTGAATCCGCCAGAGCCGCCACCCGGCCGATTTCCTCTCCCTGCAGGACCGCCGCGAGGAAGAGCAGAGCCAGAAAGAGCGTGCTTACTCGTCGTCTCCGTTCTCGTATCATTCCTTCTTCTCCTCCTCCGGCATCCCCAGAGGCCAGCGGAAGAGCTCCGCAACCCCTCGGGAGAGGGTGCTCGGCTCACCGCCGAAGGCGCGCCGCCAGACCGCGGCGGACTCCATGCAGAGATAGACCCGGGCTCCCACGCTCTCCTCGAGCCACCGACTCATGGCACGGTACACCTCTACCCGCTCCTTCTGAAGATAGCGCAGCTTGCCGTCCCGGGAGGGATAAAACTCATCGTAGAGATAGGGGCGCTCCTCTATCTTCTCCCGGAGAGCCCGGGTAAAGCGCACGGTGCCGAGGCTTACCCAGGCGACCTCCCGAGAACGAAATGGCTCGAGCTCCCGTACCACCTGCTCATAGAGCTCCCGCCAGTTACTCAGGCGAATAATCGGATCGAAGTGGAAGGCCACCGCGTACCCCGCTTCGGCGACCCGCCGCGCCGCATCGAGCCGGGCCGTTAGGGAGGCCGCCCACCCCTCTTCCCGATCGATGATCTCCTGAGGATTCAGGGAGAAGCCTATCACGCTCCGCCCCTTCGGTTCGAGATCGAGGAGGTGATCGACGAAGTCACTCTTTGTCTTGAGTTCGAGGCGTACATTCGGTAGGTCCGCCACACCCTTAATGAGCTCCTCGGAGAGCCGAAAGATCGGGTCGTAGAGAAGGGAGTCCCCCACCTCTCCGGTTCCCACCCTGATCTCCTTATCCGGATTGCGCCGCGCCACCTCTCTGAGCCCCGCAATGGCCGGAGAGAGATCGGCGTAGACGGTGATCGGGGAGAAGGAGAGATAGCTTTTCATAATGCAGTAGCTACAGCCGAGGGTGCACCCCGCGTAGAGGTCGATAGTGAGGTAGTTGCAGCAGAGATGCCCCCGGCTGCCGGGGCATCGCTTGAACATCCCCGAGGGCGAGCGCGCCACGAAGAGCGTGTGCTGGTTCCGATCCTCCTCGGGAATCTCCTCCCGGTTCGCAATCACCGTGAGGGGAACGCGCTCCCCGAGAAACTCCCTGGCCCGTTCCGCGGCAAGGGTGTGGACTACCGCCTCTTCCACGTAGGCTCGGGCAAACCGCGTATGCGCGCCGTAGGAGATCATCCGAGTAGCTCCGTAACCGCTTCAATCTCTTTCGCCGCTCGCCGGACCGCATCGAGTCGTTTCTCCAGCTCCCGGGGCGTGGAAAAAGGAATAACCAGGGAGAAGCTATCGCCCTCGAGGTACGGCGGCTCCTCGAGGCGTACCCCGGTTCCTTTGAGGAAACGGCTACGAAAGGAGTCGAGGGTTTCCCGGGCGCCGCTGTAGCTCGGGTATCGCAACGCGTAGAGCGTCCGTCGGGGGTCTGCGCTCCCGAGCGCTTCGATTAGCCGTGCTTCGATTCCCGGATCCTCCTCCTGATACCGCTTAAAGAGCTCCACGCTCATCTGCACCAGCTCTCTCCTGGTGCTGAAGCTCCCCTCCCCCAGGGCCGCTACCACCGCCTCCGCCAGCGGAGCCGGCAGCTGCGCCAGCTCCTCGCCGTGCCGAAGCGTCAGGGCTCCTCGGAGCACCAGCTCCCGAACCTGTTTCGGCAGAGATGCGGCTTTGCGCGCCTGCTCTAGAAGCCCCCGCTTTGAGCCGTCGATGAGCTCCCGCAGGGGCTCGTCGGGCGCAGCCCCCCTCCCCTCGATAAAGGCAAGGAGCGCCACGAGCTCATCGAGCTCCCACTCTCCGGGCCGGTTCTCCGCCGCCAGGGCCGCCTTTGCAGCTTCGAGGGGTTCCGTCCCTTTTAGCTCCCGGCACCAGAGCTCTCTCCTTCCCGCTTCTCGGGCCACTCGCACCGTCTCCCTTCCCCAGAGGAGGGAACGCCCTTCCTCCACCACCGCCACCACCGGCGGCTGGTAGAGCTCCCGCTCCACGGCCACCGGGGTGGGGACCGCTTTCTCCCGGAGAAACGCAAAAGGCCGGGGGAGCCGAAGGAGTTCGGCAACCGAAATGTGACGCATACGCTCATAGTATCAGATCAAGACGGTTCCGGGGAACCTGGTAGGAGGGGCCGGCGACGAGCTGCCGCCTCAGTTGACATGGCATAGACCGCCACATACGATGTGCGCCATGGTTGGAATCGCCCTTGTCGGCTGCGGCACCGTTGGAGGCGCCACGGCACAGCTGCTCACCCGGGACCGGGAGCTCCTCCGCCGAAAGAGCGGGCTCGACCTGGAGCTTCGCTACATCGTGGACAAGAACTTCGACGTGGCCCGTTCGCTCGGGCTTCCGGAAGAAACCTTTACCGAGGAGCTGGAGAAGGCCCTCGCCGATCCGGAGGTGGAGATTGTCATCGAGCTGGTCGGCGGAACTGGATTTGCCAAGGAGCTCATCGAGAGCGCCCTGGAAGCGGGGAAGCATGTGGTCACGGCGAACAAGGCGCTCCTCGCGCATCACGGGGAGGAGCTCTGGGCCCTCGCACGGACCCGGGGAAGGGCGATCGCCTTCGAGGCGAGCTGCGGCGGGGGAATCCCGATTATCCGCTCCCTCGTGGAGGGGCTCGTGGCGAACGAGGTGGACGCGCTCTACGGCATCGTCAACGGTACCTGCAACTTTATACTCACCGAGATGATCGAGGAAGGCAAGAGCTATGAGGCGGCACTGGCGGATGCCCAGGCGAGGGGGCTCGCCGAGGCGGATCCGGCCCTCGATGTCGGCGGAATGGACTCGGCCCACAAGATCGCCATTATGAGCGCCCTCGCCTTCGGCCTCAAGGTCGACTTCGACGCGATCCCGGTTGAGGGCATAGACGGCCTTTCGGAGGTGGACGTCGCCTTCGGGAGCACCCTCGGCTACATGGTAAAGCTCCTCGCAGTCTCCTACCGTACCACCGACGGCGTTACCCTCTGGGTACGGCCGGCGTTCATATCCCGGGAGCATCCCCTTGCCTGGGTAAAGGGACCCTTTAACGCCGTGAGCGTATACGGTCACGCCACGGGGCACACCCTCTACTACGGCCGGGGTGCGGGAGGCCAACCGACGGCGAGCGCCGTGGTCTCCGATGTGGTAAGTCTCGGTCTCGGTACCTTCGAGAAGGTCTTTCAGGCCGCGGGGCAGTGGCAGGACATCAACACCCTCTCCAGACAGGTCCACGTAGAAGAGACCGCGGGACGCTTCTACATTCGCACCATGGTAACCGACTCCCCGGGGATGCTCGCCAAGCTCTCTTCCATATTCGCGGAGCACGCCATTAGTATCGCCAGCGTCCTCCAAAACGAGCTGCCCGAAGAAGCGCCCCAGAGCGGCACCTTAGTCCCCGTTGTGATCACCACGCACCGTGCCCAGGAACGCAGCGTGAGAGAGGCGGTTGCCCTGATTGATGCGCTCCCCGGAACGGGATCGAGGAGCACGGTTATTCCCATTCTCGACGAGCACCCGGAGGAGCTCGTCTGAGCTCACCACCGCATGCTATGGGGGCCCTCGCGTTGACATCTGTGCACCGCACTGCGTAGTGTCGATAGTGTAAAGGAAGAACGTTATGCAGATTATTAAGTACACCGTCAGTCCCCAGATTCCAAAGCCTCTCAAGCCGTTGCAGGAAATCGCCCACAATGTGTGGCTCAGCTGGAATCACGATGCGGTTACTCTCTTCACCAGACTCGACTTCGACGCCTGGATCGCCTCGCACCAGAACCCGGTGCGCATGCTGGGCATGATTCCCCAGGAACGGTACGAACAACTCGCCCGGGACGACAGTTATCTCGCCTCCCTCCACGAGGTGAACGAGAAGTTCCAGCGGTACAAGCAGAGTAAGGATACCTGGTACACCGGAAGCAGGAACAAGACCATCGCCTACTTCTCCATGGAGTACGGCCTCGACGTGAGCCTCCCGATCTACTCCGGAGGCCTCGGGGTCCTCTCAGGTGACCACATGAAGACCGCCTCGGACCTCGGCCTCCCCCTGGTCGGCGTCGGACTCCTCTACCAGCAGGGATACTTTCAGCAGTACCTCAACGCCGACGGCTTTCAGCAGGAACGGTACCCGGAGAACGACTGGTACAACATGCCGGTTAACCGGTGTACCGATAAATCGGGAGAGGATGTAAAGATTACCGTCAAGATCCTCGACAGCGTCGTCGTCGCGCGGATCTGGGAAGTAAAGGTAGGGCGTAACAGCCTCTACTTGCTC
The DNA here is from genome assembly GCA_046540995.1 of Spirochaetaceae bacterium. GTDB lineage: Bacteria > Spirochaetota > Spirochaetia > DSM-27196 > Alkalispirochaetaceae > CAYZHV01. The sequence continues at coordinate 76,443 of JBKHED010000005.1, read as the reverse complement.
GACACCAACATTGACGAGAACCGGGAAGAGTTCCGCTCGATTACCGCCCAGCTCTATGGGGGGGACCGGGAAACCAGAATGCGGCAGGAGATCCTCCTCGGTATCGGCGGTATCCGCGCCCTGAAGGCGCTCGGCATCGAGCCCGCGGTAACCCACATGAACGAGGGGCACTCCGCCTTTCTCGGTATAGAGCGAATCCGGAATTACATGCAGGATGAGGGACTCTCCTTCGATCAGGCGCGACAGGCGGTTTGGCCGACCAACATCTTTACCACCCACACGCCGGTGCCCGCTGGAAACGAGCGTTTTCCGGTGGAGCTGATGCAGAAGTACTTTCATAACGTCACCGACGGTACCGGTTTGAGCTGGGAAGCGTTCATGGCCCTCGGCCGGGAGAACCCGGAAGACCCCCTAGAGCACTTCTGCATGACCGTCCTCGCCCTCAAGCTTTCGGCGTACAACAACGGCGTCAGTGAGCTCCACGGCGATATCTCCCGAGATATGTGGAAAAACGTCTGGGGCGGGCTCCCGGTGGAGGAGGTGCCCATCGGCCACATCACCAACGGCGTTCATCCGAGGAATTTCCTTTCCGAGGAGATGACCGACCTCCTGGACCGGTACTTCGGGCCCCGGTTCTACGACGACCCCACCTATCTCGAGATCTGGGACCGCATCGACCGCATCTCCGACGAGGAGCTCTGGCGTACCCATGAGGCGCGGAAGAACCGCCTTGTCGCCTTCGCACGGAAGCGACTCAGGGAGCAGCTGGAGAGCCGCGGGGGATCACACTCCCAACTTCTTCACGCCGAGGAGGTGCTCTCTCCCTACGCCTTCACCATAAGCTTTGCCCGACGATTCGCCACCTATAAGCGAGCGACCCTGCTCTTTCGGGATCCCGAGCGCCTCAAGCGGCTCCTCTCGAATACGGAGTACCCGGTGCAGCTGATTTTCGCCGGCAAAGCGCATCCCCACGATATTCCGGGCAAAAACCTCATTAAGGACATAGTCCACTTCGCCAGTGATCCGGAGCTCCGAAGCAAGATCGTGTTTCTCGAAAACTACGATATGACCATCGCCAAACAGATGGTTTCCGGAAGCGACCTCTGGCTCAACACGCCGAGGCGCCCCCTGGAGGCGAGCGGCACCAGTGGCATGAAGGCAGGCCTCAACGGCGTGCTCAACTGCTCGGTCCTCGACGGATGGTGGGCCGAGGGGTATGACGGAAACAACGGGTTCGCCATTGGCCACGGTGAGGAGTACGAAGACGAGGAGCTGCAGGACGAGATCGAGAGCACCGCCCTCTACGACCTCCTGGAGCGGGAGATCATTCCTACCTTTTTCGAACGCGGCCACGACGGCCTTCCGAGGGACTGGATCACCATGATGAAGAACTCAATGAGCACCGTGGGCAAGGAGTTCTCCACCCACCGAATGCTCATGGACTACTCGAACCAGTTCTACCTCCCCGCCCTCAGAAACGCCGACCGCTTCGGGAAGGATGAGCACGCCCGGGCGAAGTCCGTGGCGGAGTACGTCCACAAACTCGAAACGGCGTGGCAAGAGATAGAGGTGGCCAAGATCGACGGTGGACAGAAGCGGGAGCTCAATGTGGGCGACACCGTTTCGGTCTCCGCCCATATCGCTCTCGGGTCCCTCACCCCGGAGCAGGTAACCGTGGAGGCGCTCTTCGGACGGGTCGCTGCGGACGGCTCCCTGGAAGACCCCGAACGGCTTACCCTAAAAGCGGCGAGCGCCGAGAATGGCATGCAGCTGTTTAAGGCTCGCATACCGTGTCGGCAGGCGGGCCGGCAGGGCCTGGCAATTCGCGTCCTTCCCAATCATCCGGACTTGGTCCACCGCTTTGTACCGGGTTACGTGGTCTGGGCGGATTAGGTTGACCGCGACGAAAGCCGCTGCTACTATCGGCAGGAGTACCATGAAAAGTCATTTAGAACGACGTGGCGGGCTTGGAGCGGCACTTCTACTGCTGCTCCTCCTTTCCGCTTGTCAGACCGAGCTACCGGAAATACCCGAAGACCTCTCCCAGGCGGAGTTCTTTCAGCGCGCCCAGGATGCGGCGGACGACAACGAGTGGGAGGTCGCCCTTCACTACTACGAGACCTTTATCGAGCGATACCCCGATGACGAGGCGAACATAGCCGCCGCGGAGTATGAGATAGCCTTTATCCATTACAAGATGGAGGAGTATCGCACCTCCCGGGAGCTCTTCGAGGAACTGCTTCTGAAGTATGAGGAGGATGAGGACGATACTCTACCCCCCTGGGTTGAAATCCTCTCCGAAAAGATTCTGAGCACGGTGAATGAACGTATCGCCGAACAGGAAGAGGGGCTGTTGGAGCAGATCACTCCGGAAGGGAGAGAAGAGCGCACCGACCGGGAGAGCGAGGAAGAGTCGGAGAGCTGATGTTTTTCGGCTGAGTCTCTACCGCGCCAACCGCACCGTAGGTTGACAGCGTCCCGACGCCGTTCTACCGTATCGCCGTGTCAAACCTCAGAGAGCGAATCGACTCCTACCTGAACGATCAGAGGATCAAGCCTCTCCTTTCAGGCTGTTACGCCGGCACCTCCCGACAAGCGATCCTCAACCGCTTCGCCTCGGCTGCCGAAGCGCTCCTGCGGGAGTTTCCGGAGGCGGAACCGGAGAAGCTCCGCTTCGTCTCGACCCCCGGCCGGAGCGAGCTCGGCGGAAACCACACGGACCACAATCTCGGCTGCGTCGTTGCCGGCAGTATCGAGCTCGACGCCCTCGCCGCGGTGGTTCCCACCGGAGATAACCGGGTGCGGCTCCGCTCGAAGGGGTTCGACGCCCTCTTCGACGTCGATCTGTCCAAGGCGGAACCACAATCCGGAGAGAGCGGAACTCAGGCCCTCATTCGGGGGGTGGCCGCACGGTTCGAGGAGCTCGGCCACCAGATCGGCGGGTTCGCCGCCTACCTGGAGAGCCGGGTCCTGCCGGGTTCCGGCATGAGCTCCTCCGCGGCGATCGAAGTACTCCTCGGAACCATTCTTTCCCAACTCTACAACGACGCCGCCATCGGGCCGATTGAGCTCGCCAAGATCGGTCAGTACGCCGAAAACAACTACATGGGCAAACCGTGCGGCCTCATGGACCAAATAGCGTGTGCCCACGGCGGAGTGGTAGGCATAGACTTCGAGCGCGCCGACGATCCAGAAGTGACGGGCATGGAGGTGGATCTGCTCGCCCGGGGATACCGCCTCGCCATTGTCGACACCGGAGGAAGCCACGCGGAGCTCACCGACGCATACGCCGCGGTTCCAAGGGAGATGCGGGCGGTGGCTCGCGTCTTCGGCAAGGAGTACCTCCGGGGAGTTACGGAGGAGGAGATCATTGAGAGAGGGCCGGATCTCCGCGAGAGCGTGGGAGACCGGGCGCTCCTCCGGGCCCTTCACTTCGTCTCGGAGAACCGGCGCGCCCAGGAGCAACGGGAGGCGCTGGCCGCAGGCGATCTGGAACGCTTTCTCACCCTCGCCCGGGAGTCCGGACTCTCATCCTGGCGCTTTCTCCAGAACTGCGTGAGCCCCGGAGATCCGGCGGACCAGCCCCTGGCCACCGGTTTGGCCGTGGCGGAGACGATCCTCCGCGGCCGAGGGGTCGCCAGAGTACACGGGGGCGGCTTCGCGGGAACCATGCAGGTCTTCCTACCGACTCAGATGGAGGAGTCCTTTGTAGAGCAGATGGAGCGACTCTTCGGCAACGGGTGCGTCACCCTAACCGGTATCCGTCCTCTCGGAACGACCGCCTTTCCGGTTCTGGGAAACAGCGGATAACCGGTCCGGCCGACCGCCACGGCGACGGAGGAGCCGGTTTCGGAATCAGATCCCCCGCTCTTTCTTTATCTCATCCCAGGCGTTCTGAATCCGCTGAAAGCGCTCGGTGGCGTACTCCACGAACTCCTCCGGCAGCCCCTTGGCGATAAGAGTATCGGGGTGGTTCTCCTTGGCGAGCCTTCGGTACGCCTTTCGCACCTCATCATCCGAGGCGTTCTCGGAGACCCCGAGGGTCTCGTAATGCTCCTCTAGGGAGGGGCGCCGGGCACCGCCGTATCCTTCTGCGCCCCCCGGACCCGCTACGTAGCGATGGTAGAGCGTGTTCCACTCGTACTGCCCGAGACCGACGATCCCGGCGACCCGGCGAATCCGCTCCTCCTCCTGAGGGTGAAAGGTGCCGTCCGCCATGGCCACCTGAAAGAGCATCTCCATAAGGCCGAAGGCGAGGTCCCGGCGCCCGCCGGTAACCTGGCGAAACTGCTGGGCGAGCTCCTCCACGGAGTAGTGGATTCCCTTCGCTTCGTTGAAAACCTGTATGGCAAACTCCCGCTGTCGCCCGGTCACCCGCATCTGGTCGAGGAAGCGAACCACCAGGTCTCCTTCATCCTTAGTCACCCTGCCGTCGGCCTTGGCGATTTTACCGAGGAGCGAAAAGAGCGCGATAAAATATGCGGCTTGGATGCGCTCCGCGGAGGCGGTGAAACGGGGTCGCCCCTGCTCTTCCTCCCGGAGCTGCTCCTGGGCTGAGTCGAAGAAGAGGTGTCCCAGCGCAGCTCCTGCGACGGCGCCGAGAGGCCCGCCGAGGAAGAGACCGAAGGTGCCTCCGAGGATCTTTCCGAACCAGCTCATTGCCCTACTACTCCTCCTCCTCAAAGACTCGCTGGAGAATATCCTGCTTCAGCCCTTTGAGCTTCGAAGAGATGGAGACCTTGTAGATGTGCGGATTGATTATTCGCTTATACGTCTCATCGAGAGAGCTGAGCTGGGACTTGGTCCGATCCTGTATCTCCTGCAGCGCGGGGAGCTCCCGGCACCGCTTTCCCTCCTTCATAACTCGGTGAATCAGGGGCTCGATATTCCGGGCGTTCTCGATTCGGAAGTGCCGGTAGTCAATGGCGGGGTGGTAGAAGGTGTAACTTCCGCCTTTGACGATCTCCTCCTCTTCCAGGGAGACGAGGTCCGCCACGGGCTGTCCGTTCTTGTCGTAGAAGCGGTGCAGCTGCTTGATGCCGGGGTTCGTGGATTTCTCCGGATTGTCCGAGATCTTCATCGTAGGCTCGCAACTGCCGTTCCGGAATATCGCCGCGAGCTTGTACACCCCCGCGAGGGAGGATTCGTCACCTCCGGTAACGAGCTGGGTACCGACGCCCCAGAGATCTATGGGGCTGTTGGCGGTAACAAGCTGATGAATAATCTCCTCGTTGAGCTCATTGCTCACCGCGATCTTCGCATCCGAGAGCCCCTCCGCGTCCAGCGCCTTGCGAACCTCCTTGCTGAGATACTGAATGTCGCCGCTGTCGAGGCGGACACCGAACTGGTGGCCTTTGCGCTGGAGCTCCTTTCCGATGGCTATGGCGTGGCGAAGCCCGCTACCAAGGGTCTCGAAGGTATCTATGAGAAGAATCGTGGAGGTCGGGTAGAGATCGGCGTAGCGACGAAAGGACTCCTCCTCGTCCCCAAAGGCCATAACCCAGCTGTGGGCCATAGTGCCGCTTACGGGAATACCGAAGAGCTTGCCCGCCAGGGTGTTTGAAGTCGCCGAGGCGCCGCCGACGTACGCTGCCCGGCTCGCCTGGAGAGCGCCGTTCCACCCCTGAGCGCGGCGCAGACCAAACTCCAGGATCTTTCCCTCGTTCGAGGCGAGGTAGACTCGGGCGGTCTTAGTGGCGACGAGGGTTTGATAGTTAATGATATTGAGCAGGAGGCTCTCTATGAGCTGCGCCTCCATAAGGGTGGCGTGGACCCGGATAAGAGGCTCCCCGGGAAAGACAACCGAACCCTCCGAGACGGACCAGAGCTCCCCCTGGAACCGAAACTTCCGGAGGAACCCGAGGAACTCCTCGTTGAAGTACCCCGTGGAACGGAGGTATTCGATCTCCTCCTCCTCGAAACTGAGGTTTTCCAGAGTCTCCACCAGGTCTTCCAAACCCGCGAAGATGGAAAACCCTCCGTCAAAGGGTTGCCGCCGAAAGAACATGTCAAAGACGGCGCACTCGTTCATCTTGTACTGGTAATAGCCCTGCATCATCGTGAGCTCGTAGAGATCCGTTAGGAGCCCACTCGTCGCGTGGTAGCGAGGTATCATACCGGCAGTATACCAAAAAGAGGGATCCTTCGCCTAATTGAAGCGGGAACGTCGCGGCCGCTGTCTCTTCTCAATAATGCTTCCACTGTTTCGTGCCCTGCTGTTTCTCCTCTTCGGCCTCTTGGCGGCGTTCTGGGATCAGAGAACGCTGCGAGTACCGCACTGGATCTCCTTGGGCGGTCTTGTCGCCCTTCTTCTGATTGGTCCCCGGGGTTCGCAACTCCCGGCGCTCCTCTGGCCCCTGTTCGCCCTCGGACCTTTCCGCCTCACCATGCCCCACGCTGTCGGAGGCGGCGACCTCGCCCTCTCCCTCATGCTCGCCGCCTATCTCGGCGGCCCCGGCTGGTGCGACGCCCTGGTTCTCTCCGCGCTCCTGTTGCTCCTCGTGAACCGGCTCCGGCGTGGTGAGGAGCTCCCCGGGGTACCGCGACGCTATCCCTTCGCTCCGTTTCTCGTTGCCGCCTCGGCGCTCCGCGGGTTCGCCTCCTTCCGGGAGGCGCTGCGGGAGGCAGCGGTGCTCATGTTCGGCCTCAGCATGCTCCTTCTCCCGGCGTTGGAGCTCTTTCCGGAATCCCCCGGCTCCCAAACCTCCGATTCCGAAACCTCCGCCTCCGCCGAGGAGCCGCAGATCGTGGAAATGGAGTTTCGGGATCAGCCGATTCGGGAGATTCTCCTGCTCCTCGCCGCCGCCACGGAAAGAACGATAATCCCGGATCAGACGGTGAGCGGCAGAGCCTCCTACTTCTTCTCCTCCATACCGCTTCAGGGGGCCCTGGAAGCGTTCTGTGACGCCTTCGATCTCTATCTTCTGCCCCGGGGAAACGGGGTCACCCTGGTCTCCAGGATCCGGGTCCGGAAAGTTGGGGAGGAGTCGTACAGCCTCGACGCCGTGGAGGCGCCCCTCGCCACGGTGCTCCAACGGCTCTCTCACGTGGCGAACACGCCGATTCGTGCCGTAGATCTACAGGATCGCGCCGTGAGCTTTCATGGCGGCCCCATGCCGTTGGAGGAGCTGCTAACGGCGCTGCTGGCGGAAGAGCCGAGGCTCCGAGTGGAATCGAGGAGGACGCACATACTCCTCGCCTCTTCCGACCAGCGGCCCGGGGGGTTCTCGGAGCTCCCGGCGGAGCGCTCCTCCTTCGCCGCCCACCGGCGGCACGGCTCCGCTGTGGAGCTGCGGGCGGAGGATGAGGGTCGGTACTCCCTCTTTGTCCACCAAACCTCCCTTCGGGAGGTTCTCGATCGTCTCTTCGCGGCGGAGAGCCGGAGTTACCTCTACTCGCCCAGGGAGGAGCTACCGGTGGAGGAGCTGGTTCTCCGGGACCGTACCTTCGAGGAAATCCTTGCCGTCCTCCTCGACTCCGTGAAGGCTGTGGCGCGAGAGCGCTCCGGATACACCGAGATAGTTCCGACCACCGGTGCCGGGGCGCATCCGTTGGAGCTATCGGTTCCGCTTCACCACTGGGCCCCTTCACCCTTGCTCACGCTACTCGGCCCGGAGCTCTCCGGACGGCTACGGGCGCTTCCGGATCCGGGACGCAACCGTGTCCTACTTTCCGGAGCGCCCGCTGAGGTTGCGCGGGCGGCAACCCTCCTCTCCGCGGTGGACCGACGAGAGCTCGAAGGCACACCCTTTGAGCTCCTGGAGCTCCGGCATACCTCCGCCTCGGAGCTCCTTCTCGCCCTGCCGAGCCGCTTCGAGGGGTTTCATATGAGCTCCACCCCGGACGACTCGGCCATTCTCGCAGCGCTGCCGGAAAGGGCGCTCTCGGAGCTGAGAGAGTTCGTCGCACTCTTCGACCGGGAAGAGAGCACTCGCTTTTTCCGCCTGACCGCGCTCCGTGGTGAAGAGTTCGTGGAGCGTTTCGGTGGTGAAGCGGGCATGCCGAGCCTCCGGAGCGCCCCCGGTGGCCGAGGGCTGGTCGCCTGGGGCAAAGAGGGAGAGATCGCCACTCTCCGGGAGCTGCTCCTCACGATTGACCGACCGGCCAGACAGATTCGCTACGACCTTCTCATTCTCCAGCGGCAGCACCGGGAGGGTTCCTCCTATGACCTGGCCGGCGAGCTGGACGACAGGGCCCGAGGCGGGGCGGTCGCCCTTAGTGGCATGTTCGATCAGCTTCTCACCCTCCGCTTCGACGCCATCGCCCTCCTAGGCCATCGTCTCGCGGCAACCATAAGTCGGGGACTCTCGGAACAGTCCGCGCGCCTCCTCGCTGATACGACACTCTACGGCTTGGACGGCACGGAGGTCGCCTTCACCAACACCCAAACGTTCCGCTACCGGGATCTCGCCTACAACGAGGAAGAGGCGAAGATTCTGCCCACCGGGGTGACCAGGGAGATTACCTCGGGCATTCGCCTCAGGGTCCTCGGAGAGGTGGTGGAGCAGGAGCAGGTGCGCATGAGAATAACCGCGGAGTACTCGAAGCAGGGCGTAGAGCTCGCCGAGGGCGACGACCCTCCCCCGACCTCGGAGAAGCGGGTAGAGACAACGGTGCGGACCGAAGCGGGGGAGCCGATCATTCTTGCGGGTCTTCTCCAGCGGGAGAGGGAGGAAGAGCGACGCCCCCTTCCCCTTCTCCACCGCATTCCCCTCTTCAAGGAACTCCTTCGCCCGGGGAGGAAGGACGAGGAGGTAACGGAGCTGGTAATCTACCTGGTTCCCCACATCGAGCGCAGCGAAACCGTGGGATTCGCCGCCACGGTGGAGGAGCTGGTCGAATCCCTCGGAGAGAGAGGGGCACGATAATGGAGCTGAGCCGGGCGTACTCCCTCCACTGGGGGGTGGTCGTTTTGCAACGCGGTTCCCACCAGGTCCTCCTCGGAGCAACCGAGGAGCTTCCCGAGGAGGAGCGGCTTCGCCTACGGGCCGCCTTTGGTGCCCCGGTAGCGGTAAAGCGTATCAGCCGGGAGGAGTTTCTCGCGCAGCACGCTCGAATGCTCTCCGGTCCCCGGAAGCCCGAATCCGAAGGCCCCGCCGGGGCGGAGGAGCTCGCCTCCCCGGAGGCGCCGGCGGTGGTGGTGGTAAACGGTCTCCTCGGCGAGGCAGCGGCCCTCGGGGCTTCGGATCTCCACCTTCGTCTCATGGAAGGATCCCTGATGACGGCCCTTCGACGGGAGGGACGATTGGAGGAGCACTTGCGTTTCGCCGAGCCCCTGGGAACCGCGGTGATTCGGCGGCTTCTCTCTCTCGCCGACCTCGACCCCTACTCCGGCGAAGCGGCTCAGGAGGGAAGCTTCAGCTTCCAGGGAGCCGCGGGTACCTACGACGCACGCCTCTCGCTCCTGAGGCGGCGGCGGGAGAACCTTTCCGTTGCCCTCCGCCTCTTCCCACCCAGTGAAAAGCGCCTCTCCCTCGATGAGATCGCCCTCCTCCCGGAAGCTCGAGAGGAACTCGCCTTTCTCGCTTCTCGCGATGACGGATTGATACTCCTCTGCGGCCCCACCGGTTCCGGAAAGAGCACCACCCTCCACGCCATGCTGCGGCCCGAGGCCGACCGGGGGAGGCGGGTCGTCACAATCGAGGACCCGGTGGAACAGGAAGAGGAGCGTTTTCTCCAGCTGAATCTGCGAAAGGTGACGGAGGGGCGGGTGCTGCTGGAAGCCGCCTTGCGGCAGGACCCGGACATTATCGTCCTGGGAGAAGTTCGCAGTCCCGAGACCACCCGGTATGCGATCGAAGCGGCTCTCACGGGGCATCTCGTTCTAACCACCCTCCACGCACCCTCCGCGGCGGGGGCGGTGGAACGGCTCCTCGAGCTCGAGGCGGACCCCTGCGCTCTGGAGCACGCCCTAGGAGGGGTGATAAGCCAGCGGCTGGTCTCGGCGGTACCGCCGGGGGGAGAGCTCCCGAGGCGGGTAGTGCTCTTCGAGATCGTCAACCTGGCGAGCGCACCCTTTGATGGAAACGAGCTCACCGGGGCGTGGTGGCGCCGCTACCTCAGTCGCAACCGGTACCGCACGTTCGGAAGCTACCGACGGGAGGCGGCGGCCCGGGGGTATCGCTTTGCCTAGCCGCTCCATTCCCGAGCTCCTGGAGGAACTCGCGGACGTCGAGGAGTCGGGGCTCAAAGCGATCCCGGAGGAGCGGCCGCGCCGCCGGTTCGGCAAGCTCCATGGCGCCTTCTCAGCGAGGTCGGAAGAGCAGGTCCTGACTGTTCTCGAGGAGAGGGGGTGGAAGGCTCGGGAGCTCGCCCTCTTCGAGCTCCGGCTCGAGGCGAGAGGAACGGTTGAAGCATTGCGCACTACCGCCTCCGAAGGGAGAAGCTTCCGACGGCGGAGAGAGAACCTGCTTCAGGGAATAGTCTACCCGGTACTCCTATCGCTCTTTCTCTCCGCTGCTCTAGCCGCCCTGCAGTTCTCGCTCTTCTCCGGCGCCCTTGCTCTCCCCGGGGAAGGACCGCCCCTTCCCGCGCATCTGATCCCGCTTCACATCCTCTCCGGCGTCCTCTTATCCGCCGCGTTGCCCCTGGGGGTGTTCATCTCCACCCGAAAGCGGGAGCTCCCCGGCAGAATGGAGTTCCTCCTCCTGTTCCGGGAATCGCTGCTTCTTTCTCCCTCCCTGGCGGCTTCGCTTCGTACGCTGCGAAAGTCCCTCGCCTCCCGGGGACTCCACTGGGCGCCCTTGGAAGCGGCGGAAGGGCGTCTGGAAGAAGGGCGCTCCCTCTCCTTCGCTCTCGAATACCTGCTACCGCCACTGACCAGAGAGGACCTTCGACTCATCGAGACCCATCCTGAACGGAGCGCCGCGGCGGCCCTCCTGAACGCTCTCATTCGCCACGGTGAGCTTTGCGAGAAGCGCCGGGAGGAGCGAGCAGCTCAGCTCCTTCCGACAGTCGCCCTTTTCCTCGTCGGCGTGCTCCTACTTCTGGCGGGACTCCTGGTCGTAATTCCGCTCATGGAAGGTTTTATGCTTCTTGGCTGAAGCAGCAGCTCCCTTTCGGGCTACCTCTTCTCATAGAAGGAGCGCGTTATGAATATTCTACGAGTCCTGAGTGACGACGGCGGCTGGACCTTCGTCGAAACGGTTATCACCGTCGGGATTATCCTCGTTCTCTCGAGCACAACCGGGGTCGCGGCGTACCGATATATCGACGACGCCCGTCGCGCCGCCGCCAAGGGGGAGCTCACGGCCCTCGCCGTGGCCCTCGACTCCTACGCCTTCGACTGCGGGGAGTATCCCACAACCGAGCAGGGTCTGATCGCCCTCTATGAGCCGCCCTATCTTCATCCCGTCCCGGAGAGCTGGAACGGCCCCTACCTCAACGGTCCGGCCAGCGAGGACCCCTGGGGGCGACCCTACGTCTATCGAAGGAGGGAGCGAGACGGACTTCCGTACGAGCTCTACTCCCTGGGCCCTCCCGGGGAGGAAGAGAGCGTGTACCTCTACGAGGCTCCCCGATGATACCGAGGGCGGCGTTGCTCCTGCTGCTGCTGCTCATCTTACACGGGGCGGCGATTCGGATTTCAACCGCCCTGAGTGAGGCTCGCTCACGTCTTATCGGCGTGGAGGAGTTTCTCACGGAGCTCCAGGGAAGGACTCTTGAGATTCCCCGATAATCACGGGTTTCTCTCCCCTCTGGGAGGACTCCTCCTGTCGGTTGCGATTCTTGCAGCCGGCGAGCTGTTTCTACCGGTGGCTTCCCTGATGGCCGAGCTGAGGCAGAGCGCCGGCCGGCTCGAGGAGAGTCTCCGACTGCTCCGAGCGGTCGGGCAGCTTGCCGCGCTCACCGAAGAGGCGCTCGAGTTTAGGGGCAGCCGGAGGGTGCCGGGGGGTGCGGATCTGCGACTCAGGCGGCTCACGGATGAACGGTATGAGGTCACTCTGCTGGTTCCGTTCCCGCCGGGCCGAGCGGGGAGAGCGCGGATAACCTTCTACCTGAGGGTCCCCCGGAAGGAGTCGCGGTGAGCGGTAACTCATCGGGAGGATTCGTAACCGCCGCACTCATCCTGACGGTTGCGGCGTTGACCGTTCTGAGCCTGCAAATCGGCTCGCTCCTCCGCGGCATCACCGCCGCGGAGCTACTAATGGAGCGGATCGAATCACGTCTGGAGCCTCTCGATGAATGAGCTGAGGCTTCTCGCCCCGGAGGCGGCGACCCTCCTCCTGCTGCCCAGGGGAGTACGACCGAAGGGAGAGAGCGAGTATCTGCGGCAGCGAGTCCCCTTCCGGCTCCAGGGGTGCACGGTCCGCAGGGCGTATCGCTCCCTACCGGGCGATCCGCTTCACCGGACTCCATACCTCATTCTCCGCCCCGAAGCGCCGGCGGCCGCCGCGGAGCAGGCTCCACCGTCCGGAAGCTCGGAGAGCGCCCCCGGTAAGGGCCGGATCTTTCTCCACCCCCTTCTCTTCGCCCTCCTCCTCCGCCGCGGTAATCGGCCGGTTCAGGTGGAGTGGGGCACGCATCGGGAGCCCCTTCCGGGAGCGGCCGTCGTACCGGACGAGGATCCTCACGCGTCTCGCCCGCGGGTTCTGCGGGCCACCGCGCTTCTAGCTCTCGCTCGACGTCGGCCGCTGAGGCTGCTGCTCCTGCTGCTCTGCCACCTCCGGCTCCTCCCGGTTCTGCTGCTCTCCGTGCGGAAGCCTCGGCACGGCTCCTTCAACCTCTATGCGGGTTTGGCTCTCCTTTCGGCACTGCTTCTGCTTCTCACCACACCGGCGGCCATGCGATCGCAACCCTCCTCTACGGAGCGCCCTGAGCCGCCGGTCCCGGAACCGGCGCTCGCACCGACCGAGGCAAGCCGTGCTCTGCCGGAGCTCACCGAGCTTCTTACCCTCCTCTTCCGAGCGCCCGGGGAGGTTACCGTCGAGGTGATCGAGGGAAGTAGCGATGCGCTGCGCCTGTCGCTGCGGGTAACCGACGTCGATGGAGTTAAGACACTACTGGAAAAGCGGTATCAGTCGGCGATGTTGGAGATCCGGAGCTCCAACTGGCTCTTAGCTGAAGCGGCAGGAACCATTCTCTGTACTATAGAACTGCAATGAAGAAAGAAGCTTCACAGGGAGCGGCTACGCTCCTGGGCTGGGTGCTCCTCATTCTCTCGGCGGCTGCCCTGCTCTCGGCCGCCCTGCTCCTCACCCCACCGAAGGTTCCCTCCGAAGGCGGCGATGAGGCGCCGGGCTCGGAAGCGGCGGGGCGTAGGGAGGAGCTCCCGGAAGAAACGGAACGCCGCTGCGAGTGGGAAGGACCAGCGGCGCTACGAGCCGCCTTTGGCGGAGTCGATGGAGCAACCTATCGGAGTACCTCAGCGGGAGGAGAAACCTCGGTAGCCGTGGAGAGCTGGGGAGAGCCGGCGGAGCTCGTGCTTGCACTCTACGCGCTGGCGGCAGCTCGAGAACTGCTCAGTTTCCACCTCCATCGCGAGGATGGACGGTATCGCCTCTCGGTGCGGTTCAGGGATGAATGAGCGTCTCCTGCGGCTTCTCTCTCTCCTTCTCGTTCTCACTTCCCTCGCTCTCTTCGTGGCTCGCCGGTGGTCGGCGGTTTCCGATCCTCCCAGGGGGGCCCGGGCGCCTTCGCTGAAGGCGCCCTCCGAAACGGCACGAGTAGCCGGTTCACTGCCCTCAGTTCCGGAGGCGACCGACATGGAACGGCTCTTTCCCTCCCCGACGCCGGAACCGGAGCGGACCGAGGCGGCGGACTCAGGGATGGGTGTTGATGAGCCGATGAGGGATGCAAAAACGTCCCGCCGGGAGGGACGAGAGGTGGGCTATCTACGGCTTGCGGGAGGCAAAGCGATGATCTTTGTGCGCAGACGATGAGAGTGGCCGGAAGAGCAATCGTCGTCCTTCCGGCGGCGGTTCTGATCATTTCGCTGAGTTGCGCCGGAGGACCGGATCACTTTGTTGAGGGGGATCTCCTCCTCATGGTCTACTCGACTGATCACGAGCCGGTGACCAACGGTACTATTCGCGACGGGCGAAGAAGCCTCGGCGGTACGGACTCTTTCGGACGGTTGGTAGTGCCGGGGCTGCGGGCGGGGGAGTATGAACTCCTCGTCTCCGCTCCGGGATTCGCGCCGGAGCTGGTCGGTTTCAGCTTCCGCAACGCTACGCAGATTCTCTACGTCACTCTTCGCCCCCTCGGTCCGGTCTGCGCCGAGGCGTTTCTGGAGAAGAACACCGCCGCTCTCGCGGAGCTTCTGACTCTTCTCGAAGCGGCGAAGGCGAGCCGGGAGGAGCGATCCCTGGTGCACGCCCTCCTGAGGGCCGCCACCGCGGAGGAGGGGTGGAGGGATGAGCTCGCCTCGCTCTCCGGAAAGCTCGGCCGACGCAGAAGTGAGGATCTCCTGCGCGCCGTCGAAGGGACGCTCCGGTGAGAGTCCCCTGGTGTGAGCTTCTTTCTCTCCTCCTTCTCTCGTTGAGCGCCTCCTGTGAGCTGCTTTCGCCTCCCGAAGCGCCCCCCTGCATTCTCCTGGGAGCGAGCTTCGAACGACTCTATCCCGAGGAGCGACACCGGGTAGAGCTCCACCTCCGGATGCGGGAGACGCCGCTTCCGGAGAAGGTCTCCCTCCGTTTCGAAATCGAAAGCTCCCCGGCCACCGCGGAACGGGATGAGGAAGAGGTCGAGAAGCTATCGACGAAGCGGAAGGCGACGAGGAGGGTAACGGCTCTGGATCCCCGGACGGGAGTTGTCGAGGTAACGTTTGACTCACCCTTCCCATTCCTGCCCAGGGAGCCCATGGTTCTTTCGACCCTAACGCTTCTCTCGATGGAGAGAAACGGAGAGAGGGTCTGGTCCGGCGAGCTCATCTATCCGTATCAGTTAGAGGAGCAGCTCGCCGAACCTGAGTAACGCCCTTTCCAAAAGCTGATTGCTTGAGTAGACTCCGGGGCAACACATACCAAAGAGGTGCAATACGTGGCATATCAGAAGAGCTTTGCAATGCTCAAACCCGGTGCTCTGCAGCGTCGAATCGTCGGAGAACTCATTACACGAATGGAACGAAAGGGGCTCAGAATTGTGGGCATGAAGCTCATGAGGGCCTCGGAGAAACTGCTTCAGGAACACTACGCCGAACACCAGGGCAAACCCTTTTTCGAGGACCTCGTTTCCTACGTCTCCTCCTCGCCGGTGCTCGCGATGGTGGTTGCCGGGGAGGACGCCATTCCGATGCTTCGCCTTCTCTGCGGGGCTACCAAGGTAGACCAAGCCGTTCCGGGAACGCTCCGTGGAGATTTCGCCGCGGCAACCACGAAGAATATCATCCACGCCTCAGACAGCCCCGAGAGCGCGGAGCGAGAGATCTCCCTCTGGTTCGAAGAGGACGAGATCCTCGAGTGGACGGACCCGAATGAGGAGTGGTTTATCTAATGAGAGCAGCCGGCGCTCCGCGGTGGAGACTTGATACCATCTACCGCGGCTTCGATTCCGAAGGGTATCGGAACGCCATCTCGACACTCGGAGAGGAGATCACCGCTCTCCGAGAAGCGGTGGATTCCCAGGGGGCGTGGCTTCAACGCGCGTTGGAACGACTAAACGACGCAACCACCCTCGCCGAGACCCTCGAATCCTTTGCATATGCTACCTACTCCACCGACACAGGTGAGAGCCAAGCCCTCAAGGAGCTGGACCAGCTCAACGAACTCATGGTCGGGCTACGGGATGGTCGCGTGCGGCTGCGGAGCCGCCTGGCAAGAGAGGCCGACTCCCTCAGGAAGCTCTGGCACTCCGGTGGTGAGCTCGAAGCGTACGCCGAAATCCTCGAGGAGGAGATCACCTTCGCCGGGTATCAGATGGGGGTTGAAGAGGAAAACCTCGGGGCGGACCTCAATAGGTCCGGTGGAGAGCTCTGGAGTCGTCTCCAGGAGTCCGTTTCCTCGGAGCTCTCCACTCTTTGGGATCGGGAGAGGGGCGAGCGAAAGAGCGTTACCGAACTCCGGGCCCTCGCCTTCGACCGTGACCGGGCGGTTCGTGAACGCGCTTATCAGGAAGAGCTGAAGCTCTGGAAGAGCATGGAAACACCCCTCGCTCACGCCCTAAACGGAGTAAAGGGGTTCGCCGCGACAATCAACAAGCGGCGGGGTCACCGGAGCGATCTCGAGCGGGCGGTCATGCAGTCTCGACTGAGTCGGAAAGGCCTGGACGCGATGATTGGCGTTATGGAGGAGTCTCTGCCGCTATTCAGAAGCTACCTGCGGGAGAAGGCGAAACTCCTCGGCCTCGAACGCGTCGCCTTTTTCGATCTCTTCGCCCCCGTTGGAGGTGAGGAGAAATCCTGGAGCTGGGACGAAGCGAAGGCGTTCATCCTCGACCGCTTCGGACGATTCTCCTCTGATCTCGCGGCGCTGGCAGAGAAGGCGTTTACCGAGGAGTGGATTGACGGCCAACCACGGCAAGGCAAGGTGGGAGGCGCGTACTGCACTTCTCTGCCCGCTTTCGGAGAGAGCCGGATTCTCGCGAACTTCGACGGGAGCTTCTCCGCCGTCTCCACTCTCGCCCACGAGCTCGGCCACGCCTACCACTTCGAGGTGATCAAGGAGGAGCCGGCGCTCCTCAGGGAGTACCCGATGACGCTGGCGGAGACGGCGTCGATCTTCTGCGAGACTCACATCTTCTACACCCGGGTCGAAGAGGAGGGGGACAATCCCCTCCCGATTCTCGAGCACTTTCTGCAGGAGAGCACCCAGGTGATCGTGGACATCCTCTCGCGATTCTACTTCGAAAAGTCGCTCTTCGCGGAGCGGGAGAGCGGCTTCGTCTCCCCGGGGCGCCTCAAGGAGCTTATGCTCGACGCCCAGGAGCGCACCTACGGTGATGGAATGGACCGGGACCTCCGCCATCCGTACATGTGGGCGGTAAAGGGTCACTACTACCGTCCGGAGCTCGGGTTCTACAACTTTCCCTACGCCTTCGGCCAGCTCTTCGGCCTGGGACTCTACGCGCAGTATCTGGAGGATCCGAAGGGGTTTCCCAGAAGGTACCGGGAGCTCCTCAAGCTTACCGGCGCCGCCTCCGCGCAGGAGGTGGCCAGAAGCGCCGGCTTCGACCTCGAGTCGCCGGAGTTCTGGCGCTCCGGGATCTCCCTAATCAGGAGCTTCGAAGAGCGGTTTCGTCGGGCCGTTGCGGCCAGGCTGGAATAGCGGGGCGCGTCCCGCGGGCGCGCCTTCAGCGGCGCGCTCTTTACAATGGCGCGGCTTTTTTGTAACCTTGCATCACATACGGCGCCGTACCCAAGTGGCTAAGGGAGAGGTCTGCAAAACCTCCATTCACCGGTTCGAATCCGGTCGGCGCCTCTCTGCTCACTAAGAAACGGCCCACCAAGCGGTGGGCCGTTTTCGTTTGCCATATCTGCAAGCCGGGGGCGCGTGGCGCCCTCCGGTCGGCGCCTCTCTGCTCACTGAGAAACGGCCCACCAAGCGGTGGGCCGTTTTCGTTTGCCATATCTGCAAGCCGGGGGCGCGTGGCGCCCTCCGGTCGGCGCCTCTCTGCTCAGGGGGTGGGGTGATCCGCCCGCCAGCAGTTATAGAAGTGGAGGGCGACCACCATCATGGCGTGAAAGAAGGAGCCCTGTAGATCGACGGTAATGGAGTCCACCGGCACGAGCTCCACGTCGATGACCTCGTTCTCATCGAGATTCTGGTCCCGTATGCGACGAAGGTCTCGAGCGAGGTAGGTGTAGCAGACGTTGTTCATAAAGGCGGGGTTCGGGTATATCTCCCCGATGAGGGTGAACTCCTCGGAAGTATAGCCGGTCTCCTCCGCAAGCTCGCGAGCGGTGGCTTCCTTGGGATCCTCCCCAGGGTCGATTACGCCCCCGGGGAACTCCAGGGAGACCTTCATATTGCCGTGTCTGAACTGTCGGACCATAACGAAGCACTCCCGCCCCTGCTCATCGGTGGTGAGGGCGACCACGTTGCCCCAATCCGGGGTGTTCAGGAGAAAGTACTCCGCCGAACGCCCCTCGGGGCCCTCCTGAATGCTCTTGTCCACTGAAAAGACCGCCGCGTCCAAGAGCCGCTCTCGTCGCCGTTCCTTCCAACGTAGGTGGTGATGACTCATAGTCCGCAGGGTAGATGAAACCGAGCCCGGTTACAACTGAGGTGTTGACACCCCCCTGGGATCGGGAAAGAATGCGCCCATGGTGTACGATCGCATTCGCTCCCTCGTCGAATCCCTCCGCACCGGCTTGGTGGAACGGGATGAACCCCTTCGTCTCGCCCTGCTTACCGCCCTTACCGGGGAGAGTATCGCGCTTCTCGGACCCGCCGGGGTTGGTAAGAGCCTCGTATCCCGCCGGGTAATGGGTGCGTTTCGTGACGCAAAGCGGTTCGAGGCCGCCCTGGACGGCTTTACCACTCCCGATGAGCTCTTCGGTCCCGTCAACCTCGAGTTTCTCAGGGGAAATGCGACCCGCCCGCGGGAGACCGCCGGCTACCTCCCGGAGGCGGAGCTTATCGCCATCGAAAATATCTGGAACGGCACTCGGCCGCTGCGTGACGCAATCCTACCGGTCATCGCCGACCGTAAGCTGCGCAACGGATCCGATGTCGAGGAGGTATCCTGGCACCTCCTCGTAGGGACGGCGGACTATCTGCCCCCGATCGAGGAGGTGAGCCGTCCCTTCTGGGACCGATTTCTCTTTCGAGTCGACATCGAACCGGTACGCTCGACAGAGAGCTTTCGAGCGCTCCTCCTGAAGGAGGAGCCGGGAGAGATCCCGGAGGAGCTCAAGATCACCAGCGAGGAGCTTCGAAGCTGGAGCGAGGGGATCAGCTCGGTGGAGCTAACCGAGGAAGTCGTGGGGCTCATCGGTCGGGTGAGAGAAGCGCTCATCGAGCACAACCAGGAGCGCGGCGAAAGGAACGAGCCCCCGATATACGTATCCGACAGACGGTGGCATGAGCTCACCAAGCTCCTCAAAGCCTCCGCGTTTTTTCACGGCCGAAACCATGTTGATCCACTGGACTGCGTGCTTCTCCGCCACGGTCTCTGGGAGCGGCCGGAACAGATCGACGAAGTCAACACGATTATTCGGAGAGCGATTCTGGAGCACGCCCAGTCGGACCGTTTCGACACCAAGCGGCTCCGCCTGGAGTTTCGGCGCCTCTCGGACGAGATCGAGAACCACCGGATAGATTATCACGAAGAGGAAGTCCGAGAGTTCGAGCGGTTTCGGGGGGAGTACTTCGTTATAGATGAGTTTATAGAAGACCTGACCACCCTCATCTGGATCGACGATTTCCAGAATCTCTCCACCGAAACCGCCAAGACCGTGGAGCTCTTCTTCTACGGAGAGGATGACGTTCTCTCCCACACCGATACCTTCATGGTTCGCCGCGAGGGAGAGGGGAGCGTGGAAATAAACGGCGATATCTTTCCCCTGAAAGGTACCGACGTGAGCCGCAGCGTCGCAGAGCACCGCCCGCTTTCCGGTAGCGAGGCGAAGGAGTTTCGACAACGGCTCTCGGGATTGGTCGATATATGCCGAAAACGAATCGAGGAGATCGGCGCCATGAGGGCCGCCGGAGAAAGCGAGTCCTTTGAGCATCTTTTCGTGAAGCGAGAGTACGCAACGTTGCTTCTCGACGGGCTGAAGGAGAGTGAGAAAGCTCTTATCGCCTTAGAGAGCGAAATGAGCGCCTATGAGGCGGAGGCCTTCGACCTCAGTCGAGAATGATCGCGGAAGAGCTACGAGAAAGACTCAAGAGCTACCTTCCTCCCCTGAACGAGACGAACAGGCTTCTGGAGCTCGCGCTACACCGCTTGCCCAGGCCGATCACCGAGGAGACCGAAGAGCCTGCGGTCTCGAAGGTCGGCGAGGCTCTGGGAGAATATCTGGTAAGCCTTTGGTACGAATCGCTTCCGGAAGCCGGCCGGGAGATTGCGGTTCGTCTGGCGCCGCTCGCTCCGCTCTCGAGCAAGGAGCCGTCGGAACCTGAACTCCATGCCGCCTTGGAAAAGGCGGAGGAGATCATTAGGGAACTCCCCCCTTCCATTAGGGCAGAGGGGTGCGTTAGAGATATCGCGCTACTGAGAGAACGGTGGGACCCGCTCCGAGGAGCATCCTTGGAGAGTAGAGTTCGGGAGCTCCTTCCGCCCCTCATGCGGCAGGCCGCCAGAGAGGAGGCGCTGCGGCGCTCTTTCCACCGAATGAGCCTCCCGCTGAACATGCTCTCCCGGGAGCTACCGGCCTATCTGCACATCCTCCGCCGCTCCGGCATGAGTTGGCCCGCGAGCTCCTTTGGCTGGAGCGCTTCCGAGGGAAGGTGGTCCCCCCCGGACTGGAACGGCCTCGAGGAGCTCGCCACTCTTCTGGAGAGAGAACCTACGGTTGAACGACTCGCCCGGACGGTGGCGCTGGCACCTATCCGGCGGGCCGGCGACACCGATGGCGACGGAGGCTCCGAAGCGCCGGCTTACCCGGAGAAGAGACGACGATCGTCGAACCGCTTCGAATCCCGCTGCCCGCGCATTCCCGTGACGGAGGTCTCTCTTCGGGGCGAGTTGGAACCGGAAGAGCTCTTTCTTCTGAGAAGAAGAGGCCGGGCACAACGTCTTTCTCTCGCGGAATCGGAACGGCGCCCCGACGAACGGGATGACCGAGCAGATCAGAGAGAAGAGATGAGCGGGAGAGAGCCACCCCCACCGAAGCACACGCCACCGGTAGCCCTGGTCCTCGACACGACCGGTTCGATGCGCGGAGAGGGCGAGTCGGTGGCCCGCGCCGTCGCCTTCGGCCTGCTGCGGCACGCGGTAACCCGTGGTCGAGAGCTCAGGTTGGCGGTGTTCTCGACCTCCGTTCGCCGACTTCTGCTTCGACCGGGCTCGCCGAACGTAGCAGCCCTGCCGGAGTTCCTCGACGAGGCGTTCAGCTCCGGCGCGGCGGCGGTACCGGCCCTGCGTGAGGTACTGCGGGAAGCGCAGCGGGAAGGGTGGAAGGAGGGCGATATTCTCTTTGTCACCGACAGCCGCGAGGCGCGTCTCTCTCCGACAACGGAAGAGCAGCTCGCCGAGCTCCGACGGCGGAGTAACCTCAGGCTTCACGGACTCACCGTAGACGAGTATCCGATGCTCAACCCGGGGAACCTCTTCGATTTCACCTGGCACTACGCCGGCTCGCGGACGATGCGACCGGGAATCTCCTCCGAGCAGTTCCAACGGATCTAGGCTTCAGTTGACACCGGGTCTCCGGATGTGTATCGATGAGTAATGGTAGAAGAGCTGACCACCATCGTAGGCGACATCGCCGACTCCTATGAGCAAATCGGTGGCATTAACCACCTCGACGGCCCGAATCTCCCCTCTAGGCCGAGCATTGTCAAGATTCTGAACGACCTGCAGTCCCTCGTCTTTCCGGGCTACCAGAGCGACGACACGGTTACGAAGGACTCCGTACGCTACGTCGTCTCCGAGAAGGCGAGCCGCCTCCTCAACGCCCTATCCTCGGAAGTCTTTAAGAGCCTTTGCTACAAGGAGTCCCTTTGCGAGGAAGGGAGGCCGATGGACCGGTGCCGGGAGGAAGCCAAGCGCCTTGCCCTGGAGATCCTCAGGATGATACCGGACATCCGTCGGACGGTTAAGCTCGATGTGGAAGCCGCTTTTGCCGGGGATCCCGCGGCTCGATCCGAGGAGGAGATAATCCTCGCCTACCCCGGAGTGGAGGCGATTATCGTTCACCGTATCGCCCACGAAATCTGGATTCGGGAGATACCGCTCATCCCGCGCATAATGAGTGAGGTCATTCACGGGAAAACGGGAATCGACATTCATCCCGCCGCCCAAATCGGGGAGTACTTCTTCATAGACCACGCCACGGGGGTTGTTATCGGGGAGACGACGGTAATCGGCGATCACGTCAAGATCTACCAGGGGGTCACCCTCGGCGCCCTGAGCGTAAAGAAGTCCGAAGTGGATCAGAAGCGACACCCGACAATAGAGGACAACGTCACCATTTACGCCGGTGCGACGATTCTCGGAGGCAACACTGTTATTGGCCACGACTCGATCATTGGGGGTAACGTCTGGCTCACGGAGTCAGTCTCTCCCGGAAGCCGAATCTACACCCGGGCCGGGGACTACGTAATGCGCCGAGAACGTACGATGGGGCTGGATTACCAGATTTAGGCGGGTCTCGGGACGGCGGTATGGTGAGCCCTCAGGAGTGCGCGGGCCGCTGACCTCGGTTACCGCACCGTCCGCAGCGGATACTCTTCCGAGATGTACGCCTCGCCGAAGCCGTCGATCTCCCGGATCCAGGAAAGAAACTTCTCCGCTTCGCCTCGATCATCATAGGGGCCCAGGCGAAGGCGGTAGTAGGTCCTGTCGTCCACCTCTTTCGTGGTGACCCGCGCGCCGAGGCTGTACTCTTCTCTCAGTTGCTCCCGGACCAGGTCTACCCGCTCCTTGGCAGGAGAGGAAATGAGCTGTATCCAGTGCTCGGTCACTCTGATTCGCCGAGGCTCGCGCTCCGGATCGGTACGGTAGCTCGCCTCAGTGGCGGACTCTCGTGGTTCCGGTCGCTCCGTCGGTACGGGTTCGTCCACTCTATCCGGTTCAGGGGCTGTCTCTCGGGGCGTAGCCGGTTCTCTGGCACGGCGGCTTGTGACGGCGGTATCGGGCTCGGAGGATTCCTTTTCACTCTCCTGCTCCCTCTCCTGCTCCCGCTCATGCTCCTCCGCCAACTCCTCGGTAAGAAGAATGACCCGTTCCTTCGGGGAGGTATCTTCCTCATCGCCTCCATAGACGATGACCGACTCCTCCTCCCGCGGTTCCTCCTCCTCCGCCTCCGGCGGTCGGGCATACTCAATCGGATCGAACTCCTGCGCTGAGGCTGCGACCTCACCCCGCTCGCCATCAGGGTAGAAGAGCGCGAGGCCCACACCGAGAACCGCGGCTATGAAGAGGGCCGCGGAGATTATGATTATTAGAACCTTCTGCTGTTCCATAGGCTATCTCTCAGGTAAAACTCCCGGTACCTCGGCGACCTGCCTGTAGAGCCGGGCGCGAGAACCCCAATTGTTCACTCTTCTAATATCGACATCGTGCATGTAAGGT
Source organism: Spirochaetaceae bacterium (assembly GCA_046540995.1). Lineage (GTDB taxonomy): Bacteria > Spirochaetota > Spirochaetia > DSM-27196 > Alkalispirochaetaceae > CAYZHV01. Next base: position 53,328 of record JBKHED010000005.1, on the reverse strand, counting down.
TGAGGGGTTAGTTGGCGCTGTGCCCTAAAGCGGGAGAGCAGCAGGGGGAGGCTCAACTTATCCCGTTTGAGCGCTCGCCAGAGCCGGACGATACCGGGTGCGTCGACCCAGAGGACCTTGTCGCAGACGGTATGAAGCCCCATGTAGAAAAGGAGCGCCGCGTCGATGACGAGTCGCTCTTCCCGGCGCCGACTCTCTTCCGCTCGGGCGCCCACCCGCTCCCGCATCACCGGGTGAACGATCTCCTCCAACCGCGTTCGAGCCTCCTCGTCGCGAAAAACGATCTCCCCTAGCTTACGCCGGTCGATCTCGCCGCTCTCGCCGATAATTCTCTCGCCGAAGAGCGCGAGCACCCGCTCCCGCTCACTCACCAACGCCTGATGACCCTGCCGGTCCACGTCGAGGCGCTCGTACCCTTCCTCCACGAGCATCCGGGACACCTCGCTCTTTCCGGCGCAATACCGTCCACTTACGCCGACGACCATTAGTGGAGCTCGCCCCAGTTAGTGCCGCTCTCCACGTTTACCCGCAAGGGGACTGAGAGCTCCACAGCCGTGCTCATCTCCTCCATGAGAATCGCCGTGAGCAGATCCACCTCCGCCTCCGGCGCCTCGAGGATAAGCTCGTCATGGACCTGCAGCAGAATGCGACTACGCATTTTCTCCTGAGTCAACCGCTCATCGACGTTGAGCATGGCGAGTTTCACGATATCCGCGGCGGTTCCCTGGATCGGCGTGTTCACCGCGATGCGTTCCTGCCCGCTTTTCACGTTCCGGTTCCTGCTATTGATGTCCGGCAGAGGGCGCTCACGACCGAGGAGGGTGCGAACTCTGCCGCTCTTCTCAGCCTCCGCCACGGTGTGGTCGATAAACTCCCGTATTCGGGAGTAGGTGGCGAAGTACGCTTGAATAAACGCCTCCGCCTCCCGTCGGGGTATGGAAAGCTCGTTGGAAAGGCGAAAACTGCTCATGCCGTACATCACCCCGAAGTTTATCGTCTTGGCGATCCTCCGCTGCTCCGGTGTCACCTGATCCGTCTCCACGCCGAATATGAGCGCCCCGGTTCTTCGATGGACATCCACTCCTTCAAAGAAGGCTGACTTGAGGCCGGGATCGTCGGAGAGGTGCGCGAGAACCACGAGCTCTATCTGGGAATAGTCGGCGCTTACGATCCGCCATTCCGGGGGCGCCACGAAGGCTCGACGGATCCTTCTTCCCTCTTCGTCCCGTATCGGGATGTTCTGCAGGTTTGGATCCTTACTCGAGAGCCGTCCGGTTGCCGTGCCGGTCTGCTGATAGTGGGTATGAAGTCGCCGGGTCTCCGGATTCACGAGCTTAGGCAGGGCGTCGACGTAGGTAGACTTGAGCTTGCTCAGCTGTCGATGACGGAGGATACGCTCGGGCACCGGATCCTCCCGGGCGAGTTGCTGCAGTACGGCGTTGTCCGTGGAGAATCCGGTCTTCGTCTTCTTTACCGGCTGGAGCTTCCGCTCCTGGAAGAGCACCTCCTGGAGTTGTTTGGTGGAGCCGATATTGAACTCCCGACCGCAGAGCTCGTAGATCGCCTTCTCTAGATCCCGGAGTTCAGAGGCGAGCTCCGCACTGTAACTCTCGAGCTCGTCCACCTGAAGGGTAATGCCCCTGAGCTCCATTCGGCCGAGAAGGGCCACCAGAGGCATCTCGACCTGGTGGAAGAGCTTCTGATAACCGCGACGCTCGATTTCCGGGGCGAAGAGCTCGTAGAGGCGCCAGGTGATGTCGGCATCCTCCGCCGCGTAGTGTCCCGCGGTCTCCAGGGGCACCTCCGAGAAGGGTGTTTCACCCGCTCCCTTCCCCGCGAAGAGCTCGGCGTAGTGCACCGTCTCGTAGCCGAGGTATCGCCGAGCGAGGCTATCCATACCGTAGCCGTTCGCCGCGCTATCGATGAGCCAGGCGGCGATCATCGTGTCAAAGTAGATGGAGGCCATTTCGATCCCCCAGCGGGAGAAAACCTTGTAGTCGTACTTGAGATTCTGCCCCACGAGCTCGCACCTGGGATCTTCCAGGAGCTCCTTCAGCAACGGGCGAATCTCCTCTCTCGGAAGTACCGGCCCCTCCGGGCCAACGAGAGGAAAGTAGAAGCCGCTCTTCGCCTCCCAAGAGATGGAAAATCCCACCGGCCGAGCGACCATCTCGCTCAAGGCGTCGGTCTCCGAGTCGAAGGCAAACCGCCCCGCCTCTCGCGCCTCCCGAAGCAGCTCCCGGGCTCGGTCCATACTGGTAACCGTCTCGTAGCTCCCCTTGCCCAAGAGCCGCTCCGGCGTGCGGAGAGGCTCATATCCCGGGACCGGCTCCGCCCCGGAGACCCCTCTCGCCGCCGGCTGCGTCGGGTGCCCTTCGCTCCCCGGCTCTCCATCGGACCGTGACGCGGGTCCTCCTCCCAGAGCCTCCCGGAGCTCATCGATAACGCTCTGCATATTCTCCTGCTGCAGCAGGGGTACCGCCGCCTCGACCTCTAGGTTGGAGAGCTCGAGCTCATCGATGGAGAGACTCAATGGGGCGTCGTAGGCGAGGGTGATGAGCTCCTTGCTCATGTAGGCGCTCTCTCGTCCCTCCTCGAGCTTTTCTCGCTGACTCTTGGAGGAGAGGGCATCGAGATTCTCGTAGATCTTGTCGAGGGTGCCGAAGTCGTTGAGCAGTTTTGCCGCGGTCTTGGCGCCGATTCCCCTGACTCCGGGCACGTTGTCCGAGCTGTCCCCCACCAGGGAGAGATAGTCGAGAATCTGCTCCGGGTATACGCCCCACTCATGGTACACGCCCTCACGGTCGAGCTCCTCGAGTCCCGCCTTCTGCGTCGGCTTGAGTATTCGTACGGGACCGTCGACGAGCTGAAGCAGGTCTTTGTCACCGGATATTACGTAGCACGCTCTTCCCTCTTCTCGACACCGCCGCGCAAACGTCGCCATCACGTCGTCCGCTTCGTACCCTTCGCTCCGGATCTTTGGTACCTTCAGCGCCTCGAGGATCGCCTCGATCCGGGGTATCTGCGCGTGCAGATCGTCGGGAGTCTTGTCCCTCGTCGCCTTATACGCTTCGTACTGCGTGTGCCGAAAGGTCTCCTCGATGGAGTCGAGGACTACGGCGAACCGTTTTGGATCGTACTCCTTGAGAATACTGAGGAGGGTGCGGAGGAAGCCGAAAATCGCGGAGGTGTTTTCTCCCCGGCCATTCCGCAGAGGATTTCGAATAAAGGCGAAGTATGAGCGGTAAATGACGCTGTAACCGTCAAGAAGATAGAGGGGCTCTTTCATACCTTCTTATACCACGGCCTGATTTTGGCTGTCATGGTTATTGAAAAAGGCGCCCTCTTGGTGCATATTTGGTGGGCAATGGGAAAGAACTCTTCCTCAAAGGGTTCCGGCGGGCGGTCGAAGCGGGGGCGCCGTCGGGGCCGCAAACAGCAACGCGCCTTTGATCCGGAGAAACACAAACTGCCGGATCCGGTGCCGGAGCGGGAGTACGAGCCCGATCCTCTGACCGGAGAACCGGTGGAGGATATCTACTCCGCCATAGCCGAGCCCCACAGCGGCAAACCGGCCAATTTCGAGAGCGTTCTCAAACGACTAGAGGAGCAAGAGTCCCTCGAGGAGGACGAGCGGATCTGCTATCTCGGTAAAGGAGCGTTCGGAATCGTCGCCGAGGAAGAGGACAGGGGAAAGACGCGCCTCGTCGTTCGCAAGCGGATTCAGTACGAGGATAGCCACGAGGACTACAGATGGCGAAAGGAGCTCAGTCCGGGCATTTCTCGAGACTACAAACCCGAGCCCGAGCCGCTCTCGAATCTCTACTCCTCGGAGGAGATCGCCTCCTTCCCCAAATTCGACCGCTCCAGCCAGGTCTACATGAGCCGGAGCAGCTAGACAGGTAGTACGCTTTTCTCGGAAGCTCAGGTAGAAATATCGAGAACCGTCGCGGTGTCCCGGCTCGAGTAGACGTTGCGCGGCTTTTGAAAGTTTCGAACCGCCGCAATTTCCTGCCGCAGGGTTTCGATGCCGCCTCGGAGGAGTTCCTGATTACGCCGATTGCGCTGACTCGCCTCTTTATGGAGCCGGCCGAGGCTCTCCGTAAGATCGACGATTTCCGGGTCCGGCTCGGCGGTCACTTCCCGATAGACCGCCGATAGAGGAGCCACCACCCGTTGTGTCGCCTCGATCTCCCCGATAATCCGAGTCTCCATCTCAACGTAGCGCGCGAGACCTTCGCTGTCTCCCTCGGAAATCGCCTCTTCCTGCTGTTCCAGGACGATCAGGTACTCTTCGAACTTCTCTCGCTGCGCGACTAACTGCTCTCGCAGCCGATTGAGAAGCGCCACGCGCTCTCGCTTGGTGTAGGCGTCGACCATGATTCCCCTACCCGGCGATATTGACGCCCTGCCCACCGCCCGCGGGGCCGGACGCTTGACTCTCTATCTGTTTCCAGGCGGTTCTAAGCTCCGCGAGATATCGCCGAACCCCGCGGATCGGGTCCACTTCCTTCTTTATGTTCGCCTCCATGAGCTCATCGTTGAAGTAGAGATAGAGGCGGAAGAGATTTCGGGCGATCTCCCCGCCCTGCTCGAAGTCCAGCGAAACCATGAGCTCCGCAATTATGTCCTGCGCCTTCGTAATAGCGTTGTTGACCTTATCGAGCTGCTTTGTCTTCTGCTCCAGAAGCTCAACGGCGGAGTCCAGCTGCTTGATCGCTTCGTCGTAGAGCATGACGATGATACGCCCGCGCCCGGCGGTCTTTACCCGAGTCTCCTTGTAGGCGTTCACCGAATGAGCGTAGTAAGACATAGTCCCCTCCTATTCCGCGCGGTCCATTAGTGTCGAAACCGGAACCACCGAGTAGCCCCGTTCGATCAGGTTGTTCAACAGCACATCCAACCTCTGAAAGAGGTAGTCTTCCCGCCCACCGTAGGGCGTGTCGTCGCCGGGTTTGCCTACAGTCATGGCGATTATGGAGCCCGGCTTCTTCTCCTCCATAACCCGCTCGATGATTTCCGCCGTCGGCATGTAGAGGCGGGAGATGCCTCTCTCGTCCCGCTGAGGAACCCAGTCCAGGCTATCCACGTCTCGGCCGATATAGGCGTAGTTCATCTCTCCGGCCGCCTCGATTATCTCGGGAGTCACAAAATAGTAAGGCGCGTGCCAGAGCAGGGAAAGTTCCTGCCCGGTCACCTGAAAGTACTCATCCTCGTTGCGAGCGAGTCCCTGCTTAATGAAGTCGTTAGTTATTCTATACCGAGTATCGGTCATATTGAAATAGGTGTAGAACAAAGATCCTACTTCCTGCCCGCTCTCGGCAATCTCTCGCACCGCCCCCGGATGGCGCCGAATAAACTCCCCATTTACGAAAAAGGTCCCTCGGACGTCATATATAGCAAGGGTGTTTAAGATTTCCGTGAGACCGGCGACGGAATCGACGGCATTGAAGACAAACGCCACCTCGCGACGGCGAATTCTCGAACCGTGGCTGAAATGGTCCAGGTCTACCGGCTCCTCCCGGTCTGGGAAGCGCTCGAACCGACGACTCGGGCGGGAGAAGAGAGGCTCCGTTCCCAGGTCCTCAATATCGCGAACCATGACCATGTTCTCATAGCTCCCGGTGGGAAGATCCTGCAGGTATACCCGGTACTCTTCGGAGGCAACGTTGCCTTCCTCCTCGGGAAGCTCGCCGCCCTCGCTCCAAGACCCCTCCAGATGGCTCCGAGTTGCGCTACCCGAGCGGGCGATGACGCTGCCGTCTTCGGTGAGGGCGTAGTCGTCGACCCGAGAGAACGCAAGGATCGAGCGCTGCGGAACGCCTTCGGAGAACGCTATGAGCTCCGTGGCGTCGGCACCGGCGACAACGAGGTCACTCTCCCGAGTCCAGACGGCGTGGAGAGGAGAGACAAAGGAAAAACTCCGCCTCCGGTTCCAGCTCTCGTAGTCCCGCAGTATAACCTGGTCATTGGTGAGCACCGCCGCCTGCCGCTCATCCGGCGAGAGGACCACTCCCCGGACCGGCTCTTCGCTCACCCGGCGGAACCGAGTCGCCTGATCCGGGATCCGCGCGTCGAGGCGATAGAGCGCTCGAGATCGCTCTCCTTTTCGGATGCTCCCGGCCATAAGCGTAATGACATCGGACCGGGACCAGAGAACGTCGAGAACTCTGCTGTTCCTGGGAAGAAAGAGGTAGGGAAGTGATACGGTCTCTCCGGTGGAGAGAAAGTCGTCGTTCTGTAGGTAGTAGAGGGTAACGTTTCGCCCCTCCTTGCTCAGAAGAATCTTCCTGCCGTCCGGAGCGATCCAGAAATCGTCGAAGTTCGGATCGAAATCGTAGGGAAGCTTTCCAACCACGGTGCCCACCTGCAGCAGGTCCCGATAGAGGGAACGGGTGAAAAACTCGACGCTCAGAATGCGATATACCACGGAACCGCGAATGTAATAGAGGTTGTTGTCCGGGCCCCAGCGGGCGTTTCTAATCGAGCCCTCGCCGATATGTCGCTGCTCCTCACCGAGCTCCCGTCCGCCCTCACCTTCCAGCGGATAGTAGTAGAGTCCCCGGCCCTTCTCGTAGACCAGGTAGTCCGACTCCGGGGCCCAGCGCACCGGCGGGCTTTCCACGTCGAACTCTACCCCCCGGGTGAGCACCTGTCGACTCCCCTCCTCGATGTTGTAGAGGATCAGGTTTCCGTAGGCCGCCGAAGTCGTTTCCATAAAGACGAGATGCGAACCGTCGGGAGAAGAGGCGATCGGTGGCAGTTTTCCGGTTGCCACCTCGTCTCCGGTTACGAAAGAAGGAAACTCCGAGAGTGGCTGGAAATCGGTAAGTCCCTCGGCGGAGCGAAAAACCCCGAAGCGGTTCTGAATCTGGAGCTGGTCACTCTCCCGGAGGTAGATCATCTCCTCGGGAAAGTAGGAGAGTTGCCGCATTCTTCCCTGAACCAGATCGGCCTCGAAGAGCGTGGCGTACTCACCGAACTCCGGGGCGTCGACCATCGCCGAGAAAACGAGCTGATTGTTACCATTGAGATCGAGCCCGCCAAAGGTGACTTCCCCGCTGACGGAGAAGAGAACCAGAGCCGCGAGTAAGAAGAGAAAAAGAACCCGTTTCAACACACTACCCCATCTTCCCATCTACTGTAGGTAATCGGCACCGCAGAGAAAATGTTAACACGAAATCCGGGAATCTACTGAATGGTACAGGTGGAACGGTCGAGATACTCCGTTAGCTCGTCATCCATCTCCTGCAGCCTCTGCTCGAGTTGCTCCAGGCGCTCCAGGAGGGTGGGGGTTAGCTCCGTCTCTATCCGCTCAAAGGGATAGTCCAGGAGCTCATCGAGGCTGTGAAAGCTGCCGTCGCTGCGATCACTCATCACGCCTCACTATAGGATAGTCCAACTACCCGCGCAAGGACGGAAAGAGATTTTTCACAATCTCCCGCCCGAGACCGGCGTCGTCAGAGCAGTTCCGCCGCAAGCTCCGCCAGGCGGCTCCTCTCGCTTCGGGTCATAGTTACATGCCCAAAGAGCGGCTGTCCCTTGAACGCCTCGACCAGGTAGGAGAGCCCATTGGAGTTCGCGTCAAGGTAGGGACTGTCGATCTGATAGGGGTCGCCGGTGAGTACGACCTTACTCCCCGTGCCCGCCCGGGAGACGATGGTCTTAATCTCGTGGGGAGAGAGGTTCTGCGCCTCATCGATAATAATAAACTGGCTCGGCAGGCTGCGGCCTCTGATGTAGCTAATCGCCTCGAGCTCGATGTGATTGGAACCGAGAAGCTGCTCCATGTTGCGGATGTTCGGACGCTGATAGACGCTGAGAATGAACTCGAGGTTGTCGAAGAGCGGCTGCATCCAGTGGGAGAGCTTCTCGTTCTTTGCTCCCGGGAGGTAGCCGATATCCTTGCCCAGGGGAATGACCGGCCGGCTCACCAGAACCCGGCTGTAGCTCTTCTCCTCCATCACCTTTTTGAGCCCCGCGGCGATTGCGAGAAGGGTCTTTCCCGTGCCCGCCTTGCCCAGCAAGGTGACAAGGTTAATCGAATCATCAAGCAGTAGCTCGAAGGCCATTCGCTGCTCGTCGTTCAGGGGGCGCACGCCGGCCACCGACGGAAACTTGTGGCTCACGTAGCGCAAGGAGCCGCTGTCGGCGTGGTACTGCCCGATAATCGGCTCTTCCCGGTTCTTCTCCCGAAGAATGAGAAAGTGGTTCGGCGGTAGCTCCTCGGGCCAGGGTATCTCCCCCTCTTCCTTGAGCTCCTCATAGGTCTCGCTCTTCGTGTCCATGGCGGTATAGCCGGCGTAGAGTTTGTCGATATTGACTTTCTGCTTCTCGTAGTCCACCGCCTTGAGACCGAGCGCCGTCGCCTTGACCCGGGCGTTAATATCTTTGGAAACAAAGAAGACCCGCCATCCTTCCTTCTGTAGTTGGTAGGCGGTAAGGATAATCTTGTTGTCCGTCTTTTCCTGGAGCATATCGTGAGGGACGTCGGTGGGCTGACTCGCCACGACACGAAGCACCGATCCATTCTCGATTCGGACCCCTTTGCTCAAGTCCCCATGGCGCCCGGCTTCGTCGAGAAAGCGGATGGCGTGGCGGGCGTTTCTTCCTCGCTCATCGCTGAAGGTCTTGAGCTTGTCCAACTCCTCGAGGACCCAGAGCGGGACCACCACCTCGTTGTCCTTAAAGCTCAAGATCGCTTCCGGCCGGTGTATGAAAACGTTGGTGTCAATGACGAAGATCTTGCTGCCGTTAAGCATTTCGTTCCTCTCCCGCTCCAATCATAGTCTACTCCTCGCTCAGTTGAAAGTTTGTTAATCCATCGCTATCTTGCACGAGCATGACCCAAACCCGCAGCGACGCGCTCATCGTACAAAGCGACGGTTCTCTTCTTCTCGATGTCCATGCCCCGGGAGCCGAGGAGGCCAGGGCGGAAATCGGAGTCTTCGCGGAGCTCGAGAAGTCTCCGGAGCATATGCACACCTACCGAATGACCCCCCTTTCACTCTGGAACGCCGCCTCCGCCGGCGCCACCGCGGAGGAGGTCATTGACGCCCTGGAGCGCCACGCCCGGTATCCCGTTCCGGACAACGTCGCCTTCACCGTTCGAGACACCATTTCCCGATACGGCATCCTGAAGCTGGTCGAAAGCGGGGACCCTCACACCCTCCGTCTCGAACTCTCCCAGCCGGAGCTGCGGCAGGAGCTACTGAGTCAGAAGCGGATTTCGAATCTCCTGAGGCCGGAGAGCGAGGCGGAGGGCTTTCTCGTCTCCCTCTATGACCGGGGTACCCTCAAACAGGAGCTTACCCGCATCGGCTACCCGGTGGAGGATCTCGCTCCGCTAGAAGAGGGGGAGTATCAGCCCCTCACCTTTCGCGAAAGGATGAGCTCCGGGGATACCTTTATCCTCAGGGACTACCAGCGGGAGGCTGCCGAGAGCTTCTACGGAGAGGGGCGCCGGGGCAACGGCTTCGGTACCATAGTCCTCCCCTGCGGCGCCGGAAAGACGATCGTCGGCATGGCCGCCATGGAGCTTCTGGAGACCAACACTCTCATTCTCACTACCAACGTCGCGGCGGTGCACCAGTGGATCGATGAGCTTCTGGACAAGACGACCCTAACGGAAGATGAGATCGGCGAGTACACCGGGGATCGAAAGCAGATTAGGCCGATCACCGTGGCGACCTACCAGATCCTCGTCTGGCGGGCAAGCAGGGAGGAGGATTTCCCCCATTTCGATCTCTTTCGCAGCCGTAACTGGGGCCTCATTATCTACGACGAAGTGCATCTCGTTCCGGCGCCGATGTTTCGGGTGACCGCGGAACTCCAGGCCGTCCGGCGCCTCGGCCTCACCGCTACGCTGGTCCGGGAGGATGGTCACGAGGAGGATGTCTTCTCTCTGGTGGGGCCTAAGCGGTACGACGTTCCCTGGAAGGAGCTCGAGAAGAAGGGGTGGATCGCCGAGGCGAACTGCTACGAGATCAGACTGGAGCTTCCCCAGGATAAGCGGGTGGAGTACGCCGTTGCGGACAAGCGGGGAAAGTTTCGCATCGCCAGCGAAAACCCGACGAAGCTCGAGGTCGCCCGACAGCTGGTGGAGAACCATCGAGAGGATGCAATTCTCGTCATAGGCCAGTACCTCAAGCAACTGAGCGAAATCGCCGAGCTCCTGAATGCGCCGATTATAACCGGCAAGACCCCGAACAGGCGGCGGGAAGAGATCTACGCCGCCTTTCGCAAGGGAGAGCTTCGGGTCATCGTCGTCTCCAAGGTCGCCAACTTTGCCATCGATCTCCCGGACGCCTCCATGGCAATACAGATCTCCGGCACCTTCGGCTCACGGCAGGAGGAGGCGCAACGGCTTGGACGCATTCTTCGTCCGAAGAAAAACCGGAACTCCTATTTCTACACAATCGTCACCAGGATGAGTGTAGAAGAAGCTTTCGCGGCAAATCGACAGAAGTTCCTCACTGAACAGGGGTACAAGTACCATATCGAGTACTGGCAGGAGTAGGGCAGGTGAATGACGGCTTTTCGGAGTTTCTCCTCTCTCTAGAAGACGAGGATTTCTTCGCGGTAATGCGCAACTACCTCGGCCCGCTCTCCACCCCCTTCAACAAGCACAGCCTCATTCAACGGCTCGAGCGCTTTCTCACCCGGGAGGAGACGCTTCGGCGGATCAAAGCGTTTCTCGACTTCCGGGACCGGGAGCTCCTGGCGGCGGTGCACTACTTTCGAGAACCCACCGAGCGCGATCTCCACTTCTTCTTCGGGGATACCCACGGGTACCTGGAGCTTCACAATCGGCTTCTGAATCTCCAAGACCGTCTCATTCTCCTAACTAACCGCGCCACCCACCGGTTTCGAGTGAACCCGCTCCTGGAACCCTATCTGCGGGAAGCCGTGGCCGCGACCTCCCTGGTTCCCTCTCGCCCCGCGGACGCCGACAAGCGGCGGGAGCCGTGGTTTCGGCCCTCCCTGATACCCGCGTTTATGGCGTTCCTACGGGAGTTTCCGGATCCCCTCAAGAGCAGCGGTGAGCTCAAGAAGAAGTCGGAGGAGGCGCTGTCGCAGCGCTTTCCTCTTCTGCTCTCAGAAGAAGAGCAGGAGACCGGACTCGCCCCGGCAGGCGAGCGGCTGCCGCCTCGCCTCTCCTTCCTCCTCCGAGGCCTTCGCCATCTCGGTCTCCTGCGAGAAGGGGCGGGCACCCTGGAGTTGGAGGAGGAAGGGATCCGGCGGCTTGCGGAGTTCCCGGAGGAGTGGATCGAGCTGCTGGGGATCTGCGCCGCTTCCGGGGTCCGAGGCTCCCGAGAGCTCTACGCCGGCGTCGCCGGGATACGGGAGCTCGTCAGCCGCCTCGATCCGGCTCGATCCTATGAGCCGACGCGCCTCGGCCGATATCTGGGAATAATTTTAACCGGCCAGGGGGGCGCAACGGAGAGCGGGGAGGCGCTGCTCGAGAGCCTCACCGACGCGGGGTTTCTCCAAGCTCGGGAGGAGGGATATCTGCAGCTCGCCCTCTCGCCGAGGGAGGAGAACCGGGAAGGAGAGGCTCGCTCCGTCGGGGGTAGCCTCCTATCGCCGAACTTCGAGATCACCCTTCCCATGGAAGCGCCGATGGAGACCCATCTCCGGGCCGCGAAGCTCGCCCGAATTCTCCGGTACGACCGGTTCTGCCGCTACGAGATTACCCGGGACTCCTTTCTCGAAGGGTGTGAGGGTCGCGAGGAGGGTGAAAACCGAATCGAAGAGCTCCGGGGGCTCACCGGGAAACTCCCGCAGAACATCGCCACCACCCTCGCCGCCTGGGTCTCAGAGTATGGAGCCTTTCGCCTCATGGAAGGGGTCGTCCTTGTCGCCGATGGGCGGCAGGCCACGCTCCTCGATCACGCGCCGGCCATTCAGCCCTATCTTCGACGGCGCCTGGCCGACGGGGTCTACCTGCTGCGCGGTCCGGAGCGGGAATGGCGAAGGGCTCTCGCGGAGATCGGATTCGAGCAGGTTCCCCCGGTGGAGCGGGAGCGGCGAGAGAGCGCCGCAGGGTCCTACCCGTTCGAGTCTCCCCCACAGGAACGAAACCGCCTCGCCGTCTCCACCTCGGAGGAGTTGACCCGCCCCGGCACAGCATCTGACGGCGACTCCCGAGAGGCTGAACAGCTCACCGAGCGCCTGCGCAGGCGGATCGGGGAGTTACGGACCGGAGAAGAGGTGAAGCAGGAGCTAAACCGGCGATTGGATATGAAGCTACTCCTCTACTCGGAGCAGCTCGAAAACGAGGCCGCCCGTCGAGCCGCGGCGGAAGCTCGAGGGCTCGATTACCTCGGCAAGATCAGAATTATCGAGGCTGCCCTCTCCGCCTCCGGGGATCTTCTGGAAGTGCTTACCCGAAAACCCGGCGCGGACCCGGAGCGAATGCTCCTTCGACCCCGCTCCCTCGAAAAGGGGAGTAATGACGTCATTCTGCACGGTACCTCCCTGCCGGAGAACAGACCGGTGAAGGTACAGGTACGAAAGATCGCTCTCCTACGCAAGCTCACCGGAACGCTGATTCGTACACTCTGAGCCCCCTCCCCCACGCTATGCGCTCCCCCACGCTATGCGCTCTCCCGAGCGAGTCGGAGGAACTCATCGAACTGCGCCGCCGCTTGGGCCTCGAACATCCTGCCGCCGGCGATGGTCCGAGCCCCCGCGGCCCGGGCCCGGAGAATGAGCGGCGTCTCCGGCGGGGTGTAGATGATATCGTAGACTAACTGGCCCGGTCCGATCGGAAGCTCCGGAAGCGGTTCGGAGAGACCATCCATGCCGACGCTGGTTGTCTGCACTATAATGTCAAAAGGAGTACGCGGTAGCACCGGATCGTTCAGACTCAGCGCCCGGGGGGCAACCCCGGCGCCCCCGGCGCCACCGCCTCCGGCCAGCAGTTCCTCGATGAGCGCCTCGCCCCTCATTCTCGTGCGATTCGCCACGGTCAGCTCAACCCCTTCCTGGAGAAGGGCGAAGACCACCGCCCTCGCCGCACCGCCGGCGCCGATTACCAGCGCCCGAAGAGCGCGCAACTCCGGGAGCTCCCGCTTCAGGGGGCCGAGAAATCCCGGCACGTCGGTGTTGAGACCGCGCCACCCCCCGGCGGAGCTCCTCAGCAGCGTGTTGCACGCCCCCATCGCACGAACGGACTCTTCCGCTCTCTCGAGGAAGGGAATCACCCCCTCCTTGTGCGGTATGGTGACCGACAAGCCCCGAAAACCGAGCCGATCGAGGAGCTCCATCGTAGGGTCGAGCAGATCAGCTGGAAAGGCGATATACGCTCCCGGCGCTCCCTTCTCCCGAAAGCGACGGTTGTGGTAACTCGGCGATCCGGAGTGGAGGACCGGGTCCCCTAAAATCGCGAAGAGCGGTTCTCCCGCCTCCGCCTCTCGGTGAGCGAAACGCTCGATCAGCTCCCGGGGGGAGAGATGTCCCGGCGCCCCGGGAGTCGTCCCGGGATCGGGGGCAGAGCAGTAGGTCCACGCGGCGTGGAACCGACTGGGAAGGAGCCGGGAGGGAACGCCGTAGGTCCCCATGCCGAGAAGCACCCGCTCTCGCCCGGGCTCCGCCCTGAACACCGCCTCCGCCGCCCTATGGAGGGTAAGCAAATCCGCGGTAGAGGCGGTAGTGACGGCGTACTTCGTCACATCTCCCTCGGCGGCATCGAGACGGCGTATTCGGTCCGCCAACTCTTCCGGGGTTCCCTCGAAGTCGTGAACCGACCGAACGATCCTGCAGCCGAGGGAGCGTGCAAAGGCGAGGAGCTCCGAGCCCTCCCGGGTATTACAGAAGTCGTCCTCCAAATCCACGTATTCCGGCCTGAGACGCTCCAGAGCTACCGTGAGGAGATCCGCACGCTTCGTCTCGCTCAGGGCGAAGCGCCCGCCATCGCTCACCCTGCGGAGCGTGACAATCCGGGGAAGATCCCGGGGAAGCTCGTCCTCGAACAGCTTCGGGTCCTGGAGATTCCAGAAATCGAGGCGTAGCTCCACCATGTCGATCCAGGGACGGTTAGCCTCGATCGCCGTCGCCGCCTCGGCGGGGCTCTTCTGGGTAGCGGTCAGACAGATCATCGAACACCTCCGGCGTCGACATAAATGAGAGGAAGCAGAGTCCCGAGCTCGGCCCCCGGGAGATGCCGGAATAACAGGTTGCCGAGACTCTTCCGGGTGTAGTGCAGCCGCTCCTCGTCATAGAGATAGAGCCACGGCTCCTCCTGCTTCCAGAGTGTTTGGAGGAGGTCCCGGGCCCGCTCCCGTTCCGCCTCCCGAGGGGAGGTGACGACCTTTGCCCAGAGACGCGGAAGAAGGGTGGGAAGCTCCGCCTCCTCGATCCCACCGACCCGAAGCTCCGAGAGCTCCGTCGGGGAGAGGGGCTCGCTCAGTACGCTCCGGGTCGGGGCCTCCGAGGCGAGAAGGCGCCACTGCCCCGTGAGAGGAAGGGCGTTGCCGAGAAGCGGATCACCCACCACCGGATCGAACCGCTCCCGCAACTCCAGCAGGAGCAGGTCCCAGCTCTCGGATGAGAGGAGAGCGCCGGCGATCTCCTCCTCCCCCAGGTACTCCGGATCGACACGAATACCCGCCCTCTCGGCGAGCCCCAGGAATCCCTCGACATACTCCCGGTGGAGCGGCCGGTCGAGCACGAACAAGCGCAAGCTCTCCCCCTCCCCGGCGCCCTCCGACGCCCCGAGGGGGGGCGGTTCTCCCTCAACTCCCTCCCTCGGCGATGAGAAGAGAATGCGCCCACTCCCCAGGGAAGGAAGGTCCCGGCGAACCACTCCCGGTCGCTCCATAGCCTGAAAGAACCGTTCCTTCGCCTCCGCGGCGAGCCCGCGGATCTCCCTGGCGTTCGGCAGAGCGGGAGCAAAGAGCAAAAGTGCCGGGGTCATGTCGGCGCCGACGGAGACTCGCTCATACCCCTCGGCGGGACTCAGGGTAGGGGAAGGGGATGGAACATAGATCAGATCGGCCTCTCCGAACGCGCCAGACTCCTCGAAGTCGCTCGCCGCTCCGCTCTCCGTGATTGCCTCCCCCCCGGAGTGACCGAACTGGAAGCGAAAGACGATACGCTCCGCCCCGAAGGCGGTGTACCGCGGATCGCGATAGGAACTCCGTCGCTCCAGGCTCACCGCAAGCTCCCCATTCTGCGCGGGGTTAACCGAGCGCGGCTCGTAGGGCCCCGCCGCGGGAGGAAGCGTAATCTCCTCCCTCGTGACGGCGCCGGCGTCCAACCGCCATAGCTCGTTGAGCTCCTGGCTCGCCCTCGGTTCACCCCCCGACTCCTCCAAGAATCGGGACGGGAGCGGGGGCAGATAGAGCAGGAAAAGAAGGGTATTGCGATCGACGGGGTGTCCGACGCTAATGCGGAATCTCAGCTCTCCGAGGGACTCCCACCGCGGAGCGAGCCCGGTGAGCTCCGGTCGATCACGGTACGGCGTCCGAAGCGCCCTATCGGTGAAGTACCGATTCGCCGGGCTAACCCAATCCGCCGCGGTCACCGGCGTCCCGTCACTCCAAAACGCTCCGTCTCGGATCGTCACCACCACGCTGCGCCGCTCCTCGCCGACCTCCCAGCTCTCAGCCATCCACGGCTCCCACTCCAGAGTTTCCGGGTTCCTCCGTATAGCGCGAGGAAAGAGCAGGAGCTCGAGGTCGCTCGGATCCCGCCAGGGATTGAGAGTTTCTGGCGCCCTCCCCAAGAGGAGCAGAGAGAGCTCCGGAGTCTCAATCGGGCTCCGGAGGCGGGTCATTCGGAGGACTCCGCTATCCACGAAACCGGTGGCGGCCGGTGTCTCCCCGGTGACCGGGTCGACATCCCCCTGGTCGCCCCCATTCGAGCAGCCGGAGAACGCGAGAAGAAGGAGGAATAGGGCACTGAGCGGCTTCAAACGTCCCATGGGTAGCTGTAAAGCTACGATGGCCGCGCGCCGACGACAAGAGGGTTTGCACCATGGTCGCGAAAAAGGGCCGACTCCCGGGAGGAAGTCGGCCCAACCATAGTAGAAGGAGGCTCTATGCGAATCTACCGTTGGTAGAGTTTTCGCGCCGTGTAATGGGTGTGCAGATACTTGTGACTCTTTTCACCCAAGGGCTCTCCGAGATACTCCTCGTAGAGCACCTTGATCTGCGGATTGTCGTGAGAGCAGCGCACCTTCGAGGCGGTATCGTCGTTGTAAATCCCGGCGATTCGCTTCCGGCGAATCGCATCGGTGGCGCCGTAGGGTTGTCCTCCGCCGCCGATACAACCACCCCGGCACGCCATCACCTCTACGAAGTGGTAGGGTGGCTCCTCGCCCTGCTCCAGGGCCGCTTTGACCTCCTCGATAACGGTGCGGACGTTGCTAATAGAGTGAGCCACCGCTACGCGCACCTCAGTACCGTCGAGATCGACCACGCCCTTTTTGACCCCTTCGAGACCTCGGACCGGCTCGAATTCGACCTTTTCCATGTTTCGACCGGTGACAAAGTAGTGGGCGGAACGAATGGCCGCCTCCATCACGCCACCGGTGGCACCGAAGATGGTACCTGCCCCGGAGTAGATGCCGAGAGCGGTATCCGCCTCTTCCTCGCGAAGGGTCCGGAAGTCGATGCCCGCGGACTTAATCATTCTGGCGAGCTCCCGGGTGGTAATGGAAACGTCGATATCCTGGGTCCCGGAGGTATACATGTCCGTACCCCGGGAGATCTCGTACTTCTTTGAGGTGCAGGGCATGACGGAAACGTGAAAGATTTCCTCCGCCTTCTTGCCGATCTTCTCGGCGTAGTAGCTCTTGGTCATCGCCGCAAGCATCATTTGAGGGGACTTGGCCGTGGAGAAGTGGGGGATCATCTCCGGGTAGTACTTCTCCATGTAGTCTACCCAAGAGGGACAGCAGGTGGTGACCATCGGAATCGGCCCTTTACCCTTGGCAAAGCGCTCAACGAACTCCGTAGCCTCCTCCATAATGGTGAGGTCCGCGGCAAAGTTGGTATCAAAGATGGTGTCGAATCCGAGCTTCCGAAGCGCCGCATAGAGCTTGCCGGTGGTGATTTCTCCGGGATCATAGTCGAACGCCTCGCCGATCGCCACGCGAACAGCCGGGGCGACCTGCACTACCGAGTGCTTGCTCTTGTCTCGCAGTCCGTGGAATACCGCCCGCGTGTCGTCCTTCTCGTAAATGGCACCCACCGGGCAGTGCGCCGAGCACTGACCGCACTTAATGCAGGGGCTCTCATTGAGCGCGATGTCACCGGCGGGAGCCATCCGCACATCGTCACCCCGGCCGATGAACTCCAGAGCGTAGACGTCCTGCATCCCCTGGCAGACGGCGACGCAGCGGCCGCACTTAACGCACTTTTCCGGATCGAGAACGATGGAAGGCGTCGTGGCGTCGCGCTCGATCTCCGCCACGTTCATCTCGAAGGGGATCTCCCTAATGCCGAAGTCCGCCGCCAGCGTCTGGAGCTCGCAGGTCTGGTTCCGCGGGCAGGTGAGGCAGGAGTTCGGATGGGTCGAGAGAATGAGCTCGATCGTGGTCTTGCGAATCTGATGGAGCTCCGGATCGTGGGTAATGACGTTCATTCCTTCTTCCACGCTGGTGGCGCAGGCGCGGACCAACTTCGGGGAGCCCTCGATCTTAACCACACAGATTCCGCAGGCCGCCCAGGCCGGCAGGTCCGGGTGGTAACAGAGCACCGGGATCTTCGTATTGAGCTGCAGCGCAGCTTTGTAGATCGATGTTCCCTCGGGAACGTTGACCTCTTCTCCGTTTATTTTCAGCGTTACCATGCTCATCGTTTAACTCCTGTCCTACTTCCGTTCAACGGCGCCGAATTTACAGGCGTTGTAGCACTCGCCGCACTTGATACAGCGGGACTGATCTATTTCGTGCACCTGTTTACGTTCGCCGGAAATGCAGTTTACCGGGCAGCGCCGAGCGCAGAGGGTACAGCCGATACACTTGTCCGGAAGGATGAAGTACCGGACCAGATCCTTACACACTCCCGCTGGACAACTATGGTCGGTGATGTGCGCCTCATACTCGTCGCGAAAGTAGTGCATCGAGGAGATGACCGGGTTGGGCGCCGTTTGCCCGAGACCACAGAGGGACGCCTTCTGCATCGCCAGGCTGATCTCCTCGATCTTCTCCAAGTCCTCCATCGCTCCCTTCCCCTTGGTGATTCGATCGAGAATGGAGTGCAGCTTCCGACCACCGACTCTGCAGGGGGCGCACTTGCCGCAGGACTCCTCGACGGTAAACTCCAGGTAGAACTTGGCGACGTCCACCATACAGTCGTCCTCATCCATAACGATCATTCCGCCGGACCCCATAATCGAGCCGAGCTCCTGCAGGTGCTCGTAGTCAATCGGGGTGTCGAGGTACTCGTGGGTGATAGTACCCCCGGAAGGGCCACCGGTCTGCACCGCTTTGAACTTCTTCTCGTTCGGGATACCGCCGCCGATGGAGTAGACGATGTCCCGCAGCGGGGTCCCCATGGGAACCTCGACGAGGCCGCTGTTTCGGATTTTGCCGGTGAGGGCGAAAACCTTGGTTCCCTTGGATTTCTCCGTTCCGATCTTGGCGAACCAGTCACCCCCACGGGTGATAATTACCGGGATATTTGCCCAGGTCTCCACGTTGTTAATGACTGTCGGCTTATCCCAGAGCCCCTTGACCGCTGGAAAGGGGGGTCGAGGTCGCGGCATACCGCGCTCGCCCTCGATGGAGGCGAGCAGCGCGGTCTCCTCACCGCAGACGAAGGCGCCCGCGCCGAGGCGTACCTCGATGTCAAAGGAGAAATCGGAACCGAGAATCTTCTCTCCTAGAAGGCCCATCTCCTTCGCCTGGTCTATCGCCTTGTTCAGTCGTCGAATCGCCAAGGGATACTCCGCGCGGATGTAGATGTAACCCATGCTCGCACCGCAGGTAATGCCGGCAATCGTCATCGCTTCGAGGACCGAGTGAGGGTCGCCTTCGAGAACGCTTCGGTCCATATACGCACCGGGGTCGCCCTCGTCGGCGTTACAGACAACGTACTTTATGTCCGCCTCTACGTCCTTCGTAAACTTCCACTTCTTCCAGGTAGGAAATCCCGCGCCCCCGCGTCCTCGGAGGCCCGATTTCTCGAGCTCTGCGAGGATATCGTCGGGGGTCATCTCGAAGAGCGCCTTCTCCAGGGCGGCGTAGCCGTCCCGGGCGATATATTCGTCGATACTCTCAGGATTGATAAAGCCGCAGTTCCGCAAGACAATTCGGAACTGCTTCTGGTAGAAACTGATCTCATCGACCCGGGCGAGCTCTTTGCTCTCTGAATAGAGCAACCGATCCACCGGTCGCCCCTTCACCAGGTGCTCTTCCACAAGCTCCTCGGCGTCCTCGGGCTTTACCCCTACGTAGAAGGCGTCCTCCGGGAGAATCTTGACGATCGGACCCTGCTCGCAGAAACCGAAACAGCCGGTCTTTACGACCTGCACCTCTTCGCTCAAGCCTTTGGCGTGGACCTCGTGCCGAATACTCTGAAAGATCTCATCCGATTTGCTCGACTCACATGCGGTACCACCGCAGACCAGGCAATAATGATTAAATGCCATCCCTTACTCCTGCTCTTCAACAATATCCGGGGCCGGACGATCATAGACGTGCTCATCCACGAGCCTCTTCTCCTGGATGTGCTCATTGACGATACGCTCCGCCACTTTGCGGTCAACCCGGCCGTAAATGACGGTGGGCATTTCCGGCATCCGGACTTCCACCGTGGGCTCGGCGTGATCGAGGCCGAGACCTCCGGTCTGCTTAACCGCCACGTTTGTGAGCCCTTCTCTCCGAAGGATCTCCACGAATGCGTTGAGGGTATCCTTTGCGCCGTTGGCGATACCGCTCGTGCCCATGCCAACGATGATCTGAATGTTCTTGTTCGAGCTATCCCGCATATCCATCTCGCCGCGCTTCTGGTCTCGCAGCTTGCGCAGCTCAGCGAGGGTCATTCGTGCCATGCTCAGCCTCCTCATTTATCCATGCTTCCTGAGACTCCAGGAACTCCTGTAGGAGCCCGAGGACTCCAACACGCTCCAACTCTCCGAGGGTTTCGATCAGCTCCGATCGTTTTATCTCGTAGCCGCGCTCACCCCGCCGTCGGACAATTTCCATCTCATAGGACCCGTCATAGCAGAGCATCTGCCGTAGAGTCCCGGGAAGGTCTCCCATGGGAGGGGTATCGACATTACCGAGGTCCAGGTCGAAGCGGAGCCTCGTACCCCGACTCGGCTCGGAGCTGATCTCATAGTTCCCTCCGGAGGCCTCGACGGTCTGAATAAGAAACGGAATCCCGAGCCCCACTCGCCGCTCCGGGTGTTTGCCCGGCTCGGTGTAAAAGGGATCGCGGGCGCGACGAAGGGTCTCTTCGTCCATCCCTCGACCGTCATCCTCCACTTCCACAAGAAGTCGATTGTCCTTCTCTTCTAGAGAGACCCTAACGTTGCGCGCCTCTGCCTCGATGGAGTTCTGAACTACATCGAGGAGCAGGTCACACACCGTGTAATGCACTACTTCTTTCCTCGGTGCTCCGCGAGGATTTCAGGCAACCGTTCCTTGTTCACCTTTCCGTAGACCTCTTCGTTGACAACCACCACCGGCGCTAAACCGCAACAGCCGACGCAGCGAACAGCCTCCATGGAAAACTCCTGATCCGCAGTAGTCTGGTTGACCCCGATACCGAGAAGGTTCTCGAGCTCCTGAATGAGGTCCTGTCCGCCCTTGAGGTAACAGGCGGTGCCCATGCAGACCTGAACCTTGTTCTTTCCGGGCTTATTGAGCTTAAAGAAGTGGTAGAAGGTTATGACGCCGTAGATCTTAGCGAGGGGAATATCAAGAACATGAGCGAGCTCGAGAGCCTCCGCCCGGGGAATATACCCGTAAATCTGCTGCATCCGGTGAAGAATCATTATGAGATTCCCCGGCTTATCCTTCCACTCCTCCACGAAATCGAGAAGCTCCTGGGGTAGTTGTACGCGTTCCGGGGCGCTGGTTGCCATCGCGATCTCCTTACACTAATGGATATGTCCGGATTGGTGCGGTCATTGTATTCCGCCACTCGTATTTTTGCAACACTTAGGATATAATTATCGATACGTGTTTGTTTAGTGACTAGTACGCACTCTGTGTTGCAACCTATAGCTTATTATTATAGACTCAAATCCGTTATTGTGAAAGCTGGTACAAATAGATGAGAACCGACGTAAAGATCAACAGAGGAATCGTTCTCCGCCTAGCGAAGTATTTGCGGGTCTTGCAGAAGCTGAAGTCCCTCGGGTTCGTTAAGGTCTTCTCAAACAACCTGGGAGATGCCGTGGGCGTCACCCCGGCGGTAGTGCGTAAGGACTTCTCCCAGATCAACATTCCCGGTAACAAACGGGGTGGGTATAACGTGGACACCCTCATAGATCACATTATCGAGGTCCTCGGAAAGGAGGAGCGGCAGGACGTCATAATCGTGGGCTATGGAAACATCGGCCACGCCCTGCTGAACTACCGGGATTTTCCTAACGAAGGCATCAACGTAGTGGGCATCTTCGACATTAGGCGGGAGCTGCTCGATCCCGAGGCGGAGCCGCCGATTCTCCCGATGGAGCGGTTGGACGAGTTCGTGCGGGAGCGAGGCATCCAAGTTGCGGCTCTCGCGGTACCGGACTCCGCGGCGACGGAGGTCTTCGACACGTTGATCGAGGCGGGCATTCGCGGCGTCCTCAACTTCACCACCGTGGAGCTCAAATGCGCCGGCAAGTGCGATATGCACAACTGCCCGATCAAGTGCGTTATTCAGAACGTTAACATCGGCTTGGAGATCGAGAATCTCTTTTATCTGGTCAACATGCGTCAGGCGGAGACGGAGGTTCCAGCCTCTTCCGAGCCGGCCGGCGAAGCGGAGTAACCGAGGTGGCAACGGTAGAATCCTGCGCTCAAGCGCTCGCCGCGCAACTCGTGGTGACCGGCGAAGGATACCCCACGAGAGAGGTTAAAGATGTGGTCGTCTCGGACCTGATGAGCGACGTGCTTCTTGTCGACCAGGAAGAGTTTATCCTGATCACCTCACTCGCCTCGGACCAGGTAATTCGAACCGCGGACATCGTCGGCGCCGCGGCGGTGGTCCTAACCAACGGGAAGCAGCCGCAGACGACTATGGTCGCGCTCGCGAAGGAGCAGGGAGTTACCCTTCTCGCCACAACGCTGAGCTCCTTCGAGGCGGCGATCGCCCTTGCGGAGCTTCTCGGGAGGGTCTCCCCTCATTGAACCAGATCCCGATCGATACGGATAACTCCCCCTCCTTTGTTTTCGAGCTCATATATCGGCTCAAGGTTCGGGACGTAATGACCCGGGAGGTTACAACTCTTGCGCCGAACGAAACCCTCAGCTCGGCGCAGAGAATTATGAAAGAGCAGGGCATCACGGGTATTCCTATCGTAAACGGCCACCGCCTTGTCGGCATCGTCAGCGTGGATGACATTATCCAAGCCCTGGACGAAGGGTACATCAATGCGACCGCCGAGGCGCACATGACCAGAAGCGTCATCGTTCTCGAAGACGACATGCCCCTCTCCTTCGCGATTTCCTATCTCGACAAGTATACCTACGGTCGCTTCCCGGTGCTTAACAAGGACAAGAGCCTCGTCGGCATTATTACCAGCCGTGACGTCATAGTCGCTCTGCTTCTGGAAGTAAACCGGGAGGTGGAAAAATTCGAGGCGGAACAGCGGCGACAAAGGGGTGGAGAAGAGGAGGGTGGAGTGTCCCGTCAGACCTTCACCACGCGCCCCTTTGACTTCGAGCACGCCGGCAAACCCTCGACGGCGATAAAGCGACACATGAAGGAGCGCGGGTTTCCCCCAAAGCTTATGCGACGGGTCGCCGTGGCGATGTATGAGCTCGAGATGAACCAGGTGGTCCACTCCTTCGGCGGCACCATCACCTTCTACTGCGATAGGGAGAAAATCGTGATCACCGCCGAGGATGCGGGTCCGGGAATAGAAAATGTGGAAGATGCCCTGACCGAAGGGTTTTCGACCGCTACCGACTGGGTACGCTCCCTCGGTTTCGGTGCCGGGATGGGGCTTCCAAACGTTAAGAGAGTCTCCGACGAGTTCGATCTCCAGTCCAACAAAGAGGGGACTAGGGCGACCTCGATCATATACAAAACAGAGGAGAACAGCTGTTCCTAATGAAAGCCAAAGAGATAGCAGAACGGCTCGGGTTTACGGTGGTTCAGTCCGCCGGAACGGAACAAGAGATTCTCACCGGGTATACATCGGACCTCCTCAGTGACGTCATGGCAAACGCCGATGAAGGCTCGCTCCTGATCACCATTCAGGGACACAAGAACACTATCGCCGTAGCCTCTCTATCGGGATGCCCCGCCATCGTCATCTGCAACGACCGTCCGATACCGGAAGAGATGATCCAGGCGGCGGAGCAGGAGGAGATTGCGCTCTTTTCCACCGGCAAAAACCAGTACATGGTCTCCGGAGAGCTCTACGCCCTTCTCGGCTGATACCTCGCCGATGACCATTCGGGCGGACCTGCACAACCACTCCTGTCTCAGTCCCTGCGGCGATCTCTACGCGAGTCCCCGGGCGGTTGCCAAAACCGCCGCGAGTCGAGGCATCCAGCTCATGGCACTCACCGATCACAACAGCGCCCAGAACTGCCCCGCCTTTCGGGACGCCTGCGAGCGCTTCGGTATTGTTCCGCTCTTCGGCTTGGAGGTGACCAGCCGGGAGGAGGTACACCTTCTCTCCCTCTTCGAGGAGCTCGGAGACGCTCTCGAGTTCGACCGCTGGGTCTACGATCTCCTTCCGGAGATACCAAACGATCCCGAACGCTTCGGCGATCAGGTGGTGGTCAACGTGGACGAGGAGATCCTCCGAGAGGTCCAAACGTTTCTTCTCCCCGGTATAGAGGCGAGTATCGAAGAGATCGAGGCCGAGGTACACCGTCGCGGGGGGCTTTTCATACCCGCCCACGTCGACCGAAGCGCCTACTCCATGGTGAGCCAGCTCGGTTTTATACCGGAGGGCAACTACGACGCAGTGGAGATTACCAGATGGCCTCCCCTGACGGGGGCCGAGCGCTACTCCCTTATCTGTGACTCCGACGCGCACTACCTCGAGGATATCGGAAAGCGCACCTTCACCTTTGAGGCAGCCGATCCCTCCTTCCGCGGATTGCTCGAGGCGCTTCGAACCGGCGCTACGCGACTCAGTATCGAATAGAAAATCCGGTGCGGGGCTTGCAATTGGAAAGCGCCTCAGGGCTATGATGCGCACAGAGTATACCCGTGAAACCGAATCTACCGACGGAAGACGATTCACCCTTCCCGCCCTCCCGGATCTCGGGCAGCGGGCTCCGCTTCTTCGCTCTCCTCACCCTCTTGGCGGTTGCGTTCGTGGTCGCACCCCTGAAAGCGGGAGACCCCGAGACGGGGGAGGCCGCCCTGGATCGGGCGCAAGAGCTCATCTACAGCGAAACCGGGAGTGAGGAAGAGATCGAACAGCTCCTGAAATCGGCGGAGTCGGCCTTTGAGAAGGTCGAAAACAGCGCTCACCGAGCCTGCGGCATCGGGCGAGTCTATCTACTCCGGGGCACCTTCCTCAACGCTCGAGAGAAGAGTCGAAGAGCGGCGAGCGCCCTCAGGGAAGCGATCGCCAGGGCCGAAGAGGCGGTGGAACGGGAGGAGTTTTCCGAAGGATACCGTCTCCTCGCCGACGCCCACTCGCAAATGATGATGGCCCGGGGCATTCTCTACATGGCCCGCCACGGCGACACCGCCCGCTCCGCCGCCTTCAAGTCCCTGGAGCTCGACCCGGAGAATCCGCGGGCTCATATCAGCGTAGCCGGGTACTACCTAAACGCCCCCTCCATAGCAGGCGGTGATCCGAGCAAGGGAGTAGAGATCCTGCGGCGGGGAGTCTCGCTCGCGAACGCGTCCGAGAGCGAGCGTTTTCTCATGTACCTCTGGTTAGCGGAAGCTCATCACGAACTCGGCGAGGGCGGCGAGGCTCGGGAGTATTTGGAGGAGGCGCGAGAGATCTTTCCGAGAAGTCCTCAGCTCTCAGAGCTCGCCGCTCGTATCAACGGGTAGCTCCGGGTGATTACCCGAGTTAGCGGGCACGGCAGCCTAGTGGGAGATAATATCCCGGGGCTTGCTACCATTCTGGGGTCCGACGATTCCGATTCGTTCCATCTCCTCCACGAGCCGGGCGGCGCGGTTATAGCCGATCTTTAGCCGCCGCTGCAGGTAGGAGGCCGAAGCTTTGTTCGCTGAGACCACGACCTCGATCGCCTGCTCCATGAGGGGGTCTTCGAGGTCTTCCTGCCCGTAGGTGTCGTCATCCTCGTCGATAAAGATCTCATCGTCGATATACTCCGGCTCACCGAGAGTCTTTACGTACTCCACGACCCGCTCTACCTCATCCTCCGAGAGATAGGCGCCCTGCATCCGAAATGGAAAGGGATCCCAGGCTGAGGTGAAAAGCATATCCCCCCGGCCGAGAAGCTTTTCCGCTCCGATGGAGTCGATAATGATACGGGAGTCCACCTTACTCGCCACCATAAAGGCGATCCTCGAGGGAATGTTCGCCTTAATCAGGCCGGTAATCACGTCCGTAGAGGGACGCTGCGTAGCGAGTACGATGTGAATACCCACCGCCCTCGACATCGCCGCCAGCCGAGCCACCGTAGACTCGAGCTCCTTGCCGCTGGTCTGCATGAGATCAGCGAACTCGTCGATAAGGACCACGATGTAGGGCAGCTTCTCCGCAGCGAGATTCCGTTTCCTGATCTTCTCGTTGTAGCTGCTCACGTCCCTAACCTGTAGGGAGTCTAAGAGAGAGTAGCGCCGCTCCATCTCATAGAGACAGTACTGCAACGCCTGGAACGCCCGTTTCGGGTCGGTAATGACCGGCGTCAGGAGGTGAGGGATATCGTTGTAGAACTTGAGCTCCACGATCTTCGGATCGATGAGGATCATCTTTACCTCATCCGGGCGGCGCCGGTAGAGAATCGAGCAAATGATCGAATTGACGCAGACACTCTTCCCCGAACCGGTCGCCCCGGCGATTAGCAGATGCGGGGTCTTGGTAAGGTCGACGATCTGCGCGTCCCCCGGTATGTCCTTGCCGAGGGCCACGGGAATCTGGTGATGTGGAGCGCTGAACTCCGGCTCCATGATGAGCTCCGCAAAGGAGACGATATTTCGGCGCCGATTCGGGATTTCGATACCAACCGCGTGCTTTCCGGGAATCGGAGCCACAATTCGGACGCTGGAGGCGGCGAGCCTGAGAGCGATGTTGTCCGAGAGGTTCGTGATCTTCGCGAGTTTTACCCCCGGTGCGGGAAGGATCTCAAACATCGTGATCACCGGTCCCTTGCGAATCCCCGTCACCTCCGCCTGTATGTTGAACTCTTCGAGGGTCACACGGAGCACATCGGCGGCTCGGCGAGTCTCGTCATCGAGCTCCCAGTACGGGGTCTCATCGTAGTTGTTGAGCAGCCCGTCGATGGGAACCTCGTAGGGGCCCGGGCGGCGCGGAGGAGTCGCCTTTACCGGCTCGTCACGCTCCTCCCCGGACTCGCCCCCGGGGCGTTCCGTTTCCCCCAGGCGACCCTCCTCAGGGAGCTCCGCCTCCCGTATTCGCCCTCCGGAAAAGACGAAGGTGGTGCCTTCGATATTCGCCGCGAGCTCATCGATCTCCACTTCCTCGATCTCGAACTCCGGAGACTCCTCATACCCCTCTTCCTCCAGGGACTCATCGGTCAACTCCTCGCCCTCTTCCTCGTCGTAGCGATCGAGCCGTTCCCGAAGCTCCTCCACCGAAAGAGCTCCCTCCTCCTCAAAGGCCGGGTCCTCGAAGGGCTCCGCCGCTTCCGAGGACCCCTCCCGGAAGCGCTCCCCGCGCATATCCTCGAGGAGGCCACCAACTACCGGTTCT
The DNA here is from genome assembly GCA_046540995.1 of Spirochaetaceae bacterium. Lineage (GTDB taxonomy): Bacteria > Spirochaetota > Spirochaetia > DSM-27196 > Alkalispirochaetaceae > CAYZHV01. The sequence continues at coordinate 26,337 of JBKHED010000005.1, read as the reverse complement.
TCTGCCTGCTCCACGGTGGGCTCCGCAGCTGCCGAGTCCGTCGGAGAATTACCCTTCTCGCCAAAAAGTAGTCGCCGATGGAATCGGATCAGAAGCACCCCTTCCACGGCCAACAAGAGAGCGGTAAGGCCGAGGGCTCCTCGAACCGAGAGTGTCCCGGTGAGGGCGCGCAGAATGGGAGCACTCTCCGCGGGGGTGTGGCTGAATAGCCGCAGTAGAAGGGCCAGGGTAAAGAAGGGCGGAATAAGGAGGTTGAGCAACCGATAGAGCGGTGCCGGAGCACCGGGAATTACCAGCAGACCCGCCGCGCCGGCCAGGTAAAGAGGGACGAAGAAGGACGCCCCGCTGAAGCTCCGGTAGAGGAAGCTTCCCGGTATCTCCAGTACCATCAAATAGAAGGGAATAGATCCCGTTCCGAAGAGATGAATCAGTATCGAGACAAAGAGAATGAAGGCGACGACGATAAGGGTGCCGCCGAGAATATATGCGTAGGATCTGTCTTCCACTACGGGAACCCTCCCTCCCCTCTCTATCGGCAGAGAGAATCCCCGAGCTGAGCTATATGAAGTAAATGAGACCGAAAACGGCGAGGGGTATCAAATATGCCGCAAAGTAATGAAGCTTCCCACTCCGGACAAGCGTGAGCAGCAGAAGAAGGGAGAAGAGGCCAACCACTGCCGACGATAGAAACCCCACGACCACCGGCACCGTACCCACCCCGGCACCGAGGGCTTCGGCATCCCGGAGTGTGAGAACCAGGGCGCCCAGGATTGCCGGAATCGAGAGAAGAAAGGAGAACTCCCCGGCGTGAGGGCGGTCAAGCCCCGAGAAGAGTCCCGCGGCGATGGTTATACCCGCCCGAGATATTCCGGGGAGCACCCCAAAGCCCTGGGCGAACCCGACTATAAGGGCGTCCTTCCAAGTAATAGTCAGAATCGTACGCTCTCCTCCGCGATTTCGGGATGCGATAAGGATGACCGCGGTAACCAGAAAGAGTAACGAGGCGGACCGTGGCGCCCCGAAGTCGAGGAGAGACTCCAGGAGAATCCCGAGGACCCCGGTAACCGCCGTAGCGCCAACGAGCAGTAGTATGAGACGCAGATTGTTTCGGTCGGTTTCGTCTGATCGTCCGGAGATCCGTCGAGCGAAGGAGCGAACAAGGGCGGCGAGACGGTGACGGAAGACCACGACTACCACGAGCAAGGTGGCGACGTGGAGGAGTACGTCGAAAAGGAGCGGCACATCCTGCAGATCGAAGAGCCCCTTCAAGAGGGTGAGATGGCCGCTGCTCGAAATGGGTAGAAACTCCGCCACTCCCTGCACCACCCCAAAGAGAATCGCCTCCAGGATGCTCATCCGTCCAACTCCTGGAGTTCCGGGAAGAAGAACCGTACCGTTTCCTCCGGCCTCACGTTCTGATAGAGATAGTTGTAGTAGACCGCCGAAACTACCACCTTTCTCACATGGTGGCGAGTCTCCCAAAAGGGAATACGCTCGTGAAAGGCGACCATGCTCGCCGGGGATTCCGCGAGCCAGCGCCGGACCCTGCCCTGCCCCGCGTTGTACGCCGCCAAGGCAGGCACGGAGCGCACGAATCGGTCCAGGAGCATCCGAAGGTACCTCGCCCCGATGGAGAGATTGGTTTCCGGATCGGTGAGGACCGGCTCGAGTAGCCCCATCCTCCCAGCCACATCAGCGGCTGTTGTAGGCATAAGCTGCGAGAGCCCCACCGCCCCGGCGTGGCTCGCCACGGAGCTCGAGAAGAAGCTTTCCTCCCGAACGACGGCGTACCAGAAGGCGATATCGATACCCTCCTTCTCCGCGGCGGTGCGCATGAGATCGTCGTGCGCCTGGGGATAGAGGAGTTCCGCTCGCTCTCTGGTGCCTACGCTCGTCTGGTACCCCCGTCGATGCATAAGCCGCAGCGCTTCGTAGTACCGTCCCGACTCCTGCAACTCCGCTGCCGCTTTGTCGACGGTCTCTCGGCTCAGATGGTTAGCGTAGATCAGCCCGAGCTCGTACGCCTCCTGCTGCAGGCCGAAGGCAAGGAGACGCCGATACTCCTCTTCCCGGAGTGGCAACCGGTTCTCCTCCCGGGTACCCTCGGGGGAGGGAGCTTCCTCGTCGGAGCCGTCGGGCCCCTGCCTCCGCTCGAGCAGCAGCAGTTCTTCCGGGGAGAGGCGGTGCTCCTCCGGCAGAATCGCCTGCGCCATGAAACGGTAGAAGAGCTCCTCGCTTTGATCCCGGGCGTGCAGGAGCTCGGAGAGTCCCACCGAAACCTCCGGCCAGAGTCCCTGGCTCGCCGCGACAGCCACATGCGCCGCCGTCCCCGGCTCTCCCACCTCTAGAAACAGCCGTACCGCTTCAGCCGCCCCGTTCTCCCCCCGGGAGAGGAAGTGCACTCCCTCCTCGAGGGTCGGCCGCAGCTCCTCCGGCCTCGCCTCCCGGAGCATTCCCGGCACCACCGCCGCGAGCTCATCCCTCCCGAGACTCGCCGCGGCTCGCAACAGCTGCCTTCGGAGGAGATCCTTGGGGAAGCTCCCCTCACCCTGGAGGCCCCGTTCGAAGGATTCCAGCGCATCCCGGTAGGAACGCCCGGAGAGAAGCAGCGCCCCGGCGTAGTAGTCCGCTCGGTCGGCGAGCTCCCGGGGTATATCCTCATGTTGAAAGAAGCGTGAACCCGCTGCAAAGTACCGGGCGTTCAAAAAGGCGCGGTAGGCGTCGTAGAGGCTCTCCTCCGAGTAGTGACGGGGATGGACGTCGATAAACCGATTCGCCGCCTCCCGCCACCGTCGCTCCTCTAGGGTGAGCCGCGCCTGCAGCAGCTCGACGAGTCCCTCCTCCAGACGGTCGAGGAGGTCGTAGTAGTTAAAGTAGAGAAAGAGGCGGTTTACTCTCGAAGAGAGGGAGCCGTGGACAAAGAGCTCTCGCGCCCGGGAGACCGCGTTTTCCAGATCCCCCCGCTGATGGTAGGCAACGCTCTCCCAGAGAAGCATTTCCTCCTCGAGTTCCGGGGAGCCGAAGGGTTCCATTACATCGATGCGGAGGCGCTTTTCCTCGTATTCGGCTACAAAAACGAGAAGCTCCTCATACCGGTTGAGCTCGTAGAGGGCGCTCCCGTAGCGGTAGGCGAGGGCCGGATATCGGCGGGCTGCGTCCTCCCCTCGGAGAAGCTCAACGATCTCTCTATGAGCCTCTTCCTCCGAGAGCAGCGTTGCCGCTCGCAAGAGCGCCCACTCTCGCCAAGGAGCGGGCTCCTCTCGAGCGGCTATCCGGTAGAGCGTTAGAGCCCGATCCTCCGCGTCCCGCCGCTCTAGATGGGTGGCCACGGCGAAGTATCCCCCGGGGCCGAGGCGGGCGAGTTCCGTTTCCGAGTACTCCCCCTCGGAAATGCGCAGGAGAAACTCCGTCTCCTCACGGGCGAGACGCTCCGTAAACTCCCCTACCGGGCGATCCCATACCGTTCGGGGAGCTTCCGCACAGCTTACACTCCCCAGTACGAGTAGCAGCAGGAGAATCGAAAGTGATCGGCGCCCACTCAGTCGGCAGAGCTCCTTCGTTTATGGAAAATTACCATCAAGGGCAGCAGCGCTCGAAGCTCCGGTATCGGTTCGGACTGCAAAAGCTTGAACACACCGTAGGTGAGCGCCGCGAGGGCGGCGAGGGAGAGAATCAGAAAGACCAGAAGGAGAACCGGCGAAAAGCGTCGGGCGGGGCGCTCATCCTCTTCGGCTTCTTCCCCGAAGAGATCCTCCTCAGCGGTACTCTCCTCGGGTGCGGCGGGCTCCTCGAGGCTTAGCTCCTCCCGTTCGAGGTCGAGCTCACCACCGAACTCCTCATCGAGCTCTTTGTCCATGAGCTCCGTATCGAAGTCCAGATCCTCGTCTAACTCCTCGTCGAAGTCCGGCAGCTCCAGGCGGTCTTCCTCGGGCATCGCTTCGAGACTGACTGAGAGACTCTGGTAATTGCCACTTGCACTCTCGGTAGCTCTGGCGCTCACCGTTCCCTCTCGGTCGAGGCCGACAATCAGCTCGATCTCCCGCTCTTGCCCCGCCGGAGCGAGCTCCTCCAGGATAACGCTACCAACGTAGGTCGCCCCTTCCATGGTGTCGTCATATCCCCGGTAGAGGTCGATTTGGGCGCGCTCCTGATCGTTGGAGGCGGTAGTGAGGATCACCCGTCGCTTCTTGGGCTGCTTGGTGTCTACAATTGGATAAAAGCGGCCGTCCGCAAGCTTAATGCCGATCTTCTCTTCCGCCACCTGTTTCCGCTCCAGATTCGAGGCTATTTCTTTATCGGCACTTTGTCAACGAAGTTGACATCGTTTTGGAGCTCCTGAATAATAGCTTCATGTCTGCCTCCCTCCCGGTTCTGATCGCCCTTCTTCTAATAGGGATTGTTGCGATCGTCGGCATTTACCTTATCCATGTCGTACGATCGAGAAGGAAACGGGGCTCCCAACGATCCAAGCGGGACAGGAACGAGATCGTAAAGGAGGCGAACCGGTTGCTTGCCCAGAACCCGAAGGACCATCGCGCCCTGAGAACTCTCGCCGACCTCTACTACGACGAGCAGGAGTGGGAGAAGGCGATGAAGACCTACGGGATCCTGATGAATCTCTGCGCCACCAACCCGGATATCACCGAGTGGGAAGTCACCATGCGCCACGGCCTCTGCGCGCTGAAGCTGAAACAGCATGAGGAGGCGTACAAGTCACTGCAGATCGCTCGCTCCATGAACGAGGAGCCCTTCGAGATCAACCACAACCTCGGCTATCTCGAGTACCGACGGAAGAATTACGAGCGGGCGATCCAGCTACTCAATCGCGCCCGGGATCAGCAACCGGAGCACACCGCGACGCTCCGCTATCTCGGTCACGCCCTCTACCGCATTCACAAGTACAACGATGCGATCAGGCTGCTGCGAGCCGTGGTGGATCAGGAGCCCGAGGACAAAGACTCCCTTTTCGTCACCGCGAAGTCCTACTACGAGCTCGGTCAGAACGACCAGGCGATTATGATTTTCACCCACCTGCGACCGGATCCGAAACTCGGGCCCACCGCGGCCCTCTACGCCGGCACAATCCACATGAAGCAACGGGACTTTGCCAAGGCGCAACTCGATTTAGAGCTCGGCCTCCGGCACCAGCAGATCCGGGATGAGGTAAAGCTCGAGCTCAAGTACCGTCTGGCGGAAGCCTACATAAAGGAGCAACAGATCGGTAAGGCCCTTGATCAGCTCCAGCAGATCGCCGAAACAAACCCGAAGTACAAGGACGTTCAGGCGCAGATCGCGAAGCATCGGGAGCTGAACTCCAATAGGAATCTGCAAATCTACCTTATGGCTCCGACCTCGGAGTTCGCAGCCCTCTGTCGACGGATCGTCACGGAGTTTCACAAGAACTCCAAGGTGAAGATCATCGACATAAACGTAAACAAGAATGAGTACGCTGACATTCTCGCTGACATTGAGACCGTGAGGTGGCAGGATACGATGCTCTTTCGCTTTATTCGCACCACCGGGCAGGTGGGAGAGCTCATGCTCCGGGACATGCACGGCCGGATTAAGGAGCTCCACGCGGGTCGGGGCTACTGCCTAGCCGCGGGCACGTTCACCGAAAGCGCCGCAGCCTTCGTGGAGGCGAGGCTTATCGATCTCTTGGATAAGGAAGAGCTAACGAAGATTCTCAAGCGGACCGGCTGAGGAGCAGCACCGTTCGCTCCCGTCCCAGGCCCGGTACCTGCACATCCCGTATCTCGCTCTTCGGTGACGGCTCTCCCCGGAGCTCTAACCCCTCGAGGAGGCTCGATAGCTCCGCCTCGGTCTGCCCGCGCCTCCCCTTGTAGAGCACCATCTCCCCCCCTTCACTGAGGAGCGCCGTTAGCTCGCCGTAGAGCTTCCTATTAAGCGGACGAAAAGCTCGGGCGGTAAGAAGGTCGAAGCTCCCTCCCAACCGGCGTCTCCCTTCGGTGAGTTCCCCCTGATAGATCGAGACCTCTCGACGACCGAGAATCGCCAGGACGTTCCGCAAGAAGCCGCATCGCCGACCGGCGCGGTCGAGCAGGGTAACCGAGAGCTCGGGGAACGCCAGGGCGAGGGGAATACCGGGAAGCCCCGCCCCGCTGCCCACATCGATAAGTGAGTGTCCCCCCTTGAAGCGCTCCCCGATCGCCTGGGGCAGCGCTGCGATCGGCGCCAGAGAGTCGAGGAGATGAGCGTGAACAAACTCCGCCGGCTCCGCCTCCACCAGTCCGAGCTTCTCGTTAAAGCGGTAGAGCTCGGCAGTGTACGCAAGTAGCCCGTCGGCGAGCTTCTCCAGGGCTGGAGAGGGTGGCGTCTCGGGCGGAGTTTTCCCGGATTCGGGGTCCTGGTTCCAGGGGCCGGGGATATGGCGCAGCCCCGCCAAGAGCGCCGGCCGGAGGGAGTCGAGCTCCGACGCCGAAACGGCCACGCTCAGGAAGCCCTTTTGACCCGACCGAGGGTAACGAGCAGGACCGAAACGTCGGAGTTGCGCACCCCGGATATGCGGGAGGCTTGACCCACCGAGAGGGGGCGGATTTCTTTCAGCTTCTCCCTGGACTCGTTTGATAGGCCCGGAACCTGATCGTAGTCGAAGTCACCGGGGATCTTGAGGTGCTCCATCTTCTGAAACCGGCCGATGGTCCGCTCCTGTCGCGCCACGTACCCTTCGTATTTGACGTCGAGCTCGAGATGCCGTATCCAGTCCACCGGCATCCGGTCGAAAATCGTCTCGTCCACTGGTCGCAGGTGCTCCACGTTGAGCTCGGGCTGCTTGAGGAGCTGATAGAAACTCCGGCCCGCCATGCCCGAGAGCTCGCTCCGTCCGGCGCTTTCTGCCTCCTTGAGGCGCCGGTTTCTCAACAGTTCCTTGGTCTCCTCGATGCGCTCCCGTTTTTCCAGGAACCGTTCGTACGCCTCCTCGCTCTGGAGGCCGATCTCGTACCCCTTGCCGAAGAGGCGCATGTCCGAAGAGTCGTGGCGGAGGTTAATCCGGTGCTCCGCCCGGGAGGTAAACATCCGGTACGGCTCCTTGGTGCCGAGGGTCACCAGATCGTCGACCAGGACCCCTATGTACGCCTCCGCCCGGGTGAGAATAAGCGGCTCCTTTCCCTGGAGCGCCCGGGCGGCGTTAATTCCCGCCATGAGGCCCTGGGCCGCGGCCTCCTCGTATCCGGAGGAGCCGTTGGTCTGTCCGGCGATGTAGAGTCCCGTGAGGAGTTTTGCCTCCAGGCTCGGGAAGAGTTGGGAGGGGTCGATGTAGTCGTACTCCACGGCGTAGCCGGGCCGCATAATCTCCGCCTGTTCCAACCCGGGAATAGTGTGAATGTACTTCTCCTGAACATCCTCTGGAAGGGAGGTGGAGATGCCGTTCAGATACATCTCATCCGTGGAGAGCCCTTCGGGCTCCACAAAGATGTTGTGACTCTTTCGGTCCGGGAACTTTCTGACCTTGTCCTCGATGGAGGGGCAGTAGCGGGGCCCGGATCCGACGATGAGCCCCGAGTAGAGCGGAGAGCGGTGCATGTTCTCTTCGATCACCCGGTGGGTCTCCTCGGTGGTATAGGTGATGTAGCAGTTCACCTGGGAGCGATCGACGTTGGGCCGGGAGTAGGAGAAGGGGACGATCTCCTCGTCGCCGAACTGCTCCTCCATCCGCGAGAAGTCGAGGGAGCGGCGATGCACCCGGGCGGGAGTTCCGGTCTTGAGCCGGCCCATCCGAAAGCCGAGCTGCTGGAGGGGCTTCTCCAGTCCCACGGCCGCGGGCTCGCTCAAGCGACCCGCCTGAGCGACGTACTCCCCCACGAAGATGCGCCCATTGAGAAAGGTGCCGGTGGTGACGATAACCTTCCGCGCCGAGAAGCGTTTGCCCCGTTCGGTAACAACCCCGGCGATCTCTCCGCCGTCGGCTGAGTAGAGCAAATCGGTCACCGTGTCCTGAAAGAGGGTAACGTTCTTCTCCTGCTCGAGGACTCGCTTTGCCGCCACCTGGTAGGCGAGTTTATCCGCCTGGGCTCTCGGCGCCTGGACAGCGGGGCCCCGACTTCGATTGAGGACACGAAACTGAATCATCGTGGAATCGATGAGGCGCCCCATCTCGCCGCCGAGGGCGTCGATCTCCCGAACCATAGTGCCCTTGGCGAGGCCGCCGATGGCGGGATTACAGGAGAGCTTGCCTATGGTATCGAGGTTCTGCGTGACGAGCAGAACCTGAAAGCCGAGTCGAGCAACGGCGAGGGCAGCCTCGATGCCGGCATGGCCGCCCCCCACCACTATGGCGTGGAAATCCATGTGCGCAGAGTACCGTAGCTAACCGGCTCGGTCAACATCAAGGAGCCTCCGTATACTCCCTATTTTCCGACGCAAAATCCCTCGAACATCGTCTCGAGAAGGTCCGCGGTGGTTACCTCTCCGGTGATCTCCCCGAGGGCGCTAATGGCCTCCTGCACATCCAGGGAGAGGAGATCAGCGGGCATCCGCGCGTCCACCCCCTCGGCGACCTGGTCAACCGCCGTGGCGGCTCGTTCGAGAAGGTTCTTCTGTCGGAGCGAGTCGATGACCGGCTCTCCCCCCCGAACTCGATCCTCCGGCAGAGCGCGCCGACGGATCTCGGCGAGCAGATCACCGACGCCTTCGGCTCTCAGAGCGCTCACCCTGAAAAACCCTTCCGGCGGCTCACCCGTTAGGGGCAGATCGCTCTTGTTCCAGACCGGAATTATCCGCCCCTCCGCCCCGGCGGCATCCTCCCCGAGGAAGCGCTCGTCCTCCTCGACGAGCCCCTCGGCGGCGTCGACGAGATAGAGAACCATCTCCGCCCGCTCGAGAATGGTCCGGGAGCGGCGAATACCCTCCCCTTCCACCTCTTCCGCCACTTCGCGCAGCCCCGCGGTGTCGAAGAGAATCACCGGAACCCCTTCAACGTCGAGGGAGGCTTCGATGTAATCCCGGGTGGTACCGTGGAGTTCGCTCACTATCGCGCGGTCCTCCCGGAGGAGGGCGTTAAAGAGGGAGGATTTACCGGCGTTGGTCCTGCCGCCCAGGGCGACCCGCACCCCCTCCTGGTAAATGCGGCCTGTACGGTAGGTGGCGGCGAGATCCCGGAGCTCGGAGCCGATGCGCTCCAACTCCTCCCGGTCCGTCGGTATCTCTCCGGTCTCCTCCTCGGGATAGTCGAGCTGAATGGAGAGCGCCGCGAGGAGTTTGACCAACCGCTCCTTTAGGCCGTTGATTCGGCGCTCCACCGAACCGCCGAGACGCCCGAGGGCGAGCTCCTGGGCCGCGCTGGTCTGAGCGTCGGCAATCTCCCGTACCGCCTCCGCTCGAGTGAGATCGAGCTTGCCGTTCATAAAGGCGCGCAGGGTAAACTCCCCGGGCTCCGCGGGACGGAATCCGTTCTTGTACAGGAGATCCAGGAGGCGTTGAATTCCCGGTCGGCTCCCGTGGCAGTAAACTTCCACCGACTCCTCCCCGGTGTAGCTCCTCGGAGAACGAAAGAGCGCGAGAACCACCTCGTCGACGGTAGTCTCGCCGTCCATGAGGCGCCCGTGGTGGAGGGTATGCCCCTCGGCGGCGCGCAGCTTCCCGCCTTCGGAGAAAAGCGGCGCTATACGGTCAATCACCTCGTCCCCGCTCGTTCTGATCACCGCCAGGGCGCTTCTACCAAAGGGGGTCGCCAGAGCGGCGATCGGCTCGTTGTTTACCTGCTCATTCATGGGTTCCATTCTCTCACTGAAGCTGATGGAGGAAAAGCGCCCGGGAGTTCATGACAATCTCGCGACGCACGTGCTACCCTCTTCCGGTGGCAGGAGAGGCGTTTAAGAAGAGCAGAGAAGCGGTAATCGAACTCATCGCCGCGCGAAAGCTCGAGGAGAAGCGACGCGCTGAGCTGAAGGCCGATTTCGAGCAGTGGGAAACGAGGGCTCGGGAGGCGGAGGCAGCCGGCGACCTCCCCAGAGCTGAGGAGGCCCTCAGACGGTGCGAGGAGATCGCCGATCAAGACGCCGCCGCCAAGGCCGCGATTCTTAGGCTCCGAAAGGAGATAGCCCTGGCGGAGGCGCAGCTTCGAAAGGTGGCGGTTCACGAGTCCCGTAGCGTAAACGCAGAGGCTCTCCTCCGTTCCCTGGAGGCAGCCACGGGTCCGGCGGATCCCGAAAAGCAATCGCTGCAGAAGCTCGCCGAGGACGCCCGGGTGCAGGAGGAGTTGGAGCGACTCAAACGCGCGCTGGGTGAGGAGCAAGAGTGAACGCTTCTCCCCGACTCCTGATGCCGGGGGAGCCTCCGAGAATCATCGCTCATCGCGGCTACTCCGCTAAGGAGCCGGAGAACTCCATGGCAGCCTTCCTGGCGGCGGTACACGCCGGTGCCCGGGGCATCGAGCTCGATGTCCATCTCTCCTCCTGGGGAGAGCCGATCGTCTTTCATGACTTTTCCCTCGAACGCCTCCACGGCGATCCCCGGAGGTTGGTGGAACTCGACAGCGGGGAAATTGCCTCCCTCGGCATTCCGCTCCTGAAGGAGCTCTTTGCCACCTTCGCTGACGAGATCTTCTATGACATCGAAATCAAGTCCCGGAGCCACGGGCCCACGGGGGTGGAGGCTGAAGTGGTACGGCTCCTCCGCGCGTACGGTCTTGAGAAACGGGTTCTCATATCCTCCTTTAACCCCCACGCCTTGCGTGCGGCGGCACGGAACGGAAGGGAGATACCCCGGGGCCTCATCTTCGCCAAGGAGCCCGATCTGCCCTACCTGCTCCGCCGCGGATGGGGGCGTTTCGCCGTGGGGGTACAGGCTCTCAAGCCCCGCTCCGACCTGGTGACCCGGCGCTTTATGCGGCGGCTCGGCGGGCGCTACGCGATCCTCCCCTGGACCGTGGACGACCCCAAGGAGGCGGTACGCCTCCGAGAGCTCGGAGTGGACGGGATTATTACGAACGATCCGGTGAGTATCGCCGAGGCTCTCGCCTAAGGGAGCTCTCGCATGAGCTGTTCGGCGAACTTGTTACCAAGCCCTCGGAAGGCGGCTGAAATGGCGCTCTGGGAGCTCAGTCCCCGGCTTCTCTGAAAGCCCTCGGCCACGGCGAGAACTTCGCCGTCGGAGAGACGTACGGTGCGCACCTGGCCGGAGACGCGGACAATCACGCCGTCTCGCTCCTCGAACTCATCGATCCCCACTACTCCATAGACGACCCGCCGCACCGAGGGATCCGCCACCCGGCGGAACTCTTCGAGAAGATCGGCGTCGCTCATGCCGTTGAGCTCCTCTCGGGGGAAGGAAAGGACCCGAATATCGAACCCCTCGCTGCTCAGACGCTGGAGAATACCGGACTCCGTGGCGCCGTCCCTGATCGGATTGCCCGCGATATCGGTGGCAAGGACGACCACGGCGGTTGGGACGGAGCCTGCGCCGCTCTCCACACTGTAGCGAAAGACAACCCGTTTCGAGGCGAGGACGTCGAGGAGACCGTCGATGTCGCTCTGATAGGAACGCGGCGCGTCCTGCAGCGGCGTGAGATAGGCGTCCAGGTCGAGCCCCATGGTGAGGCTCTCGGTACCCACAAACTCCGGTACGGGATGTTGAAATGCCGCAACGCCCTCGTCATTCGTCCGTACCCGGGAGGTGGAGACCCCGGTGCGCCCGTTGGAGCGAAGCACCTTGTAGCCCACGAGCATTTCCACATCCTCCAACGGCCGCCCGCCCACGGTTACCCGTGCGCGAAAGCGCTCGTCGAAGGGCGAGCCCACCAGGGCTGAGAGGTTGTCGTCCAGCTTCTCGATGGTAAGCTCCGAGAGGATGTTCCGGGCTGCGGAGATGTTTCGCTCGAACCGGATCTGAGCGTTCTCGATATCCGAGCTCGCCGCCGCCGCCGCGGCCTCGATGTACTTTTGCGCAGCCCGGACGTAGGCGCCCCTGCTTTCGAGATTCTCCGCCTCTTCCTCCGGCACCGCTATTGCGTCGATTCGCTCCTGAAAGAGCGCCTCCAGCCGCCGCTTCTCAGCTTCGAGGGCGGATCGCTCGTACCGTGCAAGTATGTGTACCGTGACCCGTCCAGCCTGCTCCTCGACGTAACGATCCTGAACCCGGAACCCCGCCACCCGCGCCTCGCTCTGCTGGCGCACGGTCTGGGTGACCTCGGATTCGAAACTGTTCAGAGAGGCTCGAGCTTCGGCGCTCGTCTCGCTGGTAACCCGTACCCCGAGGTAGCGGGTAATCTCGGCGATCAGATCGGCGATCGCCTGGTCGTCCGCCGCGGCGGTGTCTCCGCTCTCATCGGATGAAGAACCGACGAAGTACTCGTACTGATCAGTCGGCTCCGGGGCGCGCATTACCCAGTCCGGAGCCGGTTCCTCCGTTTGCGCGGGAGATGAGCCTCTCTCGGTAGCGCAGGCGCCGAGTAGCAGGGCCGCGGAAACGGTGACGATAACAGTACTTCGCAGATTCTTCATTCGCTATTCTCTCTCCCCCCGGCGTGCCGCCGGCCCCAACCGGGGCCGGTAGCGAATATCTACTTCTTGAACGTACTCCGGCGACTGCTTAGTCCAGGCCGTTTTCGAACGCCTCTTTTACCCGTTCTCGGGCGGTTTCTTCCTCCTCGGTCTCGGGCTGGTTCTCGTTCTCCGCCTGGTCGAGAGCCTCGTTGATCATCCGGTCGAGGGTCTGCTCGGGAATGGTGTAGAGGACGAGGTAGGTGTAGGCGTCCTCGTCCACCGAGCCGTCGTCGTTGTAGTAGCGCATCTGAACCCAGTAGTCCTCCACGGGCTGGTAGCCTGAGAACTGGGCGTCCGAGAAGCTCTGCACGACCTGCTCCATGTAAGTCTCAAGCATGTCCATGTCTCCCGCCGCGGCGCCGGCGAACTTAGTCTGGACGCGGTTGCGGACGACCTGGGCGATCTGCGAGGCTGCTTGGAAGTTGCGGGTCCAGAGCTCGGCACCCTGTAGGTCCTGCGCCCGGGGGGACTCGAACTTGAAGACGTACTGGTCGTCGAAACGGTCCATCTCTTCGAGCTCCTGAGAGCTCATCACGACCCAGTCAGGAACCTCTCGACCCCACTTGTAGTTCTTGTGATCGAGCATATCCGGGCGCTTTAGGATCGGCTCCTGGACGTTCTCCGTGGGAGAGGGCTCCGGCGCCGGCTCGGGATCACTTCCGCAGCCTGCGAAGAGCAGGGCAAGAACGGATACCATGAGAAGCAACAGTATGTTTCGTTTCACGTCGTACCTCCTGTGAAGGTTCATCTCTTCATTCTATAACCCCGTATCAAAGGTCAGGGTGTTACCTCTGGTAAGGACCAAATAGAGTCCGTCGAATCCGGGCACCCGCTCGGAAACATTGTAGATCGTATCCTCGAGCTCATCGCTCCTCCCGAAGAAGTACACCTCGTACTGAGTCTCGTCGGCGCTCTGGGAGACGGTGATGAGATCGTTCACCGATCGACGCAGCTGCCGTCGGAAGTCGCTCAGGAGTCGAGGATCCGGCGTATTCTGCAAGGTCACGATGTAACGGAGCCCCCGGGCGAGGTTTCGCGCCATTTGCACCTTGGACTGATCGATCGCAACCGGCATCGCCTGGTAGACCGTGGACTGCAACGCGTTAAGCGCCGCGTCCTCCTCGGAGACGCGACTCAGGGTGCGCTGGCTTCTCCGGTTCACCGAGCCGAGGAGCTGGGCGGTGGAGCTGTCGAACATGCGCAGCGTCACCGTCGCCGTTGCGTAGTGGTTCCCGCCGTTTGAGCTGGTGCTGCTGTTCGCGTCGAGCTCGATATAGACGTCCGCGTTGAGTCGCTGGGCGACCCACTGGATCATGCTCATTTCTCGACCCGTCTCTTCCTCGAAGACAATCTGCCGGTCCCGCTTCAGGGAATCTACCTGCTCGTAGTCGATGGCGACCATACCTTCGGAGGTGAGATAGGCGTTCGCCTGCCCCACGGCGCTGCGCATGAGAAACTCATCCTGCGTGCTCTCCTCGTCGTAGTAAACCATGTAGGTCATGGTGTCCACGTAGCGCCGGATAAACCGCTCTTCCTCCGGCCCGACCTCCGGAAAGTCTCCCTCCTGGGTCTCTAATCGGTCCGTACCCTCCGGTGCACGCTCCGGGGAGTCGCTGCCGCTCTCCTGAGCCTCTTCAACCAGATCCTGAGCTCTACCTTCGGCCCTCTCCTCCGCGGTCGCTCCCTCGCCGGTGATGCCGTTTCGCCGGAGAACCGTATCGATCGCCGGGCGGTTCACTCTGATGCGTACCTCGTAGATGAAGTCCAGCTCCTCGGTGCTTCCGACGTTCTCCTTTCGCAAGGTTTCCATCGTCTCAGGGTAGACATAGGCGTTCGGGTTTCGGGCATTATAGAGCTCTTCCTCGAGCAGTGCCCGGTTCCGCTCCTCCGTCTGAGCTCCGATCATATCTATTACTGCGTTTCTCACGGCATCCATCTTGGCGTCCGCCATCGCCTGGGCGAGACTCGAGGCCCTTCCCTGCCCGCTAAACACCTCCTGGACCTGGGGGTCGGCGGACTGTCGGGAGGGCGACTCCGGAGCGGAAGCACACCCCGCGAGGATCGCCGTCAAAACCGCAATAGCGACAACTGTTACTCTCCTGCCGTTCATCCTTTTGTCCTTTTCGAAACTATTTGAAGCTTACCCCTGCCCCAACGAGAATTCCACCGTAACCACCGAAGAATCGGTCGAGAACCGTCTCTTCGAACACTTTGTCCCAGAGCCCGAACCAGTAGGCGTAGCCTAAGTCCGCGTGCACCACTGCGTCCCGACTCGCCAGGTAGCTCAGGCTCATCATAGCCTGCCCTCCGAAGTGGGTGGCGAACTCGTCGAAGTAATCATCGTTCACGGGAACCGCCGTTCCAACTCCCACGCCGAAGCTCGGATTCAGCTTCAGCCGGCCGAGAAACACATTGTGTTCCGCCCCGATGTAGGCGTTCATCGGAATGTAGAAGCCGAGAATCGTGGAAGTAAAGGGGATTTCAAACCCTACCTGAGGGCGAGTTCGGAAGAACCCCCGGGAGGCGGTCGCCTTTATGCCTGGGACAAAGGTAAATCTGCTGTTCGGAAGATCCGAGAGAACCCGGGCGTAGGGTGTTACCTCCACGCCGAACCTCGGCACCTCCACCAGCTGGTCTCCCACCACCGGCCTGGGGGAGGAGTAGTAGAGATACCCGCGGGAGAACTCCTCATGGACCTCCCGTATGGCCAGTAGCCCTGTTTCCTCGTTGGCGGTGTGCCCGGTGGAGAGAAGGCGGGGGCGGACAACGGCGTACTCATCTCCCTTTACCACTCCCATGTTCTTTCCGAACTCCATAATCACTTCCCTACCGGCAATCTCGAGTACTCCGGTCCGGAGCTTGAATACATCCATACTCCGTACTCGGAAGGAGAGCTGCATCGGAATGCCGTCCACCGCGGACTTCATCGCATCAACCGGATCCTCGTCGCTACCGCTCGTCTCGATGAAGAACTGCTCGATCGCCTGACCCTGATCCACATCGATAAAGGTAAAAGAGGTCTCTATGGTTGCGTCGTACTCACCGTCGTCGTCCTGACGCAAGTTATAAAATGAGACCGTTGGAACCACCACGATGAAGCCCCCGGTAAGCCGGTTGAAGTCCGTCTCGGTAAACGCTTCTTGCCCCAGAAGCACCGTCTCCGGGAGCTCAACGTTCTCCTCCTTGACTTCCCTCAACGTGTCGATAAAGGTGTCTACGTTCTCCGCGCTCAGCCGCTTGCTCAGACCGATAACGTCGAAGCGACCGAGGTTAATGAAGACGCTCCTAATTCGCTCGTCGATCGATCCGAGGGCACGTTCGAAGATATCCGTGGTCCGCGGCTGGATACGTTCTTCATACTCGAAGCGTATGACCCCGAGCTGAACCGTCGCCTCCGTCGTCGTAACCGCCGGGTCCCGTGGCATTCCGTAGTAGCCGAGTTGGAACACCGCTATTTCCCTGCGCTCAGAGTACTCCTGCGCCGCCAGGATGGAGACGGAGAGGAGCAAGAAAGCCATGAGGAGCGTAAGCCTCTTCACGGGACCCTCCTATTGTTAGATAGAACACCGGTCTCGAGCAGAGCATACACTGTTACGCCGTAATTTTCAAAAAGGTAGACGCTTAGCGCGCTACGCTCTGCTTCGAAATGTCCACTACCGGGCTTTCCGGTCCGTTTCTGAGAAAGAACGCCTCTCCCGGGAGGGAAGCCCGGTCGCCGCCGTTGAGGAGGAAGCGAAGCTCCCCGTTTCGAAGCTCCAAGACCACCCTCTCTCCGTCGGAAATCGTGGCTACCGAACGTCGAGAGTCATCTTCCTCCGCCTCGAGGTAGAGTTTGCCGCCGGGCTCTCTGCCGTGGACTCTGTAGCGAACCGTCTCTCCCTGGAGGGTGGGCACCTCGAGCTGTACCGCCGCGCCGCCCTCGAGGGTGGCGTAGAGCTCCGGAACTTGCTCCAGAGTGCGCTCATCGAGGGTGCGAACGACCAGCTCATCGAGAACGAAGGCCGCCTTCGGCCCCGCAAGGATCACACTTCCGGTAGCCACGCCTTCTCTTTGGAAACCGTCGAGATTCTCAGGAAGGGTGGTCGCATCGGCGGTGGGTTCGGGGCCCGGCGACTCCCCGAGCGTGAGCGGTAGAAGCGCCTCATGGAGGAGCGTCTCGCCCTCATAGAAGAAGAGGTGGCTCCCCTCTTCTCCGGGGTAGAGGTCGACAGCGATTGTTCTGAGCTCCTCCGAATTGAGCACCGGGGCCGGGGCGGTGACGGTAACCTCGTTGGCTCCGTTGTCCACGGTGACCCAGGGCGTCCCGTCATAACTGAGACCGAAGAGTAACTTCCTATGCCCGTCAGCGGTGGCGAGCAGAAAGCTCCTATCGCTGCCGAGAGATATGAGCGAAAGGGTGAGTTCCAGTCGGAATGGAAGAAGCTTCTTCTCTTCGTCCAGAGGAAGAAGGAAGCCGCTGCGGGAGAAGCCGTTATCTTCGTCGATTCGAAACCCGAAGACGTTATCCCGAAGAGTGAGGCGAGGCTCCCCAAGAGGGTGCCAGTTCGAATCGTCTTCCGCTCCCTCACCTCCCTGCACTCTGCCGTGTCCGTCGAAGCGGTAGGCAAGGTGGAGGTCCTCTGCGACCACGGGAGTCTCCGCCTCTCCTTGCGGGCGCACGACCACATCGGTGGCGTGAGAGGTGGTAGGGTGAATATCGTAGCTCAGCCCCTCCGGCGGGGCGTAGGGGAAGAGTTCCACCGTCAGGGTGAACACACCGCTCTCCGTCCCCGTGGCGAGCCGAGCCGTAGCGCCCTCCTCGGAGATAAGACCTTCCGATACGATCTCATCCCGAAACCGCCAGCGCAGGTAGGGGTCCAGGGTTGGATCGTTGTTGCGAATATGCGCCTCCGCTATGAGCTGCGCCTCGGTCTCCGAGGCCGGCGGATAGAGGGTAATCCCGCTTACGGAAATCTCCGCCCCGGTTATGAAGAAGAGCGACTCCTCCCTCGCCACTTCCCGCTGCTGGTCGAAAAGCAGTAGTTCCACGAGGTAACTCCCCGGCTCGAGCTGTGGAAGCACGAGATCCGGGAGCACCGGCTCGCTCAGGGTGACGCTGTCGTACACCTCGGAGTGCACAACCTCTCCCTCGGGAGTTCTGACGGTTATTTCGAGACTGGTGTACTCGCCGTCGCTCCCCTCGGGAAGGGTAATGGGGATGCTACCCTCCGGCTCCACAACCGACCCCGCCTCCACGGTGGAGACCGTCGGTTCTTCCTCATCCGATAGATCGGGAACGAAGAGGGAGCTCTCGGTACAGCCGAATAAGAGCAGAGGAAAGAGGAGAATGAGAATGGGCCCGGAGGGGCGTGAAAAGCCTCTCATAGCGTATTTCTCCACTAAAGATACTACCACAAAGCGCGATCGTTTGCGGGGAGTTTTTACTGCCAGGGCTCCTTTGCGCTTCGCCGAATCTGAACGTGGTCTATCATCGCCCCGCCGGTCATAAGGATCAGGTGGCGAACCGTTTCGGCCACCTCCGCCGGCTGAGTGAGCGCACTCTCATCGATGTCCGGCCGCATGGTGTGAATCATCTCCGTATTCACCCCTCCGGGCTCCACGCTGAAGACCCGAATACCCTCCCCGTGAACCTCCCGGGCAAAGACCTTGGTTAGCCCTAGAAGGGCGTGCTTGCTCGCGGTATAGGCGCCTTGATTCACGTATCCCTTGCGGCTCACCACCGAGCCGATGTTGACCACGCAGGGATTGGTTCCGAGGCGTAGGCGCGGCAGAAAGCCTCGAAGCAGCCGAAAGGGGGCGTCAACGTTAATGCGGAAGTGAAACTCCCACTCCTCGTCGCTGGTCTCACGCAGTGGAATGTTGCGGGCTACTCCGGCGTTGTTTACCAGTATGTCGAGTCCCGCCTCCGGAAACTCGGCGACAAGCCTCTCGATCTCCTTAGGATCGCCGAGATCCGTCGGTAGGGGAATCGGAGAGTGCCGGGTCACCTCTGCCCCGGCCGCACTGCGGCTTGCGGCGCCGGTGACGATTTCCTCCGCCGCGCTCTGCAGCCGTCCCCGGTCGCGCCCGAGAATGTAGACCCGGGCCCCTTCGTCGTAGAGCATAGAGGCGATTGCCTTGCCGATTCCTCGGGATCCGCCGGTTACCAGGGCTCGCGCCCCTGAGAGACTAGGTGACATGCTTTTCCGCTCGCTCCTGCCATATAACAACGAGATGGAGGATTGTCTCGGTCGCCCGGGCGAGGGCGCCCTTGGCTATCCACTCGTAGCGGCCGTGAAAGTTGTGCCCCCCGGCAAAGATGTTCGGCGTAGGAATACCGAGCTCCGTAAGCCGGGCACCGTCGGTGCCACCCCGGATCGCGTGGAGCTTCGGCTCCAAACCGGTCCGGGAGACCGCCTCCTGAATGAACTCAATGACGAAGGGGTGCGGTTTTAGGGCGTCACGCATGTTGAGATACTGCTTCTCCTCCTCCACAGTTACCGAGCTTCTGGGAAACGCCTTTTCAACGGTCTCGGCAAGGGAGCGCACATACTCGAGCCTCCGCTGGAGTGCCTCGATTTCGAAGTCCCGGACGATCAGGTCCACCACCGCCGTACCGTAGTCTCCCCGAACCTCCACGGGGCAGTAGAAACCGTCCCGCCCCTCCGTCGCCTCGGGGCTCTCCGCCTGAGGAAGCATCGAGAGAAAGCGTCCGGCCATGGTGGTCGCGTTTGCCATTTTGTTCTTAGCGCTCCCGGGATGAATCACGTACCCGTTAAAGGTCACCCGAACCGAGTAGGCGTTAAAGCACTCCGCCTCGATCGTCCCCTCTTCTCCTCCGTCCATGGTGAAGCAGAACGGGGAGTTGAGCTCCTTTACGGGCAGGCCGTCGACTCCGTGACCGATCTCCTCGTCCGGGGTGAAAATGACCTCAAGGTCGCCCCGCTCGATCTCAGGGTGCCCGAGGAGGTAGCTAACGGCGGTCATAATCTCCGCCACCCCGGCCTTGTCGTCCGCCCCCAGGAGGGTCGTACCATCGGTGGTGATAACCGTGTCGCCGACGTACTGCTCGAGAACCGGGTACTCCGCGGGGTCTAAGGCGTGCTCATCGTTGAGCTTAATTACCGACCCGTCGTAGTTATCCCAGAGCTGGGGCCTCACGTTCTCCCCGGAGAGGTCCGGAGCTGTGTCCAGGTGAGCAAGGAAGCCGATGGAGGGGAGGGAGCTCCCGCTGTTTCCGGGGATGCGGGCGATAACGTAGCAGTTATCGGTGAGGGTAACATCGTCAACGCCTATCTCTCGAAGCTCCTCGGCGAGCATGCGGGCGAGATCGAACTGCCGTTGCGAGGAAGGCTGGGTCCCGGAGTGGCGATCGGAGGTGGTGTGTACCTGTACGTACCTGAGAAAGCGCTCGAGCGCCTCCTCTGCAAGCTTAGCTTTGTCGAGTTGAAGGGACATGGGCCGCATGATACGCCACGGGCCGAGGGGTGTGCAAGCTTCCGTTACCCTCTACACGTTGCGGTGGAGAAAAGGTGCGTTGCCCAGGCTCCTCGGGTTCCAATATATTGTGGGATATGAGTATTCCCCGCTTCCCCGCTTTTGAGCCTATCTCTGTCGAGATGCGTGACGAGCTCCATCCGCGTCTCTCTAACCTGGAAGAAGGGATCTCGGAATACACCTTCGCGGGACTCTACCTCTTTCGCAAAGAGTACGGATACGAGCTCGCCTGGCTACCCGAGGGCACCCTCGTTATTTCCGGAGAGAAGAAGGGCAAGCGGTTCTTCATGCTGCCCTGCGGTCTGCCCCAGGACAGAGGTATTCTGAAGCAGCTCTTCGACACTCACGACTATATCAAGGGACTCGCGGAGCCTCATGCCGACGCCCACCGGGTGGAACTCGAGTCCATGGGATACGCGGTAATAGAAGACCGGGACAACTTCGATTACCTCTACCTTCGCAGCGACCTCGCGGCGCTACAGGGGAAGAGGTACCACAAGAAACGAAATCTGGTTAACTCCTTCATAAACAACTACGACTTCGAGGAGCGCTTTCTCGGACCGGAGAACCTTAATGACGCCTTCTACATTCTCGATAGGTGGAGAGAGGAGAGGGAGGTCGAAGGAGACTACCCTGCCGCCAGGGAGGCGTTGGAGCTCTACGATACGCTGGGACTCAAGGGGTACCTGGTCTACGTCGACGAGAAGCCCGCGGCCTACGCCCTTGGGGAGCCTCTGGCTCGTGGGCGCAGTTTCGCGGTCCATTACGAGAAGGGCATAAACGAGTACAAGGGGATCTATCAGTTCATAAACCGCGCCTTTGCAGCGGTCCTTCCACGGCACTACCACTACATCAACCGGGAGCAGGACCTCGGAGACCCCGGTCTCCGGCAGGCAAAGATGACCTACCGTCCTCAGGGATTCGTCAAGAAGTACCAGGTCTGGAGCGCCGATAAGATCCGCTCTCAGGTTATTCCCGAAGAGGCGGAGGTCCGTGAAACGCAACCTGCTTGAGGAGCTGCCCGACTCAATGAGAGAGAGCTTCTCGGAAGAGGAGCTCCGGAGCCACCTTTCTATCCTCGATGAGCTCAGGGAGGAGGATCCGCTCAGGATCAACGTCACTCCCCGGGACCGGGGATTTCAGGTGGATCTCTACTCCTTCGACGCCCCGGGGCTCTTCAGCTTCATTACCGGCGGCCTCGGGGCCGCGGGCCTCAACCTCACCAGCGGCCACGTCTATACCACCAGCGGCACGCCGTCGCTCATATTCGACACCTTCTACGGGGAGGCCCGCTTCGACCACGAGCCGGAGCAGTGGGCCCGGGAAACCACGGAGCTACTCTACCGCCTTCTTTCCCCCCTGCAGGAACCGGGTCGCTCCCTCAAGGCGCACAGTGAGACCTTGGAACGGTGCCGGCAGAACGTGATCGAAGCGGTGGCGGAGGTCGCCGCCGCCCGGACGTCGGTGGAGCAGCAGCTCATGCCGATCGACGTAACCTTTTCCCGTATCCCCGGCGGTCTAACCCGCCTCGAGGTCGCCTCCCAGGACACCCCCTTCTTCCTCTACGGCTTCTCTACCGCCCTCAACCTCCACCAGATTTCCATTTATCACGTGGAGATCGAGACGGTGGACTCCCTGATCCGGGACACCTTTGAGGTTAAGGAGTTTTCGGGCACGCCTCTGAGCGACGAGAAGGAGGATCGGGTGCGCCTGGCGGCGGTTCTTACTAAGCAGTTCACCCACGCTCTCGATCGGGCGCCGGATCCCCTGGCGGCGCTCAAGCGGTTCGAGCAGCTCATACAGGAGTATGCCGCCGCCGGTGACGGAGAGGCGGTGCAGGAGCTCCTGGCGGACACCTCCCGGCAGCGGGAGCTTGCAAGACTCCTTGGGGCGAGTGACTTCCTCTGGGAGGATTTTATTCGGCTCCAGCAGGATAACCTCCTTCCGCTCCTCTCCCAGGTCGAGGAGCACCGGCTCCTCTCAACCGATAGTGAGGAGATACCGCGGAAGCTGAAGGAGACGATCGAAGCGGAGCGAAGCTACGAGGGAAAGAAACGCGCCCTGAACAGCTTCAAGGACCAGGAAGCGTTTCTCATCGACATAGACCACATCCTTCAGCGGGAGCGAAACTTCTTTTTCCTGAGCCACCGCCTCACACGACTCGCCGAAGCGGTGGTGCAGTCGGCGGTGGATATCGCCTGGGAGGAGCTATGCAAGCGGTACGGGACCCCGCGAAGCGCCGCCGGGATGCCGGCGCAGTGGGCCGCCTTTGGTCTCGGCAAGCTCGGCGGGTCGGCCCTCGGCTACGCATCGGACATAGAGCTTCTCTTTCTCTACAGCGACCACGGCGAGACCGATGGCGGGGAGGTGATTCCCAATAGGGAGTTCTTCGAGCGCCTCTTCAAGGAGGCGACCTCCCTTATCGAGGCGCGCCGGGAGGGGATCTTTCAGGTGGATGTACGCCTCCGCCCCTTCGGCAACGACGGCCCTCTGGCGGTCCACGTGGAAAACTTTATCTCCTACTATAGCAAGGCCGGCGGTTCCCACAGCGTGGAGCGTCTCGCCCTGGTTCGGCTCAGGGCGATCGCCGGCAGCCGGGAGCTCGGGGAGCGGGTCATGAAGATCCGGGATTCCCTGGTCTACGAGACCGAGGCGATCGATGTGACCGAGATTCGGGAGCTGAGGGAAAAGCAGCTCAGAGAGAAACTCGGTTCGGGAAGCTTTAACGCCAAGTTCAGCCCCGGGGCGCTGGTGGACCTGGAGTACAACGTCCAGCTCCTGCAGATTCTGCACGGCCGATCCCATCCGGAGCTGCGCAATCCGGGGATTCACGCAACGTTGCGGGGACTCTCGCAGGTGGGAACCATCGATGAGGATGAGGCGGAAGGGATGATCCGAGCGTATCGCTTTCTTCGCAATCTCATTAACGGTCTGCGCATGCTCCGCGGTAACGCCCAGGACCTCTTTCTCCCGGAGTACGGAACTCTGGAGTTTCGCCACCTCGCCCGGCGCATGGGCTACGAAGAGGCTCAGGGCGTTTCCGCGGAGGAGCGGCTCTGGCTCGAGTTCGAGAGGGAGACCGCCCGGGTGCGCTCCTTCGTGGAGCGCCACCTCGGGCGAGAGGCGATTCCGGGGACCGCCGCGGGCAACCCGGCGGATATCGTCCTCTCCGAGTCTCTCGCCGAGGAGGCCGGGGTTCTCACCCAGGCGGGGTTCGAGGATCCCGAGCGGGGGGTGATAAACCTCAAGAGCATCGCGGGAGAGGGCGAGAGTCGCGAGCTCTTCGCCTCCCTCATCGTTCTCGCCTGGGAGCACCTGCTCAACACCTCGGATCCGGACATGGCGCTTAACAACTGGGAACGGTTTACGAGGCAGGTCGGCGATCGGGCGGGGTTCTTTCGGGAGCTCCTCTCGCAGCCGAGGCGGCTGGAGCTCATGCTCAAGGTCTTCGCGGGCAGCCAGTTTCTTTCGGACACCCTAATTCAGAATCCGAGCTTTCTCAGCTGGATCGCCGATCCCAAGGCGGTCCATCGCCGCCGGGACCAGCGCACCATGGAGGCGGAGCTCCGGGAGCCGGGGCCCCCGAAGAGCCGGCGGGAGTGGCTCAATCGGCTCCGGAGTTTTCGGAAGCGCGAGATTCTGAGGATCGGCACCAGGGACATCTGCCTGGGACAGGACTTTCTCGAAGTCGTCACCGAGATCTCCGCCCTCGCCCGGGCGATCATCAGTGCCGCCTTTGACGAGATCGTCGCCGGTCTGGAGCCTCAGGAGCGGGAGGCTGCGGCGAATATGGCGGTTCTCGCCTTCGGAAAGCTCGGGGGCCGGGAGCTCAACTACAGCTCCGATATCGATCTCCTTCTCGCCTATGAGCCCGCGGCGGAACGGCGGAGCGATCTCGAGACAAGGACCGGAGCGAAGATTCTGCATCGTCTGGTGCGTGACCTCACCGACTTCACCGATCAGGGGAAGGCGTATCGCGTGGACCTCCGCCTCCGTCCCTACGGCGACTCCGGTGAGCTGGTGAACAGCGTGGAGCAGCTTCTGGCGTACTACGGAAAGAACGCCGGGCTCTGGGAGCTCCAAGCGCTGATTAAGCTCTCCCCGGTGGCGGGCAACATCGAGCTGGGCTGGGACTTTCTCGAGCGGACGAGACCGCTCTTCGTGGAGCGAATCAGGGCCGCCGGCGGGCGGCAGGCGGTGCTCAAGAGCATTCGGGAGATGCGGAGCAAGGCGGTAGAGCAGTACCGAAACGACGCCCCGGACGTGAAAAACGGCGTCGGGGGGATCCGGGACGTCGAGTTTATCGCCCAGGCGCTGCAAATGGTTCACGCCCGGTACTACCCCGAGGCGCTGACCGGCAACACGCTCATGGCCCTCTCAAAGCTCGAGGAGGGGGGCGTGCTCGATCATGAGACGGTGGCGCAGCTCAAGAGCGACTACGTCTTTCTGCGGCGAATCGAGCACTTTCTCCAGGTCTATGAGGACCGACAGCTCCACACTATTCCCGGGGACCCCGGGGCCCGACGCAAGCTCGCCCGGCTCGTCCTCGGCCCGGAGGAAGAGCTTGACCGCTTCTCGGAGCGGCTCGATGAGGTGCTCCGACGGGTTCGCCGCTTCTACGACCAGCTCCTGCACTAAACGAAGTGAGGCCGCCCCGGGGCGGACCCCGACGCGGCCTCGAAACCAAACCACTGCATAGCAGCTACTAAATGTCGTAGTAGAGGGAGAACTCGTACGGGTGCGGCCGCAGGTCCAGGGCCATCACTTCCTCGCTCATCTTGTAATCGATCCACGTCTCGATGACGTCCTCGGTAAAGACATCTCCTCGCAGGAGGAACTCGTGATCCTCACTGAGCGCCTCGAGGGCACCGCGAAGGCTTCCGGGAGTCTTGGGAACGCCGGCGGCCTCTTCGGGTGAGAGGTCGTAAATGTTTCGATCCAGGGGTTCCCCGGGATGGATCTTGTTCTGAATACCGTCTATGGCGGCCATGAGCATTGCCGAGAAGGCGAGGTACGGGTTACTCGACGGATCAGGACAGCGGAACTCGAACCGCTTCGCCTTCTCCGAGTTGGAGTACATCGGAATACGAACCGCGGCGCTTCGGTTTCGCCGACTGTAAGCGAGGTTAACCGGCGCCTCGAAACCAGGAACCAGACGCTTGTAGCTGTTCGTGGTCGGGTTCGTAAAGGATAGGACCGCCGGGGCGTGCTTGAGAAGCCCCCCAATCGCGTAGAGAGCCATCTCCGAGAGGCCGGCGTAGCCGTCGCCGAAGAACTGGTTCTTTCCGTCCTTCCAGATCGACATGTGAACGTGCATTCCCGAGCCGTTATCGTTGAACACCGGCTTCGGCATAAAGGTCACCGTCTTGTTATACCGCCGGGCCACGTTCTTAATGACGTACTTATACTTGGTCATATTGTCCGCCATCTGAACGATCGGGGCAAAGCGCATGTCTATCTCGCACTGACCGCCGGTGGCTACCTCGTGGTGGTGCGCCTCGATAGGCATGCCCATGGCCATCATCGTAAGGACCATCTCGCTTCGCAGGTCCTGAAGACTGTCGGAGGGCGGGACCGGGAAGTACCCTTCCTTGTACCGCGGCTTGTAGCCGAGGTTCGGGTTCTCCTCCCGTCCTGAGTTCCAGCGGCCCTCGGTGGAGTCGAGAAAGTAGTAACCGGCGTGCTCGTTCTGATCGAAGCGAATATCATCGAAGACGAAGAACTCAGCTTCAGGACCGAAGAAGATAGTGTCCCCGAGGCCCGTTGCCTTTACGTAGTTCTCCGCTTTCCGCGCGATGTTTCGCGGGTCTCGAGTGTAGTCCTCGCCGGTGATCGGATCGCCAATGTTACAGATCATGACCAACGTCTTGTACTGGGAGAAGGGATCGATAAAGGCGGATTCCGCTACGGGTCTGACGATCATGTCCGACTCGTTGATCGCCTGCCAGCCCCGGATACTCGATCCGTCGAAGCCAATACCCTCGGTGAAGGAGTCCTCGTCGATCTCACCGGCAGGCACCGAAAAGTGTTGGGCGATGCCGGGAAAGTCCATGAATCGCAAATCCACGATCTCGACGCCTTCTCTTTTCATCAGGTCGAGAACGTCTTTGGCCGTCTTGATGTCACTCATCAATACACCCTCCGTAACGTAAGGTTTTCCGTCGATCCAGCATCCAGACATTCGATCCCGGCATGCCGTCACGCTCTTAATTTTGCACATTCGGTCAGCTTTCAGCACTTATCCTACATTTTTGTAGGTGATTATGCATAATCTAACCTATGTGTGGTGTATAATACGCTTCTCTACATCGATTGTAAAGTGTTGGGCCAAAAATTTCTTTCCCGAAGCTTGAATTTC
>JBKHED010000004.1:0-119307 GCA_046540995.1 Spirochaetaceae bacterium | reverse complement strand
TTCGGTTTCGTCCTGGCTCGTCGTTACCCATCGAGGCGAAAACGCTCCTCTTCCACTTCGTCGAGTCTCGGCAGTTCGCCTATGCTCGAGAGTCTAAACATCTTGAGAAATTCCTTTGTCGTTCCGTACTGGATCGGTCTGCCCGGGGCGTCCTTCTTGCCCACTTCCGTAATCAATCCTCGGGAGTGCAGGAGCTTGATCATGTTGTCCGCTCCCACGCCGCGGAGATTCTCTATCTCACCGCGGGTAATGGGCTGAGAGTAGGCGATAATGGAAAGGGTCTCCATAGCGGCCCTCGAGAGCTTCTGGTCGTTCTTTTTACCGTACCGATCCTTGAGTCGCTCCCAAAGCTCTTTCTTCGGCGCGAGCTGGTATCCTTCGCTTATGTGAAGGATCTCTAGGCCGTGATGGGGAGCGTTGTAGTCGTTTATCAGCTCCCTGAGAACGGTTCTTGTCTGATCGGCTGAGAGCCCGCTGATCTTGGCGAGGTTTCTGAGCTCCACCGGCTCGCTTTCGAGAAAGAGAATCGCCTCCAGAAGCGCCTTTTCGTTGTCGAAACCGATGGCGTCGCTCATGCGGCCCCCTCGAATCCCTTCAGCCTGATATCACCGAACATCCGATTCTGAAAGATCCTCACCGTCTTCTGCTTGACCGCCTCCAGGACGGCGAGAAAGGCGCAGACGATCTCCATAATGGAATCATTGCGCAGAATGAGATCGGTGAAGAGGAAATCCTTCTTGTCCCGGACGAACTCGGTAATGAGGCTCAGCTTCTCGTTTACCGAGACTTCCTCGTAGAGGTTTATTATGCGATCCGGCGAGAGGGAGGACATAATGGTGGAGAACGCCTTGACCAGATCCCAGACGTCGATCTGCTCCCAGAGCTCTTCATCATCATCGAAAGGAAGGGCCGGCTGCTTCTTCTTTCGCTCCAGGACCCACTCGCTCTCCTTTTCCTTCTCGCTCATGAGCTCCGTGAGCTTCTTGTACTTCTGATACTCGATGAGCCGGTCCACCAACTCCTGCCTCGGGTCCTCGATCTCCTCGTCGAGCTCGGTCCCCTCGGGCAGGAGCATTCGAGACTTGATATAGAGCAGTGTCGCGGCCATGAGGTAGAACTCCGTGGCGTTCTCCAGGTCGACCCGGGCGGCGTATTCGAGGTAGTGAATGTACTGCTCGGTAATCTGCGCGATCGGAATGTCGTAAATGTTGACTTCATTCTTCTTTATGAGAAAGAGAAGGAGGTCCAGGGGGCCTTCGAAGTCGTGGAGATAGAACTTTCTGCCGTCACTTTCCGTTGCCGCATTCATCGGTGATGCTTCTCCTCTCCTACTATAGCTGCTCGCCCCGATAGAGGTAAACGCCCTGCTCCCCGAGGCAATCGAGGAGCTCCCGCAAGGGCGTTTCGTCTCGAGGATCGGCGGAATAGGGAGCGATCTCGAGCAGTGGTTTGAGAACGAAGGCGCGTTCTCGCAGCCCCGGGTGCGGCACCTCGAGATCGTCGCTTTCGATTACCCGATCACCGTAGAGGACGATGTCAATATCAACGGGCCGCGGCCCTTTCGGACGCTGAGGATCCCGCACCCGTCCGAGCTCGACTTCTATCCTTTGCAGCTCCCCGAGCAGCAGCTTGGGAGGCGGCGCCGCCGTCAGACGGAGGACGAGATTGAGAAACCGCGGCTGTTCGGTGTCGTAGAGCGGCTCTGTCTCGTAGAGGCGGGAGAGTAGCATTCTTCCACGGGTGGTCTCCCCGAGGAGGCGCGAAATGCGGGCGGTCGCCTCGTAGAGATTGGCCGCCCGGTCTCCGATGTTGCTACCGAGAGAGAGAAAGACCGGTTCCTCCGAGGCAGCGCTCAGAAGAGCCCCTCCTCTTCTACGTCAGCCACGGCCCTCGTGCTCTTGCTCTCAGTCGGAACCGCCTCGGTTTCCTCCGCGGAGTCGCTCTCCTCCTGCTCATCCTCGGACTCCTCGGGTTTCGGGAACATAAGCGCCCGCACCTTGTTTTCCAGCTCCTGGTAGACTTCGGGATTCTGTTCGAGAAACTCCTTGGCGTTGTCTCTGCCCTGACCGATTCGCTCCTCTCCGTAGGAGTACCAGCTTCCGCTCTTGCTGATAAGGTCGTAGCGGACCGCCGCGTCCAGGAGGCTCGCGCTGGCGCTTATGCCCTTGCCGAAGATAATCTCGAGCTCCACCTTCTTGAACGGCGGGGCAACCTTGTTCTTGACCACCTTGACTCGGACGCGGTTCCCGATCGCCTCATCGCTCCCTCGGGTGAGGGTCTCGATTCGTCGTACTTCCAGACGGACCGAACAGTAGAACTTAAGGGCGTTGCCGCCGGTCGTCGTCTCCGGGTTGCCGAACATGACGCCGATCTTCATCCGGATCTGGTTAATGAAGACCAGGGAGGTGGAGGATTTGGAAATAATGCCGGTGAGCTTTCGAAGCGCCTGGGACATGAGCCTCGCCTGCAAGCCGACGTGAGAATCTCCCATGTCTCCCTCGATTTCCGCCTGAGGGGTGAGAGCCGCCACGGAATCGACGACAATCACGTCCACCGCCTTGGATCGGACAAGAGACTCCGCTATCTCGAGAGCCTGCTCGCCGTTGTCAGGCTGGGAGACCCAGAGTTCATCAACGTTGACCCCGAGGTTCCGGGCGTAGGTCGGGTCGAGAGCGTGCTCGGCGTCGATAAAGGCGGCCACGCCCCCCTTCTTCTGCGCCTCCGCGATGGCGTGGAGAGCGAGAGTGGTCTTTCCGCTCGACTCGGGACCGTAGATCTCGATAATCCGCCCCCGGGGATAGCCGCCGAGCCCGAGCGCTTCGTCGAGAAGAATTGAGCCGGAGGGTATTGTCTGGATACCCGAGGTATCCCTCCCCTCGCCCATTTTCATAATGGAGCCCTTGCCGAACTGCTTTTCTATTTGCAGCCGGGCCGCCTCGATCGCTCTATTCTTCTCCGCCCTCGTCTCGTCCTGAGCGGGCTCCGGCTGTGTCTGGGTTTTGTTCGATTTCTTCGCCATAACTGGATCCTCTTTTTGGTATGGTATCATTGCCCTACCAGTACCGCAAAAGGAGTATACCGATTCAGCTTAGACTCGTATATGGGGAAATTTCGGTGAGTCCCCGTTTTGACGCCGCCGGTGCTTTTGTGTATAACCTTCCTATATGCGCGGAGAGCTCGTGATTCTCTCCACCCGTTCCATGGAGGAGTACGCCTCCCGGGTGGCCTACCAGCTGCAGACCTTTCCGGAGTACTACGCAAAGGGATACCGGCAACCTGCGATGGGCAAGCTTGGCACGAAGACCTTTGCCGACGGCGAGATGGAGGTGGAGGTACACACCTCTATTCGCGGGAAAGACGTCTTCCTCTTCGCCGGAGCGGCTAGAAATGAGCTCGGGTTGTCGGTGGCGGAGAACAAGATGGAGCTCTATCACACCATCGACGCCCTTCGGCGCGCCGCGGCGGAGCGTATCACCCTCTTCGAGCCCTTTTGCACCGCCTCCCGCTCCGATAGAACCACCCGGCGAAACAGCGTAGGCTTCTGGATCCACTACAAGACGCTTATGAGCCTCGGGGTGGACCACATCATCACCTACCAGCTTCACTCCGACAAATCAAAAACCGTCGTGGATCCGACACTCTGCGCCATAGACGACGTTCCCGCGAGCAGTCTTCTCAAAGAGTACATTGTCAACGCCTTTATCCGGAGGCCCGAGTTTCTCGAAAACGTGGTGCGAAAGCAGTGGCTCTTCTGCTCCGTCGACGCCGGCGGGGAGAGTGTGGCCCGAAAATACGCCCGGGCCTTCGGTACTCGCCTGGTTATCGCCCACAAACAGCGGAGCTATCACAAGGCAAATACCGTGGAGTCGATCAACATCCTTACTGATACCGACATCGCCGGCAAGGAAATTTGGATCGTGGACGATATGGTCGACACCGGTGGTTCCGTCTACGCCCTCGTAAGGGAGCTCAAAAAGCGCAACGTGGCTAAGGTCAATATCGCCGCCATTCATCCGGTCTTCTCAGACCCCGCAAGGGAGCTGCTGGTCGAGCTCTACGAGGAGGGTATGCTCGACGTGGTGGTCGTGGCGGACACGGTCCCCTGCACTCCGGATATACGGGAGAGCATGCCCTTTCTCCACGTAGTCTCTTCCGCCAGGCTGAGCGCCGAGATCATTATGCGCATGCACGAGGAGGAGTCTCTTTCACCCTTTTTCGATGACTTCGACGCCTTCGAGTACCTGGACAAGCTGCGGCTCTTTCTTTAGAACTGTTTTTCGGAGTCGAGAAGAACGGTCACCGGACCGTTGAGCTGCAGGTCGATATCCATGTGGTCCCCGAAGCTCCCGCCGCCGACTTTAACGCGATCAGACGCTTTCTGCAGAAACTGCTGGTAGAGGGGGCGGGCGTGCTCCGGCGAAGCGGCCCGATTGTAACTGGGCCGGCGCCCTTTTCGGGCGTCTCCGTAGAGGGTGAACTGACTCACTACCAGGAGCTCTCCCCCCGTCTCGAGAAGAGAGCGATTCATCTTTCCTTCCTCATCCTCGAAGAGCCGGAGATTGAGCACCTTCTCGACCATAAACGTGAGCTCCTCCTCCCCGTCGTTCCGCCCTATTCCGAGGAGTACGAAGAGCCCTGCTCCGATAGTGCCGGTGGTTACCCCCTCGGCCCGGACCGCGCCCCGAAAGACGCGCTGCACCACAGCTCGCATCACTCCCGGCTCCCGGGCTCGAGCATTCGCACGCTGGTCACTCTCACAGTGAACCCCGCCTCGTTCTCGTCCCGTTCTATCTCACCGATGAGCTCAACCGCCTGCCCCCCTTCGAGGAGCGCGGCGAACTCGAGGTACGCCGGGACCACCCCCTCGAGCACCTGCCGGTCCTGATACCCCACGAGAAGGTCAAAGCTAATTCGCTCATCCGTGAGCTCGAGGTTGCTTACCGTGCCTTTCCAGCGAACGTAACTCTTCTCGTAGAGCCAGGGCTCCCGGGCGATCTCGTTATAGGTGAAATTGTCCCTGAAGGAGGTGAAGTCGGGCTCCCGGAGGTAGTTCTCCAGGAGGCGCGCCCGCTCGCGGATCGGCTGAGAGGCGTTGGAGGCGAGAAGCCGGTTGATCTCTAGCTGGGCCATGTTGTCCCTGTACTCGTTAAAGTACTCTCGAGCCCGGCGGAGGGTGGTCAGAAGCTCATCTTCAGTGAGAACGATACGAAACTCACCCTCCGTCTCGAGGCGCTCTCCCTCGGGCGGGGGTGTGACGAGTTCCGATCCGCTCCGCTGCTCCGATCGTTGCGCTTCGATCCGGTCGATCAGCTGAGGTGTCGCCAGGAACCCCAGGAGGCCGAGGGCGCCGAGTAGCACCACTACCCAGAAGAGGGGCGGAACCGTCCACGGCTCCCGGGGCATGAAACGGCTCGCCTTGCCCTCCTCGAAGAGTTCCATAAGCTCTCCGGGATCCTCTGTCTCTCGAAGGAGGGCGAGGCCGCGCCGGGCGAGCCGGTTTTTCGGCTCCTTGTCGAGGACGCTGAGCCAGAGGCGAAGGGCCTCGTCGCTCTGTCGGCGTCGGAGGGCAACCGCGGCGAGAGCGTTGAGCACCCGAATGCGCTCCGGGTCCATCTGTTCCGCCCGGCGGAGGTAGCTGTGTGCTCCGGCGTAGTCCCCGGTGTAGAGACATGAAAGTCCCAACAGCTCGAAATAGTCCGGGTTCTCCCGGTACATAAAGACCTGGGGTTCGAGAAACGAGATCAGCTGCGCGTATTTGCGGCGCCTGAAGAGGTGCCACCCTTTCTTGAGTCCGCTCTTACGTCCCTTGGTTGCCACGCTCTAGGCCTTACCGTCCTCCACCGGCCTCTTCTCGGAGTCGGGCAATCTCCTGCTCCAGTGTCCGAATCCTGGATTCTCTGGTCTCGAGGCGCTCCTCCAGCTCCCGGACCCTGGCTGAAAGTCGGTTGATCTCCTGCCGTGCCCCCTCGCTTGCGCTCTCCGCAAGACGGGCTTGGTACTCGTCGAGCGCCTCCTCATAGCCGCGCTGGCGCCGCTGGAACTCTTCCTGGGCGCCGAGAAAGGACTCGTGACTCCATCGCAGCAGACGGAGGAGCTCCTCTTCCCGTTCCTTGAGCTCTATGAGAGAGAGGCGGTACCGGGCGGCCTCCACACGGAAACTCGTGGGAAACTCCCGTAGGACGGTACGAAAGAGCCGCTCAGCCTCTTTTAGTCGTCCGAGCTCGTAGAGGGACTCGCCGGTCCAGTAGTAGGCGTTCGCCACGTAGGGAGAATCGGGAAACTCCTCGAGGAAGTTCTGGAACGCCTGAATCGCCTCTTGATAGTGCTGCTGCAGGAACAGGAGCCGTCCCCGCTGATAGTTCGCCTCGGTGTAATACCGGTGTCCCTCGAAGTTGAGCAGGTAGTACTCGAGATTCCGTTCCGCCTCGTTCAGTCGCGTGAGCCCCATGGCGGATTTTGCGATCCAGAAGTATGCATCTCCCTCAACCTGAGGATCCTCGGCGTTGAGCAGAGCCTCTCTAAACCGCAGGAGCGCCTGCTCGAAGGCTCCCTGTTGAAAGCGGCTCATTCCCTCTTCCAGGAGTTGCTTCGGAGTAAGCGAGCTATTCTGCCCTATGAGAGGCGATGCACTCATAAGCGTGAGCAACCCCAGAAGGATCCAGAAAGGTCGTTTCTTCATATCTACGCTCCCACTCTCATTGTCGACTCTCCCGAGGGCGAAGTATAGGGGTTCGTTCGCTTCCAGGTTCCAAAGCATCTCCGAGATGGCCGCCGGGTGTCAGGCGACACCCGAGGTGCCTCGAAGCTTGGCCAGAAAGCTGCCCGGGTCCTCCGCCTCGAAAAAGGCGCTTCCGCTTACCAGTACATTCGCTCCCGCGGCGATCGCCTTCGGTGCGGTCTTCTCGTTTATGCCGCCGTCCACCTGAATGTGGAAGGAGTATCCCCGGTCATCCCGGAGCGCCTTAGCCTGGGCTACCTTATCCAGGCAGATCGGTATGAGGGATTGGCCGCCGAAGCCGGGATTGACCGTCATGATCAGGAGGAGATCGATCTCCCCAAAGAGATCCCGAACCATCTCAATCGGCGTAGAGGGTACGAGGGTGAGGCCGACCCCCTTGCCGTGGCTACGTATCAGCTGACAGGTACGGTGCGCGTGAAGAGATGTCTCGATGTGGAAGGTAATGCGATCGGCTCCGGCCTCCGCAAAGGGACCAATCATCGTATCTGGATTGTCTACCATCAGGTGCACGTCCAGAGGCAGAGAGGTGTGCTTCCGGATGTCCGCCACGATCTGAGGAGAAAAACTCAAATTAGGTGCGAAATGACCGTCCAGGATGTCGACGTGGACCCAATCCGCGCCAACGGATTCTATGAGTCTCACGGCTCCCTTGAGGTCGCTGCTGTCCGCTGAGAGAATTGACGGTGCGGTGATGATTGACGACTGCTCCATAGTGTAGTCATAATAGTCGGCGACGAGACAAAGATCAAACCACCCTTCTCTTCCGTGACACCTCTTCCCGGAGGTGGGCGCGTTGACGTATACTCTCTCTATGATATAATGACTCAAACATCCATCGGGGATCACTACGCGAGTGGAGAATCAGAGGCAGGATGAGAGAACCGATACGCTGCTGCATAAAGCGTACGAAAGAATAAAGGAGCACAAGCTCGACAGCGCGGCAGCGGCCTTGGAAGAGGCGCTCTCCACGGCGTTCGACAACCCTCATGTCGTGACATCGCTGAAATACGTGAACTTCTGGAAGGACCGGCAGTCGAGCGTGGCCTCAATTAGCGGGACCTTCGAGCGCGCGGAGTACCTCCTAGGACAATGGAGCACCTTTGACGGCTTCGTTGAGCGTATCGGGGAACGCGACGAGAGCTGCCTCTACGCCCTGAAGCAGCACGTATTCGGCGAGGCTCTCGGGTACTACAGGCAGCTCTACCAGCAGTCTGAGGAGCGGGATCCGGAGCTCCTGCTCAGGATCGGCCGGTGCTATAAGGGGATTGGTGATTTTGAACGGGCGGTTCGCTTTCTGCAGGCCGCTACGACGGAGCGACCCGGAGACGCGGCGATTCTGGCCGAGCTCGCGGATTCCTTCGCGCTGGTAGGCGATTCTCAGGCAGCGAAGGCGTTCTTTCGGGAGGCTTTCTTTGTTGATCCCCAGAGAGTGGAGATCTCGACCCTGGAGTCCGAAATGATGCGTCGATTAATCGTGAAGCTCCAGGAGATGGGAATGGAAGGCCCCCTTCTAAAGGAGTGGCTTCCGGTCTACGGGGTGCTCTTCGGGATCTTTACGGTCAAACGGGAACTCCGCTCCATAGAGTTCGGTCGCCTGAAGCAGGCGATCTACTCTCTGGAACGGGAGCTGCGGGAACGGAGTTCCGATCCCGCGGTTATCGAGCCTCGGCTCATAAACAAATACTTCTGGTTGATTGACCATTTTATTGGGGTCCAGGAGGAACAGCAAAAAATCGACGAGGTGCTTTTGAAGATTCGTAGTCTGAACCCCAGAGTCTATCACCAATATACCAATTAGCTATTCAGGAGCTTCATCTATGGCAGAGCAGACGACAACTGTAACGCACATTTCCGAGTTGCTCAACGAAGAAAAGTGGACCCGTGCGACCCTCAACAGTTACACCATAAAGAATTTTCAGGAGCTCGACCGCGTCGTCGAGGAGATCTTCGAACAGGAAATAGGAGACGAGGTCCTCGAGGCGTGTGAGGAGCACCTGCAGCACACGAAGAACAGCATTATCGCGCTCTACATCTCCGGGATTATCAATCTCAACCGGCAGGTGGTGGACGATTCGAATCTGGTCAACCTGATCAAGATCTTCTCGGACAACCACAAGTGGAACATAGTGGAGTATCTCGCCGAGCGTATTCTCGACTTCGGTGAAAACAAGTTCGCCCTCAGAACTCTTGCGGACACCTACACCCACGAGAACCAGGAAGAGAAGCTATACGATATCTGGGAGCGGCTCATTCGAGTCGACTATGAGGAAGCGGATATCGTGCGTAAGCTCGCCGCCAAGAAGGAAGAGGAAGGGGAAACCGAAGAGGCGGTAAACTACTACAAGAAGGCGCTCCACCGCTACATTAACCAGAAGCTCTTCACCAGCGTTAAGGAGGTGTGGCACCGTCTGATGCAGCTTGCCCCGGAGGAGACTGAGTTCTTCTATCACGCCGAGGGGAAAATCGCCAAAACGATCAGTCCTGACCGGGCGGTGCAGCTTCTAGAGGACCTCTATCCCTACTTCAAGCAGAACGAGAAGTGGGATACGGCTATTGAGATTCTGAAGCGGGTGCTTACCTACGATTCGAAAAACCCCTGGGCCCGAAAGGAGATCGTGGAGTGCTTCCGGGAGAAATACGCCGATCACAGCCATTTAGAGGACTACATTCGAGTCTCCAACCTCAATCAGAGTTGGAGAAACGTTCACGATTCCATCGCGGATTTCGAGAAGCACATCGCCTTCGATAAGGGGAACTTCGTCTTCCACCGAAGCTGGGGGGTTGGTCGGATCAGGGATATTCAGGGTGACACGATCATGATCGACTTCGCCAAGAAGCGGAGCCACAAGATGTCTCTGAAGATGGCGGTGAGCGCTCTGGATGTGCTGGCAAAGGACCACATTTGGGTGCTTCGAAGCGTCTGGCCCCGAGAAAAGCTGAAGACCCGGGTCAAGAAAAATCCAACCTGGGCGCTGAAGACGGTGATTCGCTCTCTCGGCAACGCCGCGGACATGAAGAAGATCAAGGCGGAGCTCGTTCCCTCGGTTCTTACCCAGGGGGAGTGGTCCTCCTGGAGCACCAAGGCTCGTATCATCCTCAAGACGAGCGAAGAGTTTGGTACTCTTCAGGACAAACCCGATCATTTCGTGGTTCGGGACCAACCGATCTCCTTCGAGGAAAAGACCTTTAACAAATTTAAGTCGGAGAAGAACTTCTTCGATCGAATTAAGACGTTTCGGGAGTTTCTCGACCATATCGAAGAGGACGAGGAGGCGGGAACGGACTCGGAGTTTTTCCGAGAAATGTACGAGTACTTCGTCGCATTCCTGCGCAATCCTGTTCAGGTCAATGAGCACGTGATTGCTTGCGCTCTGGTGGTTAAGGATGTGGTTTCCGCCTACCCCTACCTGCCGCAGGAAGGGATTAACACCGATTTCCAGGAGCTCTACGAGCGGATCGAGGACCTAGATCAGGTGTTCTCGAGCATAGAGAGCAACGAGATCAAGCGGGAGTTTCTGACGCAGGTCAAGCGGATCGAGAAGAACTGGCCGGCGATCTACATCCGCCTCTTTCCCCACTTTCTGAGTCGTGACATTGTCCACGAGCTCGAGCGCTCGGGTTACGAGGATATGCTGAAGGAGCTGTTCAAGTACGTCTACCAGAACTATCGAGACCTGAGGGAGCCCTTTATCTGGTTTGCCCGCAACTGCGCACAGGACGAGTGGTTTCAAAACGTGGATGTGGATTACGAGAAGATTCTTATCGGCATTATTCACATCTACGAACTCACCTTCCGGGACATCGAGAACAGAAAGGACGCGACGGTCAACCGAAAGATCAACAAGCAGGCGCAGAACTACCTGTTCAAGGAAGGGAATCTCCGGGAGTTTCTCGAAAAGGCTGACCAGGACTCGGTTGCGCGAATTTACACTCTCCTCAGCGATGTTAAGGAGATGGACCCGAAGCTTCTTATCGAGACTCGGCAGCTGATTCTCGACCGCTTCCCGAACTTCAAGTTCTACGGCGAGCGGGAAGAGACGATGGAAAGCACCGTGAGCCGCGGTTTTTACGCTTCTCCCTCTTCCTACGACCGCAAACAGAAGGAGCTCACGCACCTCCATGAGGTGGAGGTTCCGGCAAACTCGAAGGAGATCGACAAGGCGCGAAGCTACGGAGACCTCAAAGAGAACGCCGAGTACAAGGCGGCGATGGAACACCAGGCGGAGCTAAACCGGCGAGCCGGGGAGCTCAAGAACGATCTCGAACGGGTGCGAATCGTGAATCCGAAGGATGTGGACCCCTCCAAGGTAGTCTTCGGCACAACGGTAACCCTCTTCGATCTCAAGGAGGAGAAGGAAGTGGTCTACACGATCCTCGGTCCCTGGGAGTCGAACCCCGAAAAGGGCGTGATCAACTATCAGTCTCCCCTGGGCAAGAAGCTCTACAACCACAAGCCCGGTGACGAGCTCACCTTCGAGATCAACGAGCGAGAGTACAGGTATCGAATCGAGAAGATCGAAGTGGCGGATTTCAAGTAGGTCAATAAGTCCGGGCTGACCGAGCTACCCGGACTTCTCGCTACAACTCCTCCAGAGCGCGTTGGGCGTTCCGGCGGAGCGCCGGATGGTGCCCTTCGTCGGTGAGCTCCTCCAGGTTCTCGCGGTACCGGGCAAGGCCGTTGCGGGCGATCCCTCGGGCGCCATAAATGCGAATGATGTAATTTCGGTGGGAGAGCATCTTCTCGTAGAGCGGAGCAAAGCGCTCGTTCTCGATTCGGGATGCCTGGCGACCGATGTAGTCGAGGATTCGGGACTCCTCTTCTTCCCAGGAAGAGAGCATCACCTCTTCCAAGAGGGAGACCGAAAAGGAGTCGCCCCAGTGGAGCAGGAGGTCCACCATGGCAAGCCGGATCTCCTGGTTTACCCGGGAATTCTTCACACTCTCCTCGACGAAACTCCGGACCTCCCCGGTAGGAAAAGCGCGCAGCGTCTTTACAGCCTCCAGCCGGACCCGCTGCTCTGGGTCCTGCCTCACCTTGTAGATGACCGCCGGGATCGCCGTTTCCACCTCCAGCCGTGCAATTCCCTGGAGGGCAAAGACCCTAGCCCGCCAGAACTCATCCCGGAGAGCGGCGATAAGAGCGTTTTCGGCCTCTTCGGTCTCGAAACGGCCGAGAGCACTCACCGCGTAGGCCCGCAGGAGACTGTTTTCCGCTCCCAGCAAGTTGGAGATAATCGGAATCGCCTCCTCTACCTGAAGCTTACCGAGGGAGTCAACGGCGTACTGCCGCAGCACCATCGCCTCCCCTTCATCCTCCGCAATACGCGCAAGAAACTCGAACGCCTCGGGATCTCCCATCTCTCCCAGCGAGAGCACCAGAGCCGCCTGGACGTCCTCGCTGCTCGCCTCGTCGTAGAGTTCGGTGATTCCGTCCACCCCGATCTCCTCGCCGTAGCTCGAGACCGCCGTGGCCGCGGAGGCTGCGATTTGCCCCCCTCCCTGCCGCACGATCTCCGATAGCAACTCGGAGACTTCGCCTCGTGCCTCAGGGGAGTCCGGAGGCAGGTCCGTGAGGTAGCGAATGGCCGCCTGAGTGCGCTGATTGCCGCTGACCTGGTACTCCGAAAGGAGCTCTATCGCCATCGGTTGCGCCTCCGGAAGGTCGAGCTCCCGGTAGTAGGTAAGAATCTCCCCCTGCAGCTCCTCGTTTCGGCTCGACTCTAGAAGCGAGGCGATTTCGGGCTCGAGCTCCCTCACCCGTTCGTCACGCAGGGTCGGAATGAGTTCGATTATTTCGCTGTTAATGCCGAACCGGAGGGTATCACGCCACTGCTCAACGATGGAGCGCGCCGCCTCGCCCTCCTCTTCCTCGGCCTCCGCGGTGGCGGAGTCTGCCTCGGTTTCCGGGACTGGTTCCTCGGAGGGAGGCTCATCTTCCTCGGGGCTCGAGGTGTCCGCTTGCTCCTCGCCCGGCCAAGACGGGACATCCTCGTCCTGAGCCGACAAACCGCCCGTTGGGAGAAGGAGAAGCGCTATCAGCAGCAGTGAGACTCCAAAAGAAGTCTTGTGGTTTACTCTATCACTCATTGTCTCGGTGTTCGTCATTTGGATTGAATGGGCCGTTCTCCGGCGATTCCGGCGCTCTCCGTCGCACCATTCGTACTACATCTACGGCGAGAAGATAGTAGGAAATGAGAAGAATTCCCACCCCCGGTGCACCGACGAGAAAGAGGCGACCGAGATTGGACCAGCTGCTTCCGGTGAGCCACCACCCGCCAAGGAAAACCCGGTGCGCCCAGAGGTAGGCGGCAAGAGGGAGCGTTGCGAGGAGAACGCGAACACCCTTGGTCAGAAGCTCCCGAAGGCCCAGGTATCCGAGCCGATTTCTCGCGGCGAATATCATGAGGATGAGCCCCAATGAGAACGCGATGCTGTTTGCCACGGCGAGGCCAACGACTCGAAGGCGCGTCTCCTTGAGGTAGAGACTCAAACCGATGTCGAGGAGAACCGCAACCCCCGCAATCCAAAGCGGGGTGCGGTAGTCGTCACAGGCGTAGAAGAAGCGCTGGAGGAAGGTAAATGCTCCCACGCTGAAAAGACCCACGGCGTAGCCGACCAGGACCTGTGCCGCGAGGCGGGTCCATCGCGGCGCAAAGGCTCCCCGCTGCAGAGCCACGGCGATGATCTCCGGCCCCAAGAGGGCGAGAGTCACCGCCGCCGGAAGAAGAAGGGTGAACAGGTAGAGAAGGCCGTAGTTTACCGAGCGCCGGAGCCCATCGAGATCATTCCGATTCCACTGCCTGCTCATTCGTGGAAAGAGTACCGTGGTAATGGAGGCGCTGAAGATGCCAAAAGGCAGCTGCCAGAAGGTGAGAGCGTTGGTCATCGCCGAGCCGGAGCCGTCCTCGAGACCGGAGGCGAAGAAGACCGCGACCTGCTGGTTTATGGCGAAAATACTCGCCGCAGCTACCACCGGCAGCCACTGCCGAAGGATTCTCCGGAAATCGCTGTTGGTCTTGTCGAGCTGGGGGCGGAAGGTGTAGCCGAGGCGGAGGAACGGAGGCACCTGAAAGAGAACCTGCAGCAGACCTCCGAGGAGAACACCAACGGCCATTGAGAAAACGCCGAGCTGCCGGTGCAGCATGAGAATCGAAGCGATCACGGAGACGGAAAAGAGCACCGGTGTGACCGCGGGTACGAAAAAGCGGCTATGGGCGTTAAGGGTACCCATGATTACCGCGGCGATGGAGATCGGCAGGAGGTAGTGAATAAGAAAGCGAAAGAGCTCCACCGAGAGTGCCTGCTTCTGTGGATCCGGAAAGTCGAGGATCGTGTTTACCACTGGTCCCGCGAAGAGCGTGAGCAGAAGAAGGAGGGGCAGGAGTATAATCGCCTGCATCGTCACTATGTTTCTGACAATGAGTCGCGCCTTTGAGCCTTCCGGGTCCCGGACCAGGGAGCCTGAGAGCACCGGAATGAAGGCGGAAGAAAGAGCACCCTCCGCGAGAAGTTTTCTCAGGTTGTTCGGAATATTGAACACAAGGTTGAGAACGTCCGCCTCTCCTGAGCCTCCGAAGACCGCGCCGATCACCGCGACCCGGAGAAAGCCGAGAATCCGAGAGAGAAAGGTGGTTCCCATGACCACCAGCGTCGCAAAAGTGCTCTCTCGGAGGCTTCGCTCTTCTCTCACGACTTCTTACCCGCGTAGTACCGGTGCAAAAAGGCGTTCTTATACGCCTCATACTTCTCCGCCCTAATCGCCTCTCGGATTTCCTCCATGAGGACCGCGAGAAAACGCAAGTTGTGCTCCGTAGCGAGTATAGCCCCGAGAATCTCCTGAGATTTTATGAGATGGCGGAGATAGCCGAGGCTGTACGCTCGACCTCCAAAGGAGTCTATCGACGGGTCCGGAGGCTCGTCAGCGTGGGAGAACCGGGCGTTCTTCAGGTTGAGCCGCCCGTCCCTGGTGAAGAGGGTGCCGTTTCGCCCCGCCCGAGTTGGAAAGACGCAGTCGAACATGTCCACGCCGTGCTCCACGGCGGTAAAGATGTAGTCCGGAGTGCCGATACCCATGAGATAGCGCGGCTTGTCGGCCGGTAGGAGCGGCGCGGTATAAGCGGTAAAGTGCTCAAAGGTTTCGAAGCTCTCTCCCACCGAAAGCCCGCCGATCGCATATCCCGGAAGGTCCAGGGAGCAGATCTCCTCAACGCTTCGTCTGCGAAGCTCCTCGTAGAAGTTCCCCTGAACGATGCCGAAGAGATTCCCCCGGTATCCCGAGCTCTCGCGCCGGGCGAGCCAGGCGTCTTTTGCCCTTCGCGCCCAGCGACTCGTCTGTTCGAGGGCGTCTTCCGCCTCTGTTTGGGGTATATCGAAACCGGTACAGACGTCGAGGGCCATCTGTATGTCGCTACCCAGGGTTGCCTGTATTTCCACGACCCCCTCGGGAGTGAGGGTGTGCGTGCTTCCGTCGATATGGGAGTGAAACGTTACACCTTCCTCTCGGATTTTTCGGATCTGGGCGAGGCTAAAGACCTGGTACCCCCCGGAGTCGGTGAGGATGTTCCCCTCCCAGGTACTGAATCGGTGTAAATCGCCAAAGGAGCGAATTACCTCCATTCCCGGACGCAGGTAGAGGTGGTACGTGTTTCCGAGGATGAGCCGGTAACCCATCTCCTCGAGCTTGCGATGCTCCACCGCCTTCACGCTCCCGGCGGTGCCCACGGGCATAAAGACCGGGGTTTCGACAGGGCCCCGGGGAAGGGAGAGCACGCCGGTTCGAGCCGCGGTTGTCTTATCCTGAGCGGTCAGCTGAAAAATCGAGTACATCAACGCTCCTAAGTACGTGCGAGACGCAAGAGTAGAACACCGAGGACCGAAAAGAGAAGCACCCCGCTCCACGCCCCAGCAGCGGGAGGGACGATGCCGGCCACGGCCATTAGAGATCCTATCATGCCGGCGACGTAGTAGACCGTGGCCAGCCCCAGGGACATGAGCAAGCTCAGAAGTAGGATGTTTCGCCGAAGTCTGCTTCCCACGGAGGCGGAAATGAGGGTGACGATAAAGGGCGTAAAGGCAAAGGCGATTCGTTCATACCAGTCGGTGAGTTGCTCTCGATAGGGAAGACCCGCCAGCCGCAGCTGTCCGATCCACCTCAGTGCCTCCATAATTCCCATTTCCTCTACGGCAAGGGCGCTCCGACGAAAGTTCTGAGGATCCGCGGTGTATTTGCTCTCCTCGGGCGACGCTTCCGCCAGGGTTCCGTCCTCCCGGAAGACGAAATAGAGGGGATCGTCGAAGGTCCAGTGTGTTCCGTTCCACCGGGCGACTGGAGCGTCCAGGCGAGCTGCAAAGGCGCCGTCCTTGGTGCGTTCCAAGATGGTGAGCTGCGAGAGGCTCCTGTTGCCGTCGTTGTAGTACTCGGAAAAGTAGATCGTTCTCCGACCATCGTCGAGAACCGTGACATTCGTGTTGCTGAAGCTCCGGCTCACGTTGAGGAGTTGTCTCGAGAGCTCGTTTTTCTTTCGGTAACTATCTATTACTACCATCTCTTCGAAAAAGAAGAAAGAGACGCTTAGGAGCGCACCGAGCACCAAAAGGGGCGCTACGAAACGGTAGAGACTTATGCCGGAGCCGAATACCGATATGAGCTCGTTATTCGCATAGAAGTTTCCCAGGGTAAAGGAGACGGAGAAGAGAATTGCCACCGGAAGGGCGTAGGAGACGCTTTTCGGCAGGTAGTAGAGCTGCACCTGCAGGATAGCCGCGGTTGACGCCTCGGCGTTGAGATAGCGTACCAGGTTGGCGAAAAGGTCCACCATTTGTACGCTGAGCACGAAGAACGCCGTGGAGGCCAGAAGCACCGGGAGAAAGGATCGAACCACCATCTTGTCCAGGGCTTTCATCATCGCCTCCACCGATGCAGGAAGAGTGCCGCCCCGATTACCACAACCACCACGTTGGGCAGCCACATGGAGAGAAAGGGAGAGACCTCCGGCCGCTGGGTCCCAAAGGTCTGCCCTCCAATGAGGAGGCTCCAGTAGAGCAGCGAAATGAGCAGGCCGATACCAAATCCTACGGAGCGACCGCTTCTGCGAGTGTAGAGCCCCACGGGAAAGGCGAGGAAAACAAAGCTCAAACAGGCAAACGGTATGGAGAACTTCTTGTAGTATTCGAGCCGGTAGATCTGCAGAGTTCTGTCGAAGATTCGCACGCTTTCCTGTTGGGAGAGTCGGGATTCGATGGAGCGAACCTCCTCCCCACTCCCCTCACCCCGTTGCCATGCGAGGTAGGCGAGTCCGAGACGGTTACGAAGGAGCGCTACTTCCTGCTCCTGCTGCTCGATCCTGAGGTTGAGAGCGCGCTCCTTCTCCCTAATGTCCGAGAGTACGTCCCGGGCACTCATCTCCCGAGGGCCGGGATTACGGATGGAGACGGTGATGTCCTGGAGGAGAATGTTGTACACCATCTGCTCCGCTCTCGCGTACTCGTACTCCCCGCGATTGCCTCCCAGATAGGAGTGGGTAAAGACGTCCGAAAGCTCCAAGGAAATAACCCCGGCGTCTCTCTCCCCCTGTCGGGTGAGGGTCGCATCGGTGGACACTATCACCCGCCGCTTTCCCTCTTCGTCCCGGTCGATAATGGCAAAGCTGCCGATGTTTCTTCCCTGGACATTTCCGGTGATGAGGATGTCATTCTGGTATCTTTTGACACTGTACGGCTCGAGCTCCAGGGCGGGGTTGCTGTAGAGGAGCTCCCGATAGAGCCGCCCGAACTGAATCGTCCCCCGGGGGAGGAAGTAATCGTTCATCATGTAGGAGGCGAAAGAGAAGAGGGCACCGAGAATGAGCATAGGGAGAAAGAGCCGGGAGAGAGGAATTCCGGACGCTTGAAACGCGATAATCTCATTGTCCGAGGAGAATCGCCCTACCGCCATAAGAGCTCCCACGAGGCTGGCAAAGGGAAAGGAGAGCGCCACGATCGAGGGGAGGGCGTAGACAATGAGCATAAGGACGTCGAAAAGCGCCACATCCTTCGTGAGAATCTCTTCCGCCAGGAGCAGGAGCTGATTGACGAAGAATATGACGAAAAAGAAGGCGAAGGCGACCAGAAAGGAGAAGAGAAACTCCTGTAGCACGTAGCGCCAGACGATTCTCATCTAACTTCCGGTGGAACCGAAGCCCCCTTCTCCCCTAACCGTCTCGGCGAGCGTTTCCACCTGCTCGAACCGGGCCCGAGAGACCGGTGCTATCACCATTTGAGCAATTCGCATGCCAGGGGTGATCGTGACTCGGCTGTCCGAGAGATTTACGAGAATTGCTTTGATTTCGCCTCGGTAATCCGCGTCAATCGTTCCGGGGGTATTGAGAAGAGTCACCCCCTCCCGAGCGGCCAGCCCCGACCGCGGGCGGATTTGCGCCTCATAGCCCGGCGGGAGCTCAACGCG
Source organism: Spirochaetaceae bacterium (assembly GCA_046540995.1). Classification (GTDB taxonomy): domain Bacteria; phylum Spirochaetota; class Spirochaetia; order DSM-27196; family Alkalispirochaetaceae; genus CAYZHV01. The sequence continues at coordinate 101,125 of JBKHED010000004.1, read as the reverse complement.
TATTCCCGTGGGAACGAGAGCGCGTTCGAGGGAGGCGAGCTCCACCGGCTCCTCTATTGCCGCAAAGAGATCCGCTCCGGCGGCGAGATCGCTCTGGTATACCGGGAGGTACCGTTCCTCCCCAACTACACGAATCGTCACGCTTCGAATCATAGCAAAAAAAGAGCCGGCTTAGCAGCCGGCTCTCCCTCTTACTCTCTATGGCGTTCTCGGCCGCCGCGGTCGCCGCCACCGTGCCGATGATCCGGCCGACCTCCGCGACCGCCACGATCTCCATGACCGCGGCCGCCTCCGGAGCCGTCGTCCGCCCCCTCGTAGATGAGGCTCAGGTTCACCCTACCCATCTTATCGATCTCGATGATTTTGACCGGGACCTCCTGATTCATCTCCAGGACGTCGTGGACCGAGTTGATTCGGTGGTCAGCCATCTTACTGATGTGACAGAGCCCCTCCTTGCCCGGAAGGAACTCGATAAAGGCGCCAAAGTCGGTAATCCTGCGCACAACCCCCTGGTAGGTCCTGCCCACCTCGGGCTCCTCGAGGAGCGAGAGAAACGCGTTCTGCGCCTGTTTTGCGCTCTCGCCGTCCTTGGTGTATATGGTTACCGAGCCGGTATCCTCGATATTGACGTTAACGTCGTACTTCTCCTGAATGGAGCGAATCGTCTTGCCCCCGGGACCGATCAGAAGACCGATCTTCTCCGGGTCCACCTTGAAGGTTAGAATGCGGGGGGCGTACTGCGATAGCTCCCCGGCGGGCCGCTCCAGAGCCTTAGCCATCTCGCCGAGAATGTGCATGCGGCCCCTTCGCGCCTGCTCCAGGGCGGTCTTCATGATTTCCGCCGAGACGTTCTTGATCTTAATATCCATCTGGAAGGCGGTAATGCCTTCGGATGTTCCGGCGACCTTGAAGTCCATGTCACCGAGGTGATCCTCCTCGCCGAGAATGTCGGAGAGCACAACGGTCTGATCCCCTTCCTGGATGAGGCCCATGGCGATGCCGGCCACGGGAGCGGCGGTGGGTACACCGGCGTTCATCAAGGCGAGAGATCCGCCACAGACGGTTGCCATCGATGAGGAGCCGTTTGACTCGAGGATTTCGCTGACCACGCGAATCGTGTAAGGAAACTCCGATTTCTGCGGGACCACCGCTTCCAGGGCGCGATGAGCCAGATGACCATGACCGATTTCCCGGCGTCCCGTTCCGAGACGTCCGGTCTCGCCGACGGAAAAGGGCGGAAAATTGTAATGGAGCATGAAGTTCTCCCGCCGATCCCCTTCGATATCGTCCATAATCTGTTCGTCATAGACGGTGCCGAGGGTGGTAATGGCGAGCGCCTGGGTCTCGCCCCGGGTGAAGAGCGCGCTTCCGTGGGTTCGCGGAAGCAGGTCGATCTCGCAGGTAATGGGACGAATGTCCTCGGGACCGCGGTGGTCCGTGCGGTGCTTCTTCTCCACGATGGACTTCCGGACGATTTCCTGCTCGAGGTCGTCCATCAGGGCGTGAAATAGCTTCTGCTGCTCCTCCGGGATCTGCTCCTGAAAGCTCTCGTAGGTTTCGTTGATTACCGCCTTAACGGCAGCACTCCGGTTGAACTTGCCGAGGACGAAGCACGCTTGCTCCATTTTGGGCCGCGCCCATTCGCGGATCTCCTCCTCCTTCTCGAGCTTTTCTTCGCTCTCAATGAGAGGGAGCTTTTCCTTGCCCACCGCAGTGCGCAGTTCCTCCTGGATCCGACAAAGCTCCTGGATAACTCCCCGCGCCTTTTCGATCGCCTCGAGAAGCAGAGCCTCCGGAACCTGTTTGCCTCCGCCCTCGACCATCGTAACGCCCTCGGCGGTGCCCGCGACGATAATGTCGAGGTCGCTTTCGGCGGTCTGATCAAAGGTTGGGTTCACAATGAGCTCGCCATCAACCGAGGCAACGCGGACGGCCCCGATTGGTCCGTCGAAGGGAATGTCGGAAATGTGGACCGCCGCGGAAGCGGCGACCATGGCGACAACGTCGGGAGGGTTGATCTGATCCGCGGAGATCGTTGTCGGAACAACCTGAATCTCCCGCATAAACTTCTTGGAAAAGAGGGGGCGCATCGGGCGGTCGATAAGCCGGGAGACGAGGATCTCCTTGTCCTTCGGGCGACCTTCACGCTTAATGAAGCCCCCGGGAATCTTTCCGGCGGCATAGTACTTCTCGTTGTACTCCACCTGCAGCGGCACGAAGTCAATGCCCTCTCGGGGTTCCGCGGAGCAGCAGACGGTCGCCAGGACGGCGCTGCCACCATATTTTGCAAACACGGCACCATTGGCCTGTTTTGCCATTCGACCCGTCTCGAGCACGAGCTCGGTGCCGCCAACGTTCATTGTTACTGTCTGCATGTTACTGATACCTGCTACTTACGTAGTCCGAGCTTCTGCAGGAGCTCACGATAACCGTCGAGATTCTTTCTCTTCAGGTACTTGAGAAGGCGTCGTCGCTGACCAACCATTTTCAGGAGGCCCCGGCGGGAGTGGTGGTCCTTCTTGTGGGTTCTAAGGTGCTCGGTAAGATGCTGAATTTGGGTAGTAAGGAGTGCGATCTGGACTTCCGTAGAGCCCGAGTCCTTCTCGTTCATACCGTACTGTTCAATGACCTGTTGCTTCTCATCCTTAGTGATGGGCATTCGCACAACTCCTCTCACATCACGTCAATGGTGATAGAAATTCGATTTCAATAGCATCGGAGGTGTCCGCATCCCAGTGAAGCGCCTGTCCAGTGATGGTAACCGTACCTTCCCGTTGGCCGTTAGCTGTTCGAAGCGAGACTCGGTAGCTTCCCTGCACCGGCAGCACCTGCTCACTGTCGGCAACAAGCCCCGGAACCCCGGTTCGAACATCCAACGTGTAGGGTCGGCTCAACAGACGCCACGCGGTCTGCATATCCCCCGCAGCGACGCACTCGCGGATACGAGTGCTGCTAATTGACCTCTCATTATCAATTAGTGGGTCAACGATGTCAACCCGTATGCCTTCCGGTTCCGCGAGACGGCGCAGAGCGGTGGCACTGGTCTCCCGGTTCCTGCCGAAGTGAAAATCGTAGCCCACGACAATGAGCTCCACGTGGAAGCGCTCCCGAAGCGCCTCCAGAAAGCTCGACCCCCGGAGTCCTCGCACATCGGAGCCGAAGTCCAGGAGAATAACATAGTCGATACCGAGGGTCCGAAACAACTCGAGTCGCTGCTCCAGGCTCATGATGTCCCCGGAATAGTGCTCCCGGCGGAGATACCAGGCGGGATTCCTCCGAAATGTAACGACCACCGAGAGGCGCCCGGGCTCAAAGCTGATTCGTCTAATCAGCTCCTGATGGCCCCGGTGTAGACCATCGAAGTTTCCGATTGTCAACGCTGCCGGCACGTCGCGGCGATCGATGGAAAGACGCTCCCAGGATACTGTTGTCATGGTCGAACCAGAATATAGTGAAACGCACGCTCCCGTTGTTCAGCCATCGCGATGAGTCGCCCCTCAGGGGTGTAGAGGCCGAGAAAACGCTCCTCTCCGCGCAGAAGCTCCGGATCGAGGGTCTCCCGGAGCTTCGCGCCGTTCTGCACCCGTCTTGCAGTCGGGGAGGAGAGATCGACTCGACGCACCCCGGGAATTTTCGGCACCACCTCCTCCAGGGGCCGAATCGCCTCGCGGCTGGGAGCGGCAACAGCCTCCTTCAGCAGAAAAGGGCCGACGGAGTCCCGTCGGAGGGCGGTGAGGTAGCCGCCGCAGCCACACGCCTCAGCGATATCTCGAGCCAGGGAGCGAACATAGGTCCCTTTCGAGCAATGGATCTCGATTTTCGCATCCGGGATATCGTAGCGCAGAAGCTTGAGGGAGTGGATCGTAACCTCCCGGGAGGGGATTTGTACCTGCTCTCCTCGCAGAACCCGCCTATACGCCCGTTCACCCTCCAGATGAACCGCGGAGTATGCCGGAGGGACCTGCTCGATCCGTCCCACGAAACGGGGCAAGACGGCGGCTAGCTGGTCGGTAGTCGGCGCTTCGCCCCGGGCACGAGGCGGGCGCTCGGGATCGAGTGTTTCCGTTTCCTCACCGAATCGAAACGTTCCGGTGTAGCTTTTGTCAAAGGCGGTGAACAGGGGGACGAGGCGAGTAGCTTTTCCTAGGAGCACCACCAGCAGCCCGGTGGCGAACCGATCAAGGGTACCGGTGTGCCCTACCCTCGTCTTTCCGGGCAGCAGCTGTTTAACGGGCCGGAGTGCCTGGAACGATGTCACCCCGGCCGGTTTGTTCAGAAGAAGCAAACCGTCCAGGGACTCATTCACTCGTTAGCTTCCTTTATCTTCTGAATAATCTCGTAGCTCTCTTCAATACCGTGGTCGACCAGGAAGGTCAGCTTGGGAGTGGAGCGGTACTTGAGAATCCTCCCGAGCTTTCCTTGAAGGAAGCCCGAGGCGTGATTGAGCGCTTCCACACCATTTTCGAGCTCGTTTCGAGAGAGATAGCCGGATACCCAGATCTTTGCGTACGCCAGATCCTTGGAGACTTTGGCGTGAGAAAAGGAAATGAGCGGCGATACGCGAGGATCCTTGACCTCTCGGCGCATGAGCATGGCGCTCAGCTCTTCCACTAACTGCCGCTCAACTCTCGCCAAACGATGCTCGGACATACTACCCCTTCACCTCGTCGAGTTTCTTGGCGATCTGCTTGATCTCATAGAACTCGAGGGTGTCCCCCGGTTTTAGGTCGTTGTAATTCTCCAGGCCGATACCGCATTCGTATCCGGCGGCAACCTCCTTGGCGTCGTCCTTAAACCGCTTGAGCGAGCTAATCTTGCCCTCGTGGATCTGGACCTCATCCCGGAAGACGCGAACCTTCGCGTTACGCCGCGCAACGCCGTCGGTTACGTAGGAGCCGGCGATAACACCGATCTTCGGCACCTTGAAGGTGTCTCGGACTTCGGCGGTACCGATAATCTCCTCCTGTAGATCCGGAGCGAGCATCCCTTCCATGGCGGAACGCACATCCTCTACGGCGTCGTAGATGATGTTGTACTTCCGGATTTCCACCTTCTCCTGTTCCGCGAGAGCCGCAGCCCTGGGGGTAGGTCGTACGTGAAAGCCGATCACAATGGCGTCAGAGGCAGCGGCCAACATGACGTCGCCCTCGTTTATCGCCCCGGCAGCGGCACGGATCGCGTTGAGCCGTACCTCCTTGTTGCTCAGCTTCTCCAAGGCGCTCTGAACCGCCTCGACCGAACCGTGAACGTCACCCTTGATGACGACCTTGAGCTCCTGCACCTCCCCAGCTTCGATGCTGTCATAGAGGTTGTCGAGGGTGATCTTCTTGACGCTCTTCGCTTCTTCTACGCGCTTGAGCTCCTGCCGCTTCGCTCCAACCTGTCGAGCCGCCTTCTCGTCCTCGGTCACCTGGAAGGGATCGCCGGCGTCGGGGACGCCGTCACAGCCGAGGATCTCAACGGGCATCGAGGGTCCCGCCTCATCGACCCGTTCCCCCCGGTCGTTAAACATCGCTCGAACCTTGCCGGAGTAAATTCCCGCCACGAAGCTGTCACCCACTTCGAGGGTACCTCGTTCGACGAGGACCGTGGAGACCGCACCACGCCCGGGATCGATCTGGGACTCGATGACGCGACCTTCCGCGGGGACGTTCTTACTCGCTTTGAGCTCCAGGAACTCCGCCTGGAGTATAATACTCTCGAGGAGCTCTTCGATGCCTTCGCGCTTGAGGGCTGAGACCTCCGCGAATATCGTATTGCCGCCCCACGCTTCGGGCATGAGATCGAGATCCGAGAGCTGCTGCTTGACCCGGTCGGGATTGGCGTCGGGGAGGTCGGTCTTGTTAATCGCTACGATAATGGGGACTCCCGCGGCCTTAGCGTGATCCACGGCCTCTCGGGTCTGCGGCATAACACCGTCGTTTGCCGCGACCACGAGTATGACGATGTCGGTAACCTGTGCACCCCGGGCCCGCATCAGGGTAAACGCCTCGTGTCCCGGGGTATCGAGGAAGGTCACTTTGCCGTGGCCACCCGGCAGGGTAACCTGGTAGGCTCCAATGTGCTGGGTAATGCCACCGAACTCTCCGGCCGCCACGTCCGTGGAACGGATAGCGTCGAGGAGCTTCGTCTTACCGTGGTCAACGTGTCCCATGACCGTAACGATTGGAGGCCGGAGTTCCAGATCTTCCTCTCTTTCTTCTTCCCGTTCGATAACGGTTTCGTCGTAGAGGGAGACGATATTCACCTTGCAGCCGTACTCACTCGCCAGAATTTCCGCTGTCTCAGCATCTATTTGCTGGTTAATGGTCACCATCATGCCCATGTTCATGAGCTTTCCGATGAGATCCGACGCTTTGAGATTCATTTTCCTGGCGAGCTCACTCACGGTGACGACATCCATAATGTCGATCTCTTTGGGAACGGGATTAGCCTTCGGAGCGGTGGACTTCTTGTTCCTGCTGAAGGATAGCTCTTTCTCCTGCTGCCTGTCGCGCTTATTGGAGTAGCTTTCCTTCTTCTTGCTCTTATAGAACTTTCGTCCCTTACCTGCGCCGCCGCCACGCTCCGGTCGGCCGCTCTCCGGTGCTCCGGCACCTCCGCTGGGAGGAGGAGCGCCTGGAGAAGGGCGGCCACCTCTCGGCGGTCCCCCGGTGCGGCCCGTCGGAGCCGGCCGACTGGGCCCGGTTCCGCGGCCCTGCGGAGGCTGGCCGCCTCCCGGGCCCCCTCCTCGCTGGGTCTGCTCGGCTGAGCGGCTGCTTCTCGCCGCGGCTGCGGAACTTCGGGTCTCGTTTCGCTGAACTCGCCTATTCTGAGGCTGGATATCTTCGAGGGAGCGCTTTTCCATCGCCCGTTCCTTGCGCCCTTTCTCGTCTTTTCGAGAGGCCGCGGCGGGCTGAACCGGAGATTCTCCAGACTCGCCGGGAAGGACCGGACGCCAGACGAGGTTGTCCTTCTTCTTGGGAGCCTCTTCCTGTGGGGTCTCTTCCTTCGGCGGTTTTGGAGCTTCGCCTTTCGGCGCCGATTTCTTAGGCGCTTCGGGCTCCTTCTTGGCGGCCTTCTCGGGCCGCTTCTCGGGTTTGGGCTCCTGTTCGGGCGCCTTTTCCGCTTTCTGAGGTGCCTCTTTAGCTTTGGGGGAGCTCTTGAACTCCTCCTCCGCCTCCCTTTCGGGTTGGGGTGCAGCTTTTGCCTTGGGCTTGCGCTTGACGACTACCCGGACCTTCTTCTTGTCCCCTTTCTCGTCACCGCCCTGCTCTTTCTTATGCTTTATAAGCGTGGTTTTCGGTTTCTGCTGCTCGTTCTTTTCCTGTTCTTCAGCCATACACTCCCTTTACGCGCAATTGTATCCACTCGAGATCATCATGTAAACACGGCGTCACTCTTCCTCTTCTTCCTCGTCGACAATCTCGACACTCTCTTCGATGATCATCTTGATGGTGGCTACATCCTCTTCACTGAGGCCGGGAACGTTGCGCAGATCCTCCTCCTCCATGTTGAGAAGGTCGACTATTTCCTCGATGCCCTGCGCCGTCAGGGCTTCCACTATGTTCTGAGGAATCGTTGGAAGCTGGGTAATGCTGGTTATCACCTCTTCCTCTTCTTCCTCTTCTTCTTCCGCGTGTTCCTCTTCCGGAGCCGCTTCTTCGGCTTCTTCCTCCCGGGCGCCCGCCCCCTCGGAGATCGATCCCACCGGTTCTTCCTCGCTCACTTCCGCGCTGATTTCCGCGGCCTCGTCCACTCCGATTTCAACGAGTTCCTCTTCCGCTTCCTGGGTTCGGTCCTCTTCGGTGAGTTCATCCCGCTCAGGTTCTTCTTCGCCCGCCTCTTCCTCGACGTCCACATCCTCGTCTTCCATGCCTTCGACGATTTCGATGTTCTCGGCGATGATCTGCTTGAGCTCGGCGATTTGCCCCTCGGTCATACCTTCGAGCTCTCTCAGTTCATCGTCGGAGAGGGAGACGAGGTGTTCTATGAGCTCGATCCCGTTCTCGCTGAGGACGTCTACGATGGAGACCGGAATTCCGGGAAGCTCCCGAACTTCGGTGATCTCCTCCTCTTCCACAAGCTCTCCGAAGAGCTCCGAGACCGCCCGGCGGCTGGTGGCGGAGACGTCCATCTCCTCGAACTGTGCCTCGGTCTTAACGTCGATGCTCCAATCCGCCAGGCGGTTTGCCAGGCGGACGTTCAGCCCCTGCTTTCCTATGGCCAAAGAAAGCTGGTTCTCCGGAACGATCGCCAGGGCTTGTCGTTTGGCGTCGTCTAGAATGAGAACGTTGCTCACCTCCGCCGGGGAGAGGGCGTTCTTAATGAAGAGCCGCGGATCGGTCTCATACTTGAGAATGTCGATCTTCTCTCCCTCGAGCTCCCGGACGATCGCCTGGATGCGTACACCCCGAAGTCCTACACACGCTCCGACGGGGTCGACGTCCTCCCGGTTAGAAATGACGGCGATCTTGGTACGATAGCCCGGTTCGCGTACGATTTTGAAGATCTCCACGGTACCGTCGTACACCTCGGGAACCTCGATCTCGAAAATCCGCTTGACGAACTCCGTATGGGTCCTGGAGAGAATGATCTGAAGACCCGTATTGCTCTTGCTCACCTCGTAAATGAGCGCCTTAATGCGGTCATTCGGCCGGTAGATCTCTCGGGGAGACTGATACCGCTTCGGCATGAGCCCCTCGGTCTTGCCGAGGTCCACGAAGATATTGCCGTTTCGCTCCCGCTGGTAGTAACCGATAATCATCTCCCCCACTTTGTCCTTGAACTCGGAGTAGAGGGTATCCTTCTGGATCTCGCGGAGGGTCTGCTTCGCTTTCTGTTTGGCGCTCTGCACTGCCACGCGGTCGAACTCCATCGGGTTGATCTCGATTAAGAGCTCGTCACCGAGTTCCGCCTCCTCGTTGAGCTCCTTCGCCTCCTCCAGCTCAATTTCCGTCACCGGGTCTTCGAGCTCCTCGACGATCTTCTTCTGAGCGTAGAGGGTGACGTCGTCCCCATCTTCGCTGAACATGACCACGGCGTTGTCCGCCTGGCCGTACTTCTTCTTGTAGGCGGCGATAAGAAACTCCTCTATCGTCCGCTGAATGAGCTCTTCTGATATGCCGCGATCCGACACCAAGGCGCGGATTGCATCGGTTAGACCGGAAGCCATCTACTCTTCCTCCTGGCTTTCATCCAATTTTGCTTTTTTTATGGTTTCATACACGAAGGTACGCTCCCCCGCTTTTGTGCGAATTGTCACGCTCTCCTCGTCACTGGTCGCTATGACACCACCAACCCAGTCGTCGGAATCAAGGGTGAGCAGTCTGACTCCTTTCCCCTCGAAAAGCTCGAACTCTCGGCCGCTCTTAATGGAACGACCCAGTCCCGGAGAACTCACCTCCAGGTGAATATCCCGGTTCTCCGAAAGCACCTCCAGCCTCGGCAAAAGAGCGGTGTACACTTCGGCGCAATCGTCGAGCGTTACCCCTTCGGGGCTGTATATGGTGAGGTGGACGTGCAGGGTCCCCTTTCGATTTACGCTGGTCAGCTCCACTAATTGGAGCCCGAGCCCTTCGAGAAGGGGGATCACCTCTTCGCTGTAGGGGTCTCCGTTGCTGTACTTCATTACTCCAAAAAAAAGAGAGTCGTGGGTGAACGACTCTCTCGGGACGTAAACATCTCGAAAGTTTGTCTGAATAATACGCCCAGGACCGATTAATGTCAATGCTCCTGGGAATACCTGGGTAGACCACACGGCTTCCGCGGGTGGCGGCTAATCCCTGGCGATCACGACCGCACGAACCCGCGCTACCCCCGCCGTTCTGAGGAGTGTCGCCGCAGCCTCCAGGGTAGCCCCGGTGGTGACGACGTCATCTATGAGCGTAACCTCCGCCGGTAGGCGTAGGCTGCCGCGGAGGAGACCAGAACGCAGGCGGAGCTGGGTGGCGACATTGAAGAGACGCTCCTCCCGACTCAGCTCCTTCTGAGCGCCGCCGCCCCGCCGAGAGAGGAGGCGCCGCCGGGGAACACCGGTGCGGCGACTCAGGGCCCGAGCGAGAATAAGGGAGTGGTCGAAGCCGCGCCTACGCTTTCCGCGGCGGCTCGGGGGTATCGGCACGAGGAGTGATGTAGCGCTGCTGAGAAGTGCCGCTGCGACGATCTCTCCGGCGAGAAATCGCGCCACCGGAAGCTCCCCGCCCTCCTTGAGTGCGTGAATTAGGGAGACCGCGCCCTCGCGATAGGCGTAGAGTGCCCGGACCCCGTCGAGGTTGCTCTGCAGCTCTCGACAACTCGTGCAGAGGCCGAGCTCCGATATGAGCGGAACCCCGCAGCGGCGGCAGAGCTCACCTTCGATCCTCGGAAGGGATTCCCGGCAGCCGGCGCAGAGGACCGGCGCCTCACGGAGGTCGAGGACCGCCGCCTCCAGGGAGCGGCCGCAGACCAGACAGCGCCTTGGAGCGAGCAGATGCTCAGGGAGGGAGCGGAGCGCTCCCGCCAGAGCCTTGGCCGAGGAGTGGCTGGGCGCGGGTCGGGAGACCGGTTGCTGAGCCGGCCGGCATGTGTGGTTTTCCATACACTATAAGACACTCGCAGCGGTGCTGCCGCTTCACCTAACCCTCCGGCGATGCTCTTGAGGATTGACCCCCTCGCGGCGGGTAAGTATGTTTCCCCTACCCAAATATGCGTGACTACGAGTTTGTCCTTGCCGGCGGGGGGATGGCCGGGCTCAGCCTTGCCTTTCATCTGGCCCACAGCCCCCTCAAGGAGCGAAGCATTCTCATTATCGATCTCGAGGAGAAGCGCAGCAACGATCGTACCTGGTGTTTCTGGAGCACCACCCCGACGCCGTACCATTCCATCGTTCACAAGAGGTGGAGCCACTTCTGGATCTACGGCGATGAGTACGCAGAGCGAATAGCGCTGGATCCCTACGACTACCGCATGATTCGAGGAGAGGATTTCTACGAGTTCATTCACGAAACGCTCCGGGCCTTGCGGAACATCACCTTTCTGAAGGCGAGGGTCAACGAGCTGCGGGAGGTAGGTGACCGGGTCGAAGTGCACACTTCCGCGGGCACCTACACCGGACGGTGGGTATTTGACAGCCTCTTTATTCCTCGGGAGTTCCATGTTGACGAAAGCAAGCACCACTTTCTCAAACAGCACTTCGTCGGGTGGTTTATTAGGACGAAACGGCCGGTTTTCGACCCTGACGCAGCCACCTGGTTCGATTTTCGGGTACCCCAGAAGGGAGAAATGAGGTTTATGTATCTCCTGCCGACCTCGGAAACCGAGGCTCTCGCGGAGTTCACCCTTTTCTCCCACGATCTGCTCAGTAGGGAGGAGTACGAGGAGAATATACGGGTCTACCTCTCCGACGTCCTCGGCCTCGGCGAACAGGAGTATGAGATCCTGGAGGAGGAGGACGGCATTATTCCGATGACCGACATGCCCTTCACGCGGCAGGCGGGAAAGCGGATTATGCGAATCGGTACCAAGGGGGGAATGGTAAAGGCGTCAACGGGCTTCACGTTTCATCGTACCCAACGGGACTGCCGCAACATTGTGCTGAGTCTCGTGGAGCACGAGACGCCTTTCCATCGAAAGGAACCCTCTCGGGCGTATGGGACAATGGATTCCATGCTTCTGCAGATTATGTATCGTCACGGGGAGCTGAGTAAGCCGATTTTCGTCCGGCTCTTCGAGAAGAATCCGATCGATCGGATTTTACGGTTCCTGGATGAGGAGGCCACCGGGATGGAGCTCGTAAGGATCATGGCTTCCGTGCGTTGGTGGCCCTTCATTAGGGCGTGGTTCAAGTTGAAGGTACTTCGAAAGGTGTAAGGTGGAGCTGCTGCTACTCTCGCTTTCCGAGGTCACCCCGGGCGAGGCTGCGGGGTTCGGGATTTGGTTTCTGGTCATGGTGGCCGTGCCAATTCTCCGCTGGGTTTTCGGACCCGGGGCTGAACGGGTCGGTATTTCCCTCGGTGTCCTCGCCCAGGCCGGGCTGGTCGTCTACGTGCTCTCCTTCTACCTCGACCTCCCTCGCCTGGCGCTCACCATAGTGGCGGTGCCGCTCCTCGGCTGGCTCGCGGAGTTCCTCGGCTCCCGAACGGGCTTTCCTTTTGGTGATTACAGCTATACCGATGTGCTTCATCCCCAGGTGGGCCATGTCCCGGTGATTATCCCGCTCGCCTGGCTCATGATGATGCCTCCGGCCTGGACCGTCGCGGAGCTCATCGTTGGGCCGGAGAATCGTCTTCTCACGGCGCTTGTCGCCGGCGCAGCCTTTACCGCCTGGGACTTCTTTCTCGATCCGCAGATGGTGGGCTGGAACTTCTGGGAGTGGCACCGCAAAGGGGGCTACTTCGGCATTCCCTGGATCAATTTTCTCGGCTGGTTTCTCGTAGGAAGCGCCATTTCCTACCTCATCGCTCCCGCCGGGGCGGCGGAGATGCACGTCCTCTATCTAGTCTTTATCGTTACCTGGTTCTTGCAGGGGTTCGGACAGTTCTTCTTCTGGAAGCTTCGGGGACCCGCGATTGCGGGGCTTGTTATTATGGGCTTCTTCGTTGCGGCGCCGCTACTAGTGTAGGGAGCAGAATCGGTCATCGGCGCTGCCCATCGCCCAGCCGCTCTTTCCAATTGGCAAGCAGATTCAGCGCCTCCAGCGGCGTAAGCCGGTCGACGTCGAGCCCCGAGAGTTCCGCGCGAATCATCTCATCCTCTGCGAAGAGCGTGCCTTGATCCCCCGGATCGGGAGCCGCATTTCCGCGGCTCTCAGGAGCTTCGCGCTTTGGCGCGCGTTTCTTCTCGCCCTTTCCTCCCACCGCCGAGCCGGCTTCCTCGCTCCCGCGATGGAGCCCCTCGCCGGACCTGCGTAGGAGCTCCCGGAGAATGGAATCCGCCCGGTCAACCACCTCCCCGGGAACGCCCGCGAGGCGGGCGACGTGTATGCCGTAGGAGTTGTTCGAGGGACCCTCGACCACCCGTTTGAGAAAGATGATTTCCCTTCCCTCCTCGGCTACCTTCATTGAGAGGTTCCGCAGGCCCGGATGCTCCATCGCGGTGAGCTCGTGGAAGTGGGTCGCAAAGAGGGTTCGGCTTCCGAGTGCTTCGAGGAGGTGCTCGCTCACCGCCTGCGCGATGGCGAGACCGTCATTCGTGCTCGTTCCCCGGCCGACCTCGTCCATGATTACCAGGCTCCGTGGCGTTGCCGAGCGGAGGATGTTGCTCGTCTCGTTCATCTCGAGCAGGAAGGTTGACTCTCCCCGAGCGAGGTTGTCGCTCGCGCCGACTCGACAGAAGAGTCGGTCAACCAAGCCGACCCGGGCGGAATCCGCGGGAACGAAGGAGCCCATGTGCGTTAGCAGCGCGATTAGGGCGTTCTGTCGGAGATAGGTGGACTTTCCCGCCATGTTCGGTCCGGTGATGAGGGCGAAACGGGCCGGCACCTTTTCGCTTCCGAGCTCCAGGGAGTTTGCCACAAAGGCTCCCGCCGGCAGGTGGTGTTCCACAACCGGATGACGCCCCTCCACCACCGAGAGCTCCGGCTCCTCGAGAAGGCGTGGTCGGCTGTAGCCGTTGGAAGTGGCGGTCCAGGCGAGGGAGTGAAAGTAGTCTACCTCCGCCAGCTCCGCGGAAACCTGGAGAAGAGTGGAGACCTCGGGAAGAAGCTCCTCGCGAAGGGAGAGAAAGAGCTCCCGCTCCCGTTCCACGATCCGCTCTTCCAGGCCGTTTAGCTTGCTTTCGAGCTCGGCTAGCTCGTCGGTGGTGTACCGCTCGCTGTTAACCAGGGATTGCCGTCGGATAAAATGATCCGGCACTCGCTCCAGGTTCGATTTCGTGACCTCGAAGAAGTGGCCGATAATCCTGTTGTACTTGATGCGCAGATTGCCGATGCCGGTACGTTCGCGCTCCGACCGGAGGTACTCGTTGAGGACCCCCTTGCTGTTGCTCCGGAGGGATCGCAGCTCGTCGAGCTCCTCGTCATATTCCGGGGCGATCAGATTTCCCTCCGTGAGCAGTATGGAGGGGTTTTCGGCCAAGGCCTCCTCTATTCGGGCCGCCACGCCCTCGACCACCTCGGCCCCGGGAAAGCCGTGCTCTTCATACCAGGGGGTGAGGAGCGCGGCTATTCGCTGCGCCCCCCGGAGAGAGCGCGCCATGGCGACGAGGTCCTTCGCGTGCGCCTTCTGGAGACCCAGCCTCGAGGCGAGGCGCTCGAGGTCGTAGAGCTCCTCCAGACGATCCCTGAGGGAACGAAGGTCCGTCTGACGCCTGTAGAGGTACTCCACTCGATCGAGACGGCGGCTGATCTCCTCGGGAATTCTGGCGGGCGAAAGTATCCGTCGCCGCAGGAGACGGCTGCCCATGGGCGTACGGCACTGATTGAGCACCTCGAAAAGAGTGAACCGTTCGGATCCGTCCTGCATGTTCCGGACCAGCTCGAGATTGCGCTGCGTGCTCTCGTCGAGGAGGAGCTGTTCCTCGTCCCTGCGCCGCTCTATTCCGGCGATATTTCCCAGGGCACCGCGGTTGTTTTCCTCCAAATAGTTGAGGAGGGGCCCCACGGAGAGCAGCGCCGGATCGTCCTCCTCCGTACCGAAGCCCTTGAGATTGGCCACCGAGAAAAGCCGCTTGAGCCGTTCCGCGGAGTCGCTCTGATGGAATTCCCAATCCGGAAGACGGTTTATTAGAAGGGCGTCGCGCTCTTCGAGAAGCTGTTGCACGGGGCGGCTCTCCTCGAGGAGAGATTCCTGCACCAGGATTTCCCTTGGTTGGAGCCGGGCGAACTCCTTCGTCAGCACATCCGGAGCCTCCCTGCTTGAAAAGGATGTGACCGAGAGCTCTCCGGTGGAGATGTCGGCGTACGCCAGGGAGAGCTCGCCTTCCCTGCCGCCACCCCGGGGTGCACGTACCGCTCCGAGAGCGCAGATGTAGTTGTTGGAGGAGGGCTGCAGGTAGTCTTCGTCACTGACGGTGCCGGGAGTGATCACCTGCACGACTTCACGACTCACGATACCCTTACCCGCCTTTGGGTCACTGGTCTGCTCGCAGATTGCCACTTTGCGCCCAGCCTTAATGAGCCGGGCGATGTAGTTCTGAGCCGCGTGGTAGGGAACCCCGCACATCGGCATTCCCTGTCGTTGGGTAAGGGTCAAGCCTAGGATGCGCGACGCCTCCTGGGCGTCGCGCTGGAACATTTCGTAGAAGTCCCCGAGCCTAAAGAAGAGTATGGCGTCCGCTTGCTCCTGCTTGATGCGCCGGTACTGGCGCATCATGGGAGTCTGGTCGCTCATTACCGCTCAGTTGTCTGCCAGAGCCGCTCCAAAACGAGATCGCTGATGTCCACTTCCTGGGACCACCACTGGAGACCGGAGGTGTCGGAACGGATGACTACGGTGTATCCCTCGCTTTCGGCGACGTGCTGAATCGCCTGCTGGAGCTGGTTGAGAAAGTCGTTTGAGACAAGCTGCTCCTGCTGCAGCTGCAGCTGCTCCCGGCGCCGCTGGCTCAAGTCTTCTATAAAGCGGCTCATTTCGAGGATTTCTCTATCCAAGTCGGCTACCCTGCCCTCGTTTCCTCGGTTTCGCGCCTGGAGCCGCTGGTCCCGGAGCTCCTCGAGCTCCTCGAGATGGCCATCGATCTCTCGCTGGTACTCCGAGCGAAGCCGCTCGAGCTCCCGAACCGCCTGGGAGTCTCTGTAGAAGGTGTTGTACACTCTGTCGATATCTATGACCGCCACGGTCGTTAGCTGCTCGGCCTGGAGGATCACTCCAACTCCGAAGAGTAGCAGAACCGCCAGTGTTCTACGCATACCTTTCATCCTTGCTCCTTAGAAGAACTCCGCACCGATGGAAAAGACCAGTTCGACGCCCCGGCCTTCCTCTCCGCCACGGTTAAAGAGGTTTCCGGTCTGCCAGACAATGTCGCCGTCCTCCTCCATTAGGAATCGCTTGGCGATATAGAGGCGAATCGGAAACTGCGGAATGACGAAGCGTATACCACTTCCCAGGGTAAATTTCCAGTCCTCGATGGTGCCGGTGCCAATATCATCCCGGGTCTGCCATAGTCGGGAACCCTCGAGGAAGCTGTCCCACCAGATGACCTGCTCCGCCAGCGGCATTCTGAGCTCGAGCCAATTGTTCCAGAGCGCCTCACCCCGATCCCGTGGCCAGCCCCGGGCGTTGAACATGCCGTCTTGGAGCACCAGGTACTGTTCTCCGGGCCCGTTGGTTAAATAGTCACCGCTTGGATAGTAGAAGTGCGGGAAGACCATGTCGTAGCTCGACTCCGCCCCGAGAACCATTTTCCAGTTCCAGTTGTCGAAGACCGGCAGGTCCCAGAGGGTGAGAAACCCCTGCGCCTTGGACTCCGACCGGATGAAGTGGCGGTCACCGAAGAGAAACCCGCCGTAGAAAACGACCCCCTGATCCAGGAGATAGCCACGGGAGGGACTGAACACGATATCCCGACTATCCAGGGAGAGACCTAGACGCCAGAAGTTTATCACTCTCCAGCTGTCCAGGTTGTCCCTGGTGGAGGCGTTAAAGGGACGGTAGATCGTATCGTCATAGGTTATGTAGTTGAGCCGTGTTCCCAGTGAGGTGCTCGGTCGCAGACGACCCACGCCGGTCCGGAAAGTGTAGCCGGTGTTTCCGGAAAAGCCGAAATTCCAGCTGTTGTACTCCATGAGGTAGTCGTCGGGAATCGCCGCGAGGCCGCCGCCGGCGTAATCGTAGTCCCGCTCGAGACCGTACTTCGAAACGTTTTCGTCCGAAGGCTCACCGGGATAGTACTCACCGGCCTCATAGCTGACGCCGTCGATAGTGGTGTCTTCGGTGAAGACGTACTGACCCGTAAAGGGGTCCGGTACCGCCTCGTTCTCCTCGGCGTTACTGAAGACCGGCGCGAGAATATCCTGAGGTACTCCGGTGATACGTGCGCGCTCCACGTTAAAGTTGACGCCACCGCTCCATCGCTGACCGAAGAGCCACGGCTCGGTAAAGCTGAAGTCGAGGCTCTGACTAATCGGCGAGAGGGAAGTGTTGATGCCGAAGGTCTGTCCTCGACCCCGGAAGTTCCGGTCCTGCCAGCGAACCTGGGCACTCACCGGAAACTCCTGAGATCCGCCGAAGGCGACACCGAAAGTGATATCCGCCGTGGTAGTCTCCTCGACGTTAACCACCAAGTCCATGAGCCCTTCGGCGGAGCCCTGAGGAGTCTCGGGGGTTATCGAGGAAAAGTACTGCAGGTTCGAAAGGTTCTGAAGTCCTTCACGAATTTTCGTGGCGCTGAAGACATCGCCGACCTCCAAGGGAATCTCCCGATCGAGGACGAACTCCTTCGTCTTCTCGTTGCCCCGGATGATGATATTCTCGATGTGTGCCCGGTTTCGCTCGACGATGTTTACGGTATAGGAGATGACGTTCTCCTCCTCGTCCCGCTCGGCGTCCCGAGTGATCTGGTTGAAGATGTAGCCGTTCTCGTAATATCGGTCCGCCACCTGCTGATAGTTGGCGTCCAGCTGCGTTAGATCGAGGGTCTCTCCTTCTTCCAGGCGAATCAGCTCCTGGAGCTCCTCGTCGGTGAAGATGGTATTGCCCTCGAAACTGATCCCGCCGAAGGTGTACTGCTCTCCCTCTTCGATGAAGAAGGTGAGAATGACGTTGGAGCGGCGCTCCTCCTCGTTCCGCTCGATGTCCCGGGCAACTTCGCTGACCGTGGCGTCCACGTACCCCTGTTCCTGGTACCACCGCTCGATGCGGTTGCGGTCCTGCTCGACCATCCGCTCCTGATAGACTCCCCGGTTGAAGAGCGACTGCTCCTTACTCTGGATCACCCCCCGAAGGGTGCTATCCGTGGCAAAGGAGTTGCCTTCAAAACGGATTTCCTGGATGGTGAGTTGATTGCCCTCCTCCACGTCGAAGTAGAGAATGGTTCGGCCGTCTTCCTCAACAACCCGGGAGGAGACCTCTACATCCGGATACCCTCGCTCCACGTAGGCGGAGAGGATCGCCTCCTCGTCCACCCGCCGTTTCGAACGGGTGATCATGTCCCCCCGGGTCAGGAGGATCGCGCTCAACAGCTGATTGCGGCCGACTCTATTGTTCCCGGTAAACTCCACCCGGTCCACCACCGGACGTTCCTGAACTTGGAAGTTGAGAACGACGGCGGAGCCTTCATCGTCAGCCCGAAGTGCCTCAGGCACGATCTCCTCGAAGTAGTCCAGGGCGTAGAGCTTACGTTGAAGCTCGAGAAAGAGCCGGTCGGTAAAGGGCTCGCCGATATAGGGCTGTACAATCGAACCGAGCTCGTTTCTCGAGACGGTGTCGAGCCCTTCGAAGGTTATCTCTTCTATCGGTTTATCCTGGTACCACTCCCCATCGCTTTCCTGCGCGATAAGGGGAACGGTTACTATGAGAGCCAGGAACAGTACAATGGTTCGGCGCATGCAGTTTCCTCTGTTGGTTCAGTATGAAAAACCCCAGGAGAAGGTAAAGACGTTGTCACGTATAAAAAGCTCCTCCGGGTTATTGGGAGCAAAACTCCACTCCAGCAAGAAAAACGGTGTCTGCCATTCTAAACGAATCTCTGGATCTATCAAGACCCCGCCAAGGGACTGAATGTCGTCTTCTCGCATCGATGGCACGTTCTGAGCGGGATCAGCCTGGAGCTGAACCAGCATTTCCAAGAATAGCTCATTACCGAGGTATCTTCCCATGAAGACCGAGGTGTTGTTCAAGTAGCTGCCCAGAGACGGATAGGGCTCTTGAGGAGAAACACCCTCCTCGTTGGTAACCCGCTGCCCATCCTCGATGGCGGAGGCGACGATGTTTTGGAAGACCTGCGTCCTAATGCTAAAGAGATCGAGATTGAGCGCGTTTCTCACGTTGTCCTCGAACTCCCGAAGGACCCCGAACTGGGTGAGAATATCACTGGTCGCAAGGAGCGCCGAAGAGGCATCGACCTCCCCATCCGGGGATTGGGCGAAAATACTCCCGCCGAGGATACCGACGATTTCCGCCGTGGATAGAGGTGGCGAGGATTCGAAGCGAGGAGAAAACTCGCTCAGTAGTTCGTTGTTTGCGACAAGATAGATTCGCACCGGCCCCTCCGGGGTCGCTTCCCGCAGCTCCGCCCGGACGGTCACCCTGGGATCAAAGGAGTCCTGGTCCTCGTCGAAGCTGATTTCTCCCTCACGGATGTAGAAGCTACGGTCAAAGTAGAAGATGTCCCCGCTCTGCATCTCTACGTCTCCCTCCAGAGAGAAGGTGTCAGCCTGCCGGTCGGCGCCGATGGCCACCTCCTGCTGCGTTGCGAGGGTACTGCGAAGGACGGGAAACTCCGTGTTCGGCCATACGAACTGAACGCCCCGTCCGCTCACGATTTCCAGATCTACCGAGAGGTTGGGCCTGTCCCGGCGAGCTTCTCGGTCAGGACGCTCGGAGGCTGGAGAGAGGGCGAGGCGCACGCTCTGGGCGGTAACTCTGCCCTCCAGGGCGGCTCCGACGGTGTCACCGGAGATGTTCAATCTGCCCGAGGCAAAGCCTTCGGTGCTAACCGGACCGATAAGACCGTCTACGGGAATCGCATCATCCTCGGCCACGGTGACGGCGACGCGGTATCCCTCCAGCGCGAGGCGATTGAGAAGCAGCTCCGCCTCGGCGGTCGCTTCCCCGCTGCCCACGGGCACAACCGTCCTAGTAGTCCGAACACTCTTCTCATCGAGGACGACGCTGGTGTCAAAGGGCCCGATCGTTTCCCCCAGGGGGTTGAGGCTCATGCTCACATCCCTCAGCCGGAGGGTGCCGAAGAAATCCGGGTCTCGGAGCTCCCCTAGGATCCGCATGGAGCCGCCGAGCTCGCCCGACTCGATCAAGAGGCGGTCCGACGGAAAGCGCTCCATGAGAGAGGCAACGGAAACGTCTATTTCGGTGATCGTCGCCTCGATCTCACCCTCCTCGACGATTCCCTCGAAAAGCGCCTTGACCGCCAGGGGCTCCCTGGCGTAGCCGGAGACTTCCCCGCTCTCCCTATTGTAGGAGAGACGAAATCCCTCGCGGTACCAGTTAGATAGGGTGAGCTCGTTGTCCGCGTAGGCGACTCGGAGCTCTCGGGCTCCCGTGTCCTCCGATGTGAGAGCACGGAAGCCCTCCATCCGTAGAACCCCCTGGGCCTCTAGAACCGCCAGGAGCGGTTCCTCGGTCAGCTCCGGAAGCGAGTAGTCAACCTGCACGTTTCCGGAGAGCGTCCGTTCTCGCTCGAGGGCGTTGTTGTCGAGGGTAAAGGCGAGCCGGAGCGTCTCATTCTCCTGATCTAACACGCCATCCTCCGCTCGGAGAACGTAGGTGCTGTACTCCGCCGCCAGGCTCCTCAGCCGGAGTCTGCGCTCCTCGTAGCCGAGAGTCCCGGAGAAGTCGAGTTCCTCCGCGGCGATACCCGCCTCGTTGCTACGCACGCTCATCGTGAGGATCGGGTCCGCCGGGGATCCCCGGACCCGCGCGTTCATGTCCACCCCCCCACGCAGCCCTTCGAGACCGAGGCGAAGAAAGGGGACCCGGACCGCAGTGAGGGTAGCCGCCAGGTCGCCCTCCTCGTAGCTCCCGGAGATTTCGTACCGCTCCTCCCCTTGAGTCGACTCCAGCCGGGCGTTTATCGCTACCGTTGGAGGTATTAGGGAGTGCCACTTTACCGTCCCCTTACCAGTGAGATTCGAGACGGGATCCTCGTAGGTAATGTCGCTCAGAGTGACGCCGCCGGGCTCCGCGACCCCGATGATCTCCAATCGACCGGAGGAGCCGGTGCGGAGAAACCGTGTTCCGCTCAACCGAATCTGTCTGAGCTCGACCCGCCAATCAGACTGAGAGGCGTATCTTCCCTCCAATCTGAATGTAAGGGATCCGGTCCCCTCCTGCAGGGGCACGGGAATGGAGACTCCCCGCAGAGAGAAGAGAATCTCACCATTGCGGCTTTGGTAGACCCTTCCGTCTACACCGTGGCCTCCGGAGAAGACGAAGCTATCTCCCGGCGTGTAGAGGCCCCGAAGGGAGTACTCGATGCCCTCTACATCGAGATCGAGCTCGAAGTCCATCGTGCCACCGCTGGAGACCCTCGCGAAGAGGCGGCCGCTCCCCTCGTACCCGGCGCTACCGCCGACGATATCTTGGAGAACCAAGGTTCCCCTATCGTAGGTGAGATTGAGGGAGAGATAGGTGCCATAGTCCTCGGTGTCGTAGAGAGAGACGAAGGGGGCTCGGAGGAAGAGCCCCTCCTCATCGCGGCGAAGCCGCAGGCGAGTGTCGAGTCTGTATCTACCATCGGGAACGGAACCGGCATACCGGGCGATCCGCGGATCGTAGCTCCCGAGAAGGTCCAGGAGCTCATCGAGGGAGACTTGCTCCACCTGGGCGTCGAGGGCGACTACCCCTTCACTCCCAATAGAGCCGCTCCCCCGGACAATGCCGGTTCGCTCCGGATTGAGGGAGAGGGCGATCTCGAAATCAGCGGGCGTATCCCCGTCCTCGAAGAGCTCCCGGAGTTCCACGGAGCCGGAGAGCTGGTACACCGTGCTCTCCGCGACGGTTAGCGCCGCCGAGGAGAATCCCTGTCTGCCGTTTAGGAGGGAGAGTTGCGCTCCTCCCGTGATTGCGGGAGAACCAGCGTAGCTAAAACTGGAGAAACTGAGTCGCCCGGCGGCGGAGAGCCGGTCGAGATAGAGGCTTCCTCCGAACCGAGCTACCCCGCCTCGAGGGTCGGAGAGCCGCAACGCTTCTACGGCGACTTCTTTACGATTTCCTTCGGCGTTGACCTCCAAGTCCAGGGGCTCCGGGAGCGCCCCACCGGGAACGTACGCCTCCAGATTCGCGCTGTATCCCGCCAAGCGCCCCTCAGCAACTCGAATCTCCGCATCTCCGGTGAGGGTGCTCCCGAGCCACGGCTCGAGCTCCGCCATGGGCGGGCCCGGGGCGATAATCTCCCCCGGGACGAAGCGCTCCATCTCCGCGGAAACCGTCACCGCCCCTTCGGAAGCGTCCACCCGGAGATCGAAGGGTTGGGCGTCCTGCTGTTTCGTGACGCTCCAACGTTCGCCGGACTTGGCGATGTCAAAAGAGAGGGGATCCAGCACGAGGTGCGTTCCGAAGAGTCTGCCGAGCGCTATCTCGCCATCGAGATTGTCGAAACCACGGCTGGTGCTTAGCTGTACCGCCACCTGGCTTTCGAGCTGCACCGGTCTCTCTTGCTCACCGCGAAGGAGAACGCGAGACTGCAGGTCCACGAGGATATTCGGGTCTTCGAGGCGCACCTCTCCCCCGATATTGGTCATTCCGACGGTAAGCCCCTTCCGGATGAGGCGGATTTCCACTTCTTGCAGGGAGATGGTGAGGTCCTCGGGAAAGAGTCCACGGCCGAAGAGAGATTCCCGCACGTTCTCGATGAACGCTCGGTCCCGGGTAAAATCTATTTCGAGATAGGCGCGGTGCAGTATCAGCCGTTCCACCACCTCCTGTACGTCTCCGCGGATAATCGCGAGAATGCTGTAGGAGACCCTGGCACGGTCAATCCTGAGGGTATCCCCCTGGGGACCTTCGATTTCGAGTCCGTAGATCTCCAGATTACGGAAGACCGACGGCGAGAGGCGCTCATAACTAAAGGGTCGTCCGAGTTGTTCGGTGAGAGATGCGGTAATGCGGCTTCTCACATCGTCGAACTGCCGGTAGAGTAGATTCCGTGCCGCTGGGGTGAGAAGCAGAAGACCGAGAACCGCTACCGCAAGGACAATGAGATGAAGATAGCGCTGGAGGAACGGGCCCAAAGGGCGTCGATGCATCGCCGAATATCCTGTACTCTAATCTATCACGCAACGTTTTCTGGAGAGAAGTAGTGTCAGAACTGATAGACCGGTTCGTGGTCATAGAGGGGCTCGACGGAGCCGGTACTACAACCCAGGCCAGAGCCCTGGCGGAGGCGCTCGGCGAGAGAGAAAGGGTCTATCTCACCTGCGAGCCCACTGAGGGGGAGATAGGCAGGCTGATTCGCCGTATTCTCCACGGTGAGGTGCCGGCGGAGCCGCGGACGGTAGCGCATCTCTACGCCGCCGATCGGACGGAGCACCTCTATCACGGCCCCGATTCGGTAACCGCCCGCCTCGAGGCGGAATATCTCGTCATCTGCGACCGCTACCTCTTCTCCTCCCTCGCCTACCAGAGCGTCCACTGCGGCTTCGACTTTGTGTATCGGCTCAACGAGCCCTTTCCGCTTCCCCGGTACCTCTTTTATCTCGATATCGACCCCGATCTCGGGGAGCAGCGACTATCGAGCCGGGAGAAGCGGGACATCTATGAGCGTCTGGCCTTTCAGAAAGAGGTCAAGAGCTTCTATGAGCGCACCCTGGAACTCTATTCGCGCAGCGGCATTGAGATACACCGTCTCGACGGCTCACTCCCCGTGGAGGAGCTGACCGAGAGTATCCTTCGATCCTTGCGTTTATGAGTCTTCCTCGGCACGCCGATAAGAGAGATGTGAGAGCTCTCGGTCGCGTGACCCTGTTAGCACTACTTCTCACTCTCTTTCCGTCGGCCCCCCTAGAGGCGTACCGGCTCACGTATAAGGAGCAGCTCTACGAGCTCTACCACGTCCACCTCTACCAGTACCCGGAGCGCATAAAGGAGAACATCTACTGGCTCGAGGAGGTGCAGGAGGCGGATTTCGCCAATCCCCTTCACGCGCTTGCCCGAATCGAGAACGAGCGCGAGTGGGAGTGGTACCGCTATCTCTTTTCGATGCACGTAAATCTCAAGCTAACGGAGCTCTACCTCCGCTGGGGAAGCAAGTACAACAAGTTCGAGGCGTACTTCTACAACTACCCGTGGAAGGAAGAGAACTTAGAAAGCTTAGAAATCGCGGAGTCCCTCTTCCGGGAGGCGCGATACTACTGGTCGGAGGCGCAGCGCTGGTCCGAGCGGGCGAGCCGGTTTCGCTGGTTGAGTCTGGAGGAGATCCAGAACTGGGAAGACGAGCATCACCGAATCGACACGGGGGAGCTCGACTACGGCTTTATCATAGAGCGCCATTTGCGTCGACTGGAGGAAGTGCGAGCCGCCTTCGAGGCGATGGACGAGACCACCTACTAGCTACTTCATCAGCATCGCGTCACCGTAGCTGAAAAAGCGGTACCGCTCCCGAACCGCGTGCTCATACCAGCTCAGCAGCCGCTCCCGGCCGGCAAAGGCGGATACGAGCATAAGCAGCGTCGATTGAGGCGTATGGAAGTTGGTAAATAGCTGGTCGACCACCTGAAAGGTGTATCCCGGATAGATGAAAATATCCGTTTCCTGATCTCCCCGTCGAAGTCGCTCCTCCCCGGGAACCCACGCCGCTTCTAGGGAGCGCAGTGAGGTTGTGCCCACCGCAAGTACCGGCCTCCCTTCCCGCTTTGCCCTTTCCACGGCCGCGGCGGTTTCGTCGCTTATCGTGAACTCCTCGCTGTGCATGCGGTGCTCTTCGACCGTTTCGGAGGTCACGGGAAGAAAGGTCCCTAGGCCGACGTGGAGGGTGATCTCGTAAATCTCCACCCCCCGCCCTCGCAGGGCGCCGAGGATTCTCTCGGTAAAGTGCAATCCCGCCGTAGGTGCCGCTACGGAGCCGGTACGGCGGGCGTAGACCGTCTGGTACCGATCGACGTCCGCCGGGGTATCCTCGCGGCGAATGTAGGGAGGCAGGGGTACGTGGCCGTTCCGTTCGAGATACGCCTCGTCCACCGTTCCGTAGAAGCGAACTCTGCGATACCGCTCGTCGGCTCCGACGATTTCCCCCTCCACTCCCTCTGGGAAGGTGTACCGCCGCCCGGGACGCTGCCGTTTCGCCTTGTTTACCGTGGCAAGCCACTCCGTGGCGATGGGGGGGCCGGTTTCGTTCTCCTCCTCCTTTCCGTGCCGCGCTCCGGCGTCCGGGCCGGGGGCGAAGGTGAGAGGGCGGACTAAGAGAAACTCCACCGGCGCTGACCCTCCAACCGGGGTAGCGTAGATCCGCGCCTTGCGTACCCGGGAGTCGTTGAGAACCATTACGGTTCCCGGCTCCAGGTGCTCATGGAGCGAGGAAACCATCGTGTCCACGAGCAGGCCGGTTTCGCGATCCGCAACCATGAGGCGGCTCTTACCTCGTTCCCTGGTCGGGTGCTGCGCTATTAGTTCCTCAGGAAGATCAAAAGAGAAAGCTCTGGTCTCCACCGGAGGTATCCTCCAATCCAAGAAGTTCTCTCGCAAACGGTGTGACGATCCGGCCCCGGGGGGTGCGCTGCAGGAGTCCGCGCTGAATCAAATAGGGTTCGTAGAAATCCTCCAAGGATTCGATCCCCTCCCCAACGGAGATAGCGAGGGTCTCCGCTCCCACCGGCCCTCCCCCGTACTTCTCAACGATGGTCCGCAAGATTACCCGGTCGTGCTCCTCCAAGCCGTAACTATCGATTCCGAGGCGGCGCATCCCCTCTTCCACCACTCTAATGGTGATCTTGCCGCCCGAGAGGACTTGGGCAAAGTCCCGCATTCGCCGTAGGAGCCGGTTCGCTACTCGCGGGGTGCCCCTGGAGGAGCGAGCGAGCAGGAGGTAGGCGTCCTTATCTACCGGCACCTCGAGGATATCCGCGGAGCGGCGCAGGATGGAGACTATGTCCTCTTCGGTGTAGAAGTTGAGTCGGGCGGTTATGCCGAAGCGGGTGAACAGCGGCGCCGCCACCGCCCCCGGACGAGTGGTGGCGCCCACCAGGGTAAACCGTGGCAGGGGAATGCGTATAGTTCGAGCCGAGGGCCCCTGCCCGATAACCCAGTCGATCTCGAAGTCCTCCATGGCGATGTAGAGCATCTCTTCCAGCGCGGGCTTGAGGCGGTGCACCTCATCAATAAAGAAGAGAGTGCCCGGGGCCATGGTTGTGAGAATTCCTGCCAGGTCCTTCGGCTTCTCCAGGGCCGGGGCGGAGGTCGCCTTAAAGTCCCCCTCCATCTCGTGGGCCATAATGCCCGCCAGGGTCGTTTTGCCGAGTCCCGGAGGGCCGCTCAGGAAGACGTGGTCCAACGCTTCCTCCCGTTCCCGGGCGGCGGTTATGAAGACCCGCAGATTCTCCTTGATTTCCTGCTGCCCCTGAAACTCCTCGAGGCGCTGGGGACGAAGGGTGATCTCCGCCTCGTCATCGAGGTGTTCTCCTCCGTGGAGCGGGTGCTCGTCACTCATACCGCTACTACTCTATCAGCTCAGCTCGACTATTGCTCGCCTAAAGAGCTCCTGCTCCCGTTCGTTATCAGGCATCCGGGTCCGGGAGAGCTCCTCGGCGATCCGTCCGAGGGCATCCCGGGCGAGACGACGGTCGTAGCCCATCTCTACAAGGGCCTCGAGGATCTCGCCGTGGGGCTCTTTCCCACCCGCCGCTCCGGGGGAGCTCGCCTGGACGAGCCGACCCTGAAGGCTCAGAAGGATTTTCTGAGCCGTCTTCTTCCCCAACCCTCTAATATGGGTCAGGGCGTCGATGTTTCCTTCCTCCACGCTTCGGAGAAAACTCTCCACGCTGGTCCCTGAGAGTATGCGAATCGCCTGTTTCGGTCCGATTCCGTCCACTTTGATGAGGTCGAAGAAGAGAGCACGCTCAGCCTCGGTGGCGAAACCGAAGAGGGTGAGACCGTCATCCCGGGAGTGGAGGTAGGTAAACACCGTCACTTCCGCTCCGCGATGGCTCATGAGGGTGCGAATCGTTCCGGCACTCGCCTCCAGTTGCCAGTGCATCGGACCGCTCCTGAGAATGACCGTAGTCGGTGTGGCTCCGGTTACCGCTCCGGTAAGGGCGTGAATCATCAGTTTTCATCCTCCCCGAGTATGATGCTCCGTCCCTGCCCGGAGTGATGGTGCGTAATTGCCGCCGCCAGGGCGTCCGCGGCGTGGTCGGGCTTCGGGATCTCCTGAAGACCGAGGAGGAGGCGGACGAGCTCCTGCACCTGCTCCTTCTCGGCACGGCCGTGTCCCACCAGGGCTTGCTTAATCGCCTGGGGCGGGTACTCCTCGGCGGGGATTCCCCGCTGCTCGAGGAGAAGTAGCACTACTCCCCGAGCCTGAGCGACGGGAATGGCACTGGTTATGTTCTTGGCGAAGTAGAGACTTTCTATGGCCGCGGCGACCGGTTTAGCCTCGCGACAGATGTCTTCGAGCTCCCGGTGTATCGCGAAAAGACGTCTTCCCGGGGCCCAGGCGGCGTCGGTGCGAACCACGCCGTGGGCGATATAAGCGAGGGAGTTGCCTCGGGCGTCGATCAGGCCCCATCCCGTAGCGGCGAGACCCGGATCGATACCAAGGATTACCGCCATTTAGTATTCGAAGTCGTCGGGAATGTCGAGGTTAGTGGAAACGCTCTGCACGTCGTCGTGGTCGTCCAGGAGCTCGACAAGTCTGAGGGCCTTCCGCGTCCCCTCTTCGTCGAGAGCGATTGTGGTCTCCGGAACCATGGTGATTTCCGCCGTCTCGTGCTCGAAACCCCTCTGCTCCAGGGCGCTCAGGACCGCGTCGAACTCCTCCGGTGCGGTGTCGACCTCGATCGCCCCACCCTGGGTCGATACATCCTCCGCCCCCGCCTCCAGGGCTACCTCGAGGATGTCGTCCTCGCTGTATTCCTCGGCGTCGTAGGTCATGACGCCCTTTCGGCTGAACAGGTAGGAGACGCAGCCGTTCTCCCCGAGGTTTCCCCCATGTTTGGAGAAGATGCTGCGAACATCGGCGGCGGTCCTATTCTTATTGTCGGTAAGGCACTCAACCATAATGGCAACCCCGCCGGGGCCGTACCCTTCGTAGATGAGATCGAGGTACTCTTCCCCGCCGAGCTCCCCGGTACCCTTTTTTACCGCCCGCTCGATGTTATCCTTGGGCATGTTGGCTTCTTTCGCCTTGAGTATGGCGGTTCTAAGGCGAGGATTTGCGTTCTCATCTCCCCCGCCCTCTCTTGCGGCAACGGTGATTTCCTTAATTAGCTTGGTAAAGAGCTTACCCCGCTTAGCGTCGGCGGCTCCCTTCTTGTGCTTGATGGTCGACCATTTGTTATGACCGGACATTCTATCTCCTATAAGTCGTTTCGCCTGCGGTAGTAACGACGCTATCACGCCGCTCTGGGGGTGTCAATATGGGACGGCGAGGAGCGGTAATAGCCGCTCCGCCGCTTCCAGCACGGCGCGGTCGAGAATGATCCACCCCTCAGGATGAACGGTTAGCCTACCCCCATCCTCGGGAGAGATCCGGAGAAGGGGGCACTCTCCGAGGGCGCGCTCCGCCGCCTCCGGTGGGATACCGAAACGACTGGTAAGCCGTTTAAGAGCGACTCCCTCGCGGGTTCGTAACCCCATTATGAGCACTTCCTCCAGGAGTTCCTCGGTGGATAGTTGTTCAGGGACGTATCTACTACGGGGGTCGTCGAGATAGCCGGTAAGGTCCCGAAGAGCTTCCAGACGGAGTCCCGTTATCGGCTCCGTCGGGTAGTAGAGCGTGCTCGTCGCTCCCGGCCCGAGGCCGAGGTAGGGGTCCATCCGCCAGTAGCGAAGGTTGTGGAGACTCTCATCGCCGGGGACGGCGTAGTTGGAGATCTCGTACCGTTCGAGTCCGCTCTCCGAGAGGGATCGCTCCGCGGCCCGGAGTAGTTCCAACACCTCCTCCTCCCCGGGGAGCGTTACGGCGCCGGATTTCACCGCCTTCGCGAGAGGGGTCCCCTCTTCCACGGTGAGAGCGTAGACCGAAACGTGAGTCGCCCCGAGGCTGGTGAGCCGCTTCACATCCTGCACGACCCGTTTCGGAGCGTCTCCCTGGAAGCCGAGGATGAGATCCGCGCTCCATCGGCCCTTCCACCGCCGTGCAAGCAGCTCCACGGCTTCCCGGGTCTTTTCAGGGGTGGCGGCTCGCCCCAGGGCGCTGAGCCCCGCTCGGGAAAAGGTCTGGACGCCGACGGAGAGTCGGGTTACCCCCGCCTCAGCGAGTATGCCGAGGCGTTCTTCGCTAACCGTTTCCGGATTGAGCTCCACGGTCCACTCCTGAGGAGGCTTTCGAAGGAGGTCGCCGATCCCCGACGTGAGAGCTCGGAGGTGCTCCCCCGAGAGGACGCTCGGGGTACCTCCGCCGATGTAGACGCTCTCGATATCGCCGCCCGAGGCGAGAGCCCGCGGCAGTAGGTACCTTCCGTCTTCGACGATCGAGCTCACCGTGGCGCCCATGCGCGCTGGAGCGATTCCGGCGAGGGAGTAGAAGTCGCAGTAGCCGCACTTGACCGTACAGAACGGCAGATGAACGTAGAGGGAAAGCGAAGAGTGTGGGGGGAGCGTAAGAGAACCGTTCACTCTGCCTCGTTGAGGGGGCCAAACCTGGAAAGCGGAAGAAGGCGCAACAGAACCGCTCCGCGTAGCCGATCGACCGCTACCGGCCCCCAGATGCGAGAGTCCATCGCCCCCCCCCGGTTATCCGCGGCGAAGTAGTAACGCTCCGGCGGAACCGTAAGCGCCGGAGCGTCCGGCGAGCCCGGCAGCTTCGTCGAAGGCCACGGGATCCGCCCTTCTACACGCTCCGGGAGAAGCGGCTCATACCCCTCCGGAAACAGCTGGATCTCACTGACCCATCTTCCTTCCTCGCTTCGCAGGTAGAATCGATAGCCATCGAGGAGCAGTCGCTCCCCCGGCAGCGCCATGACCCGTCTCAAGAGAAGCGGTGACCCCGCGGCGGTGGCTCCCTGAACCTTGCCGAAGCTGAAGAAGTGGACGAACCGCCGCGTAAGGTGTCCGCCGAGGGTGGCGACCGGCCGGGCGGGGTTTTCGAGGAGCACCAGATCGCCTCTTTCAACTCGGCGAAGTCGCGTTACGCGGTGCAGCAGTGGGGAGACGAGCAGCAGATCGCCCTTCTGAAGGGTGGGAGCCATGGAGCTGTCTCTAACCCGTATGGTCTCCAGGAGAACGGTGGTAATCAGGAGATAGCTAATGAGAAAGAGAGCCAGGAAACCGAGGAGTCGACGGGTTCGCTGCTGCCGCCGTTTCCTTCGATGACGGCTCAAGCCCTGTTCAGCCATCGCCCTACCGAATGGAGCCGAAGCGGTTCAGGGGCCAGTAGATAAACATCGCCCTTCCGAGAACCTTATCCTTTGAGACCGCACCGAAATAGCGCGCATCCCGGGAGTTATCGCGATTGTCTCCCAGGGGAAAAATCCTCCCTCGGGGCACATAGTAGCCGTTTTCTAAGCTGTTGTAACGGCTTCGCAGGCGATCCGAGGATGGGTCGATCTGATAGAGCGTGGCGGTTCTACTCTTTTCCAGGGCAAAGGGGTCGATAAACCCCATTTGCGACACCTCGGAGATCGCTTCACCTTCCGCCTCCGAAACGCTCAGACCCGCGTCACGCAGCGCCGCGGCGCGCCCCGCAAGCGCGAAGGTCTCGTAATCGGATCGGTCGATGGTGCGCCGTACCGGATACTCCTTGGAGGTGAACTCCTTGAACTCTTCTTCGTCGTACCACCGGGCGCTCCCTTGAGGCTTTATTTCGACATCACCAAAGCGGAGCCGGATGCGGTCCCCTTCCGCACCCACGGCGCGCTTTATGAGAAAGTGCGCCCGAGGCATCCCCTGCTCATCACGGTCGATATCGACCATGCTAAGGGTGAGCATATAGATCACCCGCTGCAGAACGTCGAAAAGGGGCCCTCTTCCGATGTAGGAGGGGTTCTCGAAGATGAGTACCTCCGCTCGCCGGGGAGTGGCAAACCCCGGCAGCTTGATCATCCCCGGAATGAGCTCCGGCCCGTAGATGACCTTGTTAACGAAGATGCGGTCCTGTTGCCTGAGAGTATCGATCATGGAGCCCGAGGGAATCTGATACGCCTGCAGCAGATACTGATTGACCAGGAGGACTACGAAGGCCGCCCAAATGAACGCCTCGATCCAATCCACCACGACGTTCTTCTGGCGTTGCTTCTCCGCTTTGCGGTGCTTACGCATCTTTCGCCAGGTGAGAAATCGCTCAGTTACGGTTACAACGTTTTCGCGCCAGTCGCGCTCCCGGGTACTCATGAACGGATGGACGATACCACGGAGCTGTTGCGTTGACAAGGCGAGAAGCCGCTCCATATACTCTGCCGCATGGCCAGAACGAGCAAGAGCGAGTCTCCAGAGCCGAAACCGGTACGGCTCAAACCGGTGTTCGGCATAAAGCCTGAGAGCTATGTCCCCATTCTCCTGGGAGTGGGCCTCTTGCTTCTCCTCTTTCTACTTCTTATCTATCCGGGCGTACGAAACCACGGGTCGGAAGTGACCGTGCGCTCAACCCCCGCGGGGTCGGAAGTGGTCGCTGACGGCGTCAGGCTCGGGGCAACGCCGGTGACCCGCTTCGTGCCGGCTGGGGAGCACCGGCTCTCGATTCATTATCCCGGCTACGAGGTGCGGGAAGTGGAACTCCCCGTTCGGGGTCGTCTCTTCGGTACACTCTTCGTACCCCGAAAGCAGCGGATCACCGTGACGCTTACTCCTCTCGACCCGGAGGAACTCGCCGCCGAGCGCGCCGAGGATTTCGCCAGATGGGCTCTCGCGGGCGCCGGAAGCGCCGCCTTTCAGGTCCCTCCAATAATCGCCGAGACCGGACGGGCTCTCGGTGCCTATCCGGAGCACCGCGACTCGGTGATAGCCGGAAGGGGCCTTCTGCGTACCGCCCGATACCACATCGCCTCCTCGACACAGCTGAAGGACCTCACCCGCGGAACCGTCCTAATGAACGGCCTGGGCGGACCCTCCCCGCTTGGTGTGACGAGAAGTGTATTGGAACTTGTACAACCTGCGAATGATTCTCCAGGTTCCGCTGCTCTCCAGACTATTCTTGACCGCACCCTTCCCGATTCCCTGGCCAGTCGTTTTCGGGAAGGGGGGTGGTATGAGGAGTCCCGCTCCCTACCGCTTGACGGCAGCGCCGGGGAGGGAGAGAACCCGGCACCTCCTGAGCTGACCGTTGCGGGCATGCCCTTTCGTCGCACCGACGGTGTTCTCATGATGGAGCGGGAAGTGACCCGAGGTGACTTTGCCCGATTTCTCGAGGATACGCCCGCTTGGAGGCTGGAGAATAGGGAGGAGTTGGTGGAGGCGGGGACGGTGACGAAGGAGTATCTGGCCGACTGGGACGAGAATGGACGCTCGGAGGAGCCGATTCGCTACGTCTCCTGGCACGCCGCCGCCGCGTTCGCCGATTGGATGGGGGAGCGGCTGGAGGAGAGCTATCCCGAGTACCGGGGAGAGTTGGCGGCTCGCCTTCCCCGGGTGACCGAATGGCGCACGGCCGCCGCGACGGAACCACGTCCCGGCTCGGGAGAAAACGGGCCGGGCCGAATCACTTTCGAGAGCGAGGGCGAGACGCCCTCCCCGATCGGCAGAGAGCGGCGCAGCGGCGCGGGATTCTACGACCTCTACGGTAATCTCTGGGAATGGGGCGCGGAGTGGTATACGCCCTCTCCCGAGGCGAAATACCTCGCCGGTTCTTCGGAGGCGCAGATCGGCGGTGCGGAGCGGGTCGTGCAGGGCGGATCCTTCGCCAACACCCTCAGGGAACTCTCCGGGGAGCCTATCGGCAGCCAGCCCCCATCCTGGTGTTCGCCCTACCTCGGTTTTCGCCTCGTTCTGGCGCCCACTGAGGAGGAGCTATGAGCGGGACAAAGCTGCTCGCACGGAACAGGAGAGCGTTCCACGAGTATGAGGTGGAGGAGAAATTGGAGTGCGGAATCGCTCTGGAAGGAACGGAGGTGAAGTCTATACGGGATGGAAAGCTCTCCTTTTCCGACTCCTACGGAAGGATCCGAAACAACGAGCTCTGGCTTATTGGGTTCCACATCGCGGAGTACAAGCAGGGAAATATACACAATCACGAACCCCTGCGGGATCGGAAACTCTTAGTACACCGGGAGGAGCTCAAACGGCTCAAGCGACGCGTGGACGAGCGCGGTTACACGCTGGTGCCTCTCTCTATCTATCTCAAAGGGGACCTCATAAAAGTCGAAATGGGACTCTGCAAAGGAAAGAAGCTCTACGACAAGCGGGAGGACCTCAAGCGGAAGGCGCAGAAAAGAGACGCCGAACGGGAGCTTCGGGGAAGGTACTGAGATGAGTGAAAATATCGAGGTTCTGGCACGGTATCGCGGCTTCGCCGAGGAGTTGGCCCGGGAGGCGGGGAAGATTACGCTCCGCTACTTCAGAACCGGGGTAACCGTGGATAGCAAGGCGGACCAGACGCCGGTGACCGTGGCGGATCGAGAAACCGAGGCGTTTATTCGGGAGCGAATCAGCGAACGGTACCCGGAGCATACAATTATCGGTGAGGAGGGGGGCGAGGAGAGCCACGACTCTCGATACTCGTGGATCGTGGACCCTATAGACGGAACGAAGGCCTTCGTTCACGGAGTCCCCCTCTACACGGTGCTCATCGCCTTCGCCATCGATCAGCGTCCCGTCGCGGGGGTGATTCACGCTCCCGCCCTGGAGGAGACCGTCAGCGCCAGCATCGGAAGTGGCGTTCTCTACAACCGCGGAGAGGCGGGAGTGACCGGCGTACGGCGTCTCGAGGAGGCTCGCCTCCACAGCACCGATTTCGCGGATCTTCTCAGGTGGTATCCAAAGGGAGCCCCGCCGCTGCTCTCCAAGGTAAAAGCCGCCCGAACATGGGCGGACGCTTATGGGTATCTGATGCTCGTTACCGGGCGTTGCGAGATAATGCTCGACCCGATTATGAGTCTCTGGGACATTGCGCCCCTCTACCCGATTCTGGAGGAGGCGGGAGCCTCCTGGAGTGATTTCCAGGGAAGAAGAGATATGCCGGGAGAGAGCATTATCGCCGCTGCCTCTCCGGAACTCCATGAGGCGGTCTTTTCCGACCTCGCGGCGGATTGACAAGAGGGACGTTCCTGAGTACGTTAACTACCGAGTAGCGAAACAGGGGGTGTCCCGGTTTCGACTGTGATAGCTGCAAGGGCACGACGTTGCAGGTGGAGCGTCACCTCCTAAATCTGGCACACTTGTATATCTGCCGACGAAGCAGAATACCTTCCGGTCGCGGCGTAAGCTAAGCGACCACGGGCGCACGTTGCACAGTCCTGAGCGGCGTGTTGCTTGACAAAGACCAGGACTTACCGGGCGGTAAGATCGGGTGCCGTCTGGGACATTACACCGATCTGGAAGGGTTCCGGGCTGCTCATGCCGCCGGCCCTTCGACACACAAGCATGAGCTAAACCTGTAGAAGCGTCGGTCCGGCATCGCAGGACAGGGGTTCGATTCCCCTCACCTCCACTATTCAGAAAAGATAAGCCCGTCTCTCTGGAGTCATTCTCCGGGGTGACGGGTTTTCTTCTTCCCCGAGGACCTCTCCGATTCGCTGGAACTCTGCATGTCTATCCTGACCGACGCAGCGGTGTCCGGCGACGTTGGGGGGCGAGGAGGCCACCCTTCTACGCGGTGTTGCACCTCAATGTAATGTCTGTTAGTATTTTAGCGTACACTAAAACAAAGCATGGACGTCACGAACGATACGAGGAACACGAAAGAGCAGGCCCGCATACTGAAAGTACTCTCGGTGGAGGCGCGGGCGAAGATCGTCTATCTGCTGAAGGAGAATCGTCTCTGTGTCAACGCACTGTCGCGCAGGCTCGGGATC
Source organism: Spirochaetaceae bacterium (assembly GCA_046540995.1). Taxonomy (GTDB): domain Bacteria; phylum Spirochaetota; class Spirochaetia; order DSM-27196; family Alkalispirochaetaceae; genus CAYZHV01. The sequence continues at coordinate 66,456 of JBKHED010000004.1, read as the reverse complement.
AGCCAAGGAGCGGTGTCGCAGCATCTGAGGATAATGCGTGATGCGGGGCTGGTCATCGATGAAAAGGAGGGGTATTACGTGCACTACCGGCTCAATCCTGAAACTCTATCCCGGTGGAAAGAGATGGTAAACGACCTCTTGTCGATCGATAAGCTTGCGGAAAGAGATGTTTGTGATTAGCGGGAGTGTTGAGAAATGGAAACTGCAATAAGGGTGAGCTCGCTCTCTAAGAGTTTTGACCGGGTGCACGCGGTACGGGGCGTGGAGTTCGAGGTTGGTAAAGGCGAACTGTTCGGCTTCCTCGGACCGAACGGCGCTGGAAAGACCACCACGATCAATATGCTCACCGGCCTGGCGCGGGCCGACGCGGGGAAAATCCGTATCAGCGGTATCGACTGCACGAAAAACCCAAAGGCCGCGCAGCATCTGATGGGAGTCGTGCCCGACGAGAGTAACCTCTACCCCGAACTGACGGGTTTTGAGAATCTCGCTTTCTGTGGAGCCCTCTATGGAATGAAGAAGGCCGAACGTGAAAGGCGCGCCCGGGAGCTGCTGGAACGATTCGGCCTTACCGAGGCGGCGGAGCGAAAGTTTGCCGGCTACTCTAAGGGGATGAAACGCAAGTTGACCATCGCCGCCGGTATCATCCATTCTCCGGAGATACTCTTTCTCGACGAGCCGACAAGCGGCATCGACGTAGCCAGCGCGCGGCAGCTGCGCCGTCTCATCTCCGACCTGAACTCGGAAGGAACCACCATCTTTCTCACCACCCACTACATAGAAGAGGCCGAGCGGCTCTGTAGCAGGATCGCCTTCATCGTCTCGGGAAGCATCGAGAGGGTCGACACCGTCGAGCAGCTCATGAGCGAGTATCAGAACAGACGGATCATGCACTTCGAGCTGTCGAGTGCCGACCAAGAACTCTGCTCTCGGCTTGCCTTGGAGTTCCCCGATCTGCACTGCCGTATCGATTCGAGGAACGAGATTCGCGTCGAATCTTCGAAGACCATTAGAGTAGGACCGTTAGTTCGTTTTTTCGAAGACCAGGGGTTCGAGATATGCGAGGCTCGCAAAGTTCGCCCCTCCCTCGAGGAGGTCTTCGTCAAGATCACCGGCATAGAAGCCGGAGAGATGAATAAAGAGCAGGAAAGAGAGAACCGGGGTCAGGGACAATGAAACGATGGATAGCTTTCTGGAACATACTGGCAAAAGACATGCGCAGCTACTACCTGAAGCCCCCGAACATCAGCTGGGGGCTGGTCTTTCCTCTCGCTTGGACCGCCGCCTTCTTCGTGCGCTCGGGCAGCGGTCTGGAGAGTGTCGCCTCCATCCTGCCCGGGGTGATGGGCGTCTCGGTGCTCTTCGGCACTACCAGTATGCTGGCGGTGACGGTCACCTTCGAGAAAAAAGGGCGCTCCTTCGAAAGACTCCTGCTCGCCCCTATTTCGCTGGAGCTGCTGATGCTGGCAAAAACCGCCGGAGCGATCCTCTTCGGCACGGTCAACGCCTTTATTCCGGTGCTCATGGCTTCCTTCATCACCGACCTCGGTGGCGTGGATTGGCTGCGTCTCATTCCTTCGGTGGTTCTGATCGCCGTGAGCTCGACCTTCCTCGGTCTCTTTATCGCCGTGTCCGCCAGCGAGGTCTTCGAAGCCCAGACCTTCTCCAACTTCTTTCGCTTTCCGATGATCTTTCTCTGCGGTCTCTTCGTTCCGGTGGCGGCTCTGCCGATCTGGCTGCGTCCGCTCTCCTACGCGCTGCCCCTCACCTACGGGGCCGACATCCTGCACCGCTCGATCGGCGGGAGTGGAACCATGCCGACGGCTCTGAATTTCGCCGCCCTTTCGGCATTTTGCCTCTTCCTTTTCGCCATGAGTCTGCGAAATATCCGAAGCAAGTGGATCGTCTAATTGAGTGGTACAAAGCTTGGACATCCCTTGTTTGCTACTCTTGAGCCAAGAAATGCCTTTCAGTTGTGTTTCGATCTCCCGCCGCTCTATACCGACAACGTTCCCGTGGGCTTCCCCTTTACGGGGCTACTCCCACTCTATCGTCGCCGGAGGCTTGCTCGACACATCGTAGACCACCCGACCCACGCCGTGGACCTCGTTGGTTATGCGGGAGGAGATTTCCAGAAGATCCTGTGACGGGAACTGGTAGACATCGGCGGTCATTCCGTCCCGGGAGGTGACCGCTCGTAGGGCGAGGACGAAGCCGTACTCCCGGGCATCACCGGCAACCCCTACGGATTGAATCGGCAGGAGCACCGAAAAGGCCTGCCAGATTTCGTCGTATAGACCCCGCCGCTTGAGCTCGGAAATATAGATTGCGTCCGCCTGCCGTAGGGTGTCGCACCGTTCCTTGCTTACCGCCCCGAGAATTCGTACCGCCAGGCCCGGACCCGGGAACGGATGGCGGTTGATCACTTCCGGCGAGAGCCCTAGGAGCACTCCGAGGCGACGGACCTCGTCCTTGTACAGTCCCGAGAGCGGCTCGAGCAGAAGCCCCTGCTCCCGCTTCTCCGCGACCAGGGGGGATGCGACGTTGTGATGGCTCTTTATCACCTTCGCCTTGCGGCCCACGCCGCGGCCGGATTCGATCAGGTCGGTGTAGAGGGTTCCCTGGGCGAGTATGTACCCCGCCGGTATGTGGCGTGCTATTTCGCGCTGCTGCACCGTCATAAAGAGGTCCCCGATGATGTGGCGTTTCCGCTCCGGGTCGGAGACCTCGGCCAAGGCGGTAAGGAACTCCTCCTCGGCGTCGACAATGTGCAGATTACGGGCTCCAAGCTTTTTGAGCTCCCCCGTCACCTCCCGGGTCTCATCGAGACGCATGAGCCCCGTATCGACATACATGAGATGCACCTGTTCCGCCGGCAGGAGGGTAAGGAGCGTGGCGGCGACGACCGTGGAATCCACGCCACCGGAAATGAGAAGCAGCAGGGACCGGTCTCCTACGAGGCCCGGCACGCTCTCTCGCATCTCGTCCAAATAGACCTGCACGCTCCACTCCTTCCTGGCACCGCAGACGGTGGTGGCAAAATTGACGAGAATGTCGCTTCCCTGCTCGGTGTGGGTTACTTCCGGATGAAACTGCAGGCCGTATATCTCCGGAGACTCACGGAGTTTGAGTATCGCCGGCACCCCGTTTGCGGTTTCGGCAATTACCGTACACCCCTCCGGGGGCTCCTCGACGCTATCTCCGTGGCTCATCCAGGCGATAAACCGTTCAGGCATCCCAGTGAACAGGGGCTCGCCCCGTTCCAGCAGAACCGCGGCCCTACCGTACTCCCGCTTCTGCCGGGAGGAGATCCGCCCGCCGGAGTCCGCCACCAGACGTTGTAAGCCGTAGCAGATGCCGAGTAGCGGGACTCCGGCGTTCCACACGCCCGGATCAACCTTCGGGGCGTCCCGGTCATGGACCGAGGCGGGTGAGCCGGAGAGAACGATCCCTTTCGTCTCCGCGGTCCACCACTCCGAAAGCGGAGTATCTCCGGGAAAGACTTCCGCCAGAACCCCGGCTTCTCGGAATCGGCGGGAGATAAGGTGGGTAGTCTGACTCCCGAAGTCCAGTACTACGATGCGGTCCATGGATCCTTTCTAATGAGGGTCTCTTTTCGCTCATATCCGACGGAGACGATGTCCACCGGAACCCCCACGAACTCCTCGATAAAGGCGATGTACTCCTTCGCCTCCTTAGGAAGCTCATCAAAGGAGCCGACGCCGCCAATCGGCTGGAGCCAGCCCGGAAAACTTCGGGTGACCGGCGTGACCTCCTGGAGGAGCTCTACGGAAGCGGGAAACCGCTCGATCGTCTCCTCCTCGGTCTCGTATGCGACGCACGCCTTGACCTCTTCGAGCTCATCGTAGATATCGAGATGAGTAAGCACCAAGCCGTCGAGGCCGTTTGCCTGACAGGCGTAGCGGAGCGCCAGGAGGTCGAGGTAGCCGCATCGCCTCGGCCGTCCGGTAGTCGCGCCGTACTCATTGCCGACGGTGCGAATGTACTCCTCCAAGTGTCCGTCCCGGTGCGGGGTAAACTCCGAAGGAAATGGGCCGTTACCGACCCGGGTGGAGTACGCCTTAAAGACTCCCAGGACGCGATCGAGCCGGCGAGGACCGATACCCGCCCCCAGAGCCGCCCCGGCCGCCGCGGAGTACCCGCTCGAGACAAAGGGATAGGTACCCAGATCGAGATCGAGGAGCGCTCCCTGAGCACCCTCGAGGAGCACCTTTCTGCCCGGAGTAAGGCGACTCATGTACTCGGTCACATCAACCGCCATGTCCGAGAGGGCTTCGGCGTGCTGAGTGACAAACGCCTGGTCCTCGGGATGGAGCGAATCCAGGGCCCTCGGTGAATAGACGTCGGCGATTCTCACCCCGTCTCGGAGAGATTTCATGGAGTAGGCGACGCCGATTCCTCGGCCGGTTGTTCCGATCGGATGACGTCGTCCCTTGTCGATTTCGATATCCTTGCGGCGGTAGTCTGGAAGTACGAGGTGGGCCCGTTCCGATATGAGCACCCTTCCCTCCCAGTCGATGCCGACACTCTTGAGCTCGTCGAGCTCCACGAAGAGCGCCTCCGGGTCGATCGCCATTCCGCTGCCGAGTATAACGGTACAGTTGGGATAGAGGATCCCTGATGGCACCAGATGGAGCTTATAGGTCTTACCGCCGTGTACGATCGTATGCCCGGCGTTGGCTCCCCCGGAGAAGCGGAGCACAAGGTCCGCATCGCTGGCGAGAAAATCGACAATCTTTCCCTTTCCCTCGTCGCCCCACTGAGCGCCTATCACTACTAGATTCATACGCCGTTCCTACTTTCGGGAGTAGTTGGCCGGCTCCTGGGTGATCTGCACATCATGAACGTGGCTCTCCTTCCAACCGGCCCCGGTGATCTTAACGAACTTTCGGTACTCCCGCAATTCTCGGAGGGTGCGGCAGCCGCAGTAGCCCATCCCTTTTCGCAGGCCCGTCACGAGCTGGTAGAGGTACGGCTTGAGCTCCCCTTTGTAAGGAACGCGCCCTTCGATTCCCTCCGGTACCGGCTCCTCCTCGGGGCTCATTGCGTACCGATCACCGCTTCCTCGGCGCATGGCTCCCACGGAGCCCATGCCGCGATACGCTTTGAATATGCGGCCCTCATAGAGTATTTCCCGTCCCGGGGCTTCCTTCAGCCCGGCGAAGAGGTTTCCCACCATTACGGCGGAGGCTCCCGCCGCGATCGCCTTCGTAATATCCCCGGAGAATTTTATGCCCCCGTCCGCGATGACCGGAACCCCCCGCTTGTTCGCCTCCTCGGATGCCCACATGACAGCGCTAAACTGCGGAACTCCGATCCCCGCCACCACCCGGGTTGTGCATATGGAACCGGGTCCGACGCCCACCTTGATCACATCCGCTCCGGCGTCGATAAGTCGCTTCGTGGCCTCCTTGGTCGCAACGTTTCCCGCGATCACCGGTATTCGGGGGTACTCCCGCTTAATGAATCGAAGCGTTTCGAGGACGTTCTTGGAGTCACCGTGGGCGGTGTCGGTAACAACGAAATCCACCCGCGCCTGAGAGAGCAACTCCATCCGATGCTGCAGGTCCGTTGGCGCCACCGCGGCACCGACGATGAGCCGCCCCGATTGATCCGTCGCGGCCAGGGGAAAGAGGCCGTGCTTCTCCATATCTTTTACGGTGATCAGTCCGGTCAGCCTCCCCTCTTTGTCCACCACCGGAAGTTTTTCGATCTTGTGGGAGTCGAATTTGTCCTGAGCGCTCTCAATGGTCGGGTTACCCACCTCCACCACCGGATCCGGCGTCATTACTCGGCGGACGCTCTGGTTATCATCCCGGGAGAAACGCAGATCCCTGCTGGTGACGATTCCCACGAGGGTTTCCCGTTCGATTACCGGCAGTCCGGAGATACACCGCTCCTCCATGATCTTCCGGACTTCTCCGACGGTCTGCCTCGGCGCAACGGTGAGAGGGTTTTCGATGATCCAGTTGAGATGCCGCTTTACCGATCGCACCTCTTCCGCCTGTTCCTGCGGGCTCAGGTTCCGGTGAATCACCCCCGCTCCACCCTGTAGGGCGAGTGCGATGGCCAGCTTCGATTCGGTCACCGTATCCATCGCTGCCGAAAGAACCGGTACGTTGAGCGTAATGGTCTTCGTTATCTCAACGGTGATCTCCGTTTCGGAAGGGAGAAAATCGGCATACGAAGGCAGCAACAGGATATCGTCGTAGCTGAGTGCTTCATCGAGACTCACGGCGCTATACCCTCCTGACGAGAATTATGGGAATGTGGTAGGATCTGATCGTGGTAAGAGGCTCCATGTCTGATAGTGCCGGATATCCACACTTTTGTCAAAACGCAGGTACCGTATGAAGATATATCGATTCATTCTGCTCTTGCTTTTCGGCGCTCTCCTGTTCAGCTGTTCCCGGGAGGAGGGGGTCGAGGAGTCTGTTGGGGGGGCGCGCCGCATCATCCCCGAGGCTGGTGAAGGGGTTACCCTTGCCACCGATCGCCCCTCGGGTCTCTCGATTCAGGGAGAGTCCGAAGGTAGCTCGGCCCGCATTCCGATTGGCGAAGACGTGCTTCCCGTTCAGTTCGTGGACGTGAACCTGGACACGGACCAGGCCGAAGAACAGATTATCGGGTTCAAACGTCACGGCGATCAGTCGGACCGCATTCATCTCATGGTTGCCGACTTCGACGACATACGCAACGCTTACGTCAAGAGTTGGGAGGGATCGACGGCGGCCACCAATGTTCGGACCTTCGCGGTCTATACCTATGACCTCGTCGGAGACCACACCTCTGAAATTGCAGCCTTCGGAATGAACAACGACGGTATGCAGACTCTCGACGTCTTCAGGCGGGACCGCGGGAGCGGCCGCCTCGGGTTGAGCTACCAGAAAGTACTATCAGTTGCCACCGAGGCGAGTATAGAAATCGACGAGCTCGAACGCTCGCCGGAGTACAGGAGCCTCCAACAGAACGGACGGAGCTGGCCGATTATCGTCTACTCACCGGACGAGGAGAGCGAGAACCCGGCGGATCTCATACGCACGACCTACTTCTGGAGAAGCTCCGAGAACAGGTACGTTCCCGGGCCCGAGGAGAAGATACCTGCGGGACAGACCGAAGAGGAGCAACTAAAAGAGCTCTACGACGGCGACGCGGAGCGGTTCGAGGAGTACCTCTACGGTCCTTGGTACCGGGCCACCGGGGCGGAGGGCACCAACGAAAGCCCCGGTGCGCCGGAACTGGTACACTTCTCCCGGGAGGAGAGGAGCATCTCCTTCTATCGGGAAGGCGCTCAGGAACGCTTCGACTGGCTTAACTCCTACAAAACCATGTACCGCTCCGGCCCCGGAATCTGGATGAACGCGCGCAACGAAGCTCTCGAAAACGTCCGACGTCAGGTTTCAGTCTCCGCTCTCGGCTTTGACAGCATACATCTCAGAGTAGACGGGGAGGAGTACTGGGACGGCACCTATAGGAGGCTTTCCGAGAATCTGCAGCGTTCGATCGTCCGGGAACGGAGAAGCGGTGCCCAACTATCCGACCTCAGCCTCTCCGGTCTCTACCGGAACGATAGCAATCAGGAGATTCTTTTTTCCAATCCCCGGTTCGTAATGCGGGACAGCGAGGAGGAGGTTGCCGGAGGATACGCGATTTTCGAGCTGGAACAGACCGTCTTGGAGTTGAAAATTCTGGACGACAGCGGTCTCTTACAGAAGAGAAGGACCTTTGTAGTGGAATTCGAGGAGGAGGAAGGGGGTGAGCGAATTGTCCGGCGACTTACCCTCACTCCCGCCCGGGTACGGTCGGACTCAATCGAGTACACCGAGGGACGAACCCTCCGGCTCGAACAGGTAGAAGAGCTCGGCGACTAGCCTACTCCTCCGCGTTCGCCTCCTCATCGAAGAGCAGGAACCCCTCTACGCCGAGCTCTTTGAGTCGAACCACCAGCTCCTGCGCTTCTTCAGGAGGTACGGGCTCCTCGGTTGGGACTACCACCCGATAGTATCGCTGCTCTTCGAGTTTGGTCTCTCTCACCTGCGCGGGAAGGCCTTCCTTACGGATCTCATCCCGCATCACCTCCGCGTTTTCTTTATCGGAAAAGGAGCCGGTCTGGATTCCGATTACCAGTGAACTCGGGCTCTCGCGCTCCGCTTCCCGCTGAGGCCGTTCGGACTGAGCGGCGTCAGCCGGCGGTTGCGTGCCTTCTTCTCGTTCCGGGAGAGGGAGCGAATCCCAGGAAGTAGCGGGGAGGAGTATACTCGGCCGAGGGGCGAGGGATACTACCCCTCCTTCACGAAGGGCGAGTCGATCGAGGGTTGCGGGATAAAGTTCTTCGAGCTTCTCTTCGAGCTCCGCGGCCAGACTCTCCGCCTCCCACGCTCTGGCGGCCAGAAGGGCAAAGACCAGTGTTCTCGACTCCAGGGTGCGACGACTCTCTCCTCGGGTGAGGGACTCGAAGAGCGGGAGCCCCTCGCTTCGGTTGTCCTCGTGATAATGGGAAAGCGCAAGAAAGAGTCCCGCCAACCGCTGCTTCTCCCGATCCCGGGCGGAGTCAATAACGTACTGACTGTGGCGACGAACCCGCTCGTAATTCCCCGTTTCCATCGCCGCCGCCGCCGCCCGGAGCCGGACCTCATCATCCTCAGGATCGATCCGCAGAAGCTCCTCGTAGTTTCGCAGCGCCGTGACAAAGTTGCCCGCCAGCTCCTCGAGCGCACCTAGCTCCCGGTAGACCGCAACTCGCTGACGATCCGTGGAGAGAGCGTCGCCGTAGAGCGAGTAGACCTCTCGCGCTTCGCGGAGCGTCGGGGCGGCACCGATCGCCTCCACTAGGAGCTCTCCTACCACCGGGGAATCCGGTTCGCTGCGGAGCCGTCTGGTAAGTTCCTCGAAATCCGCGCCTCTCGCGGGAAAAGCGGTGAGTGATAGCAGCAGGATCAGGAGGGCGGAGTGGCCTCGTGGACTCATGAGGGTGCGCCGGAATCCCCTCCCCCGGTGATCCGAGGAGGGCTGTCGCTCTTCTTCTCCTTCCGTTTTCCTCTATTCTCCCGGCGATTCCGCTTCTTTTCCTCTTTCTCTCGCTGCTTCTCCAGGCTCGCTTTGGTCTTTCGAGACGAAGACGAGAGGGCGAAGGGGAGCGTAACGAGAAAGCCGAGGAAAAAGGCGATAAAGAGGCTCAAAAAGATAGGAACCTCCTCCGCGCGGTAGACTCCGAACGAGATATCGGAGGTGTTGTTAACGTTAAAGGCAACGAAGAGAAGAACGATTCCGACAATGACCAGAACGGTTACGAATTTCCACGGCATAGCTATCCTACTTTCTTGTCCGCAATCCTCGGAGGAATCGCGCCACGCTTACTGCCCCGTATCCGACCAGACCGATACCGCCGAGCCACATGAGAGCGCTAATCGGGGCACCCACCACCGGGAGAGAGGCGCCGAGGGTCAACGCTCCGATAGCCGCGGTTGCAAGCCCACCGCGACGGTCCGCGGGATGCTTACTTCCGGCGGCACTACTGAGGCCGAAGAGGGAAATCGCGCCTCCGGCCACGATACCCGGTAACGAGAGTCCGCCGAATCCTGATAAGCTCCGAAGAAAGAGAAGAGCGAGACCGCCTCCGAGGCCCGAGATCGCCCGCAAGCCCGTCTCCACCAGGGTATCCCTGCTCTCGGGACGCGGCACTATCTGGTTCACGCTGCTTCCCCGTCCAGGAACTCTCTTATGTACCATCGAATAACGTTCCAATCATCCTCTTTCGGCAGGAGTATCCATGCGCCCTTATGGAACTCCTCGTCCACTTCGTCCGCGCTCTTTCCAGAATAATACAGATTGGAGTATGTGTGGTAAAGGATGTTATCGGTGTTGAGCACGACTTGGTTGGTGATCTCGTATGTCCGGACCTGAGTCATGAGGCGTGCAACGGCGTAGTAGGAGAGATCACTTTCCACGTACCGAAAGAGGGAGGAAGCGAGCTCGTAGAGCGTTCCCGCATCCCCGGTGCCGAGCTGCGAGATTCGACGTTTCATGCTTCGGAGAATCGACTGCTGCCGCTCCGCCCTGCCGAAGTCGGAGTCCCCGTGGCGGCTTCGGGCGAGACGAAGGGCTTCGATTCCCGAGAGTCGGTGTGTGCCCGCGGGATAGAAGAGCGTCGACCAGCGCCCCTTCTCCTTGGTTCGGTAGGTGGGATCAACCAGCGGCTCCCGGAGGGTCACTTCTAGACCGCCGAGAATATTGACCGCGTCGATAAAGGCGTACATATCGATGGCCACGTATCCGGCGATTTCGAGCCCCGTAATATCGGCCATTTCCGAGCAGAAGCGCTCGCCGCCGTACTGTGGGTATAGACCGTTGATCTTTCTCCCCCGGTAGTAGAGGTCCCGGGGAACGCTTATGAGCTGAATCGAGCTTTCTCGGTGGTTGACGTGGGCGAGGATTATCGTGTCCGCCATCTGCTCGTGGGAGCCAATAACCAAAAAAGTCTCCTCCCCCTGCCGGGAAAGGAGACCGCTGACTTCCGGAACCTCTCCGTCGAACTCCCGGGAGGAGCTCTTCTCCTCTCTCGGCTCCCCATGTTTGATCCGCCGGAGGGATGTAAGGGGAACGTCGTCTTCGTCCATAATCCAGATCGCGCCGTTTAGACGCTGAATGGCGAAGGAGCCGGCCCGCCTGCCCCCCCGCTCTTCTATGTCGAAATAGAGGTACTCCTCCCCTTCTCTCGGTTTTCGGCTGACGGAGAGGCCGAGCGTCTCGAGATACCCCTGGAAACCGGAGTCTTCGAAGAGCTCCTGGAGCTCCTCAACTCTGCTGTCCAGTAGTCGTTCCCCTTCGGTCCGTAGATCCGCCTTTGAGAGTTCTAGGCGAAGCGCCTCAGGAAGCGCCTCGGCCTCCACGCCGTCTTGAGAACCTACGGTGTACACCTCGCCGGCGGCACTCCACTCAACGGTGAAGATTCGGCTATTTCGTCCTTTGAGCACGGGTAGTTGGAGACGGTCGCCGGAGACGGAGAGTGGTCCGAAGTAGAGCTCCTCGCTACCGAGGAGCTCTCTCACCGACGCGTCCCCCTCGAGGCCCCTGAGGGTCCGTTCCGCCTCCGCTCGGCGACGTTCCAGGGAACGGCGTCGTTCCAGCTCCTCCCTGAGGGCAGTAACAAACTCCTCTGCTCCCCGGATGGTCCGCCGCTGCCGATCGGGCAGGGTCAGCGTAAAGGTATTCGGTTCCTCCTCGAGCTCCAGGTGGGCTACCGTCTCCTCCTGCCGAGAGATGCGGTACCTACCCTCCTCGGCGCTCTCCGCCCACAATCGTTCCTCTCGGAGGAAGCCGAGGACCTCCTCGATGTCTAGGAACTCCCCTACCGCCGCGTACGAGGCGTTCCGGCGGTTATACTCCACCAGCTCCTGCAGGGCAGTAAAGTAGGGAACAAAGGGGCTCGCCTCCTCCTGAGCCTCACCGTTGCCGCTCTCCCGCTCATCCTCCAGGAAGGAGTAGTTTCGTGGCGGAAGCATAAGGGAGTCGCGAACCTCGCCGGAATCTTCCGCCAGGCGAAGCAGACCGGAGCGGACCGAGTCCACCGCCTCCGCGTTGCTTCTAATCTCCTCAACTAACCGCTCTCGGGATTCCTCGCCCCTGCGCTGCTGCCGGATAAGGAGCGCTCCGTTGAGTAGAAGTAGGAGGACCAGCAGAAGGGACTGAACCGTCAGAAATATCCAGAGTCGCTTCTCAATCATCGATCGTTGCTCGTTAGTGTCTGAAACTCCGCTGCCCGGTAAAGACCATCGTTGCTCCGTATTCGTTGCACGCCTCTATACTCTCGAAGTCCCTGAGCGATCCGCCGGGCTGGATAACTGCGGAGACCCCCACTTTGAGTCCCACCTCCACGCCGTCTCGAAAAGGGAAAAAGCCGTCGGAGACCATGGTGCTACCGGCGAGTCCTCCCTTCTGAGCAGCGGCGCTCGCTTCGACCGCTCTCTGCTCCCCCTCCTGGAGCTGGGAGAAGGGCCGACTAAACTCGTCCTGGGCGATTCGTTCCGCCCGTTTGCGATACGCCTTGTCCCTGGCGATCTCCGCAACACCTACCCTATCCTGCTCACCGGTTCCGATCGCTACGGTAGCGCGATCCTTAACGTAGAGGACGGAGTTGCTTGTCACCCCGGACTCTACGAGCCAGCCGAAGATCATATCCTCTCGCTCCCGCGCCGTGGGCTGCCGCTCTACGGCGTACCGAGTGCCCTTGTACTCCGTCGTCGCGGCCTCGAGCTCCTCCGGGGCGAAGAGCCTCGGCACGTATGACCACTGGCAGACCAGGCCGCCGTCGATGAGGCTCTTGAAGTCGAGGGTGTGCCGTCCGACGTACTCCTGAAGCCGTACCATGTTCTTGATACGCATAATCCGAAGGTTCTTCCGAGCCGAGAGAATCTCCAGGGCCCCTTTTTCGTACTCCGGAGCGCAGACGACCTCCACGTACCGTTCCGCTACCGCTTCGGCGGTGGGCCGGTCGACGGGACGGTTTACCACCAGCGCGCCGCCAAAGGCCGCAACCGGGTCCGCCCAGAAGGCGGTCAGGTACGCCTCCTCTAGGGAGGAGCGAACGGCGACACCGGAAGGGTTGTTATGCTTAATGATAACCGCCGCAGGTTCCGCGGTAAAGTAACGAAGGATGTTCAGTCCGCTGTCGACGTCGGTAATATTGATCTTTCCGGGGTGTTTTCCGCTCTGCAGTAGCTCCACATCCGAGGCGAGCCACTGTCCGGACCGAATGCACTCCACCTCCCCGAGGCAGAGGTTTCCGTTTACCAGCCGGTAGAGGGCCGCGGGCTGGTCAGGGTTCTCCCCGTATCGTAGCCCCCGTCGTTCGCCGTCGACCTCCCAACTCACCTTTTCGTAGAAGAGGGTCTGCCGGGAGCCGGAATCCTGGAAGGAGAGCTCTAGCTGGTTGGGAAAGTGGTCGCTCTGCATCGTGCGGTAGATCGATCGGTTGCTCATCTTACTACTCCATACCGTAGGTGGCGGCGAGGCTTTCAGGATCAACGGTCTCGAGGTACGCCGCAATCGCTTCTTCGTACTGCCGGGTATGATTGAAGCTTTCACGAGCCAGGGAGAAGCGGGTCTCCAGGGATAGGCTTCCACCTGAGTCGCGAAGCTCGCAGAGGAGCGACTCATACCGTCCCGGGTTAGAAACGGCAGCGACCCGAAGGAAGTTTTTCGCCGCAGCCCGCAGCATCGTTGGTCCGCCGATATCGATATTTCCCCGGGCATCCTCGATATCCGCCCCGGGGGTCGCAACGGTCTCTTGGAAGGGGTAGAGATTTACCACGACCATGTCAAAATAGACGGCGTCAATCCGCGCCAGAAACGCTCGATGCGCCTCGTTTCCGGACTCCGCCAGAATGCCGGCGTGCACGTGGAAGTCCAGGCTCTTTACCAGGCCGCCCTCCATTTCGGGCTGTCCCGTATAGGACGAGAGTTCCACCAGCCGCGCCGAGGAGCTGCCCAGTAGCTCCTGTAGCTTGCGAAAGGTGCCGCCGGTAGAAAAGATACGAAGCTCCGGAGAGAGCTCCAGAAGAGCCTCGGCGAAAACGTCGATTCCCTCCTTATCCGAGAGGCTCACAATAACGTTCCGAATCGGTACGTGGTTCTCTACTTTTCTCACGCGATTGGCTGTCACCCCCGGGCCCCCTCGATTGCACCGCGCTCCACGTAGGCGTACGCGTCGTGATAGTGAATGCTCTCCTGGTTAACCGCCTCCACGCTGTACCAGGGAAACTCGTACCGTTTTTCTACCGCTACGCAGATCTCCCGGACCAGGTCTTCGGCGAATACGGGGTTGTCGTAGGCGTGCTCGGTGACATACTTCTCGTCCTCTCGCTTCAGGAGGGTGTAGAGCGGCGCGGAGGCGCAGGACTCCACCAGTTCGATAAGGTCTTCGATCCAGAAAAAGGGACCGAGCTGCACCGTGACCGTTACCAGGCTCCGTTGGTTGTGCGCTCCCCTGGCCGAAATGTCCTTGGAACAGGGACAGAGGGTGGTTACCGGGACGGTTACAGCCACGAAAAAGTCGCGATGCGCCTCGAAGACGGTTCCCTTGAAGGCGCAGTTGTAGGACATTACCGCCGGTTGCCCGCTTACCGGAGCGTGTTTCTCGAGAAAGAAGGGAAAGTCGAGCTCGCCGTAAGCGTCCCGGGCGTCGAGGCGTTTTCGGATTTCATCGAGCATATCGAGAAAGTTGGGCATCTGCACGTCGCCGCTGTACTGGTGAAATACCTCAATGAAACGGCTCATGTGGGTTCCCTTGAAGCTATGGGGCAGATCGGCGTAGAGGCTGATCGTCGCAACCGTCTCCTGGGTGCGGTGCTCCTTGTCGAGAACCGTTATGGGGTATTGGAGGTTTCGGACGCCCACTTTGTTGATCGGAATGTTGCGTTCATCCGGTAGGCTTTGGACATCTCTCATCCCCCGGAAGCCTTCCTTTTTGCCGAGAGAAGGGTGTTGTAGAGAAGCATGGTTATGGTCATCGGCCCCACTCCTCCCGGGACAGGGGTAATGTAAGACGCCTTCTCCAGCGCCCCGTCGTAGTCGACGTCCCCGACCAGCCGGTACCCCTTTTTCGCCTCGGGATCCTCCACCCTGTTGACTCCCACGTCGATTACCACGGTTCCCTCACTGATCATCTCCGAGGTTATCATCTTCGGCGCGCCCGCGGCGGCGATGAGAATCTCCGCGCGTCGGGTGTGCTCAACGAGATTTCGAGTCCGGGAGTGGCAGACGGTCACCGTCGCGTTGCCCTGGTCGCTCTTCTGGGAGAGCATAATGGAAAGGGGTCTCCCAACGAGGTTGCTTCTTCCCACGATTACAACCTCTTTTCCGGCGATCCCTATTCCCGCCCGCTCCAAAATCTTGACAACGCCGTGGGGTGTGCAGGGATAGAAACAGTCGAGTCCCCGAATCATTCTCCCCAGGTTCACGGGATGAAACCCGTCCACATCCTTGTCGGGATCGATTGCCGCAACGACGCGCTCGCTGTCGATCTGGTCCGGTAGGGGGAGCTGCACCAGAATGCCGTGTATCCGCGGGTCATCGTTGATTTCCCTAATGAGCGCCAGCAGCCGCTCTTCGCTTACGTCCGCGGGAAGCCGGTGGTCCCGTTCGTGCATACCCGCTTCCTGCAGTGCCCGCTCTTTTCCGCGTACGTAGGAGACGCTTGCGGGGTCCTCTCCCACGAGGAGCACCGCGAGACCTGGACGGGTTCCGCTCTTGGCGAGAGCCTCGGTCTCGACGCGTATCTCCTCCCGCATCTCTTTGGCAAGAGCCTTACCATCCAGAATTTCCGCAGTCATAGTGCAGTACTATGTACCACGGAGAGGGTACCGAATGCAATCCTGGCGCCTTGAAGAGTAATCTGCTGCGTGGTAGGATTCGAGCACCTTTTTGCTGGAGTGACGATTGTTGCAGAGAAATAGAAACCGTGCATTTGCACTTGTACTGCTTCTACTGTTCCTGGTGGCACCTTTCGGTGTGAGCCAGGAGGAGCCCCCCACCGAGGAGGAGCTCCCGGAGGGAGCGCCGGAACGATTCGTTCCGACCTACACCCTGGGTGATCAGCTCCTGGCGATCAACCTCGGGATGTTCGTCCCGCTCTTCTTCTACGGCGGCCCCGAGGGTGTTGAGGATACGCAACTGAGCCTCGGAGGTACGGGATCACTCCACTGGAGTGCGTTTTTGAACAACGACATGGCCATCGGCATCGAGGGTGGCGGAATGTTCTCCCTTACCCCGAACCGGCGTAACCTCTTTATGCTCCCGGTGATGGCGCGGTTCACCTACTTCCTCAGGGCGTATCCGTGGGAGTTTCCCCTTCATATCGGAGCGGGGATCAATTTTTCCAGGCTGGAGGAAAACTTCAAGGTTGACCCGATCGTGAAGCCCGGCTTTTCGGTCCTCTGGAACTACAACGCCGAGTGGGCCTTCGGGGTTAACGTCAGTTACTGGTGGGTGCCCCAAGTCTACCGCGGTCCGGACCCACCGAGCGACGACTCCAGATACGGCAACTTCATGGACGTCACCCTTTCGGCGCTCTATCATTTCTAGGAGAGAGATTCAGGATGAAACGATACGTCATCGCCCTTCTTGCCCTCACCGCCCTTCTCGCCTCCTGTACCCGGGGCTCTGTGGGTATCTTTGCCAGTATTGAGCAGGAGGTGAAGACCCAGAAGTCCAACCTCTCGGAGAACAGCCCTATCAGCGGGGTCGCCGAATCGGAGAACCACTACTTCGCCTCTGTCGGAAACATCGCCCGCCGACCGACTGACGGTGGAGAGTGGGGCGGCGTTGGCGACCCCCCCGGCATCGATAGTCCGATCTCGGTAGCGCTCGTCCAGCTCGGCGCCCCCGGAGATCGAGAATACTACGCCGCCTACAACTCCCAGGAGGGGAGCGACAACGGCTTTTTCCGCCTCACAATCGATGACTCCGGAGATGTGGAGTTTACCGAGCTCTCTCTACAATACGATAAGAGTGTAAACGAAATAGCCGCCCTGGTGGCGGTAGACACCGATCTGGACGGTTTCGGCGACCGCCTCTTCGCCTCGGTCCGTTCCGGCAGCTCCAATGACGAGCCTCTCTTCTCCCTACTGGAAAACCCCGCCAATGTCGGTGGGAACGAAGAAACTCTGATCGAAGGCTCCGACAACCTCTTCGACGGTGCCGTGGATAACGGGGGCGACATTTGGTTCGTCGGTCAGAAAGGCGGAGTGTTCCGTTATGACACCTCCGGTTCCTCCGTGGACCGACTTCGTAACCCAACGGATGATCCGATCTATCCGCACACGGAGGAGGTGGCCGAAGGCGGTTTCTCCGGAGTTTACTCGATCGATCGCGGCGATCTGCCCGGCGGCGGAACCGCGGGCACAACGGTTCTCTTCGTCTCCGACAGCGACGGCCGGCTCTGGGCGACCGACGACGACGGGACAAGCTGGGATATGAAGGATCTCTCTAATCGAGCCTTTACGGACATGATCTGGATGCCGAGCGCCGGCCCGGGTGGCGAGGGAGCGCTCCTGGTCGGGACCAAGCCGGTGGTGCAACAGGGCCTTTCCGATGAGGGGTACTTCGAGGTCGATCTCTCTGCTTCCGACGGCGAGGTGAGCTTTGGGGACCTCCGGGCTCCGGACGCGAGCAGTTACGACGCGAGCGAGCTCCAGAACGCCTCGGTTCGCGGCTTTTACCGTCCCAATGATGGGGGTAATCCCTCGGAAGACCAGGTTTTCGTCCTTACCGAGGGTATCGGCCTCTGGCGGGTAATCTACGACGAGAACGGCACTCCCGACGTTCGCTGGGAGTAGCTACAAACGGCGCGGCCGATTTGGTGGACTAAAAGCGCACCGCACCGATGGAGGGGCGGCCGGAGCGCTCCGCCCCAGGCTCCCTCGGATCCCCGGCGTAGTCCCGTTCGAGCAGAGAGCGCAACCGCTGGTTATCGATCTGATCCAGCGGTATGCCCCCTCCCACGGAAGCGCTTCCGAGCTGCAGACCGTACTGCCCCTCTCTGAGCACATCCGGTCCCGCCGCAAAGGTTAGCTCGGCGCTTTCGTGGATATTCTCGAACGCTCTGAAGCGGGTAACCGAGGGAAGGGCTACCGTGGAGCGGTGTAACTCATCAACCCTTCGAAGCACACCCGGAGATGTGAAGCCCCAGGATGCGCCCGTGGCGGCGCCGTCGGTTACGATTCTCGTCCATCCCGAGATATTGTTGCCCGCGATACGAAGGTCATTTACGGGGCCGTCGAGATAGAGCAACGTGTGCTCGCCGTTTCCGGTCGGTCTCCGTTGATGTAGCTGGGAATTGAAGAGAGAGAGCTCCGACAGATTGCCCACCGAGAGGAAGTAGCTCTCCCTGAGATCGCCGAAGAGCACCGTGTTCTGGGCGAGGCTCAGCTCACCGCCTTGTTGGGAGAGCCCTATGGCGCTGCCGCCCCCGCCGGCTGTAATGACGCTATTGGTCACCGCAACCCGGCCACCCCGACCGACAAGGCCGTACACGTATGACTCTGCGCCGGAGGCGCGGAGCCGCCCGCGATCGATGGTTATATCGCTGTTTCGGGATCGCAGCAGGGTTACTCCCGTACCAGCTTCTCCGATGAGCTCGCTCTCGAGGATGCGCAACCGTCCAGCCACCAGCTCGAGCAGTAGGAGATGCTCCTCCCGGGCGTCCGCCCGAATAACCGAACCGGTGATAGTCCCACGGCTCTCCCGGGCGATCAGCGCCGTCGCAGCCTCGGTAGTGATCGGGGTGGCCCTGAGTACGGAGTCGTGGATTTCGTAGTCCGACCGCGTTAGCTCCATGGGCGCTACGTCTCCGCCACGGATGAGAAGGTAACTACCGTCCTCCGTCCGAATCGAACGTCCCCCGCGAGGGACGGAGACAGTGCTCTCCGTAAGCCGGAGATCACCGCCGAGCAGGTGCACGGCTGTAGAAGCGACACTCTCTAAGGCGCTCTCCTCGAGGAGCAGGGATGCGCCCTCCGCGACGCCGGCCACCGGCTCCTCCCGGGAGCTCTCTACGGTGATACGCCGGAGGGTGAGGGATCCGCCCGCTTCGAGCATGAAACTCGATCCCGCTTCCGTCTCCCCGGCCACCGCGGCGGGGAGAAGGAGCGTTGTCCGCCCCGCTTCCGGCCGCCAGTTCTCACCACCGAAGCCACCTATGATCCTCACCGGTCTCCTGAAACTGAGCTCCTCATGAATCGTATAGGAGCCCGCATCGAGGAAGAGGGTAGATCGCTCGCTGTTTCGCAGCAGACGGAGAGCCTCGTCAACGGTTGCAAAGGGAGCATTCCGACTCCCGTCGTTCCCGGGAGCTCCCTGACTGGAGCTGACGTAGATAATCTCCCGATCCACGAAGACGTGCCACTGCTCTACGTGCTGACTTCGGTTTCCTGCCTCGTCCCGGGTATACGCCTCTATTTGATAGGAAATGAGTTCGTTCTCCCGGGCGGGAAGCTCGATCCCCTCTCCCCGGTAGACGTTGAACTCCCCAGAGGATCTTGCTCCTCCCTGCCTGAGCACGCGGTAGTAGATCTCTCCTTCTCCGGAAAGGGTGAAGCTCTGCGCCTCGGGGTAGTACTCGCCACTGCGTACACCGGATATCGTGGGAGGTCGGGGTGGCTCCCGATCTACGGTGAAGCGGAGGAGCTGCGCCTCCGACGCCTCGCCCGCGGCGTTGTACGCCCGAGCACTCATGACGTAGGAGATAGTCTCACCTCGACCCGCTGAGAAGCTCACTGCCTCCCCGAACCGCGGAGACTCCTCGGTCACCGTCGGCGGCAGGGTGCCGTCGCTGCTTACGGTGTACCGAATCGTGACCGGCTCGGGGCCCTGCTCGAGCGCGGCGAGCCGTACGGGCTCATTCGTCACCCCTCCCTCCGGAACCCCCGAGAAGGCCGGGGCCGGCGGCTCCGTCCGTTCCGGAATGCGAACCCGCTGCGCCTCGGAGCGGTTGCCGGCGCTATCCTGGACGTAGACGACCACGGTTCCTTCCGATTCTCCCTCGCGTAGACGCCAGCGCAGAGTGCCGGAGAGGGGATCTTCCGACTCGGCTTCCCTTTCCAAAAACTCCAGGTTCTCACGTCGGGAGAGAATGAGCGCACCTTCCCGGAGGGGAGGCCAGATGAGGGTGCCCGATCGGCCGTCCGGGGCGTAGACGATCTCAGGCTGCGCGACCACTGGAGGCCGCTCCCGGTCCATCGTCAGCTCGAGACGGCGGGTGACGCTTCGGTTCCCCGCCCGATCGATGCTAAACGCCTCGATCTGATAGCTGACGACCGCTCCCTCTTCGCCGGAGAGTGTTACCCCCTCACCGGAGAACTCCGTGAGAGAGGCGCTTCGGCCACGTCGAGCGTAGCTTAGATAGAGTGTCCCCTCCCCCTGGAGGGTAACGGTCCCCGGCGTAGATCGCACGGCGTTCCCCTCTTCGGGGGTGCCGGAGAGGAGAATCTCGGGAGGCGCGGGCGGTTCCCTATCCAAAATGAAGGAGACCGGTTCCTCAACCCGCGCGGCGTTCCCCGCGGTATCCCTGCTTGCAGCGGTCACGAAGTAGCGAATCGCCTCCCCCTCTCGGCCGGCAACCCGCACCGGAGCGGCGTAGCGCTGCCCCCGGGGCCCTAAGGGATCCGCGGGCTCCTCCTCGCTAATAGCAATGTACCGTTCGCCTTCTCCCCCGGAGAGGCGCACTTCCACGTCCCGAGCGTAGGGAGATCCGTCGCCGGGCAGGAGCACCCGTGGCGGTTCCGGAGGGATTCGATCCACCGTGAAGGTTATCTCCTCGGTATCGGAGAGCGCTCCCGTCGGAAACCCCGCTCGGACCCGCATGCGGTAGGTTCGTTCCACTCCCTCGGGAGTCTCGATCCGAAATCGCTCTCGAACGGAGGGGCTCTCCCGGTTCGGTGTGGGAGGCGTGGGTACGCTCCGCTCTCCCTCCCGGAGCTCATAAAACAGTTGTAGATCCTCGGGATAGGGGTTCTGAAAGATGAGAAAGAGCTCCGCCTCTCTATATCGCCCCCCGTCCTGAATACCCCTAATCGGCGGAATCGCGGCCTCCCGGGCGTCAGCACTGTACCGTTCGGTTACCGTTTCGCTCACGTTTCCCGCCTCGTCCACGCTTCTCGCCTCCACGGTGTATCGCACCAGGGAACTCTCCGGTGCCCGCAAGGGCACGCTCCCCTCGTAGGGAACGTAGCCCCCGGTGTTGGAAGGAGCGGCCTCCAAATCCGCGCTAACCCGGTATTCCAGCTTCCCCGGACCGGAAAGCCGAAACCGCCCCGCCTCCACCTCGAGACGCGGGGGCTCCGGTGGGAGCGTATCAATCCGAGCCTCTACGGTGGTTGGCGAGCTCCAGAGCCAGCCATCCTCGGATACGCTCCTCCCCGAAAACCGGAGGCTACCCTCCATTCCCGGAGGGGGCGTAAAGCTGAGAAACGGTTCATCCGTGGTCGCCGTCGGAGGTATGCGGTCTTCTCCTTGTCCGAGAGCCCCCAGAAAGATAGGGTGCGGAGCGTCGACGAAGATCTCTACGCTCTCCGAGGGAGATCGCTCTCTCACTGAGAGCTTCGGAGCCGTCGGAGCAGTGGTTGAGAGGCGAATCTCCCGGATCACCGAATCGCTCTGGGCGCCACCGGGCAACTCCGCGCGGACGGAAAGGCCAACGACGGCGGCGCTGCCCTCGGGCACCGAGAGAAGAGTTGGTGCGCTGTAATCGTAGGCTCCCGGCGCCTCCACTCCGGTCACCTCATAGCGAATCCTCGCCTCCGGCAAAGAAAAGGCCGTGAGACGAAGGGTGCGAGCATCCACTCGTTCGAGGAGAACTGTCGGCTCCGGCGGGCGCCGGTTGTCGAGAAGATAGGCGTGGGCGTACGGCGGCCCGGGAGAGCCGAGGGGCGCCGCGGAGAAGAAGACGAATCGCCGGTTTCCCGGAGGCGCTTCGAGCACCAAGGGTGCCAGGAGCAGCTGCCCCCGAGTCGGGTCAGCTCTCGGGTCGAGAGAGAAGGAGAGCCGCCCCTGCTCCGGCGGCTCAACGGTGACCTTCTCGGTCCAGATGCCACTCGCCGGAAAAGGAGATGATCCGTTCTCCTGAATCAGGGTGAGCCGTTCCTCCCGATATCCCCCATCTATCCGACTGACCGCGCCAACCCGGAGCTCGATGGTGCCGGTTTCCTCGAGGAAGGTCGGTTCGGCGAGATCCTTTCCCTCTCGGGGATCGGTGCCGTCGACTGTGTAGCGCACCTCCTTCCAGAGTCGGCTCTCCGGAAGAAGGAGCTGGGCGTTGCGGTACTCCCCCGGCCTGGGAGAGAGCAGTATCTGGTGCTTCTCCTCAGGGTCGAGGAGGGTATCATAGGTGCGGTCCACGACATAGAGGAGCTCCCTCGGAGCGCTGCTGTTTCCCACGGCGTCAATCGCCCGAACCCGTAGCGTGTACGCCTCCCGTCGGCCACTTCCGGGGTCTAAAAGCAACCCCGAGGCCGGAAAGGGAACGTAGCTGCCGTTTCGTCGGTACTCCAGGGTCAGTTCTTCGGCCTCCCGAAACCGGATAGTCACCGGGGAGAGATATCGTCCCTCGGGCAGCTCACTGGTCGGGGGCGTCGGGGGCTTTCGGTCTATCGTGTAGTCAACCGTTTGAGACTCCCCTCCCGTTTCGGCGCTCCGCACTTCCAAACGGTAGCGCTCCACGGTTCCCGGAAGGGCGTCCAAGACGATAGCTCCTTGAACGGGGAGGAATCGTTCTCCTCTCCCCAGGCGAAACTGCAGCGCGCCGCTTCCGGATAGAGTTACCTCCTGGGGCGAAGCGTAGGCGCCGGGCGGTGGTGAGAAGCGGATCTCCTCCTGAGCTTCGATCAGAGCGTGAGGAAGAAGAGCGAGGGTTAGCAGGAAGAGAAATCGCGCCATCACATCCGCTACTACAAGGTTAGACTCTGTAGTATATCCACAACTTCCGGATCTTCGCCATACTGCTGCTCGATCTCTTTCGGGTCGAGCCCAACCAGTTCATGGCTGAGATAGTGAATCCAGTGGTCGTCCTCCGGTGTGTCTATGCGGTGTTTTCGGCAGTAGAAGTCCGGTTGGATAGCCTGCTGTTCTTCATCATAGCTCCGCACCTTGTAGTCGTGGACGGCAACCTTGATATCCTCGCGTGGAATGCCCTTCTGCAGGATCACCTCCACGAGGTGATTGATCGTCTTCCCGGAGTCAAAGATGTCATCCACCAGGAGAATCTTGTCACCACTTCGAAGGTACTCGGGGCTGTAGGTCCAGCCGTCCACCATGATCTTGTCCCGCTCGTGGATATCGGAGTAGGAGCGGGCTACCACGGCGGCGTAGAAGACAGGGCGTGCTCCCCGGCGGATGAACTTGAAGTACTCGCTCAGGACGTTTCCCATGTACGCTCCGCCCCGAAGGCTTACGTAGATCACGTCGGGGTCAAAACCCTCCTCGTGGATCCGTTTCGCCAGCTTAATTGCGTTGTTTCTTACCTTCTGTGCCGCAATGAACTCTTTTCCCATACCTCTACCTTGCAAGAGTAAGTCTCTGCGTTGATCCGTCGCGCCAGACTCGCAGCTCTACATCTCCCTCCGCCGCGTTTAGCTCGCGGTAGAAGTCGAGGACCGAGTCGACTGAGACGGAACTAACCTCCGTTACGATATCTCCCACCCGGAGCCCCGCGACGGAGGCGGGTGTACGACTCTCAACGGAGCTGACGATGACGCCTCCTATCTCTTCGGGGACCTCCGCCTCCGAGCGTATTTCCGCGGTAATCGGGAATACTCCCAAACCGGGCCAAAGAGTCTCGTTCCCTTCGGCGATGGAGCGCTCGGCCTGGCGCTCCGCTATTCGGACCTCCACGGTCCGCTCCTCCCCTTGGCGAATGACCGTAAAGGTCGCCTCTTCATCCACCGGCAGATCCCCGACCATGAGAACGAGCTGGTCCGAATCCTCGATTTCGGTTTCGTTTATCCTGGTAACCAAGTCTCCCGGCAAAAGGCCCGCTTCCGCCGCCGGAGAGCCCCCGAAAACGTGATAGACCAGCGCCCCCTCGGTTGAGGGAAGTCCCAAATCCTCCGCCAGTTCCCGGGGAACCGACCGAATACTGACACCGAGCCAGCCGTAGCGCACGCTTCCCCGATCAATGAGATCGTCAACGGCGCCTTTAACGTTGTTAATCGGAATGGAGAATCCCAATCCCACGCTTCCTCCCGTTTGGGAGGTGATCCAGGTGTTGATGCCCACCACTTCGCCGCGGAGATTGACGAGGGCTCCTCCACTGTTTCCACGGTTAATGGATGCGTCGGTCTGAATAAAATCGCTAATGTTGCCCGCCGGGCCGCCGCGCCGACCAAGGGCGCTGACAATACCGGCGGTGACGGTAGACTGAAATCCAAAAGGACTCCCGATGGCGACAACCCAGTCTCCCACCCGGAGGGTGCTGCTGTCCCCGAAGGTCGCCACGACCAGATCATCCCTCGTCTCCAGAGATACCAAAGCGAGATCCTTCCGCTCATCAGACCCGACGAGATCGGCGCTGTAGTCCCTCCCGTCATCTAGGGTAACGACAATACTGTCCGCCTCACCGATAACATGAGCGTTGGTAAGCACGTAGTATCTGTCGCCGTCTCGCCGGACGATAACACCGGAGCCGAGACCCTGGGTGCGAAATTCCCGTTCTTCTTCCTGCCCATCGGGCTCTCCGAAGAAGAAGTCGAACCACGGCATGTTCTCCCCATCCGGGGCGGCCTGCCGCCGCACCTCCTCCACATCAACGCGAACCACCGACGGAAGCACCTGCTCAGCCACGAGGTTGAAGGAGTTTTGCATCGACTCGAGCTCCGCAAAGGTTCCCGACGGAATCGGCCCTCCGGCGGAACCCTCGGCGTTGGTGGAGCAGGAGGTGAGAAGAATAGTGAGGAGCGTTCCCAGGGTTACTCCCAGGATCACGCTGAAGAAGGCAAATCGAACTCTACGCATCAGGCGGTACCTCTCGCCAAGAATATAGTTTCTACGGTTAGCGAAGCTTTGAGGCCCCGGTTATCACCGGCACCCCCGGGGCGGTAAGAATCTCCGTACGATCCGCCAGTATCGCCACGGTGTGCTCGTAGTGGGCGGAAACGGATCGGTCCGCGGTGACGACGGTCCACTCATCCTCGAGCACCTCCACCTCGTCACCGCCCAGATTGATCATCGGCTCTATGGCGATCACCATTCCCGGTTTCAGTCGAGGATTCGGTCCTCGTCCAACGTAGTTCGGCACTTCCGGATCCTCATGAAGGGAGAGCCCCACGCCGTGCCCGCAGTAGGGACGCACCACGCCGTAACCGAACTGAGAAACGTGGTCGTAGATCGCCCTCGATATATCACCGACTCGGTTTCCGGCCACCGCGGCCTGAATGCCGAGGTCGAGAGCGTGCCTGGTAACCTCCATAAGCCTCACTATCTCTTCTGAGATAGTTCCCACGGGGATAGTAACGGCTGCGTCGCTGTAGAAGCCGCTATACTCGATTCCACAGTCCACCGAGAGGATATCTCCCTCCCGAAGCTCCCGATCCGAGGGAATACCGTGAATGACTGCCTCGTTTACGGAGGTGCAAAGGGCTCCGGGAAAACCGTGATAACCGAGAAAGGCGGGGCGGCCACCGAGGCGTTCTATCTCATCACGAGCCCAGAAGTCGAGTTCACCGGTGGTAACCCCGGGCTCGACTAGGGGGCGCAGCTTCTCGAGAGTCTCGGAAAGGAGGGCGCAGGACTCTCGTATGCCGCGAAGCTGCCTCTCGTTCTTCAGCCGAATCATTTACGCATGGTAGCAGAGTTACCTTGGGCGTTCAAGATTTCGAAGAAGTAGCCGGGCACTGTTACTCTCCGGCGCGATTTCCACCGCTCGTCGAGCGACCTCGCGCGCCTCGCTCTGCCGGCCCGAAAGACGGAGCGCCTCCGCCTCGAGAGTGAATAGGGTTGCAAGATGCTCGCTCTCCCTATCCGGGCTCCGGGAAATGAAAGACTCTCGAGCCCGCCGGGCTCCCTCGAGGGCTCGCCGGGTGGAGCCGGTGTAGAGCGCGGCGAGGGCACCGTTTCCCTCCCAAATCCAAGGAGGTACGGGGTAACTCCCCTCCTCCGGCTTCCGAGAGAAGAGCTCGTCGGCCTGCTCGTAGCTCCCTCGTCGAAAGGCGAGATACCCGAGATAGAACCGCGCCCAGCTGTGTTCTTCCGACGGAAAGCGGCCAAGCAGCCGTTCGAGCTCCGGCAAGTCGTTGACGCCGACAAGATGGTACGCCAGGAACCTCCCGACATCCGGAGCGTTCTCTTCTTCGTTGAGGAGCTCCCAGAGTCGCGGGGTATAGCCCCGATCCAGGTCCGGAGCATGGAAGAACGCCAGTTCCAGCAGCTTGGTCATACGGGTGGGCTCGCCGGAGTCGATGAGGGTGCGGGCCGCTTCCTCATCTCCCCGGTAGATGAGCTCCTGCAGCAGCGCCGTCTCCAGTTGAGCACTCTCAGGGAAAAGCGTTGTGCCCTTTCTGAGGAGCTCCACCGAGGAGACACCCGCCCGGCGACGGAGCCAGCCGCCGTTGAGGAAGGGCACGGGAGAGAACGTTGGCGCCACGGTGCGAACTTCCTCGTAGAGAAGCTGCGCCTCCTCGAACTCCCGGGCGCTCATACGAAGGTCCGCTTGCAGAAGCAGAGGTTCCGGGGCGGTTCCGGCCCGGCCCCCTACTGCTCTCAGATAGCTGTAGAACGCGGTACTCTCCTCCAGGGTGTGGGCAGCCATAAGAAGAAGTCGTCCGCGGCTCTCGGCGAACGGCTCGGCCCGAGACCGCTGCGAGCTCCCGGGCTCCGCGCCTTCGGTATCGGAGCTCTCCTCCCTTGGATCAGGAAACCTGCCGAGAATAGTCCGGGCGGTGTCGAACTCCCCCTCTCGCAGGGTGATAAGGAGGGCGTTTTCGAGAAACGGCAGGGCACCGGTGAACTCGTACGCCCGAAGAAAGGGCTCGCTACGATCGCTTTCGGGAAGCGCCGCGAAGAGCGAGAGCTCCTCCGTTGCGAGATCTCCCGGATCCGCTTCGGCGGCCAGGAGCGCCGCCGAGAGCAGCGCGGGATACGCCTTCGGGTCCACCCGGCGGGAGAGCAACTCCCACGCCTGAGACGCTTCTCCTGACTCCAAGAGTTGGAGACCCCAGGCGGCGGAGAGGGGCTCGCTTGCGGGAAACGCTTCTTGCCCCTCCCGGAGGAGCTCCGCATAGAGATCGCGGCCATCCAGCTCTCGGGCACCCTTGAGCAGTCGGAGCCACGCCTCCGGTGAGTGGGCGTTCTCGGCGGCGCGGCGAAGGTGTTCGGCCGCATCGGCCTCGCGTCCCTGGTCCAGGGCGTACACCGCGTCCCGCAGTGAGAAGCGGTACGCCGTTCGTTCCCGGCTCCGCAGAATGCCGCCGCGAATGAGAAGGAGCGTGGCGAGGAGGACGAGGAGGGATCCGATGAGTGCTCCTGCCGCCAGCAAGCGCTTGCGCATTAGGCGCTCCTTCCCACCTCGCTCCAGACGCCGTCCAGAACACCGTTGACGAAGCGGTACGCCTCCTCTCCGCTGTACTCCTTGGCGATTTCTACCGCTTCGTTAATCGCTACCGAGGCGGGGACATCCTTCTGAAAGAGAAGTTCATAGGTGGCGAGCCGCAGAATCGCGCGATCCACCAGTTGGAGGCGCTCAAAGGTCCAGCCGGTGAGATGACGACGAATAGTCTCATCCACCGTTTCGATTTGCTCAATCACTCCCCGAACGAGAATCGCCGGAAAGAGGAGGTCGCGATCGCTCCACTCCTCCTTGCGCCATCGAAACTCCAGCAGCTCCTCCGGAGAGGGGGCAGTCACGTCCCAGCTGTAGAGCGCCTGAACCGCCAGAACCCGCGCTTCACGACGAGAGGGCATCGGTTACCACTCGAGGTTCTGCTCGTAGAGTTCCACTTCCGCCTCGTCTCGCAGCTCCTCAATCGCTTCCTGCACCGCCTGCTGAAAGTTACGCTGCTGTTGCTGATTACGGAGGTAGTTCTCGATCTGATTGCGAACCGTGACGTTCTCCCCGGGAAGAACGGGATCGTCCAGTCCCAGAACCCGGGGTGAGCGCCGATTGGTGATTTCTACGATATGGAAGCCGATATTCGACTCGATAACCGCGCTGACATCTCCCTCCTCCAGGGAGAAGACGCTCTCCATGAAGCGTCGGCCCAACTGGTTGCGCGCCTGCTGATCGTTTCGCAGGAGAAAACCGAAATCCCCGCCGGTGTAGCTCGCGTCGTCCAGAGATTCGTCCATAAGCTCGTCAAAGCTCGTCTGTCCCGATCTGAGCCGGTCTCTGAGCTCCTGAGCCTTCTGACGCGCCGCCTCGACTTGAGTGTCGCTCTTGTTTCGGGTATCGAAGAAGAGCTGGTTAAACCGCACCATGGCGGGATTGGTGAACTGCGTGGCATTATCGTCGTAGAAGTCTCGGACCTCTCGCTCCGTGGGAGGGTCGACGTTCTGAATGAGATCCCGCTTCCTCTCCACGATGTACTTCTCCTGGATCAGCCGCTGGGTAATCTGCTCCACGTACTCCTCCCAGGTGAGACCGAGTTGTTCCCGAATGAAACCGCGAAATTGAGCGTCCGAAACCGGCTGCCCCAAGGACTGTCTCTGCGCTCGTATCGCTTGGTTGATCTCTTCCTGAGTTACCCGAATATCATTGCGGGCGGCCGCCTGGTCAATCAGTATCTCGCCAATCAGAGAATCCAAGACTTCTCGCCGGTCCTCTTCATTCAGGCTCCGGCCGACCTGCTCTTCCAGCATTCTAACCTGGTTTCGCAACTCGCGCTGACCGATATTCACCGTCTCAGTAAGACGGACGATCGCCACAGGCTTGTCGAGTACCTGCGCCGAAAGGGCGCCGGCTGCCAGAAGGGCGGTGATCAGAGTGGTTATGCATCGTTTCATACTAAATTCCCGTTGGTGTTAGAAGATCGCCACTGCGGCGAGTCGTTCTTTCAGTTTCTTGATACCGCTGAGCTTGCTGTCGAGCTCCAAACCGCGCTTGAGATAACGCCCGGCGCGCTCGAATTCCCCTCTCTCGACGTAGAGCTCTGCCGCCTTCTTGAGGTAGAAGGCGGTCTCCTTGTTGGAGAAGTCCCACGCGATGAGCTGCTCGAGAGCGGGGAGCACCGTTTCAGCCTCCTCGGTACTTACCATCTTGAAGCATACCACCGTTCGCAACCGTTCTACCACTTCTTCCATGAAATGCTTGAAATACGGCCGCTGTCGTTCGAACCGAACGATGGCGGCAAGGAGGTTGAAGGCCTTCACGAACTCTCCTCTCTCCTCATACTCCTCGGCCAGGAGAAAAGCGCAGTCCATGAAGTCCTCTCGCCCAAGATAGCGAGCCAGATCGAAATCGCTCATCCGCATCAGGGCGTCGTACAGTTGGAGCGCTTCCGCGGGATTGTCATGAAGAAGGTCGTAAAAGATCAGTCTCGCCTGGCTCTCCACGTCCCCCCGCTGACGGAGAAACTCCCGGAAGTCGAACTCTTCCTCCTGGAGCGTTCCGCAATGAAGCCGGTCATACTCAGTACGAGCTGCCGGGCTGTTGAGTGTCTCATAGGCGGTGAGAAGCTCCGTCATCTCATCCGCCGTGCCGGCACTTTCCCTGTTGGTGTCCGGATGGAGTTCCTTGACGCGAACGCGAAAAGCTCGCTTTATCTCCTCCTGAGACGCGTTACGCTCGACCCGGAGTACATCGTAGTAGGTCTTCAATCTGCCAACTGCCACGTTATTGATTATTGCTGAAAGCAGTCTTAGTATAGACCTCACCCGTCCGGAAGGTCAATTATTTCTACTTCTCTAATTCGCGATCTTCAGCTTTGTACCAATGATCCGGGAGTCTTCCGGAGTTGCCAGAACGTCCGAGTACCGAAGAAACATCCCTTCATGCTCCATGGCGTGCATCAGTCGTTTGAGAGCCTTGGTGTTTCCCAAAGCTTTCTTAATAACGAAGGCGAAACTCTTCTTACCGCCGACTATCCCGGAGCCGCTGAGAAACTCGCTGATACCTTCGGGAATCTTGCCGGTGAAGAGCGTCTGCTGCTCCGCCACCACCGCTATGTGGGTGTAAATGGTGAGCTTGGTGTTGACGTCCTGGGATCCGTCTACCACGTCGACGTCATACCCCTGAGCGCCGATTCCGTCCGCCAAGGCCCGGGAAATCTCCCGGACCTTCTCGCGACTCTTACTCGGAAAGAAGAGTACCGCCGCACGCATACGCCGGGATCAGTCGGATTCCTCCATGGAACCCGGTGCTTCTTCCTCTTCCGGCGGCTCTGCCTCCTCTTCGGTCTCCCACCAGTTGACGGCGCCCTCTTCCTGAGCCTCCAGCTGCCGCGCCGCTCCCTCTACGTTGGCGGCGTCCGGTGTCCGGTTGAGCCAGGCCAGACCAAAGGAGCTCAGGAGAAAAATCGCCCCCAGGACCGAGGTAGTTTTAGTGAGAATATTGCCGGAGCGGTTGCCAACCTGGCTCGCGCCGCCGCCGCCAAAAATACCTCCGAGCCCTTCACCGCCTTCGTCCTGCACCAGTACGATAAATACCAGCAGCACTGCGCTTAGGAGGAAAAAAATGAGAAGAAGGATTCCCAAAAAACCCATACTCTTGTTGACTCCCTATTCGTCGTATTTGGCGATCGGCACGAAGCTCTCCGCCTTCAGGGAAGCTCCGCCGACAAGGGCGCCGTCGATATTCTCCTTAGCCATCAGCTCCTTGACGTTCCCGGGCTTTACCGAGCCGCCATACTGAATGACCAGGTTTTCCGCTGCGCTCTTGGAGTAGCGCTTCTCAACGACCTCTCGAATAAAGGCGTGCACCTCGTCCGCGTCCTCCGGGGTGGCTGTCTTGCCGGTTCCGATCGCCCAGACCGGCTCGTAGGCGATGGTAATCTTCGATAGCTGCGCCTCGGAGATGTTCTTTAGCCCCGAGGTGAGTTGTCCCTCGACCACCTTTTGCACCGAGCCCGCTTCTCGCTCATCGAGCGTTTCGCCGACGCAGAGCACTACTTCTACACCCTCTGAGACCGCGAGGTCAACCTTTTGCTGAATGAGATCGTCACTCTCGCCATACTCGTGGCGTCGCTCGGAATGACCGAGTATGACGACCTCCACTCCCAGCTCCTTGAGCATGGTAACCGAGACTTCCCCGGTGTGCGCGCCCTCCAGTGCCGGGGCCATGTTCTGGGCGCCCAGGAGAATGTTGCTCCCCTCGAGGACCCCGGAGACGGCGGAAAGCGCCGTAAAGGGGGGCGCGACCATGTATTTGTGCTTTCCGTCCTTTAGACTCTCCACGAGCTCACGGGCAAAGCGGGCGGCCTCACCTACGGTTTTATGCATTTTCCAGTTTCCGGCGATAAATGATCTTCGCATGGGGGCTCCTAAGATTCCAACGCAACGATTCCGGGAAGCTTCTTGCCTTCCAGGAATTCCAGGGATGCGCCGCCACCGGTGGAAACGTGGCTCATCTTGGACGCCACCCCGAACTTATTCGCCGCGGCCACCGAGTCACCGCCACCGACTACGGTCATCGCCTGGGAGTCGCCGATCGCCTCCGCAACCACCCGGGTACCGATAGCGAAGTTGTCGAACTCGAAAACGCCCATCGGACCGTTCCACACTACCGTCTTGGCGTTCTTGATCCGCTCCTTGCAGAGCTCCAGCGTTTTCGGGCCCACATCCATTCCGATCTTGCCTCCGGGAATATCGATGCCGTCCACGGACTCCGGCTCGGCGTTCTCGTCGAACTCCTCGGCCACCAGGTGGTCCCGGGGCAGGATGATTTCAACGCCCTTCTCAGCTGCCTTGGAAAGAAGGTTCTCGGCGGTGTCGATGTACTCCTCCTCCAGGAGGGAGTTTCCAATTTCGTGGCCCTGGGCCTTGAGAAAGGTATACGCCATTCCCCCGCCGATAATGAGGGTACTGCAGTTCGGAAGCAGGGACTCGAGAACCGCAATCTTCGTGGAAACCTTTGCTCCTCCGATGACCGCTACCATCGGCCGCTCGGGATTCTCCAATACCGGGGTAAAGAAGGCGACTTCCTTTTCGATAAGAAAGCCGGCGCAGGCGGGAAGCGTGTGCGCCACCCCCTCCGTGGAGGCGTGGGCGCGGTGGGCACTGCCGAAAGCGTCATTTACGTAGACGTCTCCGAGAGCTGCCAGCTTTTTGGCAAACTCCGGATCGTTATCGGTCTCTTCCTTGTAGAACCGCACGTTCTCGAGGAGCATAACGGTTCCCGGGGGGAGCTCAACGGACTGCTTTTCCACCTCTTCACCGACACAGTCCTTCGCCATTACCACCTCCTTGCCGAGAAGCTCGGAGAGGCGCTTGGCTACCGGAGCGAGGGAAAAAGCGGGATCCTTCTTCCCCTTGGGACGGCCGAGGTGGCTCATGAGTACGAGCTTCGCTCCCTCCTGGTCGAGGATATACTCGATTGTCGGGAGGGCGGCCTGAATACGTGTATCGTCGGTAATCGCATCACCTTTGAGGGGCACGTTGAAGTCTGCCCGCATAAGAACGCGCTTGTTCTTGAGATCCACATCTTTGACGGTTTTGAGTGCCATAATTTGCCTCACTTCATTTCGGAACACTCAGGGCCGGCTACCCGGAGGTAGCGGCCCTGCCGGCGAGAGAACCTGTTTAGACCAGCTTCTTTGCCAGATCGACGACCCTGTAGGAGTAACCCCACTCGTTGTCGTACCAGCCGAGCACCTTAACCATCTTGCCGTTGGCCATAGTGGTTCCGGCGTCGAAGATGCAGGAATGGGGGTTATGGATGATGTCGACCGAGACGATCGGATCCTCGGTGTACTCCAGGATTCCCTTCATGGGACCATCCGCAGCCTTCTTCATGGCGGCGTTAACCTGCTCCACCGTCGCCTCCTTCTTGAGTACCGCGACAAAGTCGGTGATGGAGCCGGTGGGAGTCGGAACGCGCAACGCGAGACCGTCGAGCTTTCCGTTGAGGTGCGGAAGAACCTTACCGACCGCCTTGGCGGCGCCGGTAGTGGTGGGAATGGTGGAGACCGCCGCGGAGCGCGCCCTGCGAAGATCTTTATGGGGGGCGTCGAGGGTCATCTGATCGTTTGTGTAGCTATGGACGGTGGTCATAAATCCCTCTTCGATACCGAACTCGTCGTCGAGGACCTTGACCATCGGTGCCAGGCAGTTGGTGGTGCAGGAGGCGTTGGAAACGCACTCGTCGCTCTCCCGCAGCGCCTCGTCATTGACCCCGAGAACGATCATGTTGTCGATCTTATCCTTGGCGGGAACGGTGAGAATGACCTTCTTGGCGGGGTACTTGCTGTTCTTGAGGTGGTCTCCGTATCCGCCCTTCTTGTCTTCTCGGCTCCGAAAAACACCGGTGGACTCCACTACAACGTCCGGAGAGTCGCCCCAGGGAATCTCGGTCACCGTGGTCTCGGAACAGACCTTATATTTCTTCCCATTCACTATGAGGTTTTCGTCGTCGTATTCTACGGAGCCTTCGAACCTGCCCTGCGTGCTGTCATACTTGAGAAGATGGGCAAGGGTCTTGGTGTCGGTAAGGTCATTGACCGCCACAACTTCCACACCCTCCTCGAGGGCGATCTTAAAGACATTACGTCCAATGCGTCCGAAGCCGTTAATAGCAATCTTCATATTATCCTCCTGAGATTTCGTAGCTGGATTTACCGTGAATTTATCGAGAAAAAGGTATCGATGTCAACGTAGGTGGTGACCCCCGTTCACCGACGGTCGGCGGCGGCGGGTAGACTCATCTCAGGGATTCTACGCTCTCGAAGAGGGGAGAACGGAACGTCTCGGCAGCTTCTACCGGCTCATACTCATCGGGAAGAATAAAGAGCTCGTCCCCTACCCGTACACGGTCGATAATCGACTCGCTCTCCACCGTTCCCTCCGCCACCAGATCGTCCAGGGCGGTAACCGTAAAGGTCCCCACCTCGTCCGCCTCGGAAAAACGGACTCCCGGCTCCTCAGCGACGAGCTGCGCCCTGCCCTCCCGGACGAGGCGAAAGCTCTGCTCCTCCTCGATGCCGGAAGCGCGGCCGAGATCGATGAGCCCTCGTGAAAACTCTCGTTGGACCAGGGATCCCCGCCGGGGTACGGAGCTCCGCACGAGCTCGCTTCCCTGAGCGAGGGCGTCGCGAACCCGGTTGTTGCCTCCTCGAACGCTCCTCAGGCTGGCAACCTCCTCCCCGGTGCGGCTGAGATAGAGGGTTACCTCGGTTCCGAGAGAGCGGTCGCTCTCGGAGAAGTCGAGCAGGAGGGCGTACTCCTGCCCTCCCTCCCGGGCGCGTCGCAGGAGCTCCGCCTGGTCCCGGACTGCCCTGCTCTCATCGGAGATCTCCAGCCGCTCATCCCGGAGGAGATAGTCCCGAAAATGCCGAGCGAAGAGACGGTCGTTTCGGTACCACTCTCCCGGGTCCTGCCGCTCCACGAATCCGAGAAGAAGGGTGTACCGCTCTCTAGAGAGGGTGAACTGGTCCACATCCCACCGATTGGCCACGGAATCGGCGAGAAAGCTCTCGTAACTCTCAATACGGTCGCTAATAAACTGATCGTCGTGGCCGAGATCCCTGAGGACTTCTAGCTCCTGGAGATACCGGGCGCGATGTCCCCGGAGCTCGTAAATGTCCGCCAGAGCGAGCCGGAGTTCCCGAGAATAGGGGTCAAGGCGCAGGCCACTGCGAAAAACCACCTCCGCCTGGGAGACGAAGTTACGCTCCACCAGAGCGCGGCCCCGCGCCAGGTACTCCGCGGCGATTGGAGCCCGCCGTTCATCCTCCAGGGGAAGCTCTGATGCCACCGCCTCGATAGCGAGCCTGAGCCGCTCTTCCCCGGGGGCCGCGGACTCCCCTCGCTGGAGGGCTCGCAGCGCCTCGGAGATCTCCCCCTGCTCCTGGAGCACCTGCCCCAGGGTGTACCAAACCCTCGGGTTTTCGGGGGCGTCCTCCAGGGCCTGCCGGAGCTGCGTCTCCGCTTCGTAGCTATCACCCCCCTCGAGGAGCGCCTCAGAGAGAAGAATCCTCGCCTCGGTGTAGCTTTTCCGGAGAGTAAGGGCGCTCTCAGCGTGGAACCGCGCCTCCTCATAGTTGCCTCGACCGTACTGGTACTGCCCGGCGAGGAGTTGAACCTGTGCATTCTCGCTGTGAAAACGGAGCGCCTGCCGGAGGTAGCGCTCCGCCGCGGCGGTATCGCCGCGACTCCGGTAGATCAGGGTAAGGGCGAGGAGCGCTCTGCGGTTCTCCGGAGAGCGACGAAGTAAGCGCTCGAGTTCCCGGGCCGCCTCGGCGGAGTTCCCTTCCGCCAGGGCGAGCTGAGACATGCCGAGTCGCGCCTCGAGATTGTTCGGCTCCTCCCGGAGGACCTCCCGATAGAGCTCGCCGGCGGCTTCGAGTTCTCCCCGAGCGAGACGAATTCGACCCTCCAAGTTTCTGAGCTCACTGCTCCCGGATCCGAGCTTCCGAGCGTCCTGGGCGAACCGAAGAGCGGTGGTGTACTCCTCCAGGATATAGTACGCGTCGGCGAGGCCGACCAGTGCTTCCCTGTAGTGCGGATTTATCTCTAGGGCACGCTGAAAGTACTCTATAGCGTCGTAGAGCGGGGCGTCCGTGGGGGAGTAACTGCTCTCGGCAAGAGCATCCTCTCCACGGCGGTAGAGGGTCCTGGCGTCCTGAGCGTATAACTGAGTACCGACGATGAAAACCAACCCGAGCAGAAGGGTCAATCTCCGCGCTGTTCGGTCGGCGCTACTCACCTTCTTCCTCTTCGTCCCGGTGGGCCACGATTTTGACGGTTTTGATTTTGTGACCGTCCATTTCCTGTATTATGAAGTCAGCCCCGTGCCACGTGACCTTTTCGAACTTCACCGGTATTTTTCCGAACAGGTCGAAGACGAAGCCCCCGAGGGTGTCAAAGTCCTCGTCGGGAATGCCGATCTCGGCCTGCTCGTTGAGTTCTTCGATATTTACCCGGGCGTCACAGAGAAAAATGTTCTCCCCGATTTCGAGGATATCTTCCCGTTCGTTGTCAAACTCGTCCTGGATCTCTCCGACGATTTCCTCAAGAATATCCTCGAGGCAGACGATACCCGAGACGCCACCGTACTCGTCGACCGCGACGGCTATGTGGACTCGGCGCCGCTTCATCTCCCGGAGAAGCGAGTCCAGCCGCTTGCTCTCGGGGACAAAAAAGGGTTTCCGGAGAATCGTGTCGATCCGAATGGGCTGCTTCGTCGTGAGAAACTGCAGAAGGTCCTTAACGTGGAGCATCCCAACGACATTGTCGATCGTCTCCTTGTAAACCGGAAAACGGGAGTGACCACAGGCGGCGATGGAACGGACCAGCTCGTCCGGGTCCTCGTCGATGTTGGCAAAGACCACATCGATTCTAGGTACCATGACCTCTTTGACGCTCGTCTCCGAGAGCTCGTAAACTCCTCGGATCATGTCCTGCTTCTCGAGGTTGAGGGTAATGAGGGCTTCGTCCTTCTCACCCTCCTTCTCCGTCGTAAACATCCGTTTCAACATACGAGCGAGATTCAAAACAGCCGTTCCTCCGATAACTCTTCCAGAATCTGCTCCTGAAGGGTCAGCATCGGTGATTCTTCTCTCGTTTCCATGGTCTCCTCACCGTGCTCGTAGCCGGCGAGGTGAAGAATACCGTGTACGACCATGCGTCGGAGTTCCTCCTCCTCGGAAACTCCGACCTCCCGAGCCTGCGCTCGGACATAGGGGAGCGCTATCACCAGATCTCCGAGGTATGGAGGCTGACCTTCCGCCGGAATCGCCTCTCCCTCCTGCCCGAAAGAGAGCACGTCCGTGGGCGCGTCGATCTCCCGGTACTCCCGGTTGAGGCGCCGCATCGTCTCGTTGTCACAGAGGAGGAGGGAGAGCTCCATCCCGGAGAGATCGAGCCGTTGCAGTACTCGCTGGGCAAAGCCGGCCATCGTGTCAATCCACGACGGGGGCTCTACACCTTCAGAGGAGATTTCCACATGGGTGGACGAGGAATGGTCGTTATGATCGGTCCGCATCGTATGCCTGGATAATTCTCCGAACGAGTCTACTTCGCACGATATCGCTTCCGCTGAAGTAGGTGAAGTGGATCTCAGGAATACCTTCCAGTATACGAAGCGCTTCCAGAAGTCCTGATTGCGTGCGCTTGGGAAGGTCTATTTGCGTTATGTCTCCGGTCACTATCGCCTCGGTGTTCTCTCCCAACCGGGTGAGAAACATCTTCATCTGTTCTCGTGTCGTGTTCTGAGCCTCATCGAGAATGATAACACAATCACGGAGGCTTCGCCCTCTCATATACGCCAAGGGGGCGATTTCGATGCTCCGATTTTCCTCGAGTCTCTGCAAGACCTCCCCGGGGACGAGGCTTTCCATGGCGTCGTAAAGCGGCTTCAAATAGGGACTTATCTTCTGGGCTAGGTCCCCCGGAAGGAATCCCAGGCTCTCTCCCGCCTCCACAACCGGTCGCGTGAGAACGAGCTTCCGTTTCGATCGGGCTAGGATCTGTCGTAGCGCATAGGCTACCGCGAGGTAAGTCTTTCCGGTCCCTGCAGGGCCGATACAGAAGCTGAGCTCGCTCTCGACCATTCCCTTTATGAAGGAAGCTTGCCGGTAACTCTTCGGGAAGACCCGCTTTCCGTTGATCGGCAACTCCACGCTCCAGGTACGTAGGAACTCGGTCTGCTCCGCATCGTCCTCGATAATCCCGCTGTATACCGCCCGAATAAGATCGTTTCCCGGTGTGTGACCGAGGGCTACATGCGACTCGAGCTCGGAGAACAGTTGGGCAAAGCGTCGTCGCACCTCTTTGCTCTCGGAATCGAGATGTACTTCGTTTCCACGGGTGTAGACGTGAGCGCCGAAAAGCTCTTCGAGCAGCGCCACGTTGGCGTCGTTTGCGCCACAGATTTGCTGCAGGACGCCCTGGCTTTCCAGGACAAATGTTGCACTCTGTGCCAATGACACTCCTTATAGGGGAAGTATAGAGGGAGCCGGCGAAGGGGGTCAAGTTCGACCGAACCGGCGAAGGCGCCCTTCGATCTTCGCCGTTAGTTCTCGAAGTCCAGATCTCCGTCATCGTAGGTGATGGTACTTTGAATCTCCGAAATCGGCCGCCACCTGAGAAAGAGTGTCAACAAACTCTCCCAGCGGTATCTCGGTGGCTCCCCGCCTCCGCTTTCAAGAGTAGGTTGACCCTCATAACTCACCGTTAGCTCCCAGTCCTGGAGATCGTGTACCGCCGAGAGGCGGATGCTCTCGAGCTTGAAAAAGCTCTCCTCCCGTTTTTCGCGGTCCCAGAGTGCGAGGGAGTTGCCCAGATCCCGAAAGAGGTTGCGCTCCTCACGCTCCGCCTTCCGGGCGAGGGAGGGGAAGTACTGGTAGGTAAAGTCGTTGACGGTTACCGCCTCGAACTGAAGGTCGAGGAAGCGGTACACCGAGAGGGAGAAGCCGTAGCTCAAACGAAGGGCGCTCTCAGTGAATCGAAGCAGATTAGCCTCGTAGGAGGCGTTAATGCTCGCTTCCGGGTAGACTCGCCGCTTCCAGAAGGGGGCGGGCTCCCAGTCGCCGTTGAGGGTCGTCGTGAAGCTATAGGGCTGAAACTCCTCCTCCCCCTCTACGACCGTCCACCCTTCTCCACCGGGGTCGAACTCGTATACCGGGCTGTGCCGCGCCTCATAGCCGAGGGAGGCTATCCAGGCGTTTAGGGTGGTCACCGATCGATCTAGCCGATCCTCCTCGATCTCGTAGACGAAGCGCTGGGAAATGGAGAGCTCCTCCTCGATGATCTGGAGGGTCTGGTCACTCTCGAACGGCTCGAAGAGCCACCCCTCCTCGGGGTCTTCCACGTAGGCCGTGGAAACTCTGGTTGTCAGAGGCCCGGTGATGGCGGTTGCGGATCCGTCGTACCGGCCATCGAGTGGTGGGAGCGCGGAAGCGAGGGTGAGGGACTGGGTCGCTCGCAGCGCCTCCAGCCGGAGTTCCGCGGTGGTTTCATGCGTCTGGTAGTACTCCTTCCGGGGCTCAAAGGTTTTCTCCTCATAGACCGGCTCACCAAACTCGCTGAGCTCGGAGAAAGTGCGTTCATAGAGGAGGGTGGATATGTCGTAGCGAAGCCGGGACTCCTCGAGCCGTTCCACCCTCCGGAGGGGTGTGTAGGCGAGACTCTGGCTCTGCGTGAGCCGTCGTGAGCGTCCCCGAAACGCCTGCTCCTCCAAGTTTTCCCGCTCATCCTCACTTACCCCCTGCTCCTCCAGGAGCTCCTGATACTTCAGCGCAAAGAGGAGACTTCCGTTGAAGGTGATCAAACGGTCGTAGAAGTACCCGTCATGGGAGAGCTGGTAGTTGCTAAGATGTTCCATGGTTGAGTAGGCGACGGAGCCGTCGATCGCCTCCGGAGTCTCCCACTCGTCACTGTCGGTTACGTTATTAATTGTAATGCTCGGAACGATCTGATACCTGAGGCGCCAGCTCAAGGGGGTCACCTCCAGAATCCCCGGCCGCTCCTCGAAGATCGGCGGCAGCCGCGCCTCCGGAGTCTCCCATCGCTCCCCCTCTTGCTCATCCGAACCTTCCTCATCGGGCTGTTTCCAGGGAGGCCGGAGATCCTCTCCCCGCTCCACGTCCTGATCCCCCCGTCGCGCTCGGCGGCCCGTGTCAGGATAGGAGAATAGCTCCCCCTGAAGTCGAACCGACGCGTCCGGGAGGACAAACTCCGAGGGGTAGAAAAAGGCCGCCTCGCCGCTGCTGGTATACGGATTCTGCTGGAGGGCCGGCGGCAGCCGTTCCTCAGGCCACTGCCGGGAACGCCACGCCAGGGAGGCGTTGAGCCGTTCCAAGGAGAGTGACGTTACCCAGGGCGAAAGGGAAGAGAGTGAGGGGGAGAGAGAGGAGTTGAGACGCCAGGTGTAGGACTCTACTCGATCCTGCTCCTCCGGCTCGAGCTCGTCGAGCCCCGAAAGAATGACCGACCAGTCGAATTGCTCGCTTCGAACGCCAAAGTCACGCCGAAACTCCGGGTCCGAAAGGAGCAACATATCCAGGGAGAGGGAGAAGAGGGGCAAGGAGGTGGCCGTCTGCAACTCCATCTCGTATCGAAACGGAAGCTCCCGGCCGATGAGCCAGCCGCTCTCCCAGTTGCTGCTCGCTTCTCCCGACTCGTTCACGTAATACGGGGTAAACCCATCGCCCTGCGAGAAGACCGTCCTGCTCGCCCCTATACCCGCCCGGACAAAGAAAGATTGCAGGGGACCCAACTCCGGCAGATCAGCCTCGGCGCCGACGTAGGCGCCGAGATTGGTGTAGATATCCGCCATGACCTTGAAGTACCACTCCGGGCGCTCGGGGGGCACTGGATCTTCCGGCAGCACCAGGAAGAGCCCTTCGATCTCTCGAAGGGACTCATCCGCGTTCTCCGTGAGCTGTAACAGGGAAAACGGTTGCTCTTGTTGCTCTCGGGCCCCGATCAGGTAGGTGGTGGTCTGGATGTAGCTTCCCCTTCGGGGCTCGTACCCCACGGCGGGGTGAAAGAAGAGCTTGTCTCCGGGAAGAAAAAAGAAGGGAAAATAGAAAACGGGTACCCGGCCAACCTTGAGAACCGCGTTCTGGATACCCCACTCCCCGGGAGCGAGGACCCAGATCTTGGTGGCGTCAATCGAGTAATTCGGCGGGTCCGCCACGGAGGAGGTAATGGAGCCCTCCTCGACCACGGTTATCTCCTCCGGTGAGCGGGAGAGCCGAGCCCCCGCTACTGCGAACTCCTCCTCCTGCGACTGCTGCGGCTGGTCCCGCTGTTGCCGGTTGCTCTCTCCGTCGATAAATACGCCGTCCCAAGAGTCGAGGCGAAACTGCAAGGACTCACCGGTAAAGACCTCCGTGGACTCTTCCCGCTCCACCGTATAGGTAATGTCGCCCATGGCCGAGAGGGTGTTCCGCTCCTGGTTATAGACCACTTGATCCGCCTCGATTCTATGGCTTACCTCCTCCTCGGCTTCCCGCATTTGGACGACCACGCCGCCACGCATCACGAGGTAGTTCTCCTCCGGGGCATCTATGGTAAAGTAGCGTGCGCTCCTCGCAGCCTCGACAATAATCTCGCTTCCCTCTCGCTCTTCCTCCTCCGGGGGACGCTGGATACCGTAGTACTCGAATAGTCGATCCTCCAGCTCCCGCCGGCCGCCCCGGGTGGATAGATCCAGGGTGGCGTTCCACGCGATGAGATCTCGAAAGCTGGCGGTGAGAATGTCCTGTGCAAGGGTGTCTTCCGT
The DNA here is from genome assembly GCA_046540995.1 of Spirochaetaceae bacterium. GTDB lineage: Bacteria > Spirochaetota > Spirochaetia > DSM-27196 > Alkalispirochaetaceae > CAYZHV01. The sequence goes on along the minus strand of JBKHED010000004.1, from coordinate 25,577 downwards.
GAGGCTCAGGTTTTCCGGTGGCTCGTTTTGCCCCTCAGGCGGCGGCTCCCCTTCCTGAGCCGAGCTAAACGAGGTGATTACCAGAAGGAGCAGCGGGAGAAGGAAGAACCGGCAGAAACGGGCCACGACGGTTCCGAACGCGGCTCTACGCCGACGCCTCATGTCCCGGCGGAAAGCCGAGGGCGGAACGCAGGAATCTGCCGGTATGGGATGCCTCACAGTCGGCGACCTCCTCGGGAGTGCCGGTTACCACGATCTCACCGCCCCGGTCTCCCCCTTCGGGACCGAGGTCGATGATGTGATCAGCCTGTTTAATAACATCCAGGTTGTGTTCGATAAGAACAACGGTGTTTCCCTTGTCGGCGAGGAGCGCCAGGACCTCCATAAGTTTCTTTACATCTGCGAAGTGCAGCCCCGTAGTCGGCTCGTCCAGAATGTAGAAAGTATTGCCGGTGCTTCGCTTCGAGAGCTCCAGGGAGAGCTTAACTCGTTGCGCCTCGCCTCCGGAGAGGGTGAGGGCCGACTGTCCCAGTTTCACGTAGTCGAGTCCGACCGCCATGAGCGTATCGAGGCGGCGCTTAACCTGCGGAATATTCTGAAAGAAATCCCGCGCCTCTTCAACCGTCATTTCCAGGACTTCGTAAATGTTCTTTCCCTTATACCGAATATCGAGGGTCTCCCGGGTAAAGCGCTTCCCGTGACAGACATCGCAGGTGACGTAGACGTCCGCGAGAAAGTGCATCTCTATTTTGAGGGTTCCCGCCCCCTGGCACTGCTCACACCGGCCGCCCTTGACGTTAAAGGAGAAACGCCCGGGTTTGTATCCCCTCGCCTTCGCCTCCGGCAGCCCCGCAAAGAGTTCCCGAATCGGCGTGAAGAGATTGACGTAAGTCGCGGGATTGGATCGGGGAGTTCGCCCGATGGGGCTCTGGTCGATGTTAATTACTTTATCGATCTCCTCAGCGCCCCGAATCTCGCCGTAGGCTCCCTCCTCGTGGTGAGATCGCCCCAGGCGGTTCGCAAGAGCGGGATATATCAGGTCCGAGAGGAGGGTGGACTTTCCCGAGCCCGAAACGCCGGTGATTACCGTGAGCGTCCCGAGGGGAATGGATGCGCTGATTCCCTTTAGATTGTGTTCCCGGCATTCGGTTATGGTAAGAACGGTGCCGTTGCCCGGGCGACGCTCCTGCGGGACCGGCATAGTGAGCCTCCCCGCGAGATACTGCCCGGTCAGGCTCTCCTCATTCTCCATTACCACTTCCGGAGGCCCTTCGGCGACCACCCTGCCCCCGTGCACCCCCGCCCCGGGGCCGAGGTCGACGATGTAGTCCGCGTCCCGAAGGGTTTGTTCATCGTGCTCTACCACGATAAGGGTGTTGCCAATATCCCGGAGGTGCATAAGCGTATTGAGGAGCCGCTCGTTGTCCCGCTGGTGCAGACCGATGGTGGGCTCATCCAAAATGTAGAGCACCCCGGTCAGCTGGGAGCCGATTTGGGTAGCCAGGCGAATCCGCTGAGCCTCACCCCCCGAGAGGGTTCCGGCGTTGCGGTCCAGCGTGAGGTAGTCGAGCCCCACGCTCTTCATAAAGGTAAGGCGGGCGACGATCTCCTTGAGTATCTCGCCGGCAATTTGGCTCTCCGTCTCGGAGAGCTTCAGCTTTGAGAAGAACTTCAGAGAGTCGTTCACGGAGAGCCGTGAAAGCTCGTGAATGTTCTTGCCGTGAATAAGGACCCAGAGCGCCTCCGGGCGAAGCCGCTTTCCGCCGCACTCGGTACAGACCCGTTCCCGCATAAACCCTTCGAGCCACTCTCGGATTCCCGAAGAGGGTGACTCACGATAGCGTCGATTGAGGTCCGCAATAATCCCGTCGAACTGCCTGCTGTACTCGTACTTTCCCGAACGGTCACGGTTGATGTAGGTCACCGCCACGGGCTCCTCCGTTCCGTAGAAGAGCGCCCGGAGAATCGGTTCGGGAAGCTCTCCGAGAGGCGTGTCGAGATCGAAGCCGAGATGCTCCGCGAGTCCTTCGAAGAGTGCGCGATTCCAGTTCGACTTCGGCTTGTACGGGAGTAGTCCCCCCTCCTCGAAGGAGAGTTCCGGATTGGGCATAATGAGTTCCGGGTCGAACTCCCGAGTCGTTCCGAGTCCGCCGCAGGCGGGACAGGCTCCGTAGGGATTGTTGAATGAGAAGAGCCGCGGCTCCAGTTCGGGAACGGTTACGGTACTGTCGCTGTATGCGTAATGCTGGGAGTAGGAGCGCTCCACCCAGCGATCCTCCACCTTTTCCAGTACGGTTACGACGCCGCCGGAGGTCTCCAGGGCGGTCTCTACGGACTCCACGATACGCTTTCGGTTATCGTCGGATACCTTAACCCGGTCCACGACGATCTCAATGGAGTGCTTCCGATTCTTGTCGAGCTCGATGTTCTCGTCCAGGGATATCGTTTCGCCGTTAATTCGGGCACGAACGAACCCCGACTTTCTTGCGTCGTCGAGGATCTTCTGGTGGACGCCCTTCTTTCCCCGGACAACCGGGGCGAGAACCATAATTCGCGCACCCTCAGGATAGGAGAGAATGGAGTCGGTGATTTCGTCTATGGTCTGCTTTTTGATCTCTTCCCCGGTCTTTGGGTCGTGGGGCACTCCGACACGAGCAAAAAGGAGCCGGTAGTAGTCCCAGATCTCGGTGATAGTCCCTACCGTGGAACGGGGGTTCCTGCTCGTTGTCTTCTGCTCAATGGAAATCGCCGGGGAGAGCCCCTCGATGTAATCCACGTCGGGTTTATCCATCCGTCCGAGAAACTGCCGGGCGTAGGCGGAAAGGGATTCCACGTATCGCCGTTGTCCCTCTGCAAAGAGGGTGTCAAAAGCGAGGGAGGACTTTCCAGAGCCGCTGAGGCCGGAGACAACGATAAACTTATCTCTGGGGAGCTCGAGATCGATGTTTTTCAAGTTGTGTTCCCGGGCTCCCTTGATGATGAGGCGCTTCATGGTGCGACTGTGAAGCTACGCAAAAGCCGCGAAAGAATCAACGGCCCTCCACCCCGCCCCGTGCGGGGCTGTCTCGGTTGTCCAAAGAGCCGGGAGGGCTGTACTATGCCGGGAGATGGCTACGCCCTCACGAGAGAACGCCTTCGATCTCTACTATCAGCACGGGTGGATCTACCTCACCGCCTATCCGACGGGCGAACAGGGAAGGACGGTCTACCCAGAGGAGGTGGAAAACCGCATGCGCCTCCTCGGGATGCCGCGGGTGCGAAGCAGCCGAATCAGGGAGATCATCGAGGCGGGCCGCGGAACACCGGAGCCCCTCACCGAATGGCCGGAGGGAGAACGGCTCACTTCCAAGATCACCGTAGAGATCGCCGAGGACGAGATGTCCGCCACGGTAACGGTCACTCCTCCGAGAAAGGGCGCCGCCCCGCCCATCCTCGAGGACGTTCAGGGCGCGCTCGATCGAGCGGGGGTAACCTTCGGCGTGGAGGAGGGGGCGATCAATCAGCTGCTCGACACCCCCCGGTACAACACGCCGATAACTGCAGCTCGGGGGCGAGAGCCGGTCTTAGGCAAGAGCCGAAAGGTTGAGTATCTCTTCGAGTTGAACCGGGGAAAACCGTACCTGGAGATGGAGTTCGGGCGTATAGACTTGAAGGAGCTCAACTTCATAGACAATCGGAAGAAGGGTGATCTCCTGGCACGGCTTCTTCCACCGGTAGAGGCGGTAGACGGAAGGACCGTTACCGGTAGGGTGATCCCCGCGGAGCGAGACGACAGGGTGGCGGAGATCCCCGGGGGTGAAAACACGCACCTCTCCGCGAGCGGTGAGGAGCTGTACGCCTCCATAGACGGCAATGTTCGCTTTCGCGAAGGGAAGGTGATCGTGGAGCCCGTGGTGGAGGTGCAGAATGTCAACTATGAGACCGGAAACATCCACTTCGACGGCTCGGTGGTTATCGAAGGAGTCGTGGCGGACGGATTCTTCGTAGAGGCTTCCGGGAACATCCAGGTCGGCAGGGGCGTTGGAAAAGCGACGCTAAAGGCGGGGGAAAACGTCCTGCTCCAAACCGGAATGAACGGAAACGGTGAGGGGCGAATCGACTGCGGGGGGAACCTCTTTGCCCGCTATTTGGAAAGCTGCACGGTCCGGTGCGGAGGAAACGCCTTCGTGGAGGAGGCGATTATGCACTCCGAGGTAACCGTCTGGAAGAACTGCATCCTCAACGGCCGTCGGGCGGAGTGTATCGCCGGGGATGTAATTGTCGGCCGCGCTTTCTGGTGCAAGAAACTCGGCAACGTCTACGAAGCGGCGAGCCGCATAACCGTAGGGATTGCTCCGGACCTCCTCCTCGAATATCGGAACGCCTGGGAGGGCGTTCGAAAGGGGGAGCGGGAGCTCAACACCTTGGAGGAGCAGCTCGATCGCCTGGAGACCGCCATTCGCGAGGGTCATCGAGAGGAGAAATTCCTATCCGCCCGGGAGCAACTCCAGGGGCAACGGTCCGCTCTAGAGGCGGAATTACGGGAGCTCCGAAAGGACCTGCCTCTCCTTCGGGAGCGGCTCCAGCCCCTTCGGGGAAGCGTGGTGGTCGTCGAAGAGGTGATCTACCGAGGCGCGGTGGTGAGCTTCGGCCGGCAGGAGTACCGGGCGCCGGAGAAGGGAGCCCGAAAGACGGTGCTGCGTCCGGGCAGGGAGCGGGTCCAGGAATCCGGCTTCGACTACCACAATCCACCGAAGATCGAGTTCGAGGCTCCGAGCTCCGGTGAGGAGAGGACGAATAACGGCTGAACCTGTTACTGAAGAAATCGCTGCGCCCGACCTGCCCAGGGGCCGGCGCTCTCTCCCAGGGTCGCAACGGTTTCCATCAGCTCCTGAGCAACCCCCGACCGCGGCTGATAGAGATCGATAGCGAGTCCCAAATAGTAGAGGGATCTGTAGAGACCGGCGTCACTCAGGTAGTTGCGAATCAGTGGCTGCCGGGAAAGGCGCGAGTGGAACTCGAGGATGCTCTCGAACTCGTAGTCGAAGTACCGCTCACGGTACGCAGCGATCGCCTCGGAGAGGATCTTTACCACCGCGAAGATCGCGTGATCCAAGGCGCGGTCCCGTCCACCCTCATAGTAGTGTTCCGCGAGCCGCTGATGCGCCTCCACGCTGAAGAGCTCCTCCAGTCGATAGAGCACGAGGAGCCGGTCCGCACCCTCGGTCAGGAGTACCTCCCGCATTTGCCTTCGGGTGGTCTCTTCCTCAGGGGATGTGAACATCTCGTCGTCCCCGACAATGTGTAGAAGGGTCTCTTCGTACGCCTCCGGTCGACGCTGTCTCCGGTAAATATCCGCGAGCTCGTACCGCCCCTGCTGCGCCAACTCCGGGACATCGAACTGCCCCTCCTGTTCGAGAGCCCGCCGGTAGAAGCGGATCGCAAGCAGGTCGTCCGCCTGCGCCGCGTAGACTCGGGCGATGCCGAGTTCCGCCTCGGGCAAAACGCCCGCCTCCGCCAAGGCGGTTCGATAGCTTCTGAGGGCGTCTCCGAAGTCGCCCCGATCGAAATGAAGGTTCCCCTCTTCCAGCGCGAGCCACGCCGGAGCTTCTTGGTTCGCTCCGCTCTGGGCGGAGAGGGGGGATAGGCTTAGGAAGCAGACGAAAAGAGCCGTTAGAGCGAATCTGGGCGTACTCGAAGCCATCTCTTCCTCCCTACCAAAAAAGGGGGCGCCCTGGGAGGGCGTCCCCTTCTAATATCGGCCCCTTCACGGCTCACCTCAACGGCTCATCCTGAGCAAAGCAGCGCGAGGCGATCTGCCGGCGCCTAGCCGACAATACCGAGCAGGAATACCATGACAAAGAGCGCTACGGTCTCGATGAGACCGAGAACCATAATGTAGTTACCAAAGCCTTTACCCGTCTCTGCCAAGGCGTCGGAGGCGACGGCGGCCGATTTCCCCTGGAACCAGGCGGACATACCCATGGCGATTCCGCCGAGGACGCCGGCACCGAGTAGCAACGCCGCATCCATCTCGTCTCGAGCATCATTGAGGGCGTTCATCAGAATGAATCCGTAAATGGTCTGCGTCAGGGGCGCACCCACGAACGCAACCAAGAGGAACGGAGCCGGCTTATTCTGAACGAAGCACTTCTTCCATGCGCCTACCGCCGCCATACCGGCGCTACCGGCACCGAGAGCGGATCCTACCGCAGCCAGCGCGAGGGCTGCACCAACACCTATTAGACCCCAGTTCATTGTGTCTCTCCTTCGTTACGCAGTCTTATGTTTCTGAAACGGCGTGTAAGGGACGCCGGTCCATTCCATGCCTAAATGGCCCGAGAACTCGAGCATATTCAGTCGAACACCGTGAACGACAACCGATAGCGCCGCCATGGCCAGGTTGAGAGAGTGGCCAAGGAAGAGAATCACTGCCATTGCGGCGATCCCGCCGATACCACCTACACCCTCGCCAACCCCGGTCGCCATGGAGTTGAAGCTCTCGGCGATGCGCAGAGAGGCTAAGCCGACGGCGTAGAGCCGGATGTAGGAAATAATGTCAGAAAAGGCGCTCACGCCGTCGAGAAAGACGGTGATGAAGTTTCCCAACGCCTTCAGGACGCCGAGAAAGAAGTTCTGCCCCTCCTCCTGATAGGAGAAGAGAAAAACTGCTCCCAGGCCACCGCCCATTAAGTAGAGAGCGAAGGTGGGAATACCTTCCACGCCGAGAACGATGTTGAGCACCAGAAAGTAGAGACCGACTACCACGGCGAACCAGCCGACCTCAGCGAAAGCGGTAATCCGCGGCTTGCTCTTCCACTCTCGCAGTACGTTCCACGTGTGTGCCAGGCCGAGCTGTACGGTCCCGATGATAAAGGTGAGCCACTGTACAGTGAAGGTGCTCGCCTCGTTTCGCGCGGCGATCGGCTCAACGATGATCGCGTTGAGGAGCGATCCGATCGGACTCCCAACTTGATCCCAGTTAGTAACACCGAACCAGTTACCCGTAATCGCTCCCCAGACCACCGTTGAAGCGCTCAGAACAGCCAAGAGAATTTGGCCGAGGGCGAGAGGCTTTCCTTGCCGTTTACTGGAGAGAATCGATGCGACCGTCCCTCCCAAGAGGACCAGTCCGTAGCCGCCGTCACCGATAATCATGGCGAAAAAAACCGCGAAAAAGGCGAGAAACCAGAAGCTGATATCAATTTCCTGATAGCCTGGGACGGTACCGAGCATATCAAAGACCGGCTTAACCATCCGGACGCTCTTGGGATTCTCGACCTTTGTGGGAACGTTGTCTCCGGGCTCGGGATCCCGAACGAGAATCCCCCACCCCTCCTCCTCGGCGAGCCGACGGAAATCATCCACGCTCTTCGCCGGGGCGAAGCCGGTAAGCCAGGAGATGCCCTCCTCCGCCTCCATGCCCGAGCGTACCCGCTCGAACTGCAGAGCGTCGTTGACCTCGGTTCGGGCACTCTCCAGGAGTCCCTTCTTCGTAATAAGCTCACGAATCGAACGGTGTTCCGATTCCTGCTGCCGGCCGATCTCGTCGATTTCTGATCGCAACTGCTCGAGCCCCTTCTCCGGGAGAGGGGTGTACTCCATCTCCGGCAGCTCTTCTCCTTCGAAGGCGAGGGCGAGGAAGCGAACCACGCTCTTGGAGCGGTGCAGAATCACGGAGTGCGGGAACTCCATCTTCTCGAAATCCGAAGGAGGAAGGGTACCGAGACGGAGATCGTATCCTTTCTCCCGAAGCCCCCGAATATCCTCGGGATCAAAGGCGCCCCAGGGCTCGAGGCGCGAAACTTCCCGTTGCAGACGATCGCGGGTTTCCGAGAGTTCCCGGAGGCGATCGAGACTCTGGCCGATTTGCCAGGCCAGCTCGAGAGCTTTGTCGACGTCCGGCTCGACGGGAGTCTTCTCGGGCTTCGGCGCTTCCCCTTCACTCTCTATCTGGTAGGTTTCCAGAGTGGAGATTGCCCGATCCAGGGATTGCCGCTCCTGGATCAATTGCTGCAAAGAGTCCGTCGGTTCCGGTTCGACTTCGACGTGGAGAAGACCCGCTTCCTGGAGTCTCTCCAGCGAAGCTACTCGGCGGGAGTCGAGTACAATTAGCGAGATTTTCTTCATCGGTACGATCATGAGCCCGCTCCCACTACCTTGTTCTTCGCAATCTTGCCCCGGACCACCGCCGCGGTCTGCTGGTCTCCCAGATAGATGCGGATCTGCCGAATGCTCTCCTTCGTCTCGGGTATCTTAACCTTTTCGAATAGATTGACCCGCTGGGTAGTTATCCTCAGCTCCTCCGCCAGAAGCTCTCTCTGTCGTTGCAGAACGCGCAACTGCGCCTCTCGTTTCAGCATCTCCTTGAGGATCTTCACCCCTTCGTCCACCCAGAGCGGGGTGTCGAAGAGGTTGTAGGAGATCGGCTCAAAGGTCAGGGAGCGAAAGACCGGGATATCGATTCCGGCGATGTTGCCGATTTCGGTCTCCAGATCCTTGATCTCCAGATGCTGCGCGACATCGTACTCCTCGCCAAAGACGGCGATCCACTCTTCCAGACCTCGTCGGAGCTGTTCCTGCTCCTCGCGCATCCGCCGCTCTTCCTGCTCCACCTGCCGAATCACCATTTGCAGCTGCTGTTTCTTCAGCTGCAGGGTGGGCAGATAGCGCTGGAACCGTTTGAGCATGTCCTTCTGGCGCTTGAGCTCATTCTTAGTGAGCTTTACCTTTGCCATACGCTACGCCGTCGCCTCTTGTCCCTCTCCCTGCTCCTTGGGCCAGAACCGCTCGATCAGCTCCGAGCGGAGACCGGTTTCCTTCGGCTCGAAACAGTCGGCGAGGATCTTCCAGCCCAGGTCGAGAGCGTCTTCCAGCGGAATGTTTACTCGCAGGTCCATCATCTGCTCCTCGAACATCTCACCGTACTTGAGAAGCTTCTGGTCCCAGTCGGTCATTCGGAAGCCCATTGACTGTTTTTCCAGGGACTCCCGGTAGGAGGCGAAGAGCTTAATCATACCGTCCATGAGCGCCCGGTGATCATCCCGGGTATCCTTATTGACTTGCTGCTTCAGTCGGGAGAGGGAGCCGAACGGCTCGATCCGGCCGTTTCGCAGGTAGAACTGTCCCTCGGTGATGTAGCCTGTGTTGTCCGGAACCGGGTGGGTAACGTCGTCACCGGGCATGGTGGTAGCCGCGAGAATGGTAATCGAGCCGGCGCCCTCGAAGTCGACCGCCTTTTCATACCGGGCGGCGAGCTGGCTGTAGAGGTCACCGGGGTAACCCCGGTTCGAGGGAACCTGCTCCTGAGTTATGGCGATCTCCTTCATGGCGTCGGCGAAGTTGGTCATGTCCGTCAGGAGGACGAGGACCCGCTTGCCCTCAAGGGCGAACTTCTCCGCTACCGCGAGGGCCATGTCAGGCACCAGGAGCGCCTCGACCACCGGATCGGCGGCGGTGTGGACGAAGAAAATCGTCCGGGAGAGCGCTCCTCCCTCCTCGAGTGTGTCCTTGAAGTAGAGGTAGTCGTCGTGCTTGAGACCGATTCCGCCGAGAATAATCAGATCAACCTCCGCCTGCATGGCGATTCGCGCCAGAAGCGGATTGTACGGCTCGCCGGAGACGGAGAAGATCGGAAGCTTCTGGGACTCAACCAGGGTATTGAAGACATCGATCATCGGGATATTGGTCCGAACCATGTTTCTCGGAATGATCCGCATGGCTGGGTTTACCGAGGGACCTCCGATCTCAATAAGGTTCTCCTCCAGGGTAGGACCGTTATCTCGGGGCCGGCCGGATCCGTCGAAGATGCGCCCCAGGAGATTATCCGAAAAGGAAACCTTCATTGGATGCCCTAGAAAGCGAACCTCGTCTCCCGTGGAGACGCCTCGTCCGCCGGAGTAGACCTGCAGGGAGATCGTATCGCCCCTCATCTGAATAACCTCTGCCAGGGAGTCGCCGTGTTTCGAGGAGACCAACGCGAGGTCTCCGTAGCGGACGCCCGAGGCGTGGACGGTGATTACGTTTCCTTGAATCGACTCGATTCGACTATAAACCTTCTGCATTACCTTCTCCTGACCTACTCCGCCTCTTTGGCGAGCTGCTCCGCTCGACCCTCGTAGTGCTCGAACTTCTCGTTAACGAGGTTGTTGATCTCCTCTTCTACTTTGGCGAACTCGTCACTCTCCCACTCGGAGCCGTTGAGGTCGATAAAGCGCTGTCGGATATTGTTGAAGAAGTCCCGCGCCTCGTCCTTGTTGGAGATCTTGAATTTGCCACCCAAAACCTTGAAGAGAAGCTTGAAGACGTAGCGCTGCCGCTCGGTGTCCACCGCCGCGTCTACCGGATCAAAGGCGTTCTGCTGCAGGTAGACCGCGTCGAGGAGCTCTCCTTTCTGATAGACAATGTAGTCATCCAGGCTCGTTCCCTCTTCGCCGACGACCTTCATCATCTGGTCGACCTCATTCCCTTGGAAGAGGATCTGCCGGGCGTACTCGGTCATCGCCGGCTGTACGAGGCCGGGATACTTGCTCCAACTCTCCAAGGGATCGATGGAGGGGTATTTACGAGCGTCCGAGCGCTCCCGGGAGAGGCCGTGGAACGCTCCAACTACCTTGAGAGTCGCCTGGGTGACCGGCTCCTCGAAGTTACCGCCCGCGGGGCTCACGGTGCCACCGATGGTTACCGAGCCCGTGGAGCCGTCCTTGAGCTTTACCACCCCGGCACGCTCGTAGAAACCTGCGATCGTCGACTCCAAGTAGGCGGGAAACGCCTCTTCTCCGGGGATCTCTTCGAGACGTCCGGACATCTCCCGCATCGCCTGAGCCCACCGGGAGGTGGAGTCCGCCAGCAGGAGCACCTGAAGCCCCATTTGCCGGTAGTACTCCGCCATGGTTACGGCGGTGTAGACCGAGGCTTCTCGGGCGGCTACCGGCATGGAGGAGGTGTTACAGACAATGACCGTCCGCTCCATTAAGGACTTACCGGTTCGCGGGTCGATGAGCTCCGGAAACTCCCGAAGGGTCTCGACGACCTCGCCCGCCCGCTCACCGCAGGCGGCAATAATAACGATGTCTACCTCGGCGTTCCGGCTGGTAATCTGCTGGAGAACGGTCTTTCCCGCACCGAAAGGACCGGGAATACAGTAGGTCCCGCCGAGCGCAACGGGTATAAAGGTGTCGATAATTCGCACCTTGGTCACCATCGGCTTTTCCGGCTTGAGCCGCAAAGCGTAGTTGGTAATCGCTCGCTTAACGGGCCAGGTAAAGCTCATGGTGAGCTCATGGCTGTTGCCGTCATCGTCCTCGACGGTGGCGATCACCTCGTCGATGGTGTAATCGCCCTTTTCGGCAACACTCTTCACCGTGTAATCACCGCGCATCCCGAACGGGACCATAATCCGGTGATCGAAAATTCCCTCCGGTACGGTGCCGAGGGTATCGGCGGCACTAATGGTGTCGCCCTCCGCGACGGCGGGGGTAAAGGTCCACTTCCGTTCCCTAGGAAGGGGTGAGAGATAGAGACCCCGTTCCAGGAAGAAGCCGGACTCCTCTGCGAGCTCGTTAAGAGGGTTTTGGAGCCCGTCACAGACGGTTGTCAGAAGCCCCGGACCCAGCTCGACGGCAAGGAGCTCGTCGGAAAACTCGACGGTATCGTTAACCCCGATACCCCGGGTCATCTCGAAAACCTGAACCTCCGCCCGGTTACCCCGAATTCGGATGACCTCGGACTTGAGCTCCTTTCCATCGGGCAGCTTGATGAAGCCAACCTCGTTCATCGCTACCTGGCCGTCGACTTCGACGCTAACCATGTTGCCGTTGATGCCGACAACCTTTCCGGTCGTTGCACTCATCTATGCTTCTCCAATCACTGTTTCAGAACGTTCTATACCTTGGAACTGATTGGCGATCCGGGCGTATTGCTCGTCGTAACGATCCACGCCCCGTTCGATGGTCATATCGCCGAACCGTTCGCAGAGTTGTAGTCGAAGGTAGTAGATTATGATCTTCTCTATGCTAAAGAATTGGCCAACCTCGAGCTCATCGAGAAGGGCCCACTCTGCACGGATAATCGCCTCTTCCGCCCGGAAGGGGTTCTCCGCGTTGAGCGCTTCCCTGGCACGAACGATTGCCTCGGATTCGGTCATTCCGGTCTCTCCCCGGTCGTCGAGGCGCAGATGTTCCTCGAGTTCCCAGCCGAGTTCCCCGGCCCGCTCTTTCGAAAGCGCGTTTCTGAGGCCTACCACGAAGCGGGCGAAGCTGACGTACGCCTTGGGCATGTCGCCGAACTCCTTCGGGGGATCCAGAGAGGATCGGGAGAGGTAGCCGTAGTCATTCTCGGTGAGCTGCTCCCTCATAAACTCGCAGAATCCCTCGATTGAGAGATAGGAGGTCTCCTCCAGAGAGAGAGACGGTAAGGTCGCGACGGCGTAGTAGTACTGTGCCATTTACTCCCCGCCGTTTGTCTGCAGAACCTCGGCGAGTCGCGGGCTCACGAAGGCGGAAAGCATCTCGGCGATTCCCTCGTCGCTGAAGTCGTAGTATGCGGAGCCGTCCTTGGTGCTAATTCGAAATCCCGCCTGGATAGAGTGGACCGGCTTGATTTCAACGCCCTTCTTCATCGCGTCGGAGAGGCGTTTCTTGAGCCCCTCTTCCACTTCCTTCCGGCTCTTCTCCGGCAGAAGAAGCTCCAGATCCCCAACCTTACTCTCGTCCCAGTTGGAGAGAGCTGCGACGATGGCGTCTCCGAGCTTCTCGCCGGTGAGGGCTTCGCCGGTGGCCTCGTTAATCACCTTGTCGAAGAGCTTCTCGATCTCTGACCGAACCGTGAGAACCAGGTCCCGACCGGCCTGCTGAAGAGCCGCCTTTCCGGAAGCTTCGTGCTTCCGCGCCTCTTCCTTAGCTTTGGAAACGATCGACTCCGCTTCCTTCTTGGCGTCCTCGATAATGGACTTGGCCTTTGAGTTTGCGTTGTCAATTATCTCCTGCTGCCGTGCCTCGGCGTTCTTGACGCCTTCGTTCTTTATCGTCTCGATAATTTCCTGTAGCTGGGCATCCATGGTATTCGACTTCCTTGCAGACTGGGATAGATAATTAAGTAGCGATAGTGTACCGACGGGGCCCTCTTGTTTCAAGGGCGATGGCCATACTCCGCCGGAAAAATGTTCTTCTCCCTTCGTTACTTGTGATCGCAGTCACGTAACAGCCCTGATAATGTTACCCGACACTCTCGCTCGGGCCGACCTACACGTTTCCGAGACTCAAGTCTCCGGTGATTTTAAAGACCCTGCGATCTCGGCGAACCTCCAGGTTTCGGTCCGGAAAGTATTTGGGCAGGAGCTGCCGAACCTTGTCAACCGCATCTTCGAGGATCTGCTCTTCACGATCCTTGGAAACATGGGCTAGGGTCACCACGTCCACGTCTATGACGTAGCCCCGGCCGTGCTCGCTATGGTAGCCCGCCGAAAAGCTCGCTCCCACGTTGAATAGTCCGTCGTGAGACTTGCTCGAGGTCTTGCCTCGGGGTGGCCGAGCAGGATGCAGAGGATAAGCTCCCCCGTACTTCTCCTCGAGGTAGTCGTCAACCTCGTCAAAGAGCTCCTGCAGCTGCTCTTCGAACTTGTTAAGTGAATGGTGGCTCATATGCAAGAAGGTACCTGTTGTAACCGGCTCGCGTCATTACCAGCCAAGCTCGAGGAAGAGAGGGTTCGGGCGGTCGAGGAGTTCCTCCATGGATCGAGTCACCGTGACCGTCCGCCCCGTCGCTTCTTCGAGGGTGGTGTACTTCACCGGTTCCGGAGTAGTCACGGTGAAGGTGACGCGGGAATCATCGAGGTAGCTCCGGAGAAAGGCGCGCTGCTCCTCGGAGAGGTCGGCCACGCTAAGGGGAGAAAGCTGAAATCGGAGGCCGAACTCCCCTTCCCTCGGCTCCACGGCGATCGCCTCTCGAGTAGAGAGGAGCCGTTCCAGAGCGTCGAGGGAGTCAAAGCTGAAGGTCGCCGTTACCACCGACTCCTCCTCCCCGTCCTCTCGGGAGTAGCTGCTCAGCTCCGCGTCGGGAACGGCGTCCGCAAAGAGCTCGAAGTCCCGGCGAGCGATCGGAATCGGCCAATCCTCCGACTCTCGATCGAACACTTCCGCGTCCAAGAGCTCCCGGTCCACGGTGTACAGGTAGGTTAGCTCCCCGCGCTCCTCCTCGATCAGGGTAACCCGGGTCTCAACGGAGAGACAGCCGGTGAGAAAGAGGAAACTGAGCAGAAGCAGTGTCGCCTTGGGGAGTAGGTACCTCATGGTGCGCCATGCTATCCGGGGCGGGCCTCTTGTACAAGACTACCGGCGTAGTTCCACGATGGTCTTGCCAAAGCCCCCCTCCTCCGGCGGGGCGTAGCTGAAGGAGTCTACCGCGTCGTGAGCGGCGAGATGTGATCGCACCCCCTTCTGCAGCACACCCTCCCCCATGCCGTGAATGATGCCGAAGCGGTGCATGCCGCTCAACACGGCGCGGTCGATCTGCTCATCCACCGCCTTTAGAGCATCCTGCAGCCGCTGACCCCGGAGGTCGAGCTCCGCCACGGGGCCGGCGCCGCTACCCCGCTCGTAGGTGACCGAAACCTCCGGCTCCCTTCTGCCGCGAATCGGCTCGAACTCCTCCGGCTTCAGGGAGAGCTTAATCGGCCCCGCCGCGACGAGCCAGCTCCCGTCCTTGTTCCGGCGGATGAGCGTCGCGCGGCGGCCGTTCGCCGTGACCACCACCTCGTCTCCCGGCTCGTAGCCGGTGGGCGGGGTTGCCTCGCCCGCGTCGGAGGCTCCTCGGCCCGTCGCGGGGCGATCACCCCTTCGGCCCCGTGGACGTCGCCGCTTCTCCGCCTCCTCCGCTTCCCTCTCCTCGAGCTCTTGGATGTACTCTTTCACCTTCTGGGTCTTCTCGCGGGTAATCTCTCCCTCCCGGAGCTCCCGGACGAGGTTTTCCAGACTCTTGCGAGCCTTCGAGGCGAAGGTGCGTAGCTCTCTGATACCCTCTCGTCGCAGCTCTTCCTCCCGGGCCTGGAGCGCCGCGCGTTCCTCTCGGAGGAGCTCCTCCTGCCGGACGTAGCGCCGCCGTTCCTCCTCGAGCTCCCGGCGTCGCTCCTGCAGAAGCGTGTGCTCTTCGGTAAGCTGCCGGATAATCTCCGCCGCGTCGGACTGGTGCTCTTCGAGGTACCGCTCCGCCTGCTCTATGAGCAGCGGACCGATGCCGTTTTGGCTCGCAATCTCCAGGGCGTGGCTCGCCCCGGGCTCCCCGACTCTGAGCTGGAAGGTCGGACGATGGGTGGAGGTGTCAAAGGAGACCGCGACGTTCTCCGCCTCTTCCCGGGTGAACCCGTAATGCTTGAGGACCGTGTGGTGTGTCGTCACGATGGTGAGTCGGGCCCGGCTGATAAAGGTGTCGAGAATGGACATGGAGAGCGCCGCCCCCTCCTCGTAGTCCGTCCCGGAACCGAGCTCGTCCAGGAGCACGAGACTGTTTCGATCCGCGTGGTCGAGAATGAAGGAGATCCTTCTCATGTGGCCGGAAAAGGTAGAAAGGGACTCCTCCAGGGATTGCTCGTCGCCGATATCGGCGTAGAGGGAGTGGAAGATCGGCATCACCGTCCCGTCTTCCGCCGGAAGCGGTATGGCAAACTGGTGCATCAAGGCAAAGAGCCCGACCGTTTTGAGGGATACCGTCTTCCCGCCGGTGTTGGGGCCGGTCACGATAAGCGCCTTGGTCTTCTGCTCCACCTCGATGGAAATCGGAACGCAGTCGGCTCCCAGGAGGGGGTGGCGAGCCTTGACCAGGACAAGGGCACCCTCCTCTCCAGCCTCCGCCGGAGGGAGCCCCTCCAGACGGTTTCCGTAGAGCGCCCGGGCGTAGTAGCCGTCGAGGAGGGCGAGATACTCCTCCAGGCCGGTGAGCAGGTCGAGCTGCTCTCGCACTTCCTCGGTAAGAACTCTCAAGGCTCTGCGGATCGCCTGAAAGGCGCGCCCCTGGAGCTCCACCAGGGCGTTGTTACGTTGAACCAGGGGCTCGGGCTCCACGAAGAGAGTGGCGCCGCTCTGCGAGACCTCGTGGACGATCCCCTGGATCTTCCCTCGGTGGTCCGCACTCACCGGCAGAACCGTCCTCCCGTCACGTTGGGTGGCCACGTCGCTAGTAAAAACCTTGTCCCGGTCTCCCCGGTGAAAGAAAGATCGAACGAGCTCGTCGATCTCGGCGTGGGTCCGGGCGATCTCCTTTCGAATTGTCCGGAGCTCGGGAATGGCCTCTTCTTTTATGGATCCGTCAACATCGATAACGGAGCGAATACGCCGCTCCAGAGTCGGCGCCTCACCCAACTCTCCCTTCAGGGTGACCCGGGCGCTTCCCTCGCTCTCGTCGAAGAGCCACCCCTGGAGCAATCGGAGCCCACGTATGAACCGAGCGATCTCGTTGAGATCCTCGGGCTCCAGGACGCTCCCTTCGTGGCGGGCGGAACTCACGATTGCTCTAAGAGAGGGGATATCCCCCTCCGGGCGCCGATCCCGCTCGAGAAGGAGGTTCTGAATCTCCGAGACTATGGCGAGGCGCCCCCGAAGCCGGGTTGGATCGGTCTCGAACTGGTTCTCCTCCATAGCGGACCTCCCCGGCTCGCTGAGGGCGAAACCGAGAAGCCGTTTTCGGATCTTTTCGAACTCGAGGAGCTCCAAGGTGTGCCGGTCAACGTCCAGCGGCATATCGGTGTTCTCCCGCCAGTTTCCGGCTTAGTTCGTGCTCTATCATGATTCGCTGATAACTCTCATACCGGTCCGGGTCGATCTCTCCCCGCTCCAAGGCGGTGATGACCGCGCAGTCGGGCTCGTGGAGATGGGTACACCCGGGTATCCGGCACTCCGGAATGTGCTCCCGCATCTCCGGGAACCCCCAGGCGAGCCGCTCCCTGGGAAAGGCGTAGAGGTCGATCTCCCGAATACCCGGCGTATCAACCACTCCCGCCGACCGGTCCGGGAGCGGCACCCGCACCGCCAGGGTGGTGGTGTGGCGTCCACGGTTGTGCTTCTTGGAAACCTCTCCGACCCTGGCACCTATTTCCGGGGCGATGGCGTTGAGCAGGCTCGACTTCCCCACTCCCGACTGCCCGAGAAAGGCGACATCCTTGCCTTCGATCCAGCGGCCCACCGCTTCCACCCCACGTCCGGTGAGGACGCTCGTTTCGAGCACTTGGTAACCGAGTGCCTCAAAGCTCTCGAGGCGCGCGCGAACCTCCGCCGGCACGCCCTGGTCGCACTTATTGAGTAGTACGGCGAAGGGAATCTCTCCGAGCTCCGCTGCCACCGCGACGCGGTCGATAAATCGAGGACGAAAGGGGGGCTCGCACGGTGAGGCTATACATACCAGGAGGTCGAGGTTTGCAGCAATCGTCTGAATGGCGTTTCGCTTACGGTTCCACCGAACGAACTCGTTTCTGCGATCGAGACGTTCCTCGATAAGCCCCTGCCTCCCGTCCTCAGCAAGGTGCACCCGGACCCTGTCCCCGGGGGCGAGCGGGTTATACCCCCTCTCGGTTCCCGAGAGCTGCTTTCCCTTAATGCGGCACTCCACCCCTTGCGGGAGGCCCCCTTCCAGCGAGAGCTCCTCCTCGTTACCGAGGAGCTCCACATGAAAGATGTTGTTACTCCCCCAGAGGACGACGGCTTCGGTCACAGCGAGAGCTCTCCAACGTAACGCAGGCCAAAGCTCTCGCCGATTCCGACGTATCTGCGATGGTCCGCCACGGCGCCACGGCTGTCGTAGCGAGTCGTAAGAAGCACCCCCTTTGCCGGCTCGGTAAGACCGGTGCGCCGGGCTCCGCCGGAGCGGCCGGGTTTGACCAGGGCGCGGCCGAAGCCGGTGACCGTGGCGCGCTGATCCCGGTGGGTCAGCTCGACGACCCGACGGGCGACTCCGTCGAGGCTGTCGACCAGCTGCAGCTTGTTTCCCAGCCGTTTTGCAACCCGTTCGAGGAGCGGTGTAATGTGGAGAAAGTGAGTGCAGCCGAGAACCACCACATCCGCCCGAGCCTCGGCAAAATCGAAGAGCTCCCGCTGTAGGAGTTTCTCCACTTCCGCCGTCTCCGAGAGGTGGGGAAAGCCACCTTCGATCTTTCGGACTAGCTCCGGGGCGCCGGAGCGGATAACCGTGAAGTGCGCCGCGAACTCCGCCACGAGGCGATCGGTGTAGTCGTCTCCTACGGTTGCTGAGGTGGCTAGAAGGCCGATGACGCCGCTCCGGGTGAGGTTCGCCGCGGGCTTAACCGCAGGAACGGTACCGACAAAGGGTATGTCGTAGGTGGCTCGAAGGGCGGCGAGGGCGCTGACCGAGGCGGTGTTGCAGGCAATGAGCACCATATCCACCGGGAATTGAAGCAGCGCACGACCCACGAGATGAACAATATGACCGCGGAGCCATTCCGGGTCCTTTTCTCCATAGGGAAAACCGGCGGTGTCCGCCAGGTAGCAGATCGTGTAGGCGTCCCTGATCCTCAGTAGCCGGCGAATGTAGGCTAACCCTCCGACACCGGAGTCGAGGACAAGAAGCCGGGTCCGACCGGTTTCGGCGAGAAGCGCCTCAGTTTCCGTCATCAGAGAAGAGCGAGTCGAAGGCGTTTCGGGCCTCTTTCTTGGATGAGTCCTCTACGCCGCCTCCGGGGGTCGCGGGATTCTCTCCCAGGCGAAAGTAGTCGCAGAAGTTTGCTCGCTCCTTATCACGAACCGCCTCCGGAATCGTCTCGCGACACTCCCAGTGCGCTTTTGGATCGTAGAAAACACAGTTCTTGCAGACCCGGACATCCGCGCCGCAGAAGGGACAGAGGGTGTTTCTAAACGCCTTCAGTGTGGAGTCGAACTCCTGGCCACAGGAAAAGCAGCGTGCCATACTGGAAATCTATTGTACGAGAGGAGCGCTGAAGCCGCAATAGTTGCAACTAGCGCTCCCGGTGGTTAGAGTGGCAGATAGATGTTCGCCAATACGGTAGAAGGTGCGGATGCGGCGTTCGCCCTCCTGAGGGAGGCCGGGCCGGAGACGGTAATTGAAGCGACCCGTTTTCCCGCAGGCCGGTACGAGAACCTCGCGGTAACGGGAGTGAGTTTTCTGCGCTGCAGTTTCTCCAAGGCGGAGTTCTCCTTCGTCACTTTTAACGGCTGTCATTTTAACCTCTGCTTTTTCGATTTCGCGCTCTTCGAGCATGTCATTTTCAAGGAGTGCACCTTCTCTCACTCCGTTTTCGCCTCCGCCCGATTCGATAGCTGCAGCTTCGAGGGCTCCGACCTTCCGCTGTGCAACTTCAACGGCGTGGAAGCACGGAAGAGCTCATTCAACGACACCGATTTGGAAGACGCCAGGTTTATCAATGCGAGGCTCTACGAAAGCAGCTTTGAAAACGCAAACTGTACCCGCGCTTTCTTCCAGTTCAGCGTTAGGGAGGGGGTGAGCTTCAAGTACACGAACGTGGAAGACGCCTACTTCCGGGAAGGGACCGGGTAATGTACGTTTCGGTAAGCCAGGCTCAGAAAAACGGAACCAACAGTTATATGGTCGCTCCCGATCGAGAGGGGCCGGCGATTCTCGTTGATCCGGTGGAGTTCAACATCACGCTTCTGAGTGAAATGGAAGAGCGGGGCTTCTATCTCGACACCATCCTCCTTACGACACCGGAACGGCACAACATCCATCCGATTCAGACGATTCAAAAACTGTACCGCGTCAACGTAGTCGCCGGTACGGGCTCTCTCACCGATATCGCCTGCAACTGCATCCAGGAGGAGAGCACCTTCTCCGTCGGTGGGCTGGAGGTAACCGCCATTCCGATGCTCCCTCATACGCGGCGCTCCCTCGTCTTCTTTGTCAATGGAGTTCTCTTCACCGGGATGATAATGCACGCCGGAACCTTGGGCGAGACTCCCAACAGCTACGCCGAGGCGCTGCTGGCGGCGAGCGTAATCGATCATCTCTTTGCCTATCCGGACGAGACCCCAATTCTTCCGGCTCTTGGGCCGCCGTCAAATGTTCGTTCCGAGCGAGCCCTCAACCCGTGGCTCAGGGAGTTTCTCGAAGATGGTCGTCCCTGAGGCTTCGCACAATCGAACGGAAACGAGGGGGCAGAGGCGCTCTGAAGAGCCGTGGCTCTTCCTCTCCGGGGAGTCGAATCCGGAGAGAGAAGGCGTGAAGCATCATTCGGGCATTCGGAAAGCGCTGATCCCTTCGACTGTAGACGGGGTCGCCGAGAATCGGAGCGTGTAAATGGGCGGCGTGAACCCTGAGCTGGTGGGTTCGGCCCGTTTTCGGCTCGAAGCGAACCAGAGTATACCCCGAAGGCAGATGGCGGAGAACCTTGTAGCCGGTAATCGCCTCCTTTCCCTCCACGGGGCTCCAGACGAACCGTTTACGGTTACGCGGATCCCGCCGGATGTACCCTTCGACGATCCCTTCGCTCCTCGGTGGAGTTCCTCGCAGGAGCGCGACATACCGCTTCTCCGTGGTCCGTCGCTTGAACTCTCGCGCTAAGGTCGCCAGCGCCTCGGGATTCTTGGCGGTGATGATGACCCCGGAGGTTTCCTTGTCGAGGCGGTGAACAATGCCGGGTCGCTCTTCCGACTCTTCCTGGAAGGAGGTCTGGAGCTCCAGGGAGTGGTAGACCAGCGCGTTGGCGAGAGTTCCGCCGGGGTTCCCCGCCCCGGGATGAACGATGAGCCCCTGGGGCTTGTTCACTACGATGACCTGGTCGTCCTCGTAGAGTATGGGCAGATCGATTTCCTCAGGGTCGAGATGAGTTGGTTGTAGGGGAGGTAGGAGCGCTCGAACGAGCTCCCCGGGGTGAAGCTTTCGGGAGAGTCGCGCCTCCTCGCCGTTTACCGTTGTCTCGACTCCCCGACTCTTGAGCTGGCTTCGATTGCAGAGAGCGAGGTACTCCGACAAAAAGCGATCGAGCCGTTCTCCGCCCCACTCCTCCGGGACTCGAGCTTCGCACCACTCACTCACGTCGCTGCCCACGACGATCCTCTCTCCTGCCGAGAAGATAGTCCAACGCCGCTATTCCGAGTGAAACAGCGCCGGCGGTAAGAAGGAGACCGACTTGCTGCTGCTCGGTGAGGCGTGCCCGTTGTTCCGGCGTGGTAAAGGCCGGCGCGTACTCCTGCGCAAACTCCCCTCGTCTGGCGCTCTCCACGGTGAATCGACCGAGCCGGTATCCCACGTTGGTAAGAATGAGCGCCACGGGAAAGGCGCCGAGGGCGATGATTTCAGCCCTCCTCAAGTCCCGGGCCCAGCCGGGAAACTCATCAGGGCTATAGGGAACCGGTTCTACCTCGTCGGTCTCTTCCTCTCCCTCTTCAGCGCCATCTTCTTCCTGAGCCCAGACCGGAGTGAGCAGAACCGAAAGAGAGAGAAAAAGCGCCAGAAGTCGTCTTAGCCTGGAGGAACTCATCGCCGACATGGCTCACTCTCCTCGGCTTCCGAAAATCGCCGTGCCGATCCGCACGAGGGTGGAGCCCTCCTCGATGGCGAGGCGAAAGTCTCCGGACATCCCCATACTGAGGGTGTCAAAGGAGGGAGCCTTTCGCTCGAAGCGGACCCGCTCGAACCGCTTCCGAAGTCCCGCAAAAGCGGCGCGAATTCTCCCTTCTTCCCCTACCCAGGGGGCGATCCCCATGAGGCCGCGACAGGTAAGGGTCTCGCTCTCCTCCACCGCGTTAAGGAGCTGCTCGAACTCCGAATCAGAGGTAACGCCGTATTTCTGCTCCTCTCCGGAAATGTTCACCTCCAGAAGCACGGACATTTCCCTTCCCGCCTCCGCGCAGGCGCGGTTCAGGGCGTTGACCGTTCGAACCGAGTCTATGGACTGCACCCAGCTAAAGAGGCCGGGTACTCTTTTCGCCTTGTTCCGCTGCAAATGACCGATAAGATGGAGCTCGTAGTTCCCCGGTAGATCCCGGTACTTCTCCTCCGCCTCTTGAACGCGGTTTTCTCCGAAGAGCTCCAGCCCCGCCGCCAGGGCGGCCTCGACCAACTCCCGCGACTGGTTCTTAGTAACTCCCATGAGACGAACTTCCTCGGGTTTTCGACCCGCCTTTCGGGCGCTCTCGGCGATTTCTTCTCGAACTGCACTGATGCGATCGGCCATTTCACCCATGTCCCCAAGATACCATGTCCCCAAACCTCTGTCACCGCGATGCGCAGGGTAAGACGGTGTTGACTACCCTACTCAACTGGAGTAGCTTTCCCTCATCAATCCGGTTGAATCCCATAAGTGAGGCAGATATGTCCGACACACTCTGGTCTCAGCGTCAAACAGCTACCTGGAAGACCAAGGTAGGCCTCGCCGAAATGCTAAAGGGCGGGGTTATTATGGATGTTACCGATGCGGAGCAGGCCAAAATCGCCGCCGACGCCGGTGCTCAAGCAGTTATGGCCCTCGAACGCGTCCCCGCCGACATCCGCGCCCAGGGCGGCGTCGCCCGAATGTCCGATCCCAAAATGATCGAAGAGATCATGAAAGCTGTATCCATTCCCGTCATGGCGAAATGCCGTATCGGCCACGCCGTGGAAGCGCAAATACTGCAAGCCCTCGGCGTCGATTTTATCGACGAGAGCGAAGTGCTTACCCCGGCGGACGACAAGTTTCACGTTGAGAAGCACCCGTTCAAAGTCCCCTTTGTCTGTGGTTGCCGAAACCTAGGGGAGGCGCTCCGCCGAGTCGGCGAGGGTGCGGCAATGATCCGTACCAAGGGTGAAGCGGGAACCGGGGACATCGTGGAAGCGGTGCGCCATATGCGAACCCTGATGGACGAAATTCGTCTTCTCACCACCCTCCCCCCGGAGGAGCTCATGAGCCAAGCCCGTGATCTCGGGGCGCCCTACGATCTCGTGGTGGAGGTTGCGACAACCGGTAAGCTCCCGGTGCCTAACTTTTCCGCCGGAGGCGTGGCAACTCCCGCGGACGCGGCGCTTATGGTGCAGCTCGGCGCGGAGGCGGTCTTTGTGGGTTCCGGAGTTTTCAAGTCGAAGGATCCCGAGAAGCGGGCCCGAGCGATCGTTGACGCCGTGGCGTATTACGATGATCCGGTGAAGCTTGCCGCCATTTCTCGCGGGCTCGGAGAGCCGATGTCAGGGCTCAACACCGCCGCAATGCAGGCGGAGGAGCGACTCGCCGGCCGAGGCTGGTAGGAGCTGCATCACCTTGTCAGATCATCTTCGCGTCGGGGTTCTCTCCTTCCAGGGAGATTTCGCCCGTCACGCAGCTCGCCTCGAGGAGCTCGGCGCGGTCGTCGTCTCCGTTCGAACTCCCGAAGCAATATCTCAAATAGACGGGCTCGTCATCCCCGGAGGAGAGAGCACGACAATTGGTATGCTTATGGATCGCTTCGGCCTCCTCGAGACCGCCAGGAAAGCTGCGCGCGAGGGGCTTCCCATTTTCGGTACCTGCGCCGGAGCGATACTGCTGGCGAAGGAGATACGAAACAGCCACCAACCCCGCCTCGCTCTTATGGAGATGGAGGTGGAGCGAAACGCGTACGGACGGCAGGTGGAGAGTTTCGAGGCTACTTTCACCTCGGAGCTCTTTGCCGAGGAGCCTTTGCGGGGAGTCTTTATTCGGGCCCCCATTATCCGATCGGTACGGGAGCCGGTGGAGGTACTTGCAAGCTATGAGGATCTTCCGGTCGTTGTTCGGCAGGGCGCGCTCCTGGCAGCTACCTTTCATCCGGAGCTCACCGACGACCCCCGCCTTCATGCCTACTTTCTCGGTATGATTCGGCGGCCGCCCTGCTGAGAGTGCGACGGCTTCAGCTCGAGCGACCCCTGTTGTACTCGAAGAGCTCCGTGAGCAGCCGCTTTCCCTCGGATCGCACCGTTAGCCCATCAATCGCCGCCTCGAGTGCGCTGTTTTCTGCATCTACCTGCTCCTGGATCAGCCGTGGGATCTCATGCGCCTCGGCGATCCGGCGCACACGCTCGATTTCCTTCTCGCCGATAGCGGGATCTCCGAAATAGGAGTGGAGCTCTTCCCTCTCTGCTTCGGTAGCCGATTCAAAGAGAAGGGCGCGAACGATGGTCTTCTTGTCTTCCTTGACGTCCGAGCCCATGGGCTTTCCGATTTTCTCGGCGCTGCCGAAGAGCCCGAGCTGATCATCCTTGATCTGAAACGCCCGGCCCAACCGTTCGCCGATCGTGGCGAGCTCCGCGAGGAGGGACGGCTCCTCCCGTTCCGCTAGGAGGGCACCGAGCATCAACGGAAGGCTAAAGGTGTAACGTCCGGTCTTGTAGGTGTAGACAGAGAGGATGTTTTCCCGCGAGACGTCGCCACGGACGTAACCGTTGTAGACGTCCTGCATCTGGGCCACTCCGACCTTTACGATCTCCTGCGAGAGAAGCCGAAGCATGTGAACCCGAATGTTGTCCGGTACGTCTGTTTGTGCCACCAGTTCAAAGGCGAGGAACGCGCTGATATCGCCTACACAGATCGCCAGGGCCACACCGAGATGGTAGTCCCCGCCATTCTCCAAACGGAGCTCCCCTTTCTTGCCGGAGGCTACCTCTCGGTACTGGGCATGCATGCTCGGCTTCCCACGCCGCAGGTCGTCGTGATCCATAATGTCATCGTGGATGAGTAGAAACGCCTGCAACAGCTCCATCGCCGAAGCGATGCGAACCGAGTTCCGTGAGCGGGGCTTCCGGAAGAGCTCCTCTCCCATAAAGACGAGGGAGCCCCGGATCATCTCTCCTCCGTCCATATAGCTGCGTAGGCGGCTCATAGCGTCCGGGCCCCACGGGTTAATCGCCTCTAAACGGTCCTGTTCTTCCTCAAAGAGCCGTTCTAGAGCTTCGCGGATTTCAGACCTGCGGGACATCAAATACGCTTCCACGGGTTAACCTCTACTGGTAGTAGTTGTGTATGCAAAACTTCACAGCGTGAGAGCGTTTCTCACTACCTGGGCAAGAATTCTCCCTCGGCGAGGCTTGACCTTTCGACTATAGACTACGAAGGGATCCGTCGCAATCGTCGCGGCGGTCCAGTTGTACATGTCACCGGCGGTCTTAATCGGCACGAGGTACCGCTTCGGTATAAACCGGTACCCCTCCTCCGCCTCAGCCTGCCAGCGCCGGTACCGTTCGAGTTGGGCCGACAAGAACGACCGGAACTCGCTCGGATGTTCACGGGCCGTTTGCACCGTCAAATCCGGTAGGTTCGACTCGGAAAGAGGGAGGTAGGTCCGTCCCAGTTCGTTGTCCTCGTCAATATCTCGGATGAAGTTAATGTACTGCATCGCCCGGCCGAGCATTTGCGCGGCGCGGTAGGAGTGCTCGGGAAGTTGCATCAGTTTAGCCATAAAGAGGCCGATGACCTCTGCAGAGCCGTATATGTACTCCAGGGACTCCTGGATCGTTAGGTGCCGCTTCTTGACCAAGTCCATCTCCATGGAGTGGAGAAACGCCTCTGTCCAGCTGTCCGGAAAGTTGTGCCGTTCGGCGAGCTCAACATAGGAATCGATAATGACCCGTCCCGAGGGCCTACCTTCCAGCGCCTTCTCGTAGGCCCGGCGGAACTCGTAGAACCCTTCGGCGTCCTGCGG
>JBKHED010000003.1:0-122928 GCA_046540995.1 Spirochaetaceae bacterium | reverse complement strand
TTGGACATTCCACTCCCAAGTGCCGACTTGTGCCCCCTCCAAAATGCTCTCCAGGCGCCACTGGTACTCGAGCACCTGCTCTTCGGCGACCTTTTGCTGTGTTATGTCCTCGGCATGGCCCTGGATAACGAACTCCTCGTCGGTATCCCACCGGTCGATTAACCGATCCCGAAGCCAGATCCACTCTCCATCGGCGGATCTGATTCTGTACTCAATGTTGAACGACTCCCCCGCAGTGGCCCGGGCGATAGCGTCTTCTACCTTGGACCTGTCTTCGGGATGTACCGACCGATTCCAGAGAAAGGGGTCCCGAAGAACATCTTCGGGGTCGAACCCGAGTATCCGGCGGGTGGCCTTGGACCAGAAGATCCCGCCGCTCTTGGTGCCGAAGAGATAGATAATATCGGGAGAATTGTCGACCAGGGTCTTGTACCGCCGCTCGCTCCTTTGGAGCTCCTCTTTCGCGAGCTGCCGTGGAGTAACGTTTCGAGCAATTACCTCCAAAGCTATGAGCGTTCCATTATCGTCGTAGATGGGCGTATAGGTCTGTTCCGCCGAGATTACGCTTCCGTCTTTCGTAATCCAGCGCAGAATGACGGGGTTTTCCACCGATTCGGGATCGGTAGCTAGTGCGGAAAGGACCTGCCGGTCTTCGGGATGAATCAGCCTAGAACCGAGCTCCGGATCCGCGTAGTGCTCCTCCGGGGTGTAGCCGGTCACCGCCGTAGCTGATGGACTCACGTAGGTGAACGCCGGCTCCGGAACAAGCTGGTACCGGTAGACCAGGTCCGTGGCGTTGTCCGCCAAGAGCCGGTACTGTCGCTCATTTGTCACTCGCTCGGTTATCACTTCGGTGTAAAGTACGATACCTCCAACGGAGCCGTTGACGTCGTACCATGGTCGACACTCCCAGGTGACGAAATCGACTCGTCCGTCCTCGCGCTCAAAGGTGTCAAAGTCAGATCGGAGCACCTCCCCCTGGAGAGCCCGCTGATGCACGGTGCGCCACTTCTCGGGGATTTCCGGGACAGCGTCGTAGTGGTGGCTGCCAATGAGACCTTCCTCGATGCCGTAATCCTCCAGAAAACGGCGGCTCACATACCGAAATATCAAATCCTTGTCGAGGACGGCGATAGCGCTGCGGTCGTGGTAGACGATGTATTCCAGAAGAGTCTGCCACCGTGTTACCTCCTCGTTGGTCTCACGGAGCTGCTCGTTGGACGCTGCCAGTTGCATGTTGTTCGTCTTGATGCTTCGGTGGGCCTCGTACAGGCGAAAGGCCATCTTAATCGCCGCATCGAGTACCGTGATACCAGAGTTCTTGACCACGTAGCCGTAGGAGGTTATGCCTTCGGTCCTCTCCACCACCGCCCGCTCAGTGTGGGAGGAGAGAAAGATGATCGGAAGATCCCGTAGAGAGAGAATTGCTTCTGCGGCTTCAGTCCCGTCCATGCCGCTACCGAGGTCGATATCCATGAGAATAAGCTCTACCTCGGAGTCCTGCTCCACCGCCTTAATCGCCCCGAGGCCAGAGTGCGCCAGGACCACGGTGTAACCATACTCTTCGAGAGCGCGCTTCTCGCTCATGGCGATAATGGCCTCGTCTTCGACCAGGAGGATTTTGTGATTATTGGTGCTCATAGATCTCACTCGGTCCTTTTTGAAATATCGAACGAAGGAATACCGCACACCGTATGCGGCATTGCTGCACAAGTTTCTGCGAATTCGATCGATTGTCAATACGGTGACTGCAAACAGCGATACCTAACCGCGCACTCTTTCAAGGTGTTTTTCTTACTATTTAACTTATTTGAAGCCGCAGCATTCGCACCCTACATTTTGAGACGGCTGTACCCTTTTCGTATAGGAGTTCCTTATGAAAACGGTTCTGCACTTTGGGACGGACGAGACGGTCTTCTCAAAAACCGCCACCGCCGAAGACGGCGAAGCCACCGAGCAGGTCTACTGGTTCCCAAGAGGCAACGATGACGGAAGCAGGATTCTCCTCTGCACAGAACTCAATAGCGGTGATCTGATAGGGAGTTGAGGCCGGGGAGGAAGGGAATTTGACAACTGGGAATTCCCGGTAAAGACCTACTGTATGCGACAGTCTGCAATCCCGCGGTGGGCCGGGTTTCTCCTGCTTACGGCGATGACGGCGACGCTCTTCGGTCTTACTTTTGTCGGGGCGCTCGTTGCGGCGCCGGCGGCAAGCTCGGAACTATCGCCTTTGGGGCCACCACCGGAGGCGTAGCTACTGCTTTCGCTTAGAGGCCACCAGCCGCTGGAGATCGTGGATGTTGGTTACCACGATTCGGTCCCTATCCACCTCCAGGCGGTGCTGGTTAACGAAGTTGTTTATGACCTGCCGGCACTTCTCCGGGCTCAAGCCCGCCCAATGGGCGATGTCGTCGGAGGATACATTGAAGACCCGTTTGTCATCATCTTCCTCCGTCGTGTTACCGGTGGTACCTTCGTCGAGCATAAGGAAGACGTCGGCTACCCGGGCCTGAATATCGTCGAGGGTGAGAATGAGGAATCGTCGGCGCTGGTCATAGATGCGCTTAACAAAAAGGCGCAGGAGCTTGAGGGCGATTTGCGGGTTGCCGGTGAGGAGAATCTCGAAGTTCGCCCGGTTGAATTCCAGGACCCTTACGTCGTCTAAAGCGATGGCTGAGGCGGAGCGGGGCGCCTCCTCGAGAATCGCCATCTCCCCGAAGATCTCCCCGGGGTGGAGAATGTCGATAGTCTTTTCTATATCTCCGAGGATCTTGGAGATTTGCACCCTCCCCTCCTGAATAAGGTAGAAGGTATCCCCCGGCTCGTACTCGCAGAAGATGAGTTGGTTTTTCTTGTATGTCACGGCGAATCGCTCGAACGCCGCGAGGTTTAAGTTCGACAAGCGATCTCCTTACGAGAGCTTCCTGAGCTCGCTATTCACCCTTCTGGTGACTGACTGGCTCGGCGTCCCCATGCTCAGCGCGCGCTCATAGAAGGTACGTGCCCGTTCCTGGTCTCCCGCTTCATGATAGCTCTTACCAATGTAGAAGAGGATATCGTTAATTTCACCGATTCGGGGAAATTTCTGCAGTAAGTTCGAAAAGTGTTTGACCGTCCCGGTGTAGTCCTTGAGAAAGAAGAGGCAACGGCCGATCTCGTAGAGTGTCTTTATACGGATATCCTCGGAACTCGCCTCCTCCGCCAGTGAGCGAAACTCATCGAGCGCTTCCTGATAATGCTCTTTGCTCTCGAGGCTCACGGCGTTATAGTACCGCTTCTCATCCTCGTTGAGCTCCTTCCCCTGTCGAGCACCGGTGCTCTTGGCGCTGCTTCCTCCCACGCTTCCGGCGCCGGGTCCCTGACCGTCACCGTATTTCTGAAGAAAGCTCTCCGCCTTGTCGAGGTACTCTCTGGCGGGGTTCACGTAGGAGCCCCTCGGATAGATCTCCAAATAGCGGTTAAAGGCGTGGCGCGCATGGGTGTAGTCCTTCTTGCGCATGTAGTACTCACCGATCTGAAAGAGCCCCGCCTCCGGGTCGGTCTGATTGCCCGTATTGAGGAGGGAGCTTACCTTGCCGTGGATTCTGCGCAGCTGGTTGGAGAACACCTTGAGCATCTTCATAATGATCCTGGTGTTGTTGCTTACCAGCTGCTCGAACTCGGGTACGGTAAAGACGACGACCTGCGCTTCCGAGAGGACCACCGCATTCTCTTCCCGGGGGAACTTCCCCAGGGCGGATTTGACGCCGAAGAACTCCCCGGTCTGAATCAGGTCGTGGACCTCTTCCCCGGTCTCGATGTCCTTGGAATTCAGGCTCACCCGCCCTGACTTGAGAATGAAGACTCGGTCCCCCACGTCGCCTTGGAAGTAAATGACGGAGTTGGGATTGAAGCTCATTGCCCTGGGCACACGCTAAACTCCTCCGGTAAAACTCTATCGGAGGGTCTCGGAAAAATCAAGTTGCCTAATTATCGTTGCCTGTCCTACTATCCTTAGTATGGCAGTATCGCCGGCGCTACATGAACGGATCGGACGCAAGGCAATTCTGTGGGCTCAGAGCTTCGCCTACGCAATGGGCTTCTTCTACGAGATCCTCAAGGAAACGTTCAATTACCTGCGGCAGAAACGCTCCCGCCGAGTGCTCACCTTTCAGATTCTCTTTACCGGCGTAGAGGCGCTCTCGGTGATCGCCGTTCTCGCCCTCGCCCTGGGAGCGATTATCATCATTCAAGGTGTTTCACTGCTCCCGCAGTTCGGTCAGGGGAGCCTCATTTACGCGATTCTCATTACCGTCATTACTCGGGAGCTCGGACCGATTCTTACCGCCTTTATCGTCACCGCCCGCTCCGGAACGGCAATCGCCACGGAACTCGGAAACATGGTGATAAACCACGAAATCGAGGCGTACGTAGCCACGGGAATCAACCCGATCAACTACCTCGTGGTGCCGCGGTTTATCGGTGTAACCGTCTCGGTGCTCTTCCTCAATCTCTACTTCAATATCTTCGGGCTCTTAGGAAGCTACTTCCTGACACAGTTCGTCCAAGCCGTGGGGTTCGTTGACTACTTCTCCAGTCTTCTCGGGGCACTCGCTCCAGTGGATGTCGTCTCCTCCCTCATTAAGAGCGTCGTCTTTGGCGCGATCATCTCCACCGTAGCAACATACTACGGCTTCAAGGTAGAGCGTTCCTCCACGGAGGTTCCGCAGACCGCTATTAAGGCTGTGGGTCAGGGGTTTATGCTGCTGATCATTGCTAACGCGATTCTAACCCTGGTCTACTACGTTTAGAGGCGAATTGAATGGATTCGGTTATTTCCCTCGAGGATGTTGGACTCACAATAGAAGATGCCACCATTCTCGAAGGCGTCAACGCCGAGATTCCCCGGAACGCCACGACCTTTATTATGGGGCCCAGTGGCTCGGGAAAATCGATGTTCCTCAAGTGCGCAGCGGGCATTATACCGTCTGACACCGGAAGAGTGCGCTTCGGCGGTAAGGACCTCGCCCGAATGCGAGAGAAGGAAATCCGGGAGATGCGCAGAGACCACGGCTTCGTCTTTCAAGACGCCGCCCTCTGGCAGAACATTACGGTCTATCAGAATCTCGCACTCCCCCTGCAGTACCACTACCCGGAGCTCTCGGCGGAGGAAGTGCGGCGGCGGATCCAAGGGTTGATAGATCTCACCCAGTTCTCCGAGGACCTCTCTCTCCGGCCGGCCTCCCTCTCTCTGGGAGAGCGAAAGATCGCCTCCTTTATTCGCGCCCTGGTACTCAACCCGACACTCATCTTCATGGACGAGCCGAGCACATCCCTGGACTCCGAGGCGGTGGAGCGAATCAGTGAGGTGATACAGCGCCTCAAACGGGAAGGACGGACACTGCTCATAAGCAGCCACAACGCTCGCCTCGCCTCCCGATTCGCCGACTATGTCATCGTCATCGACCGCGGGCGAGTCCTCGCCTTCGATAGCATGGAAAACATCGTAAAGACCGAATCTCAGCGGGTACGGAAGATCCTCGCGGAGGTCCTCAATCTGAGCTCGAGCTACGATACGGACATTCTCGAGCTTCTCGGAGACGAGAATGAAGATCCCTTCTCGTTCTAACCGCGCCCACCACATCTCGGAAGAGCTGGTGAGATTGACTCCCTTTCGGGGAGCACATAGACTTTCAGCAGAATGAAGTTTCGCATACGCTTTGCCCATCAGGTTGTCGGTGTCTTTATTCTCGTTGCCCTCGCCTTCGTCATCGCCATACTCGTTCTTATGGGGGTGAATCAGCGATGGTTTGCCAAGAACTACTACTACGAGAGTGAGTTCGACTCCGCCGGCGGTCTCAGCATCGGCATGGCGGTCACCTTTCGGGGCTTCGAGATCGGTAGGGTCACGGAGATCTCCCTCTCAGAGGACAACCGGGTCGAGGTGGACTTTTACATCGAGGACACCTACGTGGACCGAGTCTACGCGAACAGCGTCCTCCAGCTAACCAGCAACCCCATCGGAATCGGTGGCGGACTCCTCTTTCACCAGGGTGTGGAGCCGACGGAGCCGTTGCCGGAGGGCGCCTTTATTCCCTCCCTTAGTATCGAAGAAGGGAGGCGCCTGGTCGCGGAAGGAAAGGTTGACGTGCCTCGCTCCTCCGACGCCATAGGTGGCTTGATCGAGCAGTTAGACCCGATTCTCGCCAACGTGAACAGCGTCCTCATGGAGGTCGAAGTAACTCTGGCCACCGTGAACAGCGCCCTAGCGGGACGGGACGAAGGTCCCCTAGGCGAGATGCTCGCCAATCTCAACGCCCTAATGGTAGAGGTGGACTCCACGCTGGAGGAGACCACCGAGCGAACCAATGTCATTCTCGACAACGCCGCCCTCGCCTCCGCGGAGTTTGCCGACCCCACGGGTATCATACCGAAGCTCCTGGACCCGAAGGGCTCCGTCGCCACAATTCTGGATGACAACAACGCCCTCTATGACCAGATCGAAGCGATTCTCGTAAGCATGAACCGGAGCGCCTCGGAGGTGGAGGATCTCTCGGGCTTCGTCAACAGCCAGACACCGCAAATCGCCGCCCTCCTGGCGGAGGGCCGAGAGGCGGTCCAAACCGGGCAGGACGTCCTCGAGGGGTTGAGCAACAACCCGCTCCTCCGGGGAGGCATTACCCCGCAACTCGAGCAGCCGACGACCTTTCAGAGTTATCGGGAGACGGAGTTTTAGATGGCCCGCCGATGCTCCTTTGACCACACCTGCCGCGTTTTCCCGGGTTCCGGGACGCTATTACTCCTGCTGCTCGGGGCCGCTATTATCGGTTTCGCCGGCTGCTCCTCCGCCCCGGATCCCCCGGAGGCGGTCTACGATACGCGAAACCGGGCGAGCCGCTACGTGGAGTTCGGTAACGCCCATTTCAACGACGCCGAGTACGATATGGCACTCCGCCTTTTCGAGCTCGCTCTCGAGGAAAACACCACCGTAGACAATCAGCCGGGCATTGCGAGTAACCACAACTCCATCGGCAGGGTCTACCTTGCCGTGGGAAGGAGCGAGGCGGCGGAAAGCAACTTCCTGCGAGCCCGGGCGGTTGCAGAGCGCCACGACGCCCCGGAGGCGCTGGTACAGGCGCACTCCAACCTCGCTGAGCTCTACCTCTACCGAGATGAGACCGATCTCGCCGCCGCCGAGCTCGAGAAGGCGCAAGCGGTAATCGCCGCTGAGCAGCTCGCGGCTGACCCGATCGTGCGGCACAACCTGGCGGTTGTCCAGCTGCGGCGAGGTGAGCTCGACGAGGCGGCGGAGCTCCTGCGGGGCGCGGCGGAGCAGAACGAAGAGGCTCGTGCCTGGGCGGAGCTCGCCTCGAACCACTATATGCTCGCGGCGGTGGAGAGCCGCCGGGAGAACCTCCAAGCGGCGGTTGCGGAAGCCGAGGCTGCCCTCGCCTACGACAAGCGGGCGGAGAACTCTCCGGGCATCGCCAAGGATCTCTTCGCCCTGGGCTCTCTCCACCGGCGGGCCGGGGATAGTGATAAGGCGTACGACTATCTGCAACGGGCGACCCGGGTCACCATAGCTCTGAACCAGTTCGAGGAGACGCGACGAAACCTCCGGGTGCTGACGGAGCTCGCCCGAGAGGTTGGAGACGAGGAGGCCGCACGGGAGTATCAGCGGCAGCTCGAGCTGTTGAATGAAGAGGAGGAAGCGTTTGTCTCAACGCCCTGAATCTCTCGCATCCGGGTACCGAGGAATCCTCCTGCGGCGGGTCCTGGAGGGATATCGCCATCTTTTCGGACTGATCGCCGGGGTCCTTCCGCTCCTCGGGGCTATCATTTTCATCTCAGGAGCGATCGTTATACCGCTCTGGTATCTCGCCACCTATCATCGCACGCTGTTCACGGGAGTTGTTATCGTTCTGGTGGTTGGCGGAACGCTCTTCGGCACCATTCGCGCAATCCTCCGTCGGCGGCAGGGACGCCATCTCCTGGCAAAGGCGGCGCTGACGGTTACCACCCTCTCGGCGGTCTACCTCGGGGTGCGGCTTCTCGCCTTTCAGCGCTTTCCGGCCGCCGTTTTGGTGCTTCTTATCGCTATTTTTCTTACGGGACTTGCCCTGGCGCCGAAAAGGAGAGTATGAGGGCGCTCCTCCGTCGAGTGTTACCAATACTTCTCTTCCTTACCCTGATCCCCGGGCCCTTACCGGCTCGATCGCCCTACCCCGCCATTCTCCGGCCGGACCGAAGCGATCCCCTCTTTTTGCAGCACCAGAGCGCTATCGAGGGATACCACCGCGCCGCCGCCCAGGGGGAGCGCCTCCCCTCTCTGCGAATCTACGAGTACCGCCTCCGGGGGGAGCGCTCGCTCACGGCGGTGGCGGCGCGATTCACGCTTACCGCGGAGAGCCTGGCGACCCTTAACCGGCTTCCGGATACCGAGATTCCCGAAGGGCGGGAGAGCGTACTCATACCCTCGCTTCCGGGGCTCTTTTTGCCTGAGGAACCGGCGAGCCGGTTCGAGCGCCTTCTCACCCATGAACGTACGGAAGAGCTCGCTCATGCGGAACCCTTTACGGTAGTCGTCGAGGAGAAACCCGTGCGCTTCCGTTTCCTTCCGGAGGAGCGCCTCTCCGCGGCGGAGCAGAAGCACTTTCTCGGCTCCTTCTTCCGGATGCCCCTCGAAGCGGCCGAGATTACCAGCCCCTTCGGCTATCGGATTCACCCGGTGTTCGGACACCGCTCTTTTCACCGGGGCGTGGACCTCCGTGCCACCCGAGGAACCGGAGTGTACGCCGCCGCCGCCGGGGAGGTTGTCGAGATCGGTCGAAACGGTATTTTGGGAGCCTACGTGGTTATAGAGCATGCCGGTCGGTACACCACAACCTACGCCCACCTCTCGGAAGTGACCGTGACGTTGAAGCAGGAGGTTCTTTCAGGTACTATGGTTGGTAAGGTGGGAAATACCGGTATTTCTACAGGTCCACACCTCCATTTCGAGATCGCTCAGGGTGAGCAGCTCTTTGACCCTTTGGAGCTCCTGCCGCTGATTTCGGAGTAGGATGCTGTATAAGAATGCGACCCTCGTCAGCTTGATTCTTCTCCTGATACCCCTCACGGTGGTGAGCGCGGAGGAGTTTCGCGGGAATCCGAAGGCTCTCGTCCGGGTCGGCCCGGAACACAAGGAGGGAATTGCCACGCCCTTAGAGCTCGGGGACGTCCTCTTCATCTCCAGAATAGATCCCTACGACTTTCTGGAAGGGGTGGAGCTGGAAATCCGCCCACCCGCGGCGGCGGTAAGAGAGCCTTTTTCCGTGGCGGTGACGATTCATCACGCAGATTCCGGCTTCCCCGGCGAGGGAGCGACCCTCATATCCGGAGAGCTCCTCCTGGAGGAGGAGCTCCAGGGCGCGAATCGCTTCTACTACCGCGTCCCTCTCAGAAACGGTGTAGCGTTCCACCGGCAGGCGGATACGCGGGTACTGGATTCGGCGGTTTCCCTCGCCGACGAACGCCCGCTCACCATAGGTTTCTGGCCGCGGATGAAGGGGCTTCCCTCGGGGATAGAACGGGGTGAGTTTCTCGTTACCGTTCGTCCGGTTCTAGCTGATCGGGGCGGAGCGAGGGTGCAGCTCCTGAAGGAGCGGACGGGAACTCCGGTATCCCTGGACGAGGGAGAGACGGAGCTCCTTATCGACGGAGAAGCGGTCTCCGGGGCGGAGGTAATTCACTTTCTCTCCGTCGGTCTCCACCGAATACGGGTAGAGAGCGACCGATACCTTCCCGCGGAGGCGACCTTTGCGGTGGAGCCGGGAGAGATCAGCACCGTTCGACTGGAGCTGCGAGAGCGCACCACGGAGGTTCGCATTAGCCTCCCGAGTGAAGTCGAGCTCTACGTAAACGGCAACCCCTTGGACCATGCAGACGGCAGTGCCGAGCTGCCGGTGGGTGAGCATCTGATCCTCTTGCAGCTCGGTGGATATACGGCGCAGCGTACTATTACCTTAAGAGCAGGAAGAACCTACGAACTAAGCCTTGACCTGGACGTTTTTTTGCAGGAAAACTAAACCATGGAGAGAACATGACGATAAATAAGGTGTCGGTATTTTAATAGTTCCCCTCCCAGTTTACTATTATGTGCCGATGCCGACAGCCGGCCCTTCGGGGCCGGCTTTTTTTTGTCCAAGATCGCTCCCGGTAACTTCCTCCAGGACCGCAGCTTATCTTGACAAAGGACCTCTGAGAGCCATACTCTGTGCGCCATGGCGTTGACAAAAAGGCAGCGCGTCGTTCTGTACTCGCTTCTGGGATTCGCCGGTATTTGTGCAATCGCCGCGGGCATCTTGACGGGCTTTGCCCTCGCCTCGGTTCAGAACGTGCGGCAGCTCGAAGCGTACGGTACCAATCGGGCCGCGTCTCTTCCCTCACAAATACTCGATCGTGACGGCGAGCTCATCACCGAGTTCTTTTCCGACGAAAACCGAGAGCTCGTCTCCATCGACGAGCTTCCTCGACATCTTATATACGCCCTCGTTACCCGAGAGGACGGCACGTTCTTCGAGCACCACGGGTTCAGCTTTCAGGGTACTGCTCGGGCGGCGTGGAACCTCCTGACGAACAGGTATGTCTCGGGAGGGAGCACTCTCACCCAGCAGCTCGCGGGTCACCTCTACGCCGACCGCTCGGAGTTTTCCGTAACCCGAAAGCTCAGGGAGCTCTGGTGGGCCCTGCAAATCGAGCGCAACTGGACGAAGTACGAGATCCTCGAGCGCTATCTCAATACCATGTTCTTCGGTCACGGCAACTACGGCGTGGAAGCGGCGAGCCAGTTCTACTTCGGCCACACCGCCCGAGAGCTTACGGTCGCGGAGTCGGTAATGCTGGTGATTCAGCTCGCCAATCCCTCCCTCTACTCCCCAATCCGGAATCCGAATCGAGCGAAGGAGATGCAGCGCACCAT
The DNA here is from genome assembly GCA_046540995.1 of Spirochaetaceae bacterium. GTDB lineage: Bacteria > Spirochaetota > Spirochaetia > DSM-27196 > Alkalispirochaetaceae > CAYZHV01. The sequence continues at coordinate 111,989 of JBKHED010000003.1, read as the reverse complement.
TCTCAACCAAATGGTTGAGCGGGGCTACGCCACCCAGGAAGAGGTGGATGACTCCTTTACGGAGTACTGGAACAGCTACGACTTTACCCGGGCGAGCACCTCCACCGCTTTTTTCGAGCGGGAGGACAAGGCGCCCTACTTCAGTGAGTACGTTCGGTATCAGCTCGAAAACGAGCTCCTCCTCGGGAGTCTCGATGTCAACCGGGACGGCTTTGTCGTTCACACCACCCTGGATCTCGACCATCAGTTTGCCGCGGACCGCTACATGCAGGAGGGCATCACCGAGGCGAACTCCATCTACCAGGAGAACACGAGCAGTCGGGCGGACTATGGGAATGAGCTCGTTCCAATAATCGACCTTCTCTCCTTGGGCTTCAACATCGAGAGCATACACGTAGGCGACGCCAAGCAGAAGCAGAACGCCCGCAAGGTCTTTCAGCGGGAGATTAATCCCATTCTCGACGTAGTGACGCTCATGTTCGGAACCGAGGAGGAGACTCCCCTGCGGCAGATATCGCGAATCGCCCATCTGCGGCGAGAGCGGGAAAGTCAGCGCACCACCGTGGAGGGGGCGCTCATAACGATCGAGAACGAAACGGGACATATCCTCGCCATGGTCGGGGGCAGCCGCTTCGAGAGTCGCAACCAGTTCAATCGCGCCGTGGATGCAAAGGTGGAACCGGGTTCCTCCTTTAAGCCCCTCTACTACGCCGCAGGCATCGAGCAAGGCGTTATCACCCCTGCCACCATGCTCTACGACTCTCCGGTGGTCTTCTGGAACGATGACGGCAGCCCCTATACCCCGGAAAACTATCGGGGCGAGTGGGAAGGGCCGGTGCTCGTTCGTCGTGCCCTCGCCCACTCCATGAACGTTCCCTCCCTGAAGGTTCTCGATAGGGTCGGTTTCTCAGATGCCCTGGAGACCGCGACGCGCCTTCTCGGGATTCCGGAGCGTGAAATGGAGTCTCGAAACCTGGTGCGAAAATACCCCGTGGGGCTCGGTATCGTAGAAGCCGCCCCGATAGAGATGGCTCGCGCCTTCGCCACCTTTCCCAACCGGGGCCAGGAGGTGGAGCCCATCGCCATTCGGTACATCGAGGACCGGAACGGTCGGATCGTCTTGGAACCGGAGGCGGAGCTTCGTAAGGAGCAGCGGGAGCGTTCGGAGGAGCGGCGAATCCTGAGCGAGGAGGCGGCGTACGTCATGACGGACCTGCTCCAGTCGACGGTGGAATCCGGAACGCTGCGCTACGCCGAAACCGCGGCGGGAGGCTTCGACCAGCCCATGGCCGGAAAGACCGGGACCACCCAGAACTGGGCGGACGCGTGGACCGTCGGCTTCACCCCCTACTACACCACGGCGATCTGGATGGGATTCGACCGGGGTGGCGGCAACTCCCTCGGGGTTAACCAAACCGGAGCGGTAACCGCAGGACCGGTCTGGGGCAAGTATATGAAGGAGATCCACGAGGGGCTCCCGAAGCGGGAGTTCATCCAGCCCGACGGAATCGTGGAGGTTCCCGTGACCGCCCGCTCCGGCCTCCTTCCTCCGGCCACCTACCGCGGGGAGGTTGTAGACGAAATCTTTATCGCCGGGACAGAGCCGACCCGATTTGACCAGCTCCAGCAGTTCGAGGATGAACAGCGGCCGGAGCTCGTCAACCGGCTCAAGAACCACTTGAACAACGCATCCTTCTCCCTCGGAGCGTTTCCTCTCGCTACGCCGATAGAGGAGACCCGAAGCTCCGACCCGGAGACGGAGGAGCGGTTCCGCCTCGACCTCGATCTCTCACTCTCCCGGGATGATCTATCCCCCGGCAGACCCGGAGGCTCGGCTACGATTCCTGACCAAGAGGAGGGCAATCCGCTTCTGGATTAGCGTCTGATATGCAGATCGATATCAACTCCGTAGTTGTTCGCCGCCGGGTTCGCAAGAGTCTCGGCGACCTGAGACCCCTGGCCGAGAGCCTCAAGACCCACGGGCTTATGAACCCGATTCTCATTAACGAGAGACACGAGCTCATCGCGGGACACCGCCGCCTGGAAGCCGCCAAGCTCCTCGGGTGGACGACCATCGCCGCCCGACTGGTGGATCAAACGGAGGAGGCGGAGCTTCTGGAAATGGAACTCGAGGAGAATACCCACCGCAAGGCGCTCACGGCGGACGAGCTCGCCGAGGCGTATGACCGCCTGGAGCATCTGAGGAATCCCGGCTTCTTTGCGAGAATCTGGAAGGCGATCACGGGGTTCTTCAAGAGGCTTTTTCGGCGCCGATAGAGGCGCCTCCGCGCCGCTCCACTCCTCAGAGCCAGATCTCCTCGAAACTGTGCGGGCGCTCACAGAACTTGCACGTATACCTCTGCGCCCCGGTCTGAAAGAACTCCGCCGTAGGAACCTCGTTGTGATCGGGGCTGGAGATACACGCCTCGTTCGTACAGGCGGTTTCGGGAAGGTTGTATATTCGCGGCGGCATGCTCATTCTGAACTTCTGCTCCACCTGCCCTAGTCGAACGACGTTAAGCGTGGACCCCGGCGCTACGGCTCCGAGAATCTTCATTTGCCTGTCGTCGAAGACCCGCCAGTCCGGAAGGGAGATAATTCCTTTGTGACTATCGTCGGAATGGGAGGTATAGACACCGTGGGAACTAACGCAGTGGAGGGAGAGAATTCTTCGAATCTTGTCGATTTGATCCCAGATCTCCTCGGGGGTTCTTCCCTTCCCTATGTGGTCTATGACGATTCCCGATTCTACCGGTTTAATACCAACTTTGTACTCCGGCTTGCGCCGCTTTCGGGAGGAGACCTCCTGAACAAAATCATCCCGATACTCCGGCATCAGACGAGGCTCCCCCTGGAAGTCCGCGCCGAGGCGGCCGGCGACCATCCCGATAAGGGCTATTCGGGTGTAGTAACCGTTCATAGACTGCTGATCCCAGGCGTTGAGGGGAGTACTATCGAGAAAAGACGGAATCGTGGGAAACTGCCCGTGCCGTGGTAGAGGATGATAGAACCTCGTTTCCGAGCTAACCCGATCCATAAACTCCCGCCGAAAGGTAACGGTTCTTCTCAGCTCCTCCACCCGATCGAGGAGTCGCTCCCCCATGCGCTCGAGTTGCAGCCGCGTGAAGTACCAGGTCGAAGCTAACCGCCCCTGGGAGAGGTACTCCTCGATGCTCTCGAATCCTCGCACCTCGTAGCCGAGTTCCTCCATACGCTCGACGTAGTGGGGCGGCATCGCCATCTCCGAGGGTGCCACGAGGTCAACCTCTACCTCCTTGAAAATGCGCAACCCGTCCACCTTTGAATGGACCGTCCTTCCGTGGAACAGGTCACCGACCAGAGCGATGTGCATGTGGTCCCGCTTCCAGCCTCGCTGCTCGAGGAAGCTGAACTCGTCGAGAAACTCCTGGGTAGGATGCTCGTGGCGCCCGTCACCGGCGTTGATAAAGGCGGGGCGCGGCTTCCCGGATCGTTCACTATATGCGCCGATCGCCTCCTCGAGCCAGCGGCAGGTTCCTTCGATAGAGGTTCGAATCGCGAAAATGGACCGTTCGGCGTACCCTACGAGCATCTTCACGGTATCCGTGATGGACTCTTTCTTCTGAAAGGAGGAAGTCTTCGCATCGAAATCGTTGACCCGAAGAGCGTGAAACTTGGCGGCGTTTCGGAAGGACTCCTTCGTTCGCGTCGAGTCCTCCATAAAGAAGAGATAGAAGGCCGCGTCGGGATCGTTGATCCTGAAGGCTTCGAGGTCCGCGGCCTTCTCGCTGGTTAGAGTGGCACGCTTAATGCGCCGCGCCTGTTCATAGAGGTACAGCTGCTCGTCAGGACTCAGGTCCCGAACCACCTGCACGGTTCTTCCCTCGAATGGGGTGAGTTGAGACATCTCGATTCTCCTTAAGTTAGACAGCGACTACCTGGTAACGCGCAGCTCCCGAGCGTCCAGCAGTAGCACTCGGCCCCGAGGATTCTGGGCGAGAAGCGTTCCACCGGAAAGAACGATATCCGTATTCGGGTGCACGGCGACCACGGAGCTCCGTTGAATTTCCAGCTCTTCGGAGAAACGGCCGATCTTCCAGGCTCCTTCCTCCCGCAGCACCATGTAGAGCGCCTCACCGGCGACCGTAACGGTTGTACCCCGATGGACGACGCCTTCTGAAGCGTGAACCGACTCCAGGCTCTCCTCATCGAGAAGCAGGGCTCGGCTCTCCTCGCCATTGCTCTGCTCTATCGCGACGATACCGCCCCGATAGCGCGGGAACGCTCCCCTGCGCAGGGGCGCTCCTTCGTATTCACTCAGGATCTCTCCGTTCCGCCTATCCACGAGGGCGAGGCGGCCCGCTTCGCCGTCACCTTCCACGAGGAATAAGAGCACCGGCTCCGCCGCGGCGGCCTCCTCCTGTCTCCCCTCCTCCTCGATCAGCTCTTCCTGATCCTCCGAGGTCTCCTCATAGAGCTCCTGTGCCCGCTCGGTGAGCTCCTCGACCTCCTCTTCCTCCTCTTCGAGCTCCTCCTCCCGTTCATCGAGCTCCGCTTCTCGCTCGTCGAGCTCCGCTTCTTCCTCGTCTAGCTCGGCGGTCCGCTGTTCGGAATCCTCCTCTTCGGCTTCCTCCGCTGCTTCGGCGGGTTCAGCCTCCTCCTCAGCCTCCCGCTCCTCGGCCGGCTCCTCGGCCGGCTCCTCCGGTTCTACCGGCTCCTCGGGCTCGTCGGGCTCCTCCGGCTCCTCCCGGGCGATCTCCTCACGCTCCTCCTCGATCTCCTCTCGGCGCTCCTCGATCTGCTCCCGCTCTTCCTCGATCTGCTCCCGTTCCTCCTCGACCGCCTCCCGTCGCTCCTCGATAACCCGCTCTATAAACGCTATCATCGCCTTCCGGGTTTCGATTCCCATGTCCCGGCGCTGTCTGAGATCCTCGATAACCGCGGGATCCGAGAGCTGCAGCGGGCTGACGGCATCCAGGTCTCCGGCCTCTCGGCCGCTGCTCAAGGGGATAACGAGCTGAGTCTCTCCGGGCCAGTCGGCGTAGTTGGTGGAAATCCCCGCCGCTTCCGGGGTGAGGTAGTCGGAGACGATCCGCTTGTATCGGCCGGAGAAGAACTGAAGGTTTCCGCGATAGACGGCGTTGTAAATGGTGGTGAGCTCTGCAATGAGATCCGCGTCACTGCTGTCGTAGGCAAAAGCGTCCGTAAGATAGCCGGAAATGATTCTCCGGACGTTGTCGATGTGGTTGACCGTGGCGTTCTCGTTAATGGAGAGGACGTCCGCATCCAATCCTTCCGGGTCCGTCGGATCCAGACCGCGGAAGAGGGTGTACCGATCGAAGTACTCGGCGGTGCTCCCCCCTTCCGGAGCGATATCTCGAGCGAGCGTCTCGCCGATCCCCCGAATTTCTCCGGCGCTGCTCACCTCTTCCTCCGTACCCTCGTAATTCTCGAATTCGATGACCGCCTCCGCCTGGGACTCGAGCTCCTCCCGGTCCACGTCCACATCCTGAGCAAAAACGGGGCGAAACGGAATAAGGAAGAGGGAGAATAGAAGGAAAAGGCGTCGAGGCAACATGCCCTTACTATAGTGCATCAGCGCCGGTTTTCAAAGTGAGAGCTCATCAGCCGCATCGCCCGTGCCCTGGTGGCGCGGGGCACGGCGGCGGTGGCGATCGTGGCGTACGCCTCCCCTCTTGCCGTCCCCGGAGCAGTGCGAAGGGCGCCGAGTACGTCGAGAATAGCTTCGGCGATCTCGGGAAAACGTTCCGCTCCCTCCCACCGTCCGGCAAGCTCCACCAGGGTGAGCGCCGCCGCGCCCTCCCGGTCGTAGGGGATCTCAGAGAGTCCTCGGAGAGCCGAAAGCACCACCGGCGCTTCCCGTTCCTCCCTGAGGAGAGAGAGCAACCCGTTCCAAGAAGGCAGGTCTCCCCAACCGCCGAGAAGCGTCGCCGCCCTCGCCCGCAGATCGGGGAAGTCGTTCTGAATCTCCCCTCCCCGGGGATGACGCTGCGGTTCGAGAGCTATGTCGAGGGTAAGCTCCCTAATACCGCGGTAGACTCCCGCGAGGTCATGCCGGGAGTCCCGCTCCTCGATCGCACGAAGCAGTTGCTCCCGGTCTCGGCGGCTCGGTGAGCGAAAGAGCTCCCTGAACAGGAGCGGAAGATCCCCTTCTCCCTCCGGTGCAGGGGCAAGGAGAGGGCGCGAGCCGTCGGGGCCACCGGGCGCGCCGTCCCCGGCTTCCCGGGACGAAGAGCGCTCGCCGCCGCGGTACCAGCTCACGACCCAATCGCCGAAGACGATAAGCATCGAACCCCGGAGCGAGAGGAGATTGTGAATCGCTCCTTCGCTCTCGAGCTCCCATAGCAGCCGCCCCGAATGGGAGCGGAGCTCTCCCTCACCCCCGGGAAACGAGAGAAGCACCCCTTCCGGGGCGGGGGCAAATCCCGTGGCCCCGGGAGCGCTCCAGAGCGGCTCTCCCTCCCGATCGACCGAAACGACACCCCCCGCCGAAGAGAGGAGTATGAGCCTCCCCTCGGGACCCGGGGCGATCTTCTCCAGGGGACCGGAGAGCTGCCCGGCACCGGTGGATAGGGGAATTTTTCCCAGCTCCCTCCCCTCCGGGTCGAAACGGAGAAGCTCCCGCCCTCCCTGGAGAACGAGGAAGCGCCCTTCACGTTCCGCCAAATCCGTCGCCGCTTCCTCGAGGAGCGTGGTCCACCGCAGCGCTCCATCGGCGCTATACGCCGTAAGCCGCCCCTCCTCGGTTCCGAGGAGCACGGTGCCGTCAGCCGCCGAGAGCGGGGAGGTCGAAAGCGGGGAAGGGAGTGCCCGTTTCCAGAGCAAGGAGCCCGATAGGCTGAAGGAACTGAGCGTGTCGCCCTCGGCGAGTAGGATCGTTCCCTCTCGGTTTGTTAGAAGCGCCGGGAGCCTTCCCCGCCCAGAATCGGGACCCGGGATCCGTTTTCTCCAGAGAACTCTCCCATCCTCGCCGTCCAGAAGGATGAGCTCCCGGGCGTCGGTAACTACCGCGATGGTACCGGCGGCCGCCGGGGTGACCGGGGCGATCGCCTTGCCCCCCAACTCGGCGCGCCAGAGAAGCTCTCCCCCGGGCTCGACCAGGTAGAGCCGGCGGTCCGCGGAGGGTAGAAGCGCACGGGCACCCAGTGCCGTCGGCGGGGCGGTGAGCTCTCCCCGTGAGACGAACCGGCCGAGGAACTCGTAGGGCTCCATCGGGGCTTGTGCTCCCGGCTCCTGCGCCCCGAGCGCCATCGCCGGGACGATGAGGAGGAAGAGCAGGAGCAGCGGTGAGCAGGGAGGCCGTAAGCAGCGCTCAGCGGTCACGATTTCTCCTTCGGCCGGAGGAGGCAGAGCGTTTCCACGTGAGCGGTCTGCGGGAAGAAGTCGAAAGGAATAACCCGCTCGGCGGTGTACCGACCGGAAAGGAGAGCGAGATCTCGGGCGAAGGTGGCGGGATCACAGCTCACGTAGAAAAGCGTTCTCGGACCTCCCCGGAGGAGCCATTCCCGAACCGCTGTGGAGAGCCCCGCCCGCGGGGGATCGGCAACAATGATCGCCTCTCTCTCCGGTGGCTTTCGGTCGGAGAGAAAGCGTTCCACCGGTTCCTCATGGAGAGTGTGGGAAAACTCCTCGAGGTTTTGGGAGACGAATCGTGCGGACGCACCGTCGGGTTCCACGCAGTGCACCGCCTCCGGAGCGGCCCCCGCACGCTCCCGAAGGCCCGCCGCGGTGACGGCGGCTATCGCGCCGGTGCCGGCGTAGAGATCGTAGAGGGTGTAGCTACCGCCGGTCCCCTCCCTCTGGAGCTCTGAGGCGGCGAGCCTCAGAAGCTCCCGCAGGAGCCCTTCGAACATGGAGAGATTACTCTGAAAGAACCCCGCCCCGCTGAACCAGACCCCCCGCCGGAGGAGCGTGACCCGAACCGCCTCCGGGCGGTCCGAGCGCGCAACGCCGCGGTCATGCTCGGCGAGAACGATCTCTCGGGCCTTTGCCTTCTCCGCCCGGAGGCGGCCGAGCTCCCGGTTCACCGCCTCGCTGGCGACCATACAGCGCTCCACCGGTACGATTTCCCTGCTCCGCCGCCGCCGGAAGCCGTAGCTCCCGCTATCCTCCCGGTGGAGCCGGAGTCGGGTCCTGGAGCCGTAGGCCGCCCCGCTCCGGGTCACCTCAACCTTTGGATTCGGGATGCCGCCGATCCGCTTCATCTGTTCCAGGAGGATCTCCCGCTTGAGCCTGAGCTGTTCCTGATAGGCGATTTCCTGGATCTCGCAGCCGCCGCACTCACCGTAGTAGGGACAGGGCGGCGAAACGCGCCGCGGCGACGGCTCCAGGAGCTCCACCAGCTCTCCGGTGACCGCCCCTCGCCGCTTACCGAGGATCTTGTAGCGAATGCGTTCTCCCGGCAGAACTCCGCGGACGAAGCAGGGCGGCCCTTCCCTTCGCAGAAGGCCCGCCCCTCCGGCGACCAGGCGTTCCACTCTCCCTTCTTCGATGTCACTCATTGTTTACTCATCTTGCGTCATCGGGCCTTTCAAGGTATATTCGATGCGTAGTATTTGCAATAAAATGAATCCAGCAAACCAACCTTTGTTAAAAGTGATAGGTTCCGGAGACAGGACGCGTTCATGAAATCTATGAAGCTGGCGAGCTTACCCACCATCAAGCGACTTCCTTCCTATTTGCACGTCATAGAAGCCGCCCAGAGGGAAGGCAGAGAGTTCATCTCCGGGACGGTAATTGCCGAAGAGTTGGAGCTGGAGCCGATCCAGGTACGCAAGGATTTGGCAGTGACCGGGATCATTGGAAAGCCGCGCATAGGCTTTCCGGTGAACGAGCTCGTCCAGGCGATTAACAGCTTCTTGAGCTGGAATCGGGTGCACAACGCGATTCTCGTTGGCGCCGGCCACCTCGGTACGGCCCTTATGGGCTACGCCGAGTTTTCGCGGCACGGGCTGAAGGTGCTGGCAGCCTTTGACCCGGACAAGAACAAGATCGGAAGGACGATTAACGAAGTCCCGGTCTACTCCGTGGATGAACTCCCCCAGCGAGTAGAAGAGGTGGCGGCGGACATCGCAATTCTCACCGTCCCCTCTCCCCACGCCCAGGCCGTTGCCGACCTTCTCATTAACTGCGGCATTAAGGCTATTTGGAACTACACCAATGTAAAACTCAAGGTGCCCGAAGATGTGGTGGTTCAGAAGGAAGACCTCTCCTCGGGCTACGCCGTTCTCTCGGTAAAGATGCGAATGCGCTCCCTGGTATCCGATGACGGACACCGATGAGCCAACAGGCTGAGTTTTTTGCGAACCGACTCAAAAAGATGAAGCGGCATCTCTGGAAATGGGCGGACCGAAACGGCATTACCGCCTTTCGGCTCTACCATAAAGAGATTCCGGAGCTGCCTTTCGCCGTGGACTGGTACGACGGGTACGTCCACATGGCGGAGTTTCGCCGTCCCCACGATCGCAATCCCGAGGAGCACGAGCAGTGGCTCGATGAAATGATGGTGACCGCCGCCCACGCCCTCGCAGTGGCGGAGGAGCGGGTCTTTCTAAAGGTGCGGGAGCGGCAGAGAGGAAAGAGCCAGTATGAGCGGCAGGGGCGCGAGGGCCTCTGGCTCGAAATCGGCGAGCACGGCCTCATCTTCCTGGTAAATCTCACCGACTACATCGACACCGGGATCTTCCTCGATCACAGGGAGCTCCGCCGTCAGGTGGCGATCTGGTCCAAAGGGAAGCGAGTACTCAACCTCTTCTCCTACACCGGCACCTTCACCTGTTACGCCGCCGTCGGCGGGGCGAGGAGCACCACCTCCGTGGATCTCTCCAACACTTACACCGACTGGGCGCGGCAGAATCTGGAGCGAAACGGCTTCGTCGGAAGGGAGCACGAGCTCATCACCGACGACGTCCTCTCCTTTATCGAGGGCGCCGGAAGCGGGAAGCGGCGCTACGACCTGATCATTCTCGATCCTCCGACCTTTAGCAACAGCAAGAAGATGGACTGGAACCTCGACATTCAACGGGATCACGTGCGGCTAATCACGATGTGTGAGAAGCTTCTCGACAAAGGGGGGACGATACTCTTTTCAACCAACAAGAAGGGATTCCGTCTCCACCGGGAGAGGCTTCAGGGGCGAGAGCTCAAGGATATCACCAAAATGACCATGCCCCGAGATTTTCAGAGCACCGGCATTCACAAGGTTTGGACCATTCGCCGATAGACCTCCACGGAGAGCTCCGCGGTATCCTTTTCCTCCGGCAGGGGGATCGCCTCCAAGAGACGCATCGGGCGGTTGGAGAAGAGAAAGAGCCGCTGTCCGAGGACAACCGCGTCGTGTATGTCGTGCGTAACCGCCACGAGGGTCTGCCCGGGAAGCAGAAGCTCCTCCGAAAGGGCGACCTGTATTTTGCGACGGCTTTCCACGTCGAGGGCGCTAAAAGGCTCGTCCAGGAGAAGGAGCTCCGACTCCACCGCCAGGGCTCGGGCGAGACCGAGGCGCTGCCGCATACCCCCGCTCAGGGCGGCTGGAGGCCGCTCCGCCACCTCCGCGAGGCCGAGACGTTCGAGAACGCGGCCGATTTCCAGCCGATACTGCCGCTCCGGCTCTCGTACTAGCTCGATATTCTCCCGACAGCTGAGCCACGGCAGCAGCCGGGGCTCCTGAAAGGCGTAGGCTACCCTCCGGGGGATCCCTTCGACCGAGCCACCGTCCAGCTGCTCCAGGCCCGCCAGGATCCGCAGGATAGTCGTCTTTCCGCATCCCGAAGGACCGAGAATCACCGAGCGCTCCCCCTTAAGAAAGGCCACCGTCAATCCGTCGAGGACGACGGTAGCTCCAAACCGCTTCACTCCCCGTGAGAGGCTCAGGAGAGCTGGTTGGGCCGACCGTTCCGCCTCGAGGCCGTCCCCTGCTGCCCCGGGGGGTGCCGCCTCCGGACGAACCGGGAGAACCCTGCGTACCGGAAGCCGTCCGAGCAGGAGGATGACGCGATCGGTGAGAACGCTCACGAGGATAAGCAGGGCGGTCCACGCAAAGACCCCGGCGGTTTCCAGGTAAATTCGTGAGTCCTGGAGCCGAGAGCCAATGCCGTAGTCCGGTTGGCTCAGCACCTCCGCGGCGACCACGACCTTCCATACGATGCCCGAGGCGGAACGTACCCCGGAGGCAAGATATCCCGCCACCGCCGGGAGATAGAGGTTTCTCACCCGACCCCGCCGGCGGAGGCGAAAAGCACGCACCATTTCCAGGTACTCCCGGTCTACGTTACGCATACCCGCGGCGAGATTCTCGTAGAGGAGGGGAAACCCCATGAGAATGGCCGCAAAGACCGGCACTCCCCCGGAGGGAAACCAGATGAGCGCCAGAAGGATAATCGAAATTACCGGGGTTGAACGGACCACCGCCACGGGCACGGTGAGCAGGGTCGCCGCGGCGGGATAATGGCCTGCTACAAGGCCTAAGGGAAGGGCGGCGGCAAGAATAACCATGAGAGAGGAGAGCCCTCGCAGAAGCGTCGCCAGAAGCTCTCGGAGGAACCGTGGGGCCGCGAGAATAACGGCCAGCTCCCGGAGCGTCCTCCCCGGGGTGGGGAGAATGAGCTCGGAGAGGGTAGCCGCGGCGAAGAGCTGCCAGAGCAGCAACACTCCTCCGACCCCCAGGGCGGTGAGAATGAGGTTGTGCGTTCCTGGCCTCTTCATCTCTCCCGTCATCTCCACCGGCGTGGTGGAGCGAACCTAAGGCGTCGGGACGACGCGGAAGTACCGCTTCTTCCCGGCCCGAAGGAGCAGCTCTCCCTCCTCTACCCAGGAATCGTCGATGACCGCCTCGACGTCTTCAACCTTCTTCTCGTTGATTCGCGCGCCCCCCTGTTGTACCAGGCGCCGCGCCTCCCCCTTGGAGCTGCAGAGCTCGGTGGAGGCGAAGAGGTCGAGGACGCCGATACCCTCCCGCAAGGTGGCCACCGGAAGCTCAATGCTCGGTATCGCGCTGCGGTCCGAGGAGCCGCTTCCCCCGGCCCCGGCGCCGCCACCAAAGGCGGCTCGGGCGGCCTCCAGCGCCTTATTGGCCTCCTCCTCGCCGTGGACGATATTGGTCAGCTCCCAGGCGAGGCGCTCCTTGGCGCGGTTGATTTCCTGGCCCTCGAGGTTTCCGAGCTCCTTGCACTCCTCCACCGGGAGAAAGGTGTAGAGGAGCAGAAACTTCTCCACGTCCGAGTCCGGGACGTTCCGCCAGTACTGAAAGAAGTCGTAGGGGCTAAAGAGCTCCGGATCGAGAAAGACCGCCCCCTTCTCACTCTTTCCCATCTTCTTCCCGTCCGCCCGGGTAATCAGGGGACAGGTGAGACCGTACGCCTCTTCCCCGGTGACCCGTCGAATCAGGTCCGCCCCGGCGACGATGTTGCCCCACTGGTCATCGCCGCCGATCTGTAGGTCGCAACCGTATTTCCGATGGAGCTCGAGGTAGTCGTAGGATTGCAGCAGCTGGTAGTTGAACTCGATAAAGGAGAGCCCCGTCTCCAGGCGCATCTTGTACGTCTCGAAGGAGAGCATCCGGTTTACCGAGAAGTGGCGGCCGATATCGCGCAGGAACTCGATATAGTTGAGCTCGGCGAGCCAGTCCGCGTTGTTTACCATTCGAGCGTCGGTGTTCTTAATCGAGAGAAAGCGCGCCACCTGCTCGCGCATGCTCTCGGCGTTGGCGTTGATCTGCTCTATTGAGAGCATCTTGCGCATTTCTATTTTGCCCGAGGGGTCGCCGATTCGGGCGGTGCCTCCCCCCATGAGAGCGATCGCACTGTGTCCCGCAGCGGCGAGATGGGTCATCATATAGAGGGGGACCATGTGACCGGCGTGGAGACTCTTGCCGGTGGGGTCGATGCCGAGATAGAAGGTTACCGGTCCCGCCTCGAGGCGTTTGCGCAGCGCCTCCTCGTCGGTAACCTGAGCGACGAACCCCCGTTCCCGGAGTGTATCGAGGACGTGGGCCATTCTACACCCTCTTGTACTCTTTAATCGCCGTACGGATCCGCTCGGCGACGCCGCTTACAGGCACCCGTACCTGCTCCATGGAGTCTCGGAACCGCAGGGTGACGCTGTTCTCTTCCTTGGTTTCGTAATCTATGGTGACGCAGTAAGGAGTACCCGCCTCGTCCTGCCGTCGATAGCGGCGGCCGATCGCTCCGCTCTGATCGTAGAAGGTGGAAAAGTCCTCCCGGAGCTCCGCCTCGATCTTTCGGGCGAGCTCGGCGAGACCATCCTTCTTGACCAGGGGAAAGACCCCCACCGTGATCGGCGCGACCTTCGGGTGGAACCGCAGAACCGTCCGGGTGTCACCCTCGGCGACCTCCTCCTCATCGTAGGCGTCGGAGATCGCCATAAGGACGCTCCGGGTGAGGCCCGCGGAGGTTTCGATAATATAGGGGACGTACCGCTCCCGGCTCTGCTCCTCGAGATAGGTGAGATCCTTGCCGGAGAACTCGCTGTGTCGGTTCAGGTCGTAGTCGGTCCGGTTGTGAATGCCTTCGAGCTCCTGCCAGCCAAAGGGAAAGAGATACTCGATGTCAAACGCGGCCTTAGCGTAGTGCGCGAGCTCATCCGGACCGTGCTCCTTAAACCGAAGGCGGTCGGCGCGGATACCGAGCTTCTCGTAGTACTTGAGCCGCTCCGCCTTCCAGTACTCGAACCACTCCATATCCTCCCCGGGCTTGACGAAGTACTGCATCTCCATCTGCTCGAACTCGCAGGTCCGGAAAATGAAGTTCTTGGTGACAATCTCGTTCCTGAACGCCTTACCCACCTGGGCGATACCGAAGGGGAGCTTGACCCGGCTCGTCTGGAGGACGTTCTTGTAATTGACGTAAATGCCCTGAGCAGTCTCCGGTCGCAGATAGACCAACCCCTTCTCATCGGCCACGGGCCCGAGGTAGGTCTTGAACATGAGGTTGAACTCCCTCGGCTCCGAGAGGGGGTTTCCGTTGGGACTTCTCATCGTCTCCCGCTGCTCCTCGGTGAGGTGATCCCAGCGGTACCGCTCGTTAGTGACGGTATCCTCCACCATGGTGTCGGCGAAGTTCTCAACGTGACCCGAGGCCTCCCAAACCCGGGGATGCATAAGGATTGAGGCGTCCAAACCGACGATGTTGTCATGGAGCTGGGTCATCTCCTTCCACCAGAAGTCCTGGAGCCGCTTTTTGAGCTCCACGCCCAGGGGACCGTAGTCCCAGGCGGAGGTCAGGCCGCCGTATATCTCCGACGAGGGAAACACGAATCCTCGCCGCTTACAGAGGGAAACAATCTTGTCCAGGGTAACTTCACTCACCGTTCTAACTCCTCATCTTCCAGTAGTGCTATCGCACGATCTATTCGTTTGAGACTCTCTTCCCAGCCCAGGAACGCCATGGAGCCGAAGAGGGGTGGCGATACCCGGGACCCGGTGAGGGCGACCCGTAGCGGCATGAGCAGATTGCCCAGCTTCGCCTCCAGGGTCTCTGCCTCCTCTCGAAAGCGCTCCTCGAGCGCCTCCTCCTCGCTTCCCTGCATCTCCTCGAGGATCTCTCGCGATCGTCTCAAATAGCCCAAGGTTTGCTCGGCATCGAGCTTCTTTGGAATGAGCTCCTCCGGAGCATACCCCGAGACGTCCTCGTATAGGAAGCGCACGAGACGCGGCGCCTCCGAAAGAAGGGTAAGGCGCTCCTGAATGAGAGGCATCATCCCTTCGAAGCGGCGGCGCTCCTCCGCGGACGGATCGCCGCCGATAAGCCCTTCCGCCTGCATGTAGGGCAGCAGGAGCTCAGCGAGCTCACTCGTCGTGAGCTTCCGAATGTAGTGACCGTTAAACCAGCCGAGCTTCTTGTAGTCAAAGACCGCCGGCGCCTTGTTGAGCTTCTTCACGTCGAAGAGCTCCTCCAGCTCCTCCCGGGTAAAGAACTCTCGGTGATCGTCGTAGGCCCAGCCGAGCAGGGAGATGTAGTTAATGATCGCCTCCGGGAGATAGCCCTCCTTGCGGAATTCCACGAGACTGGTGGAGCCGTGCCGTTTGGAGAGCTTCTGCCCGTCCTTGCCCATAACCATCGGAAGATGGCAGAAGGTGGGAGGAACCCAGCCGAGGGCGTGATAGATAAGAACGTGAATCGGCGTAGAGGGAACCCACTCCTGCGCCCGCATGACATGGGTTATCTCCATGAGATGGTCATCTACCACGTTGGCCAGATGATAGGTCGGAAAGCCGTCGGATTTGAGCAAGATCGGATCCGGCGGGAGATCCTTGTTCTTCTTCTTAATCCTGCCGAGGAGGAGATCCTCGATCTCGGTGCTCCCCTCGAGGGGGACCTTGAGCCGAACCACGGGGGTGATACCTTGGGCTTCGTACTCGGCGCGCTGTTCCGGTGTGAGATCCCGAGAGCTGCGGTCGTACCCCCCTTTCTTCTTCTGCTCCTCCGAGCCGGCCTCTTCCTCCTGCTGCGTATTAGAGGTGTAGCAGTAATAGGCGTTGCCTGAATCGAGAAGCGCCTGGGCGTACCGTCGGTAGAGCTCGGTTCGCCGGGACTGAAAGTAGGGCTCCTGAGGGCCGCCCACTTGAGGCCCCTCGTCCCAGGTTAATCCGAGCCAGGAGAAGGTGTCGAAAATATCCTGCAGGGCTCGTTCGTCGTAGCGCTTCCGGTCGGTGTCCTCGATCCGAAGAATAAAGGAGCCCCCTTCGGCCCGGGCGAAGAAGTAGTTAAACAGGGCGGTCCTCACCCCTCCGATGTGCTGCAATCCCGTCGGCGAAGGCGCGTATCGTACACGTACACTCATAGGTGGGCAAGTATAGACCTCACGCTCGGGAGGGTCAAGGTAAGCCTTTGCTGTACAAGCATATACGGTCTTACTCCAGCATCAGCCCTGACGGTAGTACTGGAGAAAGTCGGCGATTTGATCGATTGCGCGGCCGAGGGTCTCCCGGTCCGGCAGGAAGACGATGCGGAAATGGTCCGGCTGCTTCCAGTTGAACCCCGTCCCCTGAACCAGGAGGAGCCGTTTCTCTCTGAGGAGGTCGAGAATGAACCGCTGGTCGTCGACGATACCGAAGCGCTCGGTCTCAATCCTCGGAAAGAGATAGAGCGCCCCTTTTGGCTTGACGACGCTCAGGCCGGGAATAGCTCTCACCTTCTCATACGCCACGTCCCGCTGTTCTCTCAGCCGCCCTCCGGGCAGAACGAGATCGGTAATGCTCTGGTATCCTCCCAGAGCAGCCTGAATGGCGAACTGAGCCGGCACGTTGGAACAGAGGCGCATGTTGGCGAGAATATCCAGCCCCTCCCGGTAGTCCGTAATGAGCTGCTGCCGACCGCTCACAGCGAGCCAACCGGCGCGGAACCCCGCGGCGCGGTAGGACTTGGAGAGACCGTTAAAGGTGAGACACGGGATGTCCCGACAGTACACCCCCATGGAGATGTGCTCAGCGTCGTCGTAGAGGATCTTGTCGTAGATTTCGTCCGCAAGAACCATAAGCCCGTGCTCCGCGGCGATGTCGTGGAGCGCCTCGAGCATCTCCCGAGGATAGACCGCCCCGGTGGGATTGTTCGGGTTGATTACGACCAGCGCCCGGGTGCGGGATGTTATCTTGCTCCGTATGTCCTCTAGGTCCGGATGCCACTCCGAGGACTCATCGCAGATGTAGTGTACCGCCCTCCCCCCGGAGAGGGTAATCGCCGCGGTCCAGAGCGGATAATCCGGTGCAGGCACGAGCACCTCGTCACCGTCGTTCAGGAGTGCCTGCATCGACATCGATATGAGCTCGCTCACCCCGTTGCCGATGTAGATATCCTCCACTTCCACCCCGTGGATACCCTTCTGCTGGTAGTACTGCATGACCGCTTTCCGTGCGGAAAAGAGCCCCTTGCTGTCGCAATAGCCTTGAGCATCCCGGAGATTGAGTATGACGTCGTGAAAGAGCTCATCCGGGGCGTCGAAGCCGAAAGGCGCCGGATTACCGATATTGAGCTTGACGACCTTGAATCCCTCCTCCTCCAGCCTTCTCGCCTCCTCGAGGACCGGACCGCGAATATCGTAGCAGACATCGGAGAGTTTCTGAGACTTGTAGAATTCGGTGAAGGGCGACACCTACTCCTCCTTGAAGCACCAGTCCAGGGCGCTCTGGACGAGCTTGGAGACGACGAGAATATGAAGCTCGCTTCTCTGCCGCTCCAGGAGGCGCTCGACTTTTGCCCGGCTGTTCCGCCTTCGAAACGTCTGACAGCTGTCTCGGATGAGCTCCCGGATCTCCTCATCGTGCTCTCGAAAGGCGTCGAGGAGATAGAGCGCCACCACCTGCAGCAGCGGATCCCGACTCTCCTCGGCGACAGCCCGGATCACCGGCTTCGCCTCATCCGTTCGACCGGAGAGCATGAGGCCGAACCCGTAGGCCCACCGTACCCAGGGCCGCTTCGGCTGGGGTGCCTTCTCCCGCATTTCGCCGAAGTACTCCACCATCTCCTCGCCGTTGTTTGAGAGCAGATGAGGAACACCAAAGGCAAGGGCGAAGCGATTGCGGAGCGACGGTTTCTCCTCCCGGAGTTTCGCCTCGATCTGCCTTATCTCCGCCGCTCGATTAAGGGCGATATAGGAGTGGATCAGCAGTCGCACCTCCTGGGCGCGAAAGATCTTCTTCTCGAAGATGCGATCTTCCAGGTAGCTCGCCAGGGTGTTCCAATCCTCCCGCTCCAAATAGGTAAAGAGCTTCCAATTGGAAATGAAGTAGCCGTTCAGCCCCGCCAGAATAGCGACGAAAATCAAAGCAAGGTACCAGTTATCCGCCCAGAAGAGCTGTGTGTACTGCCGGCCGAGAAAGAAGAGAGGCATAAGAAAGATGAAAAGGAAGGAGAGCAGTACGACAACATTGAAAAGAAAGAATACTGCCTTAAATTTCACGTATGAATCCTCTATACTTATCGAGTTATCGGAGTGTAGTACACTGAAAAAGTGGGGTCAACGGTAGCAGCATGCAAGACGTCCTAGTCTCACAAATACAACCGGGAAAGTACTTCACCCAGGAAGTCTTTCTCGACGAGAAGTACATCCTCCTCTCTCCGGAGACCCCGGTATCCGAAGAGCTCCTCGATCGCTTGAGCCGCTGGGGGTTTGATTACGTTAAAACCGGAGGATCCCAGGCCGAGAAGCCCTCCACGGCGGCCCAGACCGCGGGGACCAACGAGGCCCCGCTCACTCTGGTGGACCAGGACATCAAGGACCGGGAGGCGATGGAGGAGGCGAATAGGCAGTACCGCTCCTTCGTCGACTTCACCGAGAAGACCTTCACCCGCTACGTTACCGCCGGAGAGCTTCCCCAACGGGCTATCGGCGACAGGATGAAGGAGACCATCGATCTCATCCGGGAGCACCGGAAGTTCATCCTCCGTCTCACCGAGCTCGATACGGGGACCAAGAACTACATCGTGGACCACAGCGCCAAGACGGCGCTACTCTCCATAGCCGTCGGTATGACCATGAAGCGGCCTCCCCACAAGCTCATCGAGCTCGGAACCGCCGCGCTTCTTCACGAAATCGGTATGATCCGACTCCCCGCAAACATTTACATGACGGACAAGCCTTTGAGCACTCAAGAGAAAAAGGCAATTACCGCCCACACGGTTCTCGGATACAAGATTCTCAAGCAGTTCGACTTTCCGGCGCCGATCTGTCTCGCGGTTCTCGAGTGTCGCGAGCATATGGACGGCACCGGCTACCCCAGGGGCATTCCAGGAGAAAAGATCTCTCCCTACGCCAGAATTCTGGCGGTAACCTCCAGCTACGCCGCCATGATCTCCCAACGTCCCTTTCGCCCCCACACCGATGGAAGCACCGCGATGATGGAAATCCTCAAAGGCAAGGGGAACCGGTACGACCAGCAGGCGATTCGCGGCCTCGTTATGGCCCTATCCCTCTACCCCTACGGGACCTACGTGCAACTGAAGAATGGAAGCGCCGGGATGGTGGTAGACATAGATCCGGAGCAGCCGCGCTTTCCTACGGTAAAGCTTCTCACCGACGCCACCGGAACGGTGCTGAAGGAGCGGCCCGCGATTCCGACCACCGAAGACGACTATCAGGTCGTCGGCCCTCTGCCCCATGAGGAGATCCGGGCCATTAAGAGCTCACAGTAGAGCGAGCGTTTATGTACGTGGCACCGACCATTAGCATCACACTGGTAGATGGCAGCAAGAGCGAAGCGCCGAAGGGCATAACCGTCGGCGAAGCGCTGAGTCTCGGTCCCCGGGAGAGCGAACGAATCCTCGTGGCGGGCATGGTAAACAACGAGGTACGCTCTCTCTCCTACGAGCTGCGTATCCGCGCCACGGTAGCGCCCATTTATCTCGACAGCGAAGAGGGCCAACGAGTCTATCGCAGAAGCCTCTGCTTTCTGCTCACCGTGGCGGTTTCCGAGAGCTTTCCCGAGCGAAGAGTCGTAATCGGTCACTCTCTGGGCAACTCCTACTTCTACCACTTCGATGAGCACCAAACCACCCCGAAGGATGTCGAAAAGCTCAGCGAACGACTGCGCTCCTTAGTAGCGGAAAACCTGATCGTTCAGAGAGACGTGAGCAGCTACGAGGACGCCCTCCTCTACTTCGAGAATCACGGGATGCTCGAATCAGCCCGGCTCCTGGAGGGACGAAACGACTCGGAGGTACCGATCTATCGATGCGGAGCGACCATGGATATCTCTCACGGCCCCCTCGTAGATCGAACCGGCATCCTCGCCTATTACCAGCTGCAACCCTACGGTCACGGCTTTCTCCTGGAGTTTCCGGACCGGAGTGACCCCACCCGGGTGGTCTCCGAGGAACGGAGCGCTATGCTCTTCGGTATCTACCGGGAGTACAAGGAGTGGGGAGAGATTCTCAACGTCTCCTCCGTGGGACAGCTAAACCAGCGAGTAGAAAAGGGAGAGATCAAGGAGTTTATCCGGGTCAACGAGGCGCTGCACAACAAGCGAATCACGGAGATCGCCGACGCCATCGTCGAGAATGAGGCGAAGCGCCTCATTCTTATTGCCGGCCCCTCTTCATCCGGAAAGACCACCTTTACCAAGAAACTGGCGGTACAGCTCACGGTCCTCGGCCTCGAGCCGGTTATGGTCTCCGTGGATGACTACTTCGTCCCCCGGGAGGAGACTCCCCGCGATGAGGATGGTAACTACGATTTCGAGAGCCTTCACGCCCTCGATATCGATCTGCTCAACCGTGACGTGGCTGCCCTTCTTCGGAAAGAAGCGGTGGAGCTTCCGAGCTTCAACTTTAGGGATGGAACGCGGGAATACAAAGGGCACCGAATTCGCATGCCTGACCGCGGCGTGCTCCTTATGGAAGGGATCCACAACCTCAACGACGAGCTCACCCGTGAGATTCCCCGGGAGGAGAAGTACAAGGTCTACGTCTCCGCCCTGACGCAGCTCAACCTCGACGACCACAACCGAATTTCGACCACCGACAACCGCCTCATCCGTCGGCTCGTTCGAGATCATCAGTTCCGGGGTCACAGTGCCAAGGAAACCTTCGAAATGTGGCCGTCGGTGCGGCGGGGAGAGAACAGGAGTATCTTCCCCTACCAGGACACCGCCGACGCGGCGTTTAACTCCGCCTTGGACTACGAGCTGAGCATCCTCAAGAACTACGCCCAGCCCTTGCTCCTGCAGATCAAACCGTACCACTCGGTCTATCACGAGGCCGCACGGCTCATGACATTTCTGAACTTCTTTACGACGATTCCTGAGAAGCACGTCCCCTCGGACTCGATCCTTCGGGAGTTCATCGGGGATAGCGGGTTTCGTTACTGAGCGTCTCGAATCACCCTGAAGAGCCGCTATCGAGCCTCGTCCCGACAGGGGGCTACCGCGGCTCGTACTCCGTCCAGGGACCCCGCAGAGCTGGTCTTCGAAGCGCCTCTTTGAGCCGCTCGAGATACTCCTCTCGGGGAATCTCCTTTGCGCCGAATCGGGCGAGGTGCTCGGTGTAGACCTGGGAATCGAGAAGATCGTAGTCGAGGTCGAAGAGCGTTCGGGCGAGGGTTACAAAACCCACTTTCGAGGCGTCGCTCCGGAGGCTGAACATGGACTCTCCGAAGTAGATACTCCCCAGGGAGACGCCGTAGAGCCCGCCGACGAGCACTCCTCCCTCCCGGCGGAGCAACAGCTCCTCTTCCCCGCCCAATAGCTCAACGGAGGGAGGGGTCGGCAGAGTATCGAGCAGCTCCTCTGAAAGCCACACTTCCGCGGAGTGGGCGTAGCCGAGGCGGTGGAGCTCAGTATATGCCGATTCCATCTCGTCGGTAATCCACGTCCCGGACTGACCGGCGCGTTCAACGTTCTTACAGCCGGCGATCACCGCCGAGAACTCCCTGTCAAAGGTTACGGAGTAGACCCCGCGGCTGATGATCTTTCTCACGCTCTTGGGAACCCTAAAATCCCCAGGCTCGAGCACGAAACGAGGCTCGGGAGAGTGCCAGAGAATCGGCTCTCCCTCGGAATACCAGGGGAAGATACCCTGCTCATAGGCGGAGAGCAGCATACCGGGGGATAGATTGCCCCCGGCGGCAACTATTCCCCACTGGTCGCTCTTCCGGGGATCGGGAAACGCGATACGCTCGAACTCACTGAGATGAGGTATGGTCCGCGCGATAGATGTGCACCTCGTCGTCCTTAATATCCGCGACCGCGTGGCCACCTTCCTGAAACTCTCCGAAGAGAACGGCGTCCACGAAGTACTCTTTGATCTTTTCCTCCACGAGACGACCGATATTGCGAGCGCCGAACTCCTCGGAGTAGCCCCGGTTTGCAAGCCAAGTGACACACTCGTCGCTAACTTCAAGGGTAACGTTCTTTTCGGCGAGTTGGGTGCGGAACTCGTCGATCTCCTTGCGGACGATGTCCTCGATCACCTGCTGCTCGAGCCTACCGAAGAGAACCACCTTGTCCAGGCGGTTACGGAACTCCGGCGAAAAGGTGCGCTCCACGGCGTCGCTCACCGCCTGTTCGGTAACGTTACGCTCACCGAAACCGATCATCGGCCGACCGATCTCTCGGGCGCCGGCGTTGGAGGTCATGATTATCACGACGTTTCGGAAATCCGCCTTTCGTCCGGTATTGTCAGTCAGGGTGGCGTAATCCATGATCTGCAGGAGAATATTGAAAATGTCCTGATGCGCCTTCTCGATCTCATCGAGGAGGAGCACCGCATGGGGGTTCTTTCGAATCGCGTCGGTGAGCAGCCCCCCTTCCTCATAGCCGACGTAGCCGGGAGGAGAGCCGATGAGGCGGCTTACCGTATGCTTTTCCTGGTACTCACTCATGTCGAAGCGGTGCATCGGCACCCCCAGGGAATCCGCCAGCTGTCGGGCGAGCTCGGTTTTGCCGACACCCGTGGGACCGACGAAGAGAAAGGAGGCAACCGGTTTGTCTGGCCGGCGGAACCCGGCACGGGAGCGCTTGACGGCGGCGGTGACCTTTTCGATAGCGTCATCCTGACCGAAAATGACCGTTTTGAGCCGTCCTTCGAGATTCTGAAGGTTCGCCTTCTCATCATAGGAGACGGTGCGCTCGGGGATCTTGGCAATCTTGCTCACCACTTTCTCGATCCAGCTCCCGTCTATGACCGGTCGCTCATTCCGCTCGTTGGTGGCAGCGTCGTCACCGGCGGGCCCTTCGGTGGCGGGCTCCTCGGTGGCCGGCTCCCCGCCGGTTGGCTCCTCGGTGGCGGGCTCCCCGCCCTTCGCCACTTCTTCTCGCTCCGCTTCCGCTTTGGCGGCTGCTTCCTTCTCTTTCCGGTAGTACCGCTCCTCGGACTGCCCCTCCTCGAGTTCGTCCTCTTCGGTCGCCTCCGCTTCCGCATCTTTCATCGTGGGAGGCTCCTCCTCCAGGCGGAAATGCTTCATTCTCATGTAGGCGCCGGCCTCGTCTATAACGTCAATCGCCTTGTCCGGCAGAAACCGCTCGTTAATGAACTGCGCCGAGAGCTCCACGGCGGCGTGAATCGCCTCCTCCGTATAGGTGACGTTGTGGTACTCTTCGTACTTCTCCCGCAGGCCCATAAGAATGTCAACGGTCTCCTCGTGGGTCGGCTCCTCGATGTCGATTCGCTGGAACCGGCGGGAAAGGGCGCGGTCTCGCTCGAAATACTTCTTGAACTCCCCGAAGGTAGTTGACCCGATACATCGGAGCTTGCCCGCAGCCAGGGCGGGCTTGAGAAGATTCGAGGCGTCCATCGATCCCCCGGAAACCGCTCCGGCCCCCACCACGGTGTGAATTTCGTCGATAAAGAGAATCACCTTCGGCTCCTTTTCCAGAGCCTTGATAACCAGCTTCATCCGCTCCTCGAAATCACCGCGATACCGGGTTCCGGCGATCATGGCGCCCATATCCAGAGCGTACACCTTGTACCCTTTGAGGATGTCCGGCACGGTGCCGCCGGCTATACGTTGGGCGAGGCCGTGGGTAATGGCGGTCTTGCCGACCCCGGGCTCGCCGATGTGAATCGGGTTGTTCTTGAGTCGCCGACAGAGGACCTGAATGGTCCGCTCGAGCACCTCATCCCGACCGATAAGCGGTTCGAGGTGACCCACCTCCGCCTCGGCGGTCAGCTCCGTGGTGAACTGCTCTAAGGGCTTCTGCTTCTTTCTTCTGCCCCCACCCACGGCGGCCTCTTCTTCCTCCTCACCGGGCTCGAACCCCTCTTCATCCGCGCCGCCGGAGAAACCCTCTACTTCGTCCTCCTCCTCCTCTTCCTCCTCCTCGTCCCGGGGCTCGATCCCGTGACTAATTACGTTGAGGAGATCGAGACGCGTGATTCCCGCCTTCTTGAGGAAGTAGGAGCCGTGGGTCTTCGACTCGTCGTAAATCGATACCAGAATATCCCCCAGATCCACCTTCTCCTTCGTGGCGCTCTGGGTGTGAAAGACCGCCCGCTCAATGACATTCTGAAACCCGAGAGACTGGTAGGGCTCGTCCTCCTCCACCAGGGGAACGTGGCTCTTCAGGTACTCGTCCACCGCCTCCCGAATTTCATCGGCGTCGGCGTCGCACGCTTCTATAACCTCCCGAGGGTACTCAAAGTGCAGCGCCGCAAAGAGGATGTGTTCCGGGGTTAGGTACTCATGGTGGCGAGACCGGGCATCCTGATAGGCCGCGTTGAGCACTGCCTGCAGTTCTCTATCTATTTGCATCACTGGTCGCTCCTCGAAACGACGGTCACGCCGCTTCCATGGTGCATTTCAGGGGATATCCGTTTTCCTCCGCCATCTTTCTCGTCTGCTGCACCTTGGTGGCGGCGATGTCGTACGGATAGGTCCCTACAACGCCGGCTCCCTTCTTGTGAACGTTCATCATTATAGCGTGTGCTTCGATTGCCGGCTTACGAAATACGCGCTTCAGAACCTCGACGACAAACTCCATGGTGGTGTAGTCATCGTTGTGCAGGACAACTTTATACATGGGAGGTTCTTGGACTTTCTCTTTCTGGCGCTCCTTTATCTGCTCACTTCCGCCAGGTACTTGTTCTCCTGCCATAGTTCCTCTCCGAGTGCAGAATATAATGAGAAGTGGTCGGATTTTGAAGCCCTTTAGGCGGTATCAAGAAGCTTGTTGCTCCGGCGCGAGCTATTCTCTTTCCCTCGGGGTAGTTACCGTTGCAAGGAGCTCTTGGATACACTGTTCCCGCCGCCTCCGACGCAGGGTTACGGGGTAAGAGGAGTTACGAGAAGCGGAGCAACAAGCTTCTATACACTCAGAACTGGAGGGGAGCAAAATAGCCGCTCTCGCCCCGTCCACTGCGAATCAAAAGACTCGCTTCCACGTCCACCGGTATGTAGGCACGACCGAAATCGGTCTCCGCATCGCTCTCGTAGCGGAGGATGTAGCTGCCCTGGGCCCGGCGCTCCTCCTCCTGGATAAGCGGTCCGAGCCCCTCGGGAGCGAGAAGGTAGCGCACCGATCCTCCGGTCGCCTCAGCGAGGTAGGTAACCTCCTCGGGCACCGCCCCGCGCTCCAACTGCACCGCGTGGAAGCGGATATGATTAGAGCTCATGTAGTCCGCGAGCTCTTGGAGGCCGTAGTTCGCAAAGGAGTTGTCCGGCAAAGCCCGGGGAGAGAAGAAGATTATCGATCGTCGCGGGCTGGTTCCGACAAGATCCGAGGCGGCGAGTCGGAGCGCCTGATCGAACTGCCAGTCGTTCTCCTCCCGGAGGCTCCGGGCCCGCTCGGTGAGAGTCGTCACACCGGATCCGGCGGGGTCGGCAACGGTCGGCTGACTCTCCGCCACCACGGAGCGAAAGTTGAGCTCCTCGCCGTTTGCAAAGAGCTGCTCCACCCCCTCCGCGATTTCCGAGGCGAAGTCGGTAACCTCCCGGGTCGGCGCGAAAAGGAGAGCCCCGTCAACCCGTGTCGTTTCATGACCGGATAGGAGCAACTCCGCGTTCTCCTGGAGCTGACTCTGTTCGGTGAGAATGAAATTCTCTCCGCCGAGGCCCACTATCGGGTTTCCCTCCCGGTCGGTGACGGTGACCTGCATAGTCACCCGGGGGAACTCCTCGCTTCGGATGTAGTCTATTTGGACCTGCATTCCCGAGTAGAGGCTCCGTTCCTCCGCGTAGAGGAGAAGGGCGTTCTCGTCGAAGTCGACGGCGACGATATTGCCGTTGGGGTCGAGGTCCGCGCTGGTGACTCGGGCGTCTATGCCGTCCTGCAGGGTCTGGATAAGCCGCTCATTTCGAAGGTCCAGGAGATGAATAGCGCCGCCGTCGGCCACCAGCAGCCGGCCCTCCGGAAGCGCACGAAGGGACTCCGGCGCCTCCAGGGGAAGCCCGGTTATCTCCTGGAGAAAGTTGCCGCTCAGGTCGAACCTGACCAGTCGAGCCCCGTCGGAAGTACGGTCCGCCACAATAATCGACTCGTCGCTGTAGGCGATTCCCGTAGGCCGAGCAAGGCCGTCGAAGGAGCCTACGGAGGGTCCAAAGGAGAGAACGAACTCCCCCTCCCGGCTGAACTTCGAGACCCGCCGGTTTCCCCAGTCCGAGACGTAGAGAAACCCCTCCTCATCAGCGGTTAGATACTGCGGACCGAGGAGCTGCCCTTCTTCGACGCCGCTGCTTCCGAAGGTGTCCACCTTGATTCCATCAGGCCGGCAGCGAGCGATGCGATCGCTGCCAAACTCGGAGACGTAGAGATACTCCCCCAGGGACAACACGTCAAAGGGCTGGTCAAAGGCCGCCAGCCCTCCCTGGAGGGAGCGCAGAATTCGGCCGTTCTGGTTGATAACCAGGATCTCATGGGTGGCAAAGGAAGTGAGATAGTAGCTCCCGTCCGGCCGGGGCCTAATGGTAATCGGACGGAGGAAGAGCTCGACCTCATTCTGCAACGCCGGATAGGTGTCCGCATGAACGAAGGCGCCAAGTTCCCCCGGTTCGCCCTCGAGGGAGCGGCGGTATCGGAGGTTGTCGATCAGGTTCCGGAGATAGGTTGTCTCCTCTCCCGCCTCCACCAACTTCTCCCACTCTCCCAGAGCCGCGCCGTGAAAGCCCGATCGATAGTAGGCGAGGCCGAGCCAGAAGCGCGGTCGCGGAGTTTCAGGCGAGAGCGCAAGGCTCCGGGTGAAAGAGAGTATCGCTTCGTTGAAGTTTCCCTGGTGAAAGGCGACTACGCCCCAGCGGAACTCCTGTTCCGCTTCCGCCTCGTCCATATCGATCCGTTGAGCCGAAAGAGACGGAGGAAGCAGGAAGAGAAGCGCGACCAACAGCGGAAGGACAGTTCGGTTCGCTCCTACGCCTCGCATCAACTCACCATCCTCTCTTCCAGTCTCTTCAAATGCCCCGCTATGAGCTGGTTCTCTCCGGAGAGGCGATAGGCGTGGCGGTAGAGCTTCAGGGCGTGCTGCAACTGTCCTCGCTTCTCATAGGCGAGGGCGAGGGAGTCGAGGTATGCCGGATTATTGGGACGCTTTCGGGCCGCCCGCTGGCAGTAGGAAAAGGCGAGGTCCAGGTTCTCCGAGCTTTCCGCGAGAATGTAACCGAGGGAGTTCATGGCGTTGGCGTTCTCCGGGTCGATTCGCAGCGCCTTTTCCAGGTGAGCGATCGCGGGCGCAGCCGAGCCTTGCTGGTAGAGGACGTAGGCGAGAGCGGCGTACACCTTGGCGGACTCGTAGCCATCCTCGAGGAGCCGGTTGAACTCGAACTCCGCCAGCCGGTAGCGCTCGGTAACGGAGTATATGTAACCGAGAAGCATTCTGCTCTGGTAAACGTAGAGGAATCCGAGGTCCGAGGAGACCACCTGCTCCAGGTAGAGCACCGCCTCGTCGTACTGCCTGAGACTGGCGTAGCAGAGGCCCATGTAGTAGGAAAGCTCCCCCTGCTCCGCGTCGTCGACGTGCATCTCCAGGAGTCTGTTCAGAGCGGCCTCGTACTCGCCGCTCCGGTAGAGTCGTATTGCCTCGTTCACTCACCTACCCCCGAATGAAGCTCGCCCGTTGATACGCTTCCTCTATGGTGTGGTTGACGGGATTGAGCAGGACCGGGCTAATGGAGATCGCCCCCTCGGCGATCGCGTGCCAGTCCGTTCCCGCCTCAGGTGTGGATTCACTGAGACTGCCGTCCACGAAGTAGTACCTGCCTCCCCGAGGCGGGTCCCACTGATGCAAGGTATCATCGTACCGCCTGACCGAAGGGCGGGTAATGTGCACCGGCAGCCCCTCTTCGTCGATGTTTGGAGCGTTAATATTGATAAAGTGATCCGGATTCCAGAGCTGCACGAGCTCGCCTAAATGCCCCGCTACGAATCGAGCGATCGGTGCGAAATGGAGCGGAGGCGTATAGGAGTTGAGGGAGACGGCGATGCCCGGAATTCCCTTGTAGGCTGCCTGCCTCGCACCGGCGGCGGTTCCGGAGTAGATAATGTCGGTACCGAGATTCGGGCCGATGTTAATTCCTGAGATCACCACCTCCGGCATAACCGGAATCGCCCCGAGGGTCGCGACCATGACGCAATCAGCCGGGGAGCCGCTCGTAGCGTAGAGCCGCTCGCCGACCCGCTCGCACCGAATAGCCTCGGTCAAGGTTATGTAGTTCGACATGCCGCTTCGCTCCCCGTCGGGAGCAACGGTCCACACCTCGTGGTTATTCTCCTCGAGTATTTCTCGCAGACGCAGCAGTCCCGGACTGGCCACGCCGTCGTCGTTCGTCAGCAAAATGCGCATCAACCCTCCAGTTGTCGCACGTTCACGCCTTTTGTGGAACCGTCCATGAGAACAAGCGTGTAGATCTCCGGGCTGAAGCCAAAGATCCTGCTGTACTCGTCGATCGCCTCCACCAGGCGATCCAGGGCGCCCGGGCGAAGGAGCGCCAGGGCGGCTCCACCGTAGGCGAGACCGTGTATGCGCATACCCACGACCCCCTCGACTCGTTGCCCCCGCTTGACCAGCCAGTCGATCTCCGGACAGGAGAGATCGAGGTTCTCCCGCAGACTCCCGTGGCTCACCGAAAGGAGGTTTCCCACCCCGTCGAGATCGCCGGCGAGAAGCAGCTCCCTCGCCTCCTCAACCCTGCCGTTCTCGCCAACCACGAAGGTCGCGGCCCTGCGAGCGGCGTCCGAGAGCGCCTCCCGGATTTCTTCCAGATCCTCGACTCGATAGTCCCGGAGACTCACCCCCGGGCGCCGCTCACCAAGGGAGACGAGCGCCTCCCTCTGAAAACTCTCGATTTCCTGCAGGGACATGTCATCGCTGAATTGGGGCACCCCCGCGGATATGAGCACAACCTCATGCCCCTCCACCGAATGCCAGTCACACCCCTCGATGACCCCTCGGCGGGAGTCGCAGGCGTAGATTCGCCCGGGCTCGGCGATCTTCTGCAACTCGGCGCTCTCCTTGAGCCGGAGTGTCTCGGAGGCTGTTCGTTTGAGGTAGTGCTTTCCCAGGCGGCCCACCAGGTCGAGGAGATCCACGGTGGTAAGCTCTCTCCCCGAGACCTTCGTCAGCGCCTCGGTCAACGCGAGGCTAAATGCGCTGGTGAGGGAGAGCCCACATCCCGGAGGAGCGTCACTCTGCAGCGTTATGTCGGCACCCTGAGTCACCAAGCCTTCGGAAGCGAGGAGCTGAACCATAGCCTTCGGAAGCCTGGCCCACCTATCCTCCTTCCGGCCCCTAATGGTGGAGAGGGAGGCTCGTTTTCGCTCTTTCAGGTCGGGCGCACTGAACCGAACGACCGAGTCATCTCGGGGGCGCAGAGCAACACGAACCGAAGGTGGCGTCACTAACCGAAGAGAGACCCCGTCATTGTAAGCACCTAGAGCCCCGAGAAGTGTGGCAACCGTCGGAGCCTCGGTCACCACGGTCGGCTCTGAGCCGAACTCGGAAAGGTGGATTTCCCCTATACGGGACACGTTCCCCTCCTGATATACGCACAGTATAATAGCGCGAATCGGGGCCCGCAATCAACGGAGCAGCTCCGTTCCGCCGGCGGAAGATGTCCATAAGCTTAGATGGGTCTATTGGAAAGGGCTGGAGAATCGGGTAGAGTCGCGGTATGGAACGACTCCGCCGGGCGCTATTACTGCTAACCTCCGCCGTTCTCTTTCCCCTTACCCTGCCGAGCCCGTTGTTTACCTACGGAAACGCGATCCTCGGCTCCCTGGCGCTTCTACCGCTCTACCTTTTCGTTATCCAGACCGAGGAGACTAGAGAGCTCATTAGAGGGGGCGCGCTATTCGGCACCATTTCGACGCTAATAGCCAATTTCTGGCTCGCTTTCTTTCAGGATTTCTCCGTCTGGACCCTCGGCGGGACTACCCTCGGGTACCTCGTATACAACGCGATTCTCTTCGGTTTTCTCGGACTTATTCGAGGCAGATCCCGGGCGTATCGTCCCTTTCTCTTCGCCATGGTCTGGGTGGGCTACGAGTACTTGAAGTCCGTCGGATTCCTCGGCTATCCCTGGGGTCTTGCCGCGTACACCTACTCCGCGCATCCGATCCTCCTGCAGATATCCGAGGTCACCGGTGTCTGGGGTATTACCGCGGCGGTCCTCGTTGTGAACGCCACCCTCGGGGAAGGGCTTATCTCCCTATTCCAGCGGGACCGGTACTGGGCTCTCCGGCTCTTCGCCATCGCCGCTGCGGTACCGATTCTCCTCGCGGCCTACGGACTCTACGCCTTCTCCCGCTCCCATCCGGTGGAGCGGGAAGTGGGGCTGCTCCTAATACAGCAGAACGTGGACAGCTGGGCCCCGGGGAACTTCGAGGCGGCCTTGGAGAAGGCCCAGGAGCTCTCCGACAAGGGACTCGAGGAGGCTCCGGCAGAGGTGGATCTTGTCGTGTGGAGCGAGACATCCTTACGCCGGCCCTATGAGAGTTGGCGCGGCTTCTACGGGCAAACGCCCGCGGGGCGTCCATTCGCGCAGTTTCTTTCGGAGATCGACACACCCCTGCTCACCGGAGCCCCGCTGCCGACGGAAACCGGCCACATGAACGGCGCGCTCCTGATAGCACCCGACGGCTCGGTCCTCGGTCGTTACGGGAAACAGCAGCTCGTACCCTTCGCGGAGCGGGTTCCGTTCTGGGAGCTCGATAGCGTGAGCAGCTTCTTTCGCCGCTACATAGGTCTCCAGGCCGTCTGGGTTCCCGGCAGCTCTTCCGCTCCCCTGGACGTACCAGTAAGAGAGGGGGAACCACTCCCTTTGGGAGCCCCGATCTGTTTCGAGGACGCCTTTTCCGGGGTGGTTCGAAAGATGGTTCTCGCAGGCGCTCGAGGACTGGTCAACCTCACCAACAACAGCTGGTCCCGCAACGAATCGGCCCAGGTGCAGCACCTCGCGGCGGCCCGATTCCGCTCCATTGAGTACAGAATCGCCCTCGCTCGCTCGACGAATAGCGGCGTTACCACCCTTGTGGACATTTTCGGTCGCGAAACGCGCTCCCTGCCGATGTTCGAAGCGGGCTTCCTCCATGTGCGCCTTCCGATCTACGAGGAGGTGGGCCGCACCCCATATACCTATTTGGGTCCCTGGCTCCCCTATCTCGCACTTCTCGGTACCGCTCTCTTGCTGCTCTTCGTCCGACTCCGGGAGTAGTGCCGGGATGCACCTTCGCCCTCCCGGTGCGACTGCCGACAAAAAAAGGGCGACCAGCCCGTAAGCCGGTCGCCTCTCGACTGCCGGAGTCCCCCCGGCTCGGCGGCGCGGGAACTCTCCTCCCCCACCGCTGTAACGTTGACGCCTTCTGAGCGACGCTACTTAATGTTGTACTTTCTCTTGAACCGCTCGACTCGACCCGCCGTATCAACCAGCTTCTGCTTACCGGTGAAGAATGGATGGGAATCGCTTGAGATTTCCACGTCGAAGACGGGATACTCGCTACCGTCCTCGTAGGTTACGGTCTGATTAGTCTGAACGGTTGACTTGGTGAGAAACATTTTTCCGGTTCCGCCGTCGCGGAATACAACCGGTCGGTACTCTGGATGGATACCTTTCTTCATCAGTTCAACCTCCGCTACTCGCCACTTCCTGTGTTCATTGACCGCAGGAACGCCTCATTATTCTTAGTTTTCTTCATCCTGTCAATGAGCAGCTCTATGATCTCCACGTCGTCCATCGGGTTGATCACCTTCCGGAGCACCCACATCTTCTGCAGCTCTTCCTCCGTCAGAAGGAGCTCCTCCCGGCGGGTTCCGGAACGCTTGATATTGATCGCCGGGAAAAGACGCCGGTCCGAGAGGCGCCGGTCCAGGTTGATCTCCATATTGCCGGTCCCCTTGAACTCCTCGAAGATCACCTCGTCCATTCGGCTGCCGGTCTCGATGAGCGCCGTGGCGACGATTGTAAGGCTTCCGCCGTCCTCGATATTTCGGGCCGCACCAAAGAAGCGCTTAGGCTTATGGAGGGCGTTTGAGTCAACACCACCGGAGAGAATTTTCCCCGAGGTCGGGACCGTCTGGTTGTACGCCCGGGCGAGCCGGGTAATCGAGTCGAGGAGGATCACCACGTCCTTTTTGTGCTCAACGAGGCGGCGGGATTTCTCTAGAACCATCTCGGCAACCTGGACGTGCCGGGTCGCCTGCTCGTCGAAGGTGGAGGCGATGACCTCCGCATCGACATTGCGCATCATGTCGGTGACCTCCTCCGGCCGCTCGTCGATAAGCAGCACAATGAGGTAGACCTCCGGATGATTCTCGGTAATGGCGTTGGCGATCTTCTGGAGAAAGATGGTCTTACCGGTACGGGGAGGCGAAACGATAAGACCGCGCTGTCCCTTGCCGATGGGCGAAAAGAGATTGATCATCCGCGTCGCCACATCACCGTTCTTGCACTCCATGTTGAGCCGCTCATCGGGATAGAGGGGGGTAAGGTTGTCGAAGGGAATTCTCGACTGCGCCACCGACGGGTTGTCGAAGTTGACGCTCTCCACTCGGAGCATGGCAAAAAACCGCTCGCCTTCCTTAGGAGGACGAATCTGCCCGTAGACGGTGTCTCCGGTCTTGAGATTGAAAAGCCGGATCTGGGAGGGCGAAATGTAAATGTCATCCGGTCCGGAAAGGTAGGAGTTCTGAGGGGAACGGAGGAAACCGTAGCCGTCCGGCAGGATCTCCAGGGAGCCGTAGGCGTAAATGGTACCACCCTTCTCGGTGTGCGCCTTTAGAACGGCGAAAATGACCTCCTGCTTCTTTAGAGAGAGCAGATTGTCCTGGGCGATACCGATTTTGGAGGCGTAGTTTCGCAGCTCCTTCATGTTGAGCTGGCTCAACTCGTTAATGCTCAGGCTCTTGTCGTCCTTGGAGGAAAAATCATCAAAGGAAGGCGCTTTCTTCTTCCGGTTCCCGGAGGAGACGTCCCGGCGCTGATCCATCCCGTTGAACTCCCGCGACTGCTCGCTACTATTCTCGGTCGCTTCACTGGTGCCGGCGCCGTTGTCGTCACCGGTGGAGGGGCCATTGCTCTCTCCGTTATCTGAGTCTTTGATCAGGGCCACCTTGACCCGCTTCCGTTTCGGATTCTTCTTAACGGCGACCTTCGGGTTCTTCTCGTCGGTGTCAGGTGTATCCTGTCTCTGCTTAGACTGATCCATCTGGTCTGAATCTTTGTTAGACGCCATATGTGTCTCCCTTTTTTTGCAGATAGAGGAATTGTCTCATTGGTATGGTCTAATGCGCCGACGGGTCATGGACTCTGTCGTTTGGCGCCGAACTCTCACAAGCTATTGTAGGGATTTGTGGCCCTGCCTCTGATCAGGTTCGCTCTTTTGCAGGTTTACCCAAAGCATACACAGCCGCTAACCGGCTGTCAACCGTTTCCCGTCGATTACCTCGAGAGGAAAATCCTCGGTCCCTCTGATTCGACCGTGCAGCAGTAGCAAAGCCGCCTCCACGCTCCGTCCCCGAATCTCCTTCCGTCCCCCGGAATAACGGAACTCGTACTTCTCGACTCGGCCCCCTGAGCCCATCGCCATATAGACGAGGCCCACGGGTTTCGCCGAGGTGCCCCCACCCGGTCCGGCGATGCCGGTAATGGCGATTTGCACGGTTCCCCCGAGGCGCTTCTCCGTGCCGGAGCACATCTGTTCGGCACACTCCGGCGACACCGCGCCGTACCGATCGAGAGTCTCCCGGGCAACACCGAGCAGGAGCTCCTTCATCTCATAGGAGTAGCTAATAACTCCGCCGAGGAAGACCGAGGATGATCCGGGAACCTCCGTCAGCGCTGCTGCGAGGGCGCCGCCGGTACAGGACTCAGCGCTGGTGAGGGTTACCCCTTCCTCGGCTGCCGCCGAGATTACAGCGGCTTCCAGGCTGTCATCTGGTGCTATTCGGATCGCCCCCTCCCTTTCTACATCCCACTCCCCTTCCCCCCCGATACCGCTGCGTGAAAAGGTGTAGTACCCTCTCCTGCCGAGGTGACCGAGACTCCTGCTCTCCCTGGGAAGAAGAAAAACCGGCACTACTTTACTACGGGACGCACCTCTTCGCGGAGCTTCTCCAGGGGCGCCGCAAAGATATCAACCGAGGAGGAGTTGCGGATCATTTCGCACTTACCCTCGAAGACCACGCCATCGGCGATTCGGATACGCCCGGCTCTCACGTTTCCGTAGAGCTTGCAGCTCGGAAGCATCTCGATCTCCTTCCGGGCCACCACGTTTCCGTGGACCGTCCCACCCACGATGATTCTGTCCGCTTGTATGTCCGCCTTTACGGTCGCTCCCTCTTCCACGTAGAGAAAGCCCGCTGCCTCGATTTCGCCTTCGTATCGACCGCCGATACGCACCGACTCCTTGAACCGGAGCTTTCCCTTGAAAACGGTCTCAGGACCGAGGCGTGAATGGCAGTCGGGAATGGAATTGAGGTCTGTACGCATCTGTCCTCCGTATCCGGCTACTTGGTGTTCATCACGAAGACGCCGTCCCAGTCCTCGGGGGGCGGGTTTTCGATGTAATGCTTGCAGCGAGCGTAGTAGACCTTTGACGGTCCATCCTCGGGATCGATTTTGAGGGCCTGAGCGAACTGCTCTTTGGCACCCTCGAACTCCATGAGCTTGTAGAGCTTTCTCCCCTTGCTGAAGAGCTCCAGCACCTGGGCTTTCTCCTCGGTAATCATCCCTTTCGCACCTCGTCGATGCTCCCAATGTTATCACGGAGCCGCCGAAAATGCTCCTGATACTTTTCTTCCAGGTCACCAACGGTGACTTCCTGCGCCTTGAGCTCATCACCCTTGCCCCGGAGCTCGTCGATCTCCTCCTCCAGGGCGGATAGGGAGGCGAGGGTCCGCTCGGATTCGGTCTTTACCATGGCTACAAAGGAGTCCACCGCGGCGGCGTCGCTGGTGTCGAGCTTCTCCGCCTGGTCCAGGACCGCCCCAATTGGTCCTTTCACGTGCTGAGTGAAGTAGAGAAGCGACTTGTTTAGGGACTCCACGATGGCGAGCCGGCGCTCGCGCTGCACTACCTGCTGCGCGACCTCTCGGTGCCGGAGGACCGCCTTGATCCGAGCGAGGACCTCGGAGAAATTGAAGGGCTTGGTAATGTAGTCCTCCACGCCGAGCTCGAACCCTTCGATCTTGTCCTGCACGTCGTCCATGGCGGAAAACATAATAACCGGGGTATCGGCTACCTCGGAAAACTCCTCATCCCGCTTGATCCGGCGAGTGACTTCCCAGCCGGAGTACTTCGGCATGATGTTATCGAGAATAATGAGGTCCGGTTTCTCCTCGGGGATGACCTCCAGAGCCTCCTCCCCGTCCCGAGCGGTAATTACCTCGAAGCCGAGGCGGGTAAGCATTACGTCAAAGAAGTTGCGGTTTATCTCTTCGTCGTCTACGATCAGTATAAGTGGCTTGCTGTCCATGGATAGTATCCCTGTTACTATTGTCCCTTCGAAGCGGGTACCTGTCAATCGGCCTTTCGCCTGACCACACGCCGAACCACCCCCGCCAGGAGCAGGAGAGCGGAGCAAATCAGTGAAAGGAAGGCGAACCAGTCGCCGAAGCGGGTGTACAGAGTGTTCTTTTCGGTATAGACCGGCACGCTGTCCACCATGTACGCCTCGGTAAAGGCGGGTAGCATCCCTCGGATCCTTCCGTTCGGGTCAATAGTCGTTGTCATTCCGCCGTTCGTGCTTCGGACGACGGTTCTTCTGTTTTCGACGGCCCGAAACACCGCCATTCCCATATGTTGCATCGCCGAGGGGACCGAGAAGGACCAGGAGTCATTGGTGAGGTTGACGATCACTTCGGCGCCCTCGTTCACGAACCCCCGGGAAAGATAGCCGAAAGTATCCTCGAAGCAGATAGGCGTAGAGAACCGCACTCCCCCGGCGTTGAAGACGGTCCAGTCGTTCCCCTTCTCCCAGAAGTTGGTGTTATTTGCCACCAACAAATCATACATCCACGGCAACTGCCGCTCGTATGGGAAATGCTCCGTAAAGGGAACGAGGTGGATCTTCCGATACGGTTCGCTGAACTCTCCGTCGTCGTGGAGGAGGACGGCATTATAGTCTACCCGCTCGAACTCGCCCGCTTCGTTCCTTACGAGCTGTCCATCGCTGTTGCCGATCACAAAGGGTACGGGCTTATCCTGGAGATAGAGGGTGAGTCGGCGCACAAGCTCGTAGGTCTCCTGGTCTCCTCGATACCGGGTATGGTAATCGATAGCTGGTACGAAGCTGGTCTCGGACCATATGACGATATCCGGGTTTTCCTCTAGGGCGAGATCACTCTGCCGTACAAGCGCCTCAAAGGAGTTCTCATAGGCGCGGTACCCGCCAACCCAGGGATCGACGTTCTGCTGAATGAGCGCGACCTTCCAGGATGGGGCACCGGAATATTCCACCGGCGAAAGGAGCCCGTAGGCGATAGTCCCGACGAAGAGAAGCAGATAGAGCGCCGGAAACCGGCGGTGCTCCTTGAGAAAGGGGCGAAGCCCTCCCCAGCCCCGGCTGAGTCCGTTTCCGAGATAGAGAGAGGGGAGCACTACCAGTAGAGAAACCACCCATACCCCACCGATCTCGGCGATCTGAATGAGGGGAGTGATCTCGTATTGGGAGTATCCGATAATCCCGTAGGCGTAGCCTAAGTACCCTTTGGTCCGAAGGAGCTCATAGGAGATCCAGATCCCCGCCTGCACCAGGTAGCCGTACCGCGGAAAGAGGGTGTCCGCCAGTTTCAACGCCGGAAAGACCAAGAAGAAGTAGGCGGCGTAGATCGTGGGAACAATAAAGATAGCTAGCGGGTGAAAGTTCGCCAGCCAGTAGTTGAACAGCGCGTAGGTTACGAAGCCGTAGAAAACCCCGTAGAACCAGACTCCGATCCACCCGGAGCGGTGAATTGCGGGAATTATCGGAACGAGGGCAATAAACGCGAGCGGGGCGAATCCTCGGATCAGGAGGGGATTAGGAAACGCACCGGTAAAGAGGATCGCGGAAAGAGATAGGAGGGCGAGGTTAACTCCAACGTCTTGAAACAGGGACCCCCGGCTCTTGGCGGGAGGCTCAGCGTTGGTTGGTTGGCTCAGAGCACCGTTCTTCACGCTATTGCCGAAGAGACCAGGACGCTTCCTTCAGCTCCTTACCGGGCCGGAAGACGACTACGCCGTGGTTTCTCACCTGCACGGTCTCGCCGGTCTTCGGGTTACGGGCACGCTCTCGCCCTTTCCTGGTCCGGACCTCGAAGGTACCAAACCCGCGAAACTCGACCACTTTGTCCTCGAGGAGCGCGCTTTTCACTTCTTCGAAGAACTGGTCGATGATGTAGTGAATGTCCTTCTTACTGACGTCCACCTCGGCGCTGATACTCTCAACGATTTGTGCCTTCGTCAGCTTTGACGCGCTCACGGTACCTCCGGATTACTGGAGCTTCTGCAGGTGGTGACTAAGTCTCGACTTTGTCCGGGCAGCGGTGTTCTTGTGGTAAACACCTTTTCCCGCGGCAGTATCGATGAGTTTCGTAACTTCCTGAAAACGAGACTCAGCCTCGCTCTTGTCATTCGCCGCTATCGCTTCGCGGAACTTGCGAATGCTGGTACGAACGCGACTGCGAACGGCTTTGTTTCTAAGGCGTCGCTTTTCCGACTGCCGATACCGCTTGGCCGCGGATCCTTTAACTATCAACGGTAATGCTCCTTATTGGTGTATGGTAGCAAGGCCGAAAGCTACCAAATATGTTCTTTCGTGTCAACGGCTTATGAGTACTTCCGGAAACCGGGCCGGCAGCCGCCCGCCGCGCCGGGGCTTCTCATTTAGCCTCAACTCGAGTATTTTGTCTACCACATCATGCGAGGCGTCCTCTTTGTACTAACCGTAATCGGCCAGCTCTTCGCCTGGGACGTGGCAATGAAGCTGATCCTCCTCTTCTCCTACGAAAGCGCGGTGGGATTCGTGGATCGCCGGGTGAGCCGCTGGGCGCAACGTCTTTTCGGTTTCGCCCACGCCTACGTCGGGTTTCGGATCAGATACATCGACTCTCGGGTCGAAATCCCGGACCGCTTCATTCTCGTCTCGAATCACCAGAGCCTGGCGGATATCGTCGCGCTCATGGCCACCTTCTCGGACCGACAGGTGCGGTTCGTGGCAAAGCGGGAGCTTAGGCGCGGCTTCCCCGCGGTCTCCCAGGTTCTCAGGCTCCAGCGCCACGCCCTGATCGACCGGCGGGGAAACTTTACCGAGACCATGCGGGAGATAGAGCTTCTCGGCAAACGGAGCCGGCGGCGCGGTTGGTGCCCGGTGATTTTCCCCGAGGGAACACGCTCTCGGGACGGCGTTGTACGGAGCTTTCACGCCGGGGCGGTGCGCCGGCTCGCCGAAAGCACTGGTTTTCCGATCCTCGCAGTCGCCGTAGATGGAGGATATAAGGTTTCCCGGCTCTCGGACTTCGTCGGCAACGAAGCTCTCACCCTTTACCGAGTCAAGCCGGTGGCGTCCTACCCTCCCTCGGCAAACAAACAGGAGCTTCGGGATCGGCTTGCGGACGCGGAAGCACGAATCGCTCGACAAGTAGCAGTCTGGCAAGGCAGGTAACCGCGTGCTAAGAGAGTACCGAACCCTTCTCCCCTATCTCAAGAAGTACCGTTGGTCATACCTCTTCGGGGTCCTGAGTCTCGTGGTGACCAGTGGGGGGCAGCTCTTCATACCGAAGTTTCTCGGCTCCGCGGTGGACATTATCGTAGAAGGATCCTTCGAAACCGGTGCCATCGCCTCCCTTATGGGGACGATGCTCGCGGTGTCGGTGGTTATCGCAGCGGGACGTCTCGGCTGGCGTTTTTTCATTCACGGCGCCTCGAGACGAATCGAAATGCACCTCCGGGACCGCCTCTTCTCCCACCTTCTCACGCTCTCCCGGACATTTTACGATCGGTCCAAGACCGGAGACCTCATGGCCCGGGCCACCAACGACATGAACGCCATTCGAACCGCCGTCGGCATGGCTCTCGTCGCGTTTATCGACGGCGTCTTTATGACTCTGGCGATTCTGATCATTCTCTTCTCCCAAAACGCACGGCTGGCGGCACTGATCATTATTCCCCTTCCCCTTATTACGGTTGCCATGATCTTGGTTGGCTCCTACATAGGCCGCCTCTTCAAGCGGGTGCAGGAGGGATTCTCCGATCTGAGTGATCAGGCCCAGGAGGTGCTCTCGGGGATTCGGGTGGTAAAGGCGTTCGTCAAGGAAGCGTACTTTCTCAACCGGTTTCAGGACGCCAACGACACCTACAAACGGCGGAACCTACGGCTGGTGCGTATCTGGGGACTCTTTTTTCCGGTCGTCTCCTTTCTTTCCGGCCTTACAATGCTCCTTCTCCTCTTCTTTGGGGGGCGGGAGGTGATTTTCGGGGAGCTAACCCACGGTGATTTCGTGGCAACCTTGAGCTACCTGGAGATGCTAATCTGGCCCATGCTCGGAGCGGGATTCGTGGTCAACATGCTCCAGCGGGGTGGCGCATCCCTCTCGCGGATCAACGCCATACTAGACGAGGAGCCGGATATCCTCTCCCCGCCCAATCCGATCCGTCGGGTTCCGAAAGGGGTGATCAGGGTGGAGAAGCTGAGCTACACCTATCCCGACGCCGAGGTATCCGCCCTTAAGGATGTCTCGTTCCAGCTCGATCAGGGGGAGACCCTCGGCATTCTCGGCCGTACGGGCTCGGGAAAGTCCACCCTCTTGAATCTGCTCCCTCGACTGATCGACCCGCCCCGAGGAACGGTAGAGCTCGACGGACACGACGTCCACGAGTACGACCTCGAAGCTCTCCGCGGCGCTTTTGGCGTGGTCCCTCAGAGTACCTTTCTCTTCTCCGCTACCATCTCAGAGAACATCTCCTTCGCCCTCTCCGACCATGACGAGCGGATTATCGACCAGGTGGGCGACATTTCCATGATCGCTCGGGATGTGAGCGAGTTCCCCGGAGGGTGGCAGACGACCGTTGGAGAGCGGGGGCTCACCCTCTCCGGCGGACAGAAGCAGCGCGTCGCTATCGCCCGGGCCCTGGCGAAGGATCCGGAGATTCTCGTCTTCGACGACGCCCTCTCCGCGGTGGACACTGAGACGGAGGAGAAGATCCTTTCGAGGCTCCTGGAGTTCCGCTCCGGGAGAACAAACCTCATCGTCTCCCACCGGATTTCGACCTTGCAGCACACCGACCGAATCCTGGTACTCGACTGCGGCAAGGCGGTACAACTCGGATCCCACGAGGACCTGGTCAATGAGCGGGGACTCTACCGCGACATCTATCACCTGCAGCAGCTCGAGCATGAGAAGGAGCACCGATGAGTTCCGGCGAAGCAGTCATCAGCGAGGTCAACCCCCACGTCGTCCGTCGTCTCCTCAGCTATTTGCGCCCCTTTAAGCTCGCCGTAGCAGCGGCGCTCATCGGGCTCCTCTTTTCCACCGTCGGGGAGATGCTCGTTCCGGTAGTGGTGCAACGGAGTGTTGACCAGTACCTTCTCAAACGGTACGTCCGAGTGGAAGAGCACTCCGTCTCGCAGATACCCCGGGTCGCCGAGGCGGGAGAGAGCGTCCGAATCGACGGGTACCGTTACATTCCAGACCATCTTCTGGACATACTCACGGAAGAGGAGAAGGAAGCCCTCGACCGGGAGAACATTCTCCAGGCGACGCGGTACTACCTCGCCCCCGTAACCGAACGGAGCCGGCAGGTAATCGAGGATAATCCCGGCCTCTTTGAGGCCGGCCAGGAGTGGACGGCGGTGGAGGAAGAGGAGCTCGCCCAGCTCGAGGAGGGTGAGATTCGGGACCTTCGCACTCGGGATTTCGAGGGGCTGAGCCGGATGTCGGTCTACTTTCTTTTCGTGCTCCTCGGGATACTGCTTTTCACCTTCGCTCAGGTCTACCTCATGGCCCATACCGGTCAGGGCGTAATGAAGGAGCTCAGGCTCCAGCTCTTCTCGCACAACATGAACCAGTCCCTAAACTTTCTCAACAACCGCCCCGTGGGGAAGCTAGTCACCAGGATTACCAACGACGTAGAGACGATAAACGAGCTTTTTACCTCGGTGCTCCCGAATCTCCTCAGGGACCTCTCCATGATGGTCGGGGTCGTGATAACCATGTTCGCCCTCAACAGCCGTCTCGCCCTCATAACCATGGCGACCCTTCCTCCGGTCATCCTGCTGACGGAGTTCTTCCGCCGCCTCGCCCGGGAGGCGTTCCGGCGGGTGCGGCGGCGAGTCTCTACGATGAACGGTTTTCTCTCGGAGTACATCTCCGGAATCTCCGTGGTGCAGACCTTTGTGCAGGAGTATCCGACGAAGAGCCGCTTCGACGAGCATAATGAGGAGCTTACCAAGGCGCACTTGAAAGAAATGTACGTCTTCGCGATCTTCCGCCCGCTCATCGACCTACTCTCCTCCATTTCCATTGCGGTAATGGTCTACTTCGGAGCGAGGCTCTTCTCCCTGGAGATCGTCTCTCTCGGCGTGCTAATCGCCTTCATTAACCTCATTCGTCGTTTTTACCGGCCGCTAATGCAGATCTCCGAGCAGTTTACCATTCTTCAGAGCGCCATGGCCGGGGCGGAGCGGGTTTTCGAACTCCTGGACACGAGAGACCGTATCGCCGACACCGGTACACTGCCGCTTCCCTCGCCGGTGCGAGGGAGCATAGAGTTTCGAGAGGTCGAGTTTTCTTACAAGCCCGGAGAGCCGGTCATTCGAAAACTCTCCTTTACGGTGGAGCCCGGGGAAACGGTGGCAATTGTCGGCTACACCGGTGCCGGAAAGACCACTATCGCCAACCTCCTCACCCGTCTCTGGGACATCGAGAGCGGGAGCATCAGGATCGACGGTACGGATATTCGGGAGTTCCACCTGCCGGAGCTGAGAAAGGCTGTGCAGCCGATTCAGCAGGACGTGCAGCTCTTCCGGGCGACGGTGCGAGAGAACATTACCCTCGGCCTATCCCTCTCGGATGAACGGATCGAGGAGGCGTGTCGGGCGGTTCAGGCGTGGGGCTTTATCGAGGCGCTTCCGAAGGTACTCGATTCGGAGCTCCGGGAAGGGGCGGTAAACCTATCCGTGGGGCAGCGCCAGCTGCTCGCCTTCGCCCGGGTCATTGCCCACGATCCGCGGATTCTCATTCTCGACGAGGCGACCTCGAGCGTAGATACGGAGACGGAGCAGAAGATCCAAGCGGCCCTACGACGCATCACCGAAGGAAGAACCTCCTTGGTAATCGCGCATCGCCTCTCGACGATTAGAAACGCCGATCGGATTCTCGTACTCTCCCACGGCGAGCTTGTCGAGCAGGGAAGCCACGAGGAACTACTTACCGCTGACGGAGTCTATGCTACCCTCTATCGTCTTCAATACCAGGATCAACCGGCCTGAGGTCCAACGCCCAGCGACCGTTTTCCTTTCGGCACTGCTCCATGGGAACCCCCAAGTAGCGACCGTCATCCCCGGAGAGATAGAGCCTCTTGCTCAGGTAGTTGACGTCAACGACCCGGCAGCTCGCTCCTTCGCAGAGCACCGAGCAGCCGATGGTCGGGTTTTGTCGACGTGCTTCCTCGTAGAACCGGTGCTCGTAGGCGAGGCAACAGAGGAGGCGACCGCAGGGGCCGGAAATCTTCATGCTGTTTAGGGAGAGATTCTGTGCTTTCGCCATCTTAATCGATACCGGCTCGAGCTTATCCGAGACCGAGCTGCAGCACAGGGCGCGACCGCAGACGCCGATACCACCGCTCATTCGCGCTTCCTCCCGAACTCCTATTTGCCGGAGCTCGATCCGGGTACGGAAGTTAGAGACCAGATCCTTAACCAGGGCACGAAAGTCCACCCTGTTCTCGGCGGTAAAGAAGAAGAGTAACTTTGAGCCGTCATAGAGAAAGTGCGCTCCCACGAGCTGCATCTTGAGTCCGTGGTATTCGACCCGTTCGCGGCAGATTTGCAGCGCCCGACGGCCCTCGCTACGGTGCTCCTCCTCCCTCGCGTGATCCTTCTCCGTGGCTCGGCGGATAATCTGCCGCCATTCCTTCCAGGAGGCGGTGTTGTTCGGTGACACCGGACCGAGGACTCGGCAGATGTCGTCGCCGTATCGGGTTTCGACGATTACCGAGCTCCCGATCAGGTCATCCGCAGGCGGTAACTCTTCCTGATCGGTGACGACACAGA
Source organism: Spirochaetaceae bacterium (assembly GCA_046540995.1). GTDB lineage: Bacteria > Spirochaetota > Spirochaetia > DSM-27196 > Alkalispirochaetaceae > CAYZHV01. The sequence continues at coordinate 68,875 of JBKHED010000003.1, read as the reverse complement.
GCTCCGTCTCCCCGGTATAGTCGTTGCGAACCAGTACAAATCGTTCGGATTCCATATGCCCCTGCTTTCGCGCCGCACCGTCAGTGCATTAGGTCCACGAGCATTCCATCTATCTCTTCGAGCCGGGCCAGTATGTCGAACTGTCGTCCCTGGCTCTGCAGAATTCCCGCGACGAGGCGCTCTACTTTTTGATCAATCCGCCTTACCAGTGTAAACCGTTTTCGCTTGAGAATGTTACCGCCGGACTGGTGCTCCTCCACATCGAAGGCTCCCGGAACGAGCCCGCGCATGAAGCGCCGGACCAGTTCTCGGTACGCCTTCGCCTGTTGAGGTGTAGGCTCCGCCAGCAGCCTGTCACCGGCTTGGTGAATCTCGTCCAGGAGGGAGTGCGCCTCCTCAATTGAAATGTTCCCGTCCATTAGGGAGCCGGCAGCGCTGGACTCGGCTATCTCGGACTCTACAACTGAGAAAAAGGAGCGTTTCGGTGTCTTGCCGTCCTGTACCCGCTTCTTCTCTCGGGCGCGGTCACGGCGAGTAAAAAAACCGTCAGGTTCGATTCGATCCATATGCGGCTCCCTCCCGGGCCCCGCGGCTCCATCGGGAACGTCGCACCGCCGATCTCGTTCCCTCTCCGGGAGCTGCCGTTGGCCTCGCCTCGGGCGTTCCCTCACCGGAAACCATTAGGCCGGCGTCTATTAGGACACCTTCCTCTGCAATGAGGCGGGTGGCGTATATGTTCCCGATAATGATCGCGCTCTCGAGAGCGATCACTTTGTCCGTCGCGTACACGTTGCCCCGGACGATTCCACCGATCACAACCGTGTGTGCATCGATCGAACAGTCCGCCCGACCTCCATGGCCGACGATCACTTTTCCCTCAGTCTTCACCGAACCGGAAAAGTCACCGTCAATCCGCAAGAGGCCGGAAAGCTCTATGTGCCCCCGAAAGTGTGTTCCACTTCCTACGATGGAGTTAACGAGGGAGTCGTCAAACTGCTGGGCCATTAGCCTACCGATTTCCCGACCAGCGGTGCCAGTCGTTTGAGATTTTTAGGAACGCCGCGGGGTCCACCACATCGGTGCCGAGCCAAATCTGAAAGTCCAAATGAGGGCCCGTGGAAATGCCGGTATTGCCGACGGTCCCCAAAACCGCCCCCTGAACAACTTCCTCACCCTCAGAGACGCTTATGTTTTGGAGGTGGGAGTAGCGGGTTCGGAACCCGTACTTGTGCCGCAGCCAGACGTACATGCCGTAGCCGGGATCGAAGCCGAGCTCCACAACCTTTCCGTTGGCACTCGCCACTACCGGAACGCCAACGGAATCAGCAATGTCAAAGCCTTTGTGAAGATACCACTGCCCCGTCACCGGATGAATATTCGGACCGAACTCCATCGTCACCCTGCCGCGACCGGCCACCATGGGCCAAGCGTTGGGAATGTCTCCCAAAAGGTCCTGCTGAGAGTTGAGGACCTCTCGGATGTTCTGCAGGGGCTCTACCGAGGCGCGCAGGTTCGTCGCCATGGTGCGCAGTTGCTGTAACTCCCTGAGCTCGTCGCGCTCTACGGAGCGGACATCGAGAAAGGAGGCGAGGTCACCGCTACCGGCGAGCTGACTCTCTCCCTCCTGCAGGCTTCCCATATCCAGGTCCTGCAACGTCTGGCCCAGGGTTTGGTCGAAGGTGTCCGCAACCTTCACTACCTCCGCCAGCTCATCGAGGACCGACTCGAGACTCGCCTCGCTCCGTTCGAGAGCCTCGCTTCTCTCCGTTATGAGTCGCGCGCTTCCGGTATACATCGTTGAGAAATAGAAGAAGCCGCCCATGACGGCGAGAACGAGGGCACCCACGAAGAGGATTGTGACCATGTTTACGTGAAAGTTGACGACCTTACGCTCGGAGTGCGGTATGAGCATAATCGTAAACTTCATCCGGCCGAGCCTACCGATTCGAGAAAAGAGCCTTCCTACTGCCTTTAGGGGGTTCCATCCGAGGACGGATCCGCGATTCATGCTGCTTCCTCGTGATCGACCTATTGGTGACAAAAACTCCTCCCCGGGATAACTATATACATCCAAAACAATAGCACGCGCCTAGATTCGTGTCAAATGCGCACACTATTTCCGCTTCTCCATGATCCTTGACTCTAAGAGCCACGGTTGCTATGTTAGGCGGCAGACTCGGCACCTGTTCCGCGACTGAACTGTACTTTTATTATCGGATCAGGTTACCCTGGACTCCACGTATCGGTACGGCCATGAAACTATTTGATACTCACGCCCACATCGGGCTTATTGATGAAGACCCGATTGAGCAGCTTATTGTTGTTCAGGAAGCCCGGCAGGCAAAAGTGCAGGGCATTCTGAGCATTTGCAACAATGTACGAGACTTCTTCGAGCTCTACGATAACCTCAAGACGGCGAATAGCGTCTATTTTGCCATCGGCGTCTCTCCGAGCGAGGTCACCAATCCGGGCTCCGACTGGGAGGGCGATATCGAACGGGGCCTGGCCAAGGAGCGGGTGGTCGCAATCGGTGAGACCGGGCTCGACTACTATCGGAAGTTCGGCAACCGAGACGATCAGATCGAACTCTTTATCCGACAGCTGGAGCTCGCGAACCAGCACGACAAGCCCGTGGTCATTCACAATCGGGAGGCGGGCCGCGATGTCCTCGACATCCTCAAGGACAAGATTCCACCTCGGGGAGCGGTGCTACACTGCTACTCTGAGAACTGGCAGTACGCCGAGGAGGCGCTGGAGCTGCCGATTTACCTCTCCTTTGCCGGAAACGTTACCTACCGGAACGCCCGGAATCTCCACGAGACCGCGAAAAACATGCCCCTGGAGCGGATGCTCGTCGAGTCGGAGAGCCCCTTTATGGTGCCTTCGGCCTACCGGGGAAAGCGAAACCGCCCCTCCTATCTCGGAGAGACGGTAAAGTTTCTCGCCTCCCTTCGGGAGATGGAGGAGGAGGAGCTCGCCGAGACGCTGTACAACAACGCCTGTACTTTCTTCGGCATATCCTGAGATTGAAGGCGCTCAGCGCGCACGGTGACGGTGGCGCCTCAGGGGTGCTGTCGCCGAAACTCGTAGAGGAAGACCCCCGCAGCCACGGAGACGTTAAGGGAGTCGATTTCGCCGTATCGAGGAATGGCCACGAGCTCGTCGCTTCGCTTCTTGAGAAGCTCGCTCACCCCCTTCCCCTCGCTTCCGAGAATGACGGCCGTCTTGGTCGGAAAGCGCACCTTCCAGAGGGGGGAACCTTCCATATGGGCGGCGTAGACCCAGAATCCCGCATCTTGGAGCCTCACCAGGGCGTTGGCGAGATTAGGCACCATGGAGACCGGTACGTGCTCTACCGCCCCGGCACTGGTGTCGGCAACTACCCCGCCGAGCCCCGCGGAGCGCCGCTCGGGCAGCACCACTAAATCAGCCCCGAACTGGTCGCAGGAGCGCAGTACGGCCCCGAGGTTGTGTGGATCGGTGACGTGGTCGAGAAGAATGAGTAGGCTCTCCTGATCACCCCGGCTCTGAAGCCACTCCTCGAAATCTGGTCGCCGCTCTTCCCGTCGCTCCTCATGGAAACACCAGGAACCGGCTCGGGGAGCGAGACGCTTCAGCCTGTTCGGGGAAATGACCTTTACCGGGACGCCGTGCTCCCGGGCGAGGCTAACGAGGCCCTCCGCTTTTCTGGCACCCTGGGTAACAAAGAGCGTTCCCCCACCCCCGGAGCGTAGATACTCTTCAATGGCGTGCTTCTGGGTGAGCATTATTCCTCGTCGAAGTTCTTGACCAGGTCCACCTCGCCGTCATAATTGGTGTCCCGCTCGTATCGAGAGACGTAGACGCCCCGGTGAAGATAAACCCAGAGGTCCACCGCCCCGTCGTAGTTGGTGTCGACTTCCTGACGAACGAGGGCTCCCCGGGAACTGTAGAAGTAGAAGTCGTCCATTTCGCCGTCACCGTTGAAGTCCACGGCTTCCCGCTCCTTCTCTCCCTCGTCATTTCGCCGCAGGGCGTAGTCAATGGAGCCGTCTCCGTTCGTATCTCCGAGTCTCCACTCACTCTCGTCATACTCGTCGACGTCGAAAATGATCGGGTCTTCCTCTTCCTCTTCCTCCGAATCCGGCCGCTCACCATCGGAAGCGAGCAGTGGCAACGCCAGCAAGAGAGCACACAGCAGTAGGTAGAGTTTGCGCATATAGTAAGGACTCCTCTACTTCCATCTCGGCAGAAAGGAGGAGCCCGTAAAGTCTCTCGAGGGAAAAAATCAACCGGCGGAACGGGAGAGCTCAGCGCAGCTCCTGCAGCGGAATCGGGTGGGGGCTCGTCTCTTCTCCCTGCACCTCCGCAAGCTCCTTGAGCAGATCTTTCGCCTTTCCCGAGAGCTTGCTCGGTATAATGACGTGGAGCTCAATATACATGTCTCCCCGCTTGTCCGGGTTTCCGAGACGAGGCACCCCTTCGTTTCTCAACCGCAGTATCCGGCCGTTCTGGGTGCCTGAGGGCACCTTGAGACGAACCCGCTTACCTTCCACGGTGGGGACCGTGATCTCGGCGCCGAGAGCCGCCTGGGTGACGCTTATCGGTATGGCGCAGTAGAGATCATCGCCCTTACGCTGAAAGTGCGCGTGCGGCTGCACCCGGATGAGCACGTAGAGATCCCCCGGAGGTGCGCCTCCGGATCCAGCGTCTCCCTGACCGGGAATGCTGATTCGTTTTCCGCTGTCCACGCCGGGAGGAATGGTCACTTTGATGCGCTGCCGCTTCTCTATGACACCCTGACCGTTACACTCGTTGCACGGGTTTTCCAGGGTGAATCCGGTCCCGCCGCAGGTAGGACAAACGGTGGCCATCGAGAAAAACCCCGAACTCCGGCGAACCTGCCCCATTCCCTCGCAGGTGGGGCAGGTCTTCTTGCCCGAGCCCGGTTCAGCCCCGGAGCCACCACAGTGCTCGCAGGAAACGCGACGGCGGTAAACGATCTCCTTCTTGGCGCCGAAAACCGCCTCCTCGAAGGTTATCTCCAACTCGTAGCGAAGATCCGCGCCCCGCCGGGCGTCCGCGCTTCGCCTTCCGGCGCCGCTCCGGCTCCTTCCGCCCCCACCGAAAAACTGGTCGAAGATTCCTCCGAAGTCCCCGAAGATGTCCTCGAAGTCCCGAAATACGTTGGAAAAGTCCTGAGGTCCCCCGCCGCCGGAGCCCTCGACGCCGGCAAAGCCGAACTGGTCGTACGCCTGCCGTTTCTGCTCGTCCGCGAGAACTTCGTACGCCTCCGTGGCCTCCTTGAAGCGCTTCTCGGCCTCCTGATCCCCGGGGTTGCGGTCCGGATGGTTCTTTACAGCAATTTTGCGATAGGCGCGCTTTATGTCTTCCTTTGAGGCGTCCCGGGGGACGCCCAGCACCTCGTAGTAGTCTCGTTTTGCCACCAGGACGTTCCCCTACTCCAGCCTACTGCTTCTCGTTCTCGTCGTCGTCCACCACTTCGTAGTCGGCGTCCTGAACGTTCTCCGCGCCGCCGGAAGTTGCATCGCCCTCGGCGCCGGTGCCTCCCGCTTCCGCACCGCCTTCCTCCTGCTGCGCGGACTGCTGCTTGTACACCTCTTCGGCGAGCTTGTAGGAAGCCTGTTTCAGGGCCTCTATCTTCTCCTTGATCGCGTCGACGTCATTGCCGTCCATCACACCGCGAAGATCGGAAACCGCGCCGTTTATCGCCTCCCGATCGGCGTCGTTTATCTTATCGCCGTAATCTTTGAGGGACTTCTCAGTGGAATAGATGAGACTGTCCGCCTCGTTCCTCGCCTCAACGGCTTCCCGCGCCTTCTTGTCCTCCTCAGCGTGCGTCTCCGCATCCTTCACCATCTTGTTTATCTCGTCCTCGTTGAGACCGGAGGAAGCCTCGATGCGAATCTTCTGTTCCTTACCGGTACCGAGGTCCTTCGCCGAGACGTGGAGAATGCCGTTGGCGTCGATGTCAAAGGTTACCTCGATCTGCGGCACCCCTCGAGGAGCGGGAGGTATACCGACCAGGTCGAAGCGGCCGAGCGTCCGGTTCTGGCTCGCCATCTCTCGCTCACCCTGGAGCACGTGAATCGAGACCGCCGTCTGGTTGTCCTGGGCAGTGGAGAAGTGCTGACTCCGGGAGGTCGGGATGGTGGTGTTCCGCTCGATGAGCTTGGTGAAGACTCCGCCGAGGGTCTCTATGCCGAGGGAAAGAGGCGTAACGTCGAGAAGGAGCACATCCTTTACGTCGCCGCCGAGAATACCTCCCTGTACCGCAGCCCCCACGGCGACAACTTCGTCCGGGTTAACGCCTTTGTGCGGGTCCCTGCCGAAGAGATCCTTGACCAGCCGCTGTACCGCGGGGATTCGGGTTGAACCGCCAACGAGAATGACCTCGTCGATTTCCCCGGCGCTGACGCCGGCGTCCTTGAGCGCCTGCTGGCACGGTCCCTTAGTCTTTTCCACCAGGTCCGCCACCATTTGCTCGAACTTCGCCCGGTTGAGGGTGTACTGCAGGTGCTTCGGACCGCTGGAGTCGGCGGTAATAAAGGGGAGATTGATCTCCGTGGACTGGGTGCTGGAAAGCTCCTTTTTCGCCTTCTCCGCGGCTTCCTTCAGTCGCTGCAACGCCATTCGGTCCTGACTCAGGTCGATTCCGTGGTCGCTCTTGAAGCTCTGCACCAGCCAGTCTATGACCCGTTGGTCGAAGTCATCTCCACCGAGGTGGGTATCGCCGTTGGTCGCCTTCACCTCGAAGACGCCGTCCCCGATCTCGAGGATCGAGATGTCAAAGGTACCGCCGCCGAGATCGTAGACGGCGATCCGTTCTTCCTTCTGCTCCTTGCCGAAACCGTACGCGAGGGCCGCGGCGGTGGGCTCGTTGACGATGCGCTCAACTTCGAGCCCGGCGATTCGTCCAGCGTCCTTGGTCGCCTGGCGCTGGGAGTCATTGAAGTATGCGGGAACGGTTATGACCGCCTTGGTGACGGTCTCTCCGAGATAGTCCTCGGCGGTCTCCCTCATCTTCTGCAAGATAGCCGCGGAAATCTCGGGCGGCGCGTACTCCTTCTCCTCCACCTTAATGCGGACACCGTCACTCGAATCCTTTGTTACCGCATAGGGAACCATCTTTATCTCCCCCGCCACCTCGGAGTAGCGGCGCCCCATAAATCGTTTAATGGAGTAGATGGTGTGGTCCGGATTAGTTACCATTTGATTCTTCGCCGGCTGGCCGACAAGCCGCTCGAGATTATCCCCCTTCTGAACAAAGGCAACCATGGAGGGGGTGGTGCGGTTACCCTCGGCATTCTGAATTACGGCAGGCTCGCCGCCTTCCATGACGGCAACGCAGGAGTTTGTAGTACCAAGGTCGATACCAATAATTTTACTCATCCTCTATTTCTCCTTCACGATCAACTAGACGCGGAATCATTCTCACCCTCGGCGGGTGCGGGCATTGCCACTTTTACCTTTGCGGACCTGAGCACGCGATCGTGCAGCATGTAACCTTTCTGGAACTCCTCGGCAACTTTCGCCGAGTCTGCACCCGGGGCGGGTTCGGAGGCGACGGCCTCGTGCTTCTGCGGGTCAAACTCCTCGCCCTCGGAATCGAAACGTTGGAGTCCCCATTTTCGTTCGAGCATCGAGGTGAACTGCTTCTCGATCATCACAATTCCGTCGTGGAACGCATCGAAGTCGCGGGACTCCTCCGCGGATTTTATGGCTCTTTCAAAGTCATCAATGATGGTGATGATGTCAAGCAGAAGTTGCTGGTTGGCGTAGGTCGCGGTCTCTGCCTTCTCCCGCTGCATTCTGCGCCGGAAGTTCTCGAAGTCAGCCTGCTTTCGCAGGTACTGATCCTTCAGGGAGCTGACCTCCGCGGTGAGCTCCTCGATCTTCCCTTCGAGCTCTGCGTTTACCGCCTCGTGGCTCGTGGTGGTCTCATCATTCTTCGGCTCTTCGGTCCGTGCTTCTTCGATTCTATCTTCTTCGCCACCGTCTCGTGGCTCTTCCTGGGCGATCTGCTCCTCATTTACCGAGGTAGAGCTTTCGCCCTGCTCTTGCTTCTTCTTAGACATGGAAACCTCTATCATGTAGTTCGTGTGCCGTTAACATAGGCACAACGGAGGGGTCGGGTCAAGAGAGTCCCGCTTGCATAACTGCTTACGAGAACATCAGTTGACCCGACCCTTCGGAGGGCTACTTTTTAGAGGCCAGCTCCAGAATGAGCTCCACCTCTCCGCGGCTCACCTTGGTAGCCCGGGCGATCTCCTCGACCTTCCATCCCTGATGGGCTAGCTTGGTAACCGTGTCCCGGGCGCTCATTGAGGGAGCCCCTCGATCGCCCTGTCCGTTGCCCGAGGCGTCCCCCTTCTCCTTGCGGAGGATCGAACCGAGGAGCTTCACCTGTTCGTCCGCCTCCCTGCCCACCTCCTCGAGGCGGGTTTCGGTTCTGGCTAGCCACTCTCGCGCCTTTTGGAGCTGGTTCATTCGGTTCTCGATCTCACCGAGGCTCTTCTCTAGGCTATTGAGCTGCTTCACCGCCTGGTCCGCGCTCTTCTTGTTGGAGGCGAGCGCCTGGATGTTCCGCGATAGCTCGCTGATCTGCTCCGGGAAGCCTTCCATCTCCGACTGGAGTTCCGCCACTTCCCGTTCGATCTCCCCCGCTTTCTGGAAGCTCTGATCGAGCTGTTCGGTGGTGTTGTCCAGGAGGGTCCGCTTTTTCTCAATCCGTTCGAAGCGGTTTTCCACCTCCGCTTCCAGCTCCGAGAGGCTTCTCAGCTTGACCTGTATCTGCTGGAGTTGGTCCTCGCTCCCGGTTACCTGCTCGAGTTTCTGTTCCACGGACTGGGACATCCCGATGAGCCGCTTGTAATCGTCCTCGAGCATGTCGATCCGACGCTTCTCGCCCATGAAGCGGGACATCCTCTCGTTCGCCTCGGCGGAGATCTTTCTGATCTTGCCGAACTGAGCCTCGATTTCTCGAACCTCCTGCTGTTGCTGCCCGACACGGTCGAGATCGCTCTTGAGATCCGCCAGGGCCGCCTCGAGCTCTTCCTTCAAGGTATCGGCGCGCTCGAAAATCTTGGTCTGCTCGATGAAGCTCTTCTGCCTCTTCTCGATCTCTTGTAGATTGACCGAAAGCACCTGGGTCTGCTCGTCGAGCTCACCGAGAAGCTTGCTCCGCATGGAGTTGAACTGCTCCCGGCTCTGCTGAATGAACTCTCTCAAATCCATCGTTCGCTGCTCGGTCTCCCGGAGCACCTCTTTGGAGCGACCCTCGAGCTCGTCCTTGAAGCTCTTGTACCGCCGCTCGAACTCCTGGATCGCCTCCACCGAGCGACTGCCGATGTCCTCTTCCAGCTCCGCTACCGAGTTACGCAGCGTAGAGAGCTCGTTTCGCAGCGTCTCCCGCTCCTCCTCACTCTCCTGCAGAGCCTGATGATACTCGTTTCCGATCTGGTCCCGCAGGAACTGAACGTTTTCCGAGAGCTGAACCCGAACATCCGCAAAACGGCCGTCCATGTCGTTTTTGGAACTCTGGAGCTCATTGAGAACCTGAGTCTGCCAGACCGAGACGTCCGAGCGGGCGTCCGCGAGCATCTGATTGAGCTCTTCCTGCCCCTGGGTAACCTCCTGCCGAACGGTGCCTATCGCCTCCTCCATCTCCCGGGTGAAGCCGCGAACCTCCTCTCGAAGCTTGGCGTCGTGCTGGCTGAACTCCTGCCGGAAGTTCTGGTAGGAACGCTCCTTCAGCGCCTCGATCTCCTCCTTGGCGCTCTCCTCATACGCCGCGGCGGCTCGCTCGGAGGCTTCGATCCGGCTGTCGAGACTCTCACGATAGCTCTCGACCTGGGTTTGGAACTTCTCGAACTGCCCCCAGATGCGCTCCTGAGTTTCGTTGAGTCGCTGTCGGACGGTGGATGAGTACTGCTGCTCGAGCTCGTTCCGCTCGGTTCTCGCCTCTTCGCTTATCGTGGTGAGGCGGTTGTCCACATCCTCGCGCCACGCTTCGATTCGCTGCTCCATGCCGTCGGAGCGCTCTCTGAGATCCTTGAAGAACTCGTCCTCGAAAACTTTCAGCTTCTCGCTGACGTTGTCGTAGGCGCGCTGCTTGAGCTCGTCGAGACCCTGCTCCAGGCGACTCATCTCGCCCCGGACCTCCTCCATTTGCTCCGCCGCCTGGACACGCTCCTGCTCCCGTTCGGCCCGGAGCTCCTCGCCGAACTTGAGGAAATCGCCTCGGATCCGCTCGGAAATGCGATCCATGGAGGTGCGAAGGTTCGCTTCGAGGCCGTCAATATCTCCGCCAACCTCTTCGAGACGGTTGAAGCGGTAGGTGAACTCGGACTCGTACTCCTTGAGGCGGTTTTCCAGATCCACCAGCACCCGCTGCTCCACCTCCTGAGATGCGCCGTTCAGGGCGGAGGTAAACTCATCTCGAAAGGAGTCCAGACGGCTGGTGATAGCCGAGGACTGCTCGTCCAGAGCGTTCTGCCGCTCTTCGAGAGTCACCCGGGCGTTCTCGTAGAGGCCCTGTATCTCGGAGATCGCCTCCTCGAAGCGGCTGCGCATCGCCTCGACTTCGCCGTTGATCGACTCGACCGTTCGCTGACCGAGCTCCTCGCCTTCCTCCTGGATCCGCCGAAACTCCCCGGTGAACTGCGTCTGAAGCTCCTGAATCCGCTCGTTGAACTGCTCGGCGGTGGAGGCGGTAAGGTTCTCGCTCCGATCTTGCAGCGTTCGGAGGTTCTCTTCTAGGGTGGTCTCAGTGGTAGAAACCTCTCCCTCCATCGTCCGAAGACGCTCGGTGAGCTCACTCTCGTAACTCTCGAGCTCGCTCATTCGCTCCTTGGTCTGCTCGGTCCATTCTCGGACGCTGCCCTTCAGCTCGTCGAAGCGGCCGGTTACCTCCCGGCTGACCTGGGAGAGGAGCGAGTCCGCTCGAGAGAGACTCTCCTCTTCCACGGAGCGGAAGCGCTCATCGATCTGCTCCCGGAGCTGCTGTAACGCCGATGTCTCCAGCGCCTCCCCCCGCCGGGCGGCCTCCTGAAGATGGGAGTCGTACTCCTCCTGCAGAGCTTCCAGCCGGTCCTGGTACTCGGCAATCGAATTGCGCAGCTCCTCCTCGATTTGAGTCTTCGCGGCGCGCAGATCCTCTTCGGTTCGGTTGGAGAGCGTCTCCGCGTCCTCCTGCATGGAGGCGACCTTCTCGGTAAACTCCTGGACCCGGACGTCAGCGGCGTCGACGGATGAGAGCACCTCCCCGACCCGCGCCTCGGTCTTCTGAAAGATCTCCTCCTCGAGCTGATCGAGGCGCTGGTTGTTCTGAGTTTCGAACCCGCTCACCAGAGCGGGAATGGAGCGCTCCACCTCTTCGAGCTTGCCGTGGAGCGCCTTGATCCGCTTTCCGACTTTGTCGACGTAGTCGGATTCACCGTGGAGGCGATTGATGTTTTCCTCGGTACGGCGGGTCATTTCAACCAGATCGTTTAGGCTCTGGTCGTAGGTGTCGATCCGGTCCCGGATCTCGTTGAGCTTTTCCGCCCGTTGCTCCAGCTGCTCCTCGATCTCCTGATTCCGTTTCAGGATCTCCACGGCGGCCTTCTGATGTACGTCGACCTCGATACCGATGTCGCGGAGGTTGGTGATCTTTTCCTGCACCACCTCGTCCATCTCGGCGTGAGCGCGGTCGACGAACCGCTTCACCTTTTCCAACGAGCGATTGTTGCGATCGAGCTGTCGGTAGACGGCAAGGATTGCCACAACCACCAGCAGGATAACTGCGTTACTTAGTGAGAATACCGGCATAGTTCCCCTCTCCAAAGGTCTCCCAGTTGACCTTGTACTAAGTATATACGGCTTCTGCTGTTATGTGTATTCCCGTTGCTGAATAATCCACCTGTGAAGCTGCCCAAAATTGGAGAATGAGAGATCCGCACGGCTTTCCGCTACGGTTCCCCGGACGTAATGGGCGGCGAGCATGCCCACGGCCTTGCTTCCGAGGACGTCGTACCGGTAGCTGTTTCCTACGTAGAGCACCGCCTCGGGACGCACATTCATCCGCCGTGCCACCTCCTCGAAGGGCTCGGGATTTGGTTTGAGGTAGCCTACGTCCTCCGAGGAGAGTGCCACATCCCAACCATGCTCTATTCCGAGAAGCTGGAGCTTCCGATCTATCGGAAAATCCGAAAGCACCCCACAGCTGAGGGAACTCTCGTTCTGAAGGTAGGAGAGAAGCTCCGGGACGCCCGGGTTCAACCGCATACCCTCGAGCTTATCCTCCCACTCTCGGTAGATCGCGCGGTTTATGAGCTCCCGAGCCTCCTCCGTCCCCATGCGGAGCTCCTCGGCGAGCATTTCCGCCTGGAGGGAACAGAAATCCTCGATCGGACGGACGGTGCGAATTCGTTTGCGCACCTTGCTGAAGGCCGCCACGAGTCTCGGATGCCTCAGGGCGAAGGGAAGAGAGCGAAGATACATTCGCCAGTTGTCATAGAGCGTGCCGTCCACGTCAAAAACGACCGCGTCGAAGTGTCTCATTTCTCCTTCCTACCGCTCAATTACGTAGACTACCCTACCCGGCTCTCGACTACCAGCATCCCGAGCCGCCTCGAAGCGCCAGCCGTTGACCGTCCGGTCAATCGCCTCCCGCAACCCCCCCCGGGCCAGAAGCGTGAGGTCCCCGGGCACGAACTCCCGGTCAACCACCTCGCCCCGGGGGTCTACCCAGAAACGAACCGTCACCATAACCTCTCCGGGAAGCCCTTCCCGCCAGCGAACCCCGGAGAAGTCCGGCCGGGGATCCCCGGCAACCAGTCCGCGCCCCCCTGTCGTCTGAGGGCCTCCCTCCTCCTCCTCCGTCCCCGAAGGCTCTCCCTCGGGCCCGACCCGGAGCACCGCATCATCATCTCCGGGGCGGTGGAGGTTCGAAAGGGCTCGGTCCAGGCGGCGTTGCAGCCGGTCGATCTCCTCGTTTCTCTCGTCTCCTGGTTCACCGTTCTCGGAGCGCGCCGTGATGAGCTCCTCTTGCAGCCGATCTATTTCCGAAAGCTCCTCCTCCAGAGCGGCAAATTCCCGCTCCATCTGCTCCCGCTGCTGCTCTCGGAACTGGGCATCGGGGCCCGTGGGCAGCTCCTGCGTAAGCTGCTCCCGGAGTCGCGGCTCCGGCGGCGGCGTCGATGGCTCGGAGGGCTCCTCCGCGCTTTCCGGTATGTCCCACCGTTCCGCCTGGGGTTCCTCGGACCGGGGCTGCTCCGTCCCCGGCCGCTCCGGCCGCTCGGCTCGAGGTTCCGGCTCCGCCGTCTGCGCATCCGGAGCGCTAGGCGCCTCGGGAGTCGGTTCAGGCGTGGGCTCCGGCGTGGGCTCCTGCTCCTCGGGCCGCGGCTCCCGCGCTGGGGGCTCCTCCTCCGGCTCCGGGATCAGAGGGTCCGGTTCCGGAGGTTCCTCTTCCACCTCGTTTAGCACCACCCGGATGGGCTCACGAAACTCCTCCTCGGGCTCGGACTCCCAGGGAACCGTAAAGGCGAGAACGACGGCGATAACAAGATGAATGAGAACCGCCAGAACGAGGGCTGATACGATGCGTTCCGCCTCGCCGTGTTTCATTCGAGCCTTGTCTTGAGGTTCGCCGCCGTGAGCCCGTTGCGCCTCAGCACGTCGAGGACCGTGATCACGAGCTGATAGGGAACCCCCGCATCCGCTTCGACCACCGCTGATATTGAAGCATCATCTCCGGCGCTCTCCGAGAGCTCAGCCTCCAGCTCCGGAAGGTTAAAGGGCTCGCCGTTCAGGTAGATCCGTTCCTCCGAAACGATGGAGACGGTGAAGTTCGAGGTTACCATTTCGCTGGCGGTTTCGGAGCTCGGTAGGGCGAGGCTGATGCCGGCGGTGGTGGCAAGGGTGCTGGAGAGCATGAAAAAGACAACGAGCTGAAAGACCACGTCGATCATCGGGATTAGATCGACCCGCGCCTGGGGCTGTAGTCTTCTTCTAAAGTGCATCAACCTTCTCCTTTGAGAAAGAAGACGAGCTCGCTCACCCGGTTCTCCAAGCGAATAATCGAGTGATTTACCTTACTTACCAGGTAGTTATAGAACGCCACCGCCGGAACGGAGACGATAATGCCCGCGGCGGTCGTAATGAGCGCCTCTGCTATACCCTGGGCGAGAATGGCGGGATCACCGCCGGCGATTCCCCCGGATCCCAGCACGCCGAAGGCTTGAATGTTTCCGGTGACCGTACCGAGAAGCCCCAGAAGCGGGCTAATGTGGGCGATCGTTCCCAGGGAGGAGAGAAAGCGCTCCATTCGCGGGATCTCCATATTCGCGGCGTCGGTGATCATGTCCTTAATCACCTCCTGGGAGTACTCCCGGTGCTCGATCCCGACTCGCATCAGGTTTGCCACGGGGCTCGGGTTCGCCTCGCAAATGGACAACGCCTCATCGAAGTGGCCCTTCTGAAGGGTCGCCTTGAGCCTGTTTATAATCACATCCTCGTCGGTTCGAATCTTCCGAAAAAAGAGCATTCGCTCGATGATAATCGCCAGTCCCACGATGGAGAGGAGGATTATCAGCCAGAGAATCGGTCCGCCGTCAAGTAGTAGTTCTCTCATTACTCAGCTTCTCCTAGAGGGTGATCCGCGCTTCCAGTCGGACCGTAAATCCCGGTTCAACAAAAGGGTACTCCTCGCTCGGTTCATTGGAGCCCCGCCCACGACCTTCGTCGAGAAGGGGCGAAAGAATATCATCCAGCCCAAGGCGCACCTCAACAGCCTCGATGGGACGAACGTACGCTTCCACGTTCAATGCCGGCAACAGGAGCTCATCGTAGAAAGGAACGGAGAGGTCGAATCGGGCGCCCCAAACCCTGCCTGGAATGAGATAGTCTCCGGTTATCGTTCCCCGATGCTCAGGCTCCAGAAAGTGGCGATCCAGAAAGAGGCTTCGCACCCCGGCAGTGAGCTCCACCCGGGCGTTGGGGTTCCAGAGCGTGTTGAACTCCCCGGTAAGCTGTTCCCGGCTCTCGGTCTCGAAGGGGAGCACGTCCAGACTCTCCTCGTACGGCTTCATCGCCATACCCCGGAACCGCTCCTCGTACCTGCCCCGAAGCTCGAACTCGAGGCCTGTAAAAGGTGGTCGCCATCCGAGGCTTCCCTCACCGTACCAAACCTCTTGGGAGGGCAGCTCCCCCTCCCCCACGCTTCCGGGAGCGAGGAAGGGATACGGCTGCCAGAGATCTCCTAGGGTCGGCACGGTGTACTCCATTCCCCCTGCAAGCTCCAGGAAGAGACGGTCTTCCAGATCGAGCCCGAGAGAGAGGAAGAAAGGAAAGAGAAAAGAGCGGTCTATCTCCCGGAGCACTTCCATCCCGGCACCGAGGGTCCACTGCTCTCCGAGCTCGTAGGAGGCGGTCGCTCCCCCGGCGAAGGTCTGCACCGACGGAACCGGGGTTCCCGCGATATCCCGGAGAGTGTACCGGCCGTAGAGATCGAAGCCGAATCGGTTGAAGTCGAAGGCGACCCCCACTCGGGGCCGGACCCGGCTCTCTCCCGACTCCGGCGGTTCCTTGGTGGGATCCTTCACGGTGTAGAGGCGGTTAGTGTAGCCGAGCTCACCTTGGAGGTATGCGGCGACCCTGTCCGCCAGGGGGTAGCGAAAACGGAGATCCCCCTCGATGGTCCTATACTCCGACGAGTAAAAGCTCGGTCTACCTTGGAAGCCGATCTCCCGCTCCCGGTAGGTCGCCGTTAGCTCTCCACTCATTCCCTCTTCCGACTCAGCCGCCACCCAGCCGGCGAGGCGGTCCAACCGCTCGAAATGGCCCGTTCCGGGATTGTTGAAGGCGAAGCCGTCGAGACCCCGATGCAAATACTCGAAGCGGAAGCGCGGATCCTCACCGATTTTGTAGAGCGCGAGTTCTCCCAGAATGTAATTGACGCTGCCTGCACCGAGGGTGCCGGTGGTAAAGATCGAAGAGCCTCCCGACGCGGCCTCCTCCCGAAACAGCTCCTCGGGCTCGGGAATGCGTATCGCCGGGACCGCTCCGTCCTCGGCGCTCGGCTCCGGAAGGGGCAGCGTTACACCGGGCGCCTCGATCGGTGGAAGCTCCGGAAGAAGCGCTTCCACCTCCCCCGGGGCAGCTTCTCGAAAATCGAAAAACTCCGGCGGTAGGATAATCTCCGTCTCCTCCGGCGGCTCCGGCGCCTCCTCCTGGGCGTGCACCGGCGGCCCGATCGCAGCGCTCAGCAGTAGTAAGGCGAAGGGGACAAGAACACACCCCGGGGACTCTCTCATTGAACTCCTCATCGCTCCCCTCCCAGCAGACGCCGCGCCTCGTCGGCCCACGTAGACTCGGGGAGCTCCTCCTCGATTCGGGAGACAATGGCCCGCACCGCATCACGGTCACCCTCGGCACCGTACATCTGGGCGGCGCGAAAGAGGGAACGGCCGGTGAGATCCCGTCCCGCTTCCTCCGCGGCAGAGAGATAAGCATCAATTGCTCGATCGTACTCCTCTCGACCAGCGTAGTATTCCCCTAGGAGAAAGTTCGCTCGCGGCGCCCGAGGACCATCGCCCTCACCAAGCTCTCGGAGGTAGCCGACGAGGAGCTCCCTGCGAGGACCCGGAGCGCCTCCCTCGTAGACCACGATACGGGCGAGCTCCAGGATCGCCTCCCCCCGCTCCTCCGAACCGGCGTCGAGGTTCTCGATTCGAGCCCAGAGCCCCGCTTCCCGGTCCGTAAGACCTTGAAGCCGCAGGGAGATCTCCTCTCGCCGTTGCTCCAGCTCATCCTCGCGGGCGCGCTCAGGAAACGCTGCTAGGAGCTCGCCGTAGAGATTGTACGCCTTTCTCAGCTCTCCCCGTTCTACGTATAGCGGCGCAAGAGAGCGTTTCACCTCGTAGCTCAGCGGGCTCTCCCCGAACTCCTCGAGAAACCGCTCCCAGACGAGAATCGCCCCGGCGGGCTCCCCCTGGGCGACCAGGGTGTTGCCCTCCTGATAGAGGGCGGAATCACCAAAGTCACCCCGGGGATATTCTCTTCTGTACTCCAGGAACCGTTCCCGGGCGGCCTCATAGGAGCCGCTCTCGAAGAGGAGACGCCCCTCCTCGTAGAGGGCGCGCTCACCCTGTCTGGTGCCGGGAAACTGGCCGTTAAGGGCGGCGAGCTCCTCCGCCGCTTCCCGGCTCCTTCCGAGTTCCTCCAGGAGGAGGGCGTAGGAGAGCCACGCCTCGGCGATGACCTCCGTCCGCTCCGCCTCGGCGAGAATGGTTCGGTAGACCGCCAGCGCCTCCCCAGGCTCTCCGGCGGCGCGATAACTCTCCGCGAGGAGGCGCCAGGCGTCTTCCCGGGTCTCCATGGTCGTGTCGAAGGAGGAGACCCGCCGCAGGAGCTCTACGGCCCGGTCGTAGGAACCGATGACGTAGGCGCTCCAGCCGCCGAGATACGCCGCCTTCGCGGCGAAGGGGGATGTGCGCTCCCGGGAGATACGGTCGAAATCCTCCAGGGCGGAGCTGTTGCGGCCGAGGCGGTACCGCGCCCAGGCGAGATAGTACTCCCGGTACGGCTCCAGGGTCTCACTCCCCTCGAGGCCGGTGAGGGTTTCCACCGCCTCCTCGTAGCGACCAAGTCCCACCTGAGCGAGGCCTCGAAGGTAGTCGGCGTCGGCGCCGGAGAGGGTATCCTCGGAGCCCTCCAGCTCTTCTAGGAGGCGCTGGTACTCGCCGAGGCGAAAGAGGAGCGTTACATACTCGAATCGTGCACCGGGATCACCCGGTTCGAGGGCGAGGTACTCCCGAATCACCCGAAGCGCCTCGCGGTAACGACCCAGATCCCGGAGCGCGCGAGAGCGAATCCGCAAGAGATTCGCGCTCTCCCCTCCGGCGAGCCCTTCAGAAAAGGTCTCGTCGATGAGATCGAGAGCCTGCTCATAGTTTCCGCGATTGTAATAGACAAAGGCGAGACGGTAGCGCACCTCGGGCTCTCTATAGCTCCCTCCTTCGAGGAGCCCCTCGAGAAGAGGCTGCGCCTCGGTCAGCTTCCCTTGCTCAACGTAGAGCCCCGCCAGGGCGATGGCGATCTCCTCTCGCGGTTCGAGTCCGAGATTCCGCGCCTCCTGGAGAATCCCCTCGGCCCCCTCTTGATCCCCCTCCCGGAGCAGAATACGGCTCAGGTAGAGGGGCGCTTCTCCGCCGATCGTGGTTCGGTCCCGCAGCTCCCAGACCCTACGAAAGTAATACTCCGCCAGATCCATGGAGCCCTGACGGTACCGTTCGACGCCCACCTGGAGCCAGAAATCCTGCAGCACCTCCACCGCCCCCGCGAGGCGCTCCTCCGCTTCCCGCAAAATGGGCCGAACCTCCCGGTTCAGTCTCTGGGCTATGGTAAAGCGGCGCTGGTAAATCGCCGCGGTGAGCTCCTGCTCCTCCGGGCCGGGATCGGTGGTGGCGAGAACCTCTTCGGCCTCCGGTAGTCGGCGGAGCTCGAAGTAGGCGTCACCAACGTAGAAGAGCACCTCCGAGATCCATTCGCCCAGCGCTTCCTCACCCCAGAGTTCCCGCTCATACGCGGCGACCAGAGCCTCGAACTCCTCCTCTCTATGCAGAAGCTGCGCCCAAAGCGCCCGGGCGTATCCAGCGATCTCCGGACGCTCCGCCTCGGCCGCGGCGTTCAGGTCCTCCGCCGCACCGGTTGCCTCGCCCTCACGACTGCGCACTATCCCTCTGTAGAGGTGCGCCTGATACCCACGCTCACCAAGGTCGGCTCCCTCGAGAAAGCGGGTGAGCTCCGTCCCCGCATCCGGGAGGTTCCCCGCATAGTAGTGGGAGAGACCCTTCCAGAAGGGTACGGCGTCGAGAAACTGGGTCGAGCGAAATCGCCGTTCAACCCGGTCGAGGAGAATAATCGCCTCCTCATACTCCCGGAGATGGTAGTGGGCCAGGGCTCGGCGGAACTGTGCGTCCGGAACGTACCTGGAGTCGGGATGCCTCTCAACGAGCTCGCCGTACCGGTCGAGGGCGGCCTCGTAGGAGTCGTTGGCGAATCGGTTTTCCCCTTCGAAAAAGAGCTGTCTTGCCCCTTGCTGCGCAAACAGGGGGGTAAGACAGCCGAGTATCGCCAGGATGGCGATGAGGGCTCGCTTCATACGTGCCGAAGTCTATCTCAATAATGGCGGTTGTTCAATTATGGAAAATCGGCGGTTCGAAATCCTCCCGAGCGGCAACGCGAACGAGGTGGAGGTAGTCTCCACTGTAGCGCCGCTCCAGGGACGCAACGCTCGTTTCCACGTTCCGTTCGAGGACCGCTACTTCGAAGCTTCCAGCATCGGTGAAATAGGGAAAGAGCACAACAACGTGCGTGTGCTGCCGCAGCACTGGCTCGGAACCGAACTCCCGGCTCACCGAGCCGAGGTAGAAGTGTCCAGGCTCCTTCACCGCCAGGTAGTAGAGAACGTGGCGCAACTCCTCAATGGGATACCCGAGGTCCTCGATGTAATTCGAGAGGCGCACCGAACGAACGTCCATAGCTTCGGGGTGAATCTCCGCCGGAGGAACTCCACGCTCCGCGGCGGCTACGGTACGGGCGAGGTTGCGGGTCCAGTCGAGTCCGAAGTAGGGATCCCGGTCATCCTCTCGGGGAGCGCTCCACCCGGTTCCGCGGTACTCCAGGTGCTTCTCCTTGAGGGCCTCAATGGAGATCAGCGATCCGGTTCGCGGTCGATAGACCCCGTCACAGATCCACTTGGCGAAGCCGGAGCAGTTGAAGCCCGGCAGCTCCTCCATCCCGCGGAGACTCTCGATGAAGACGAGTCGCCCCGAGGAGTCCATCGCCCCGTCCTCCGCGTCCGGCAGGGAGGGTAATGCCTCCCGGGCCTTCCGGACCATCCGTTGTACGGCGGCGTACTCTTCGGCCGTTCCTCTCGGTCGTAGGAGCGTCCAGTCCACCAGGTGCCGAGTCCCCTCCACAACCTCCCGGAAGGGCGAGAGGAGCACCTCTTCGAAGCGCAGCGGTACGGGAACGTCGTGGTAGAGCTGCTTTCCATATATGAAGAGGTTCATTCTGCTCCGACTGCCGGCCGGAAAGATCCTAGCGAAGAAACCCTCGTCACTCCGCAGGAAGACCTTCGCCTGAACGAACCGCCCATCTTCCAGGGAACGCTTGATGATATAGCTACCGGCTCCGTAGACCGGAAAGCGACCGTCGTGCTCATTGAGAAAGAGCTGGTAGAGGTGATCGTTCTGAGTTTCGGTTCGGTAGAGGAAGTCGGGAGCATCGGGATAGGGCTCGAGAAACTCCCGATCGGTAAGCGGAATCTCGCCTACCGGGGCGAAAATGAGCTCCTCGGCGTAGAGCCGAGCGGCGCTGTTGTCCGGAACCACATCCTCTTCGGCGAACCGAGCGTACTGGCCGAAGAGGGCGGCAGGGAGCAGCAATAACGCCAGGGCCGCCAGAACAGGTCGGTCTCGGACAGCCGGAACTATGCGGCTAGGAGCTCTCTCCCTTCCTTTCACGTTGCTCTCCTCTCCTTCGGGCAAGTTCCTCGGGGTTCTCGGCAAAGAGCGGGTCGACCTCTCGTTGGGGCCGGCACCCCGCCTCCTCACACCACTCCCGAAAGAGCAGCGCCATAAGCTTCTCCAACTCCTCCGGCCACCCCCGGTCGTACCGCCCCGGCCGCAGACACCGTCTCCCGGCAGGGACCGCCACTCCGCCCACCGAACTGAAGAGGTGAGCGAGAGCAACCTGCCTCTCTCTAATATCGGCAGCCCCTTCCGGGCTCTCCAGAGGGATCGGAGCCTTTTTGAGGAGGTCACTGGAATAGATCATATCACCCGAGAGGCGCCATCGACCGCCGCCACGATCACACGCCCTCGCCGAGGCACCCGCGCCATCGGCGAGATGGAACCGTAGGAGCTCCTCGTCGAGGAAGGGAGCGCTCACCTCCTCCAGGGGGGAAAAATGGACCAGGGATGGGTAGTGCTCACGCGAGAGGAACCAGGCGAGAAAGGTTGCGTAGGGGGAGCCCGCGAGGGGTCGAAGGGGGTGTGCAATCGCCTCCCGGGCTTCGGGGCCGGGGACGGCAAGGAGCTCGGGGCGATAGATAGGCGGATAAGAGTCCAGTTGTCGCTCGACCGCGGGCAAGAAGCGGTCCCAGACGAGATGAAGCCACTTTACCGGCCGTCCGAGACGGTAGGCGATGGCACGGGAGCGTTCCATGGCTCCCTGCAGGAGGGAGCGACGGCTCTCCGGCCAGACCGGCACGCATTCCGCCGGAATCTCATCTCGACTACTGAGAAAGAGGTGGGAGACCGTAACGAGCAGCAGCTCTCCCCTTCGCACCATCTCCGCCGCAGCCTCCTCGAAGAAGCTCGACGAAGGCTCCAAACGTTTACGCAACGTGATCGCCGGCGGCGTCCGCGGCGCGTCGGTCAATCTATGGGGATCCAAAGAGTCCAAGGCCCAGGGCCGCCCCGCCGGTCTCAGCGACTCCGGGGCGGCTCCGTCCCCAGTTGCGCCTCCGTCCCCAGTTGCGCCTCCGTCCCCAGTTGCGCCTCCGTCCCCAGGGGCGAGAAGACGACCGCGCAAGGCGAGAAGCTCCGCCCGAAGCCCCTCTAAGGCCGCCTTCCGGGGCGCCTGTTCCGGGGCCGCTTCATCCAGAATTCGCTCGAGAGCGCCCTGAACCGTGTGCCTCTTCTCAATAATCAGGTGGCGAAGCCGGTGGAGGAGCCGAAGGTCCTGTTCTCGGTATACCTTTCGCCCTCCGGTGTCCCGGTCCGGCGCGATGAGGGGTATTTCCTGCTCCCAGTAACGGAGAACGTGGGGCTTAACCCCCAGTAGCTCCGCCATCTCCTGGGTGCCTACCACGCGTCGCATCAGTCGCTCCGACTATTGTCTCGCAGTTCGAGGGCTATTGGAACCCGGGAGAAGCCGAGCTCCCGACGAATACGATTGAGGAGGAACTGGTAGTAGAACCTCGGAAAGTCCGAGGCGCGATTGACAAAGGCGACGAAACGGACCGGATGGGTAGAGACCTGGGTCATGTAGCGCACTTTCCACCGTTTTCGACCGCTCGGCGGCGGCGTCTCCGCCACCCATGCTCGAAGGGCGGTGTTGAGCTGCGAGGTCTCAACCCGACGGTGGAGCTGACCGTATACTTCCTGAATCACCCCCAAGAGTCGGGAAATGCCGAAGCCGGTGACGGCTGAGGTTGGAGTAATGGGCGCAAAGGAGAGCACCGGAAAGAGAAATCGAATCCGGTCCACCAGAGCCGCTTCCTGATTACCCACGTCGTCGAGAAGGTCCCACTTGTTCAGCGCGAGAATAAGACCGCGACCCCGGTCAACCACCAGAGAAGCGATCTTCTTGTCCTGCTCTACGAGCCCTTTCCGGGCGTCCACGACGAGACAGACCACGTCGGCTTCGTCTATGGCGTGGACAGCCCGCTGCACCGAGTAGTACTCGACATTCTCTCTTACCTTTGCTCGGCGCCGCATGCCCGCGGTGTCGAGAATTCGAAAGGGGCGACCCTTGTACTCGAACCGTTCCTCCACCACGTCTCTGGTGGTTCCCGGAATTTCTGACACCAGGGCGCGATCCCGGTTGAGAAACCGGTTCATAAGACTCGACTTGCCGGTATTCGGCTGTCCGAGGACCGCGATCTTGATTTCCCCGCTCTCCTCGGCTCGAAGCTCCTCTTTGGTTATCTCCGAGAGATCCGCCCCCGCCTGATCGAGGAGGTCTAAATAGTCGAGGATCGCGTCCTCCAAATCCTCAATGCCGAGGCCGTGAGCCGCGGATATGCCAATCGTCTTCTCGAATCCGAGGGAGTAGAAGTTCCAAAGATCCTGCTCCCGTTTTTCGCTGTCAACCTTGTTCACCGCGCAGACCGTGGGGCCGCCAATCCTCCGGACCGCCTCGATGATCTCCTCATCCTCCGGAGTGAGGCCCGTGACGTCGAGGAGGAGAACGATCACATCTCCCTTTTCCATTTCCTCAAGGGCGTTTCGGGTGACGATCTGGTCGAACGGTCCCGCCTCGTTGGTCACACCGCCGGTGTCCACGAGCCATACCTCCCGGTTGCCGACCTCCGCGATGGTGCGAATCGCATCCCGGGTCACCCCTGGGGTGGGATCAGTTATCGCGTGCCGCCGTCTGAGAATTCGGTTGAAAAGGGTCGATTTGCCGACGTTGGGACGGCCGGCGATTACTACACTTCGTCTCATTACTGTCTCTATTGTCCACCAAGTAAGCGGACACGCTGGGTCTCGATCGTTTTGTCTCTTTGTTACTTGCAGAGGATTATCCGTAGTGGGTGACCCCGAAGCGGCTTTCCATGGTTTCCTTAATGTACTTGTCGATCTCGTCGGCGGAGCGCATCTCGAGGATGGTACCGACAAGCTCCTCCGCTTCCGAGAGTCCCACGGAGCGAATAATCCGTTTCACCTCGGGAATACCGACGGCACCCATGCTGAACTCGTCCAGACCGAGCCCGAGAAGAACCACCGCGGCATCTGGATCGCCGGCCATCTCACCACACATCGCCACGGGGATTCCTCCGGTGTGCCCTGCGTCGATGACCGACTTGAGCAGTCGCAATACCCCAGGATGAAACGGTTTGTAGAGATAGGCGATGTTCTCGTTACCGCGGTCAACGGCGATGGTGTATTGAATAAGGTCATTCGTCCCTATGGAGAAGAAGTCCGCCTTGCGGGCTAGAATGTCCGCGGTAAGGGCCGCCGAGGGCACCTCGATCATAATGCCAACCGGCACCTCTTCGGAGAAGGGAACCTCTTCGTTTCTCAGCTCCTCTTTAACCTCTTCGAGAACCTCGTAGGCTCGCGAAAGCTCCTCGAGTCCGCTAATCATGGGAAACATGATCCGAAGCGCGCCGTTGACCGAGGAGCGGAGGAGCGCTCGGAGTTGGGTCTTAAAGAGGTCCGGATGTGCAAGGCAGTAGCGAATAGCTCGCCAGCCGAGAATCGGATTCTTCTCCTTCGCCTCGCGGAAGACAGGACTGATCTTGTCACCCCCGACGTCCAGGGTTCGAATTGTGACCGGCGCGTCCTTCATCGCTTTCAGGACATGCGTATACGCCTCGTACTGCTCATCCTCCGTAGGTAGCCCTCCGGCACGTAGAAAGAGAAACTCCGAACGGTAGAGACCGACGCCATCAGCGCCGTGGGAGAGGACCGCATCCACCTCCTCCGGGACCTCTATGTTCGCCTTGAGCTGAATGAGCTTCCCGTCCCTACTCTCCGCGGGGAGCTCGTTGAGCCCCATGAGCTGCACCTCGTGCTTCCGCCACTCACTTTGAACCCGGAGGTAGCGCTGTACCGCCTTGTCGTCCGGCTGGGTAATAACCCGTCCGCGATTGCCGTCCAGGATGATCTGCTCCCCGCTGGTGACGGTCCGGGTCACTTCCGAGAGCCCGAGAACCGCGGGGATCTCGAAGGAGCGGGCCAGGATCGCAGTGTGAGAGGTTTTGCCCCCCGCGTCCATGGCGATCCCTTTGACCATTCGACTGTTCATCGCCAAGGCGTCCGATGGCATCAGGTCGTGGGTGACCAGGATCACCTCTTCCTGCAGGTCCGCAAGGGAAATACGGTCGCGAAACATGAGATGGTCCAGCAGGCGCTTGGAGACATCGTTGAGATCGGCCGTCCGTTCCCGGAGGTACTCGTCACCGGAGGCCGAGAGCTTGCCCGTGAGATCCTGGGTAACCCGGTAGAGGACCCACTCAACGTTCATTTCGAGCTCATGGAGCTTCTGCTCCACATTCTCGAAGAGACTCGGGTCTTTGAGCATCAGCAGATGGGAGTCGAGAAACTTCGTCGTCTCGTCGTCGTGATCCTCCTCGCGTTGCTTCTTGAGCCCCTGTAACTCGTATTCCGCCTTCTGCACGGCGTTGTGGAGACGCTCCATTTCGGTCTTGATCTGTTCGTTATCGATTTCGTACCGGGGTACCGACGGCGGGTCATCCAGATAGAGGAACACCTTGCCGATGGCTATTCCCGGAGAAACGGAAATCCCTTCGAGCTCTCTCATTGTCATTGCACTATACGCGTTGTCATTAGCCGGTGTCAAATCTTTGCTACACAGATATTAAGCGCTCGAGCAGATCGCGCCGATACTCTTGGCATGGGAAACTCGCGATCAAAGGGTAGAGGCCGTCTCGGTTTTCTCTTCTGGACCGCCTTCATACTCTTTCTGGCGGTGATCTACCTTGCAAACCGGGAGGACATAACGCAGGTTCTCGAATCTACGCAGTTCGTGGAAATCGTCTCCACCAAGATTCGCGGGGAGGACCCCACGCTGGTGGTGGAACGAAGAGATCGGGAGCCGGTCCCCTCCTCGGAGGAGCAGGCTGGTGACGGCAGCATGGATGCACAGGAGGATCAGGATTCTAACCCCTCACGCATAGCCGAGGACGGGCCGTCACAGGAGAGCCAACCAACCGAGGAGGAGATCCCGGATACCGTTGGGGAAACCGAGGAGCTTGGGGAGTCCGAGGAGACGGAAACGGTCGAAACGGTTACAGCCCTGGAGCTACCTCCGCGGCAAGAGGAGGAGTCCGAGTCCGGCCTCCGAAGAAAACGGGAGTCCAAGCTCTACTACATACGGGTAACCGAGGACGGTTCGATCTATCCTCAAGCGGTGACTCGAACCGTCCATTACACCGACAGTCCTATGACCGAGACCCTCAAGACACTTGTTTCCGGGCCCACCGCGGACGAGCTCAATATGGGGCTTCTGAACCTCATTCCCGAGGGTACGCTCCTGCGCTCCGCCTGGGTGAAAGACGGGGTGGCATATCTCAACTTCAACGAGGAGTTCCGATTCAACCCGATGGGCGTCGAAGGGTTCATGGCTCAGTTACAGCAGGTAGTCTTCTCCGCCACGGAGTTCTCAACAATCGAAGAAGTCCAAATTCTCATCGAAGGGGAGCGAGTCGAGTACCTCGGCGGTGAAGGGATATACATCGGCGAGCCCCTGGGACGAGGCGACTTCTCCTCCTAGCCGACCATCTCCTGTAGAAGCCGTTCTATCCAGCCCCTCTCCGGGGCGCCTTCGCTGGGACGAAGATCCACCAGAAACTCCCGATTTCCCCGGTTTCCTCGCACCGGGGACTCCAGCAGCCGCTCGACCCGGGCGCCGTCCCGAACCCAGAGAAGTTCCAGTGTCTCCCGGAGAACGCGACCGACCGTTTCCTCCTGCCGAAGCACACCATCAAAGGGGATGCGCTCCTCCGCGGGGAGCTCCTTGTTTCGCTCTTGCAGCTCGAACTGCGGCTTCAGCAGGGCGATTAACCGCTTCTCTCGTGTTAAGGCGAGCAGATGCGCCGCAGCTCCCGATAGGGAGCGAAAAGAGAGGTCGCAGCAGGCGTAATCCGGCGGCGGATGAAGCTCCCCGAGATCGAAAAGACTCGTCCCCTCCAGAACGCTTACCCGGGGATCCGTACGAAGAGAATAGGCGAGCTGATTGGTTCCCACATCCACTGCGTGGACGTGAGCCGCTCCATGCTGTAGAAGGGCATCGGTAAAACCACCGGTGGAACTCCCCGCGTCGATCCACGCCATCCCTTCAACTGGAAGCTTCCACGCCTCGATAGCCGCTGCGAGCTTCTCCCCGCCACGAGAGACGTACCGCCGCCGTTGAAGCCGCAGTTCAGACTGCGGCGAAACCCGCTGCTTCGGGTCGCGCAGGCGATGCCCGTCTACCAGCAGCTCCCCGCAGAGGATCGAAGCGTAAATCTCCTTCTTATCGATCTGAGGAAAACGTCTTTCGGCTAGTTGGAGAAGCGTTGGTTTCACGCCGGTTACGTCCCGAGAAGAGTATCTCACGAAGCCGGAGGTGTTGTCCGCTCCGCGTGAAGGCCACCTCCGTCCCCGAGGAACGGGCTCGAAGGCGCTCCGGAAGGGGCCTCAGACGGAGGATTCCGCCCGGTATCGCTCGATCGACCGTGCCTTGCCGGTTTCGGCGTCCGCAGCTATTACGACGCCATGGAGCGCCGCGGCGCCCTCGGCTACCTCATTTCGCAGAGGCATCTGCGTCAGGGCGCGTTCGACGCTTATGGAAGGGTCGAAACCGATGACACTCCGTATCGGCCCCGTAGCACCGATGTCAGTAATGTAGGCGGTTCCTCTAGGTAGAACTCGCTCATCCGCCGTGGCGACGTGGGTATGAGTGCCGAAAATCGCAGTCACCTCCCCGTCGAGATAGAACGCTAAGGATTCCTTCTCCTCGGTGTCCTCGGCGTGAAAGTCGATAAAGATGAGCTTCGTCTCCTTCTTCACCGCCCGAATCGCCTCTCGGGAGCCGCGAAAGGGGCAGTCGATCGGCTTCATTCTATAGCGCCCCTGCAGATTGATGACGCCGATCTTGTTTCCCCGAACCTCATAGACACCGTAACCGTGGCCGGGGTTGTTCTTTGGGTAGTTGTGGGGACGCAGGAGCCGCTGCTCCTGGTCGAGAGTGCGAAACAGCTCTTCTCGATGCCAAATGTGGTTTCCGCTACTGATAACATTCGCCCCGGCCTGATAGAACTGCCCAACCTGCTCCGGGGTGAGGCCGAAGCCATCAGCGGCGTTCTCTCCGTTTACAATGACGAATTGCGCTCCCGTCGCGTTAATCGCCGCGGGAAGGAGGGAAAATAGAGCCCGGCAGCCGGGCTGTCCAATGACGTCCCCGACCACCAGGGTTGTTACGTAGTCTGCCTTCCCCAAGGAAGCTCCCTTCCTACCTGGCGTACTCGATAATCCTGGTCTCCCGAATCATGGTTACCTTGATTCGGCCAGGATAACGCAGCTGGTCCTCGATCTTCTTGGCAATCTCCTTGGCGATCTCCTTGGCCCTCTGGTCGCTCACCTTCTCGTGGTCGACCATAATGCGGAGTTCTCGGCCCGCTTGAATGGCGTACGCCTTCTGCACGCCTTCGAACTCCTCGGCGATCTTCTCGAGGTTCTCCAATCGCTTTATGTAGTTGTCGAGAGTTTCTCGGCGTGCCCCCGGTCTGGAGGCCGAAAGAGCGTCGGCGATTTGCACCACCACGGATTCAACGCAGCTATGAGGAACGTCGCCGTGGTGGGCTGCTATCGCGTTTATTACTCGCGGGTCTTCTCCAATCCGTTTGGCAAGCTCCACGCCCAGCTCAACGTGGTTGGAGTCGCCGTCGGACTCGATCCCTTTACCGATGTCGTGGAGGAGCCCGGCACGCTTGGAGAGCTCGACATCCGCTCCCACTTCAGCGGCGATCATGCCGGCAAAGATGGCAACCTCCTTCGAGTGGGCCAGCACGTTCTGACCGTAGCTCGTTCTAAAGGTGAGACGGCCGAGCCCACGAATACCTTCTGGCTTTAGGTGATGAATTCCGAGCTCGAAGAGCGCCTTTTCGCCCTCTTCGTAGATCGTCTGGCTCATCTCCTGGGTGACCTTTTGTACCACCTCCTCGATACGAGTCGGGTGGATGCGGCCATCCGAGATGAGTCGCTCCAGGGAGCGCTTGGCGATCTCCTTGCGAACGGGGTCGAAACAGGAGACGACAACCGCTTCCGGCGTGTCGTCTATAATAATATCCACGCCCGTCAAGGTTTCGAGGGTACGAATGTTACGGCCCTCGCGACCGATTATGCGCCCCTTCATTTCGTCATTGGGAAGACTGACGGAGGTAACCGTCACCTCCGCGTTAACATCCGAGGCGATCCGTTGAATGGTGGAGACGAGGATTTCCCGCGCCTGCTTGTCAGCGGTGAGGTTCGCCTCCTGTTCAATCTTGTTGATTAGACCCTGAGCCTCGTGGCGAGCGTCGTCCTCCAGGGACTGCACAATCATTCGCTTCGCCTCTTCGACGGTTAGCCCCGATATGTGCTCCAGCTCCTTTCGGAGTCGCTCTTCTTCTTCCCCGACCTGATGCTCTCGTTCGGTCAGTTTCCTCTCACGGGTAACTACAGATTCTTGCTGCTCTTCAACGGCAGCCAGTTTCTGGTCTAGGTTTTCCTCTTTTTGCAGAAGTCTGCGTTCATACTTTTGAAGCTCGTTTCGCCGATCTCTTAGCTCCCGCTCCTGCTCGTTACGCTCTCGCTGGAGCTCGTCTCGGCCCTCGAGTATGATCTCTTTCTTCTCAGCTTCAGCTTCTCGAACCGCATCTCTCTTTAACCGCTCCGCTCTCTGCTCCGAAGAGGAGAGCTGGAACTTGGCATATAACCATCTAATTGACCAACCTAGTAGTACACCCGCGAGGGGAAGGGTGATCCAAAGCCATAGCTCCACAGCCTTCCTCCCTTCGCGTTGTAATGGGTAAAATTAGCTGCTATACAGTGTTGTTGTCAAGAGAATATCTGCGCTCATTGCGCCTATTATGGGGATTTAATTTTTTATGGAATTTATGGAAGAAAAACGCTTTAAGCACATTATTGACATAGAAAACGAGGCTCAGGCCGCCAGGCTGGGAGGTCTCCTGGAAGAGGAGGAGATTCCCCACCGAATCGTCCGCAATTACGATAACGTCTACGCCGGGATCTTCATTCCCCAGTACGGCTGGGGCTACGTCGAAGCCCCGGAAGAGTACCGTGACCAGATCGTCGACCTCTATCTCGACTTGCGGGATAGTGGCCACGGTCCGGTACCGCGAGACAAGCAGCCGGAAAAGGATAACTAAGATACTTCATGTTCCGCCGAAAGCGCCGGGCACTCAACTCCTCAGGCTTCCTATCTTGAGCTCAGCAGGTTACTCCGACTCGAGCCACTCGGGACCTTCCCCATCCTCGAGGAGCCGTAGATCGCGCCGTTCATCCCGTCTTCGTATGCGTATTACACGTCGCAAGCCACGCTGTACGAGCACGAGAAGGTCGCTGATAAGGTCGTCCACCTTGGGGTCGTCCATATGGGCGATAACGGTGTCGAGGACCGAAACCACCATGTGGGAGGCGTTGTTGTAGAGGTTCGTGCGAAAAATACCCCGGCGCCCTCCTTCGTTGATGATCTCCATAAGGAGTCCCTCGATGTGAGCCCGAACCCCCTCCCCTTTTCGAAGACGCGCCTCGAAACCCGGATAGAGATACTTCTCATCCTTGAGCAGTATACCTCGAAGAATCGGATACTGCCGCACTCCAAGGGTGATGAAGCGGTAGACCGCCTTGAGCTTGCTTACCGGTGAGGAAAGACGACTCACGATCTGGTTCGCCTTCTGAATACCCTCTCCCTCGAGGCGGTCGAGGATCTCCTCATAGAACTCCTCTTTGCTATGAAAGTACTTGTAGAAGCTGCCGACACTCATGCTGCAGCCTCGCGCGATCACTTCCACCGAGACGTCTCGGAATCCGTGGCGGGAAATGAGCTTGGTGCCCTGTTCCAAAAAGAGCTCTCGACGCTGCTTCCAACGGCTCCCCTGCATGACCTTATGGTACCACGAGTTATACAGAAAGTGAATCTGGTGCTCACATATTCACTCTCCATTGAATGAATAATCTCTGTTACCGTGACCGAGGTGCCTCTTATTGTTAGAGCCAGGTTAGATGTCCATCCAGTTCGTTGACATCCCTGCCGGTGCTCGCAATACTCCCCGACGAAGAGTAAGAGGGGAGGTGGAACATGTCCAGTCCGGTGGGGGCCGATAGTCAACAGAGTCTGGAAGGGCTACTCCAACTGCCGCACTATACGCTCCGTTGTCTCGACACCGGAGAGACCATCTCGGACGAATTCGAATCCGAAACGGGAAACTATCCACTGACGAATCCTCGGTCCAACACTCCCGCGTTTCTCAGAGCGGAGTATACCCGGCGCAGACTCGAACCTGGAGACCCATCCCTCGGTCTGTATCAGTACGCCCAGTGGCTCCCCGTTCGGCGAGTCATTCCCGGTTCCTCCGTCCCCATTACCTACAAGAGCACGGGCCTTTCCCGAGTCCTAGGTCTGAAAGAGCTCTACATAACCTTTAGCGGTTACCGGCCCGAAATCGGTGCTCACATGATAAGCGGTACCTTCAAGGAGTGCGAGGCGTATGCCGTTGTCGGACGGCTTGGGCAGGAGTTCACCTCCACTCTCGTTATAGCCTCCGCGGGTAACACCGCCAGGGCCTTTCATCGGGTTTGCTCGGAGCAGAATATCCCCCTTTTGATCGTGGTTCCGCAGGACAACCTGGACAAGCTCTGGCGTACCTGGGAGCCCAGCCCCGCCGCTAGGGTCGTCGCTGCTGGGGACGGAGCTGACTACTCCGATGCAATTGCTCTGGCTGAGCTGATCTGCCGGCTTCCCGGATACGTTCCCGAAGGCGGGGCGAAGAACGTAGCCCGTCGAGACGGTATGGGCACCACCATGCTTTCAGCAGCCATGACCATAGGTCGAATCCCGGATCACTACGTTCAGGCCGTGGGAAGCGGCACCGGAGCGATAGCGGCCTGGGAGGCGAACCAGCGGCTCATTGCGGATGGACGATTTGGCACGCACACGGCCAAGCTCCACCTCGCTCAGAACGCGCCGTTCACCCTGCTCCATGACTCCTGGAGTAGGCGACGTCGAGAAACCGTCGACATTGATGAGGCGCTAGGCAAGGAGCAGATTAGCGCCATTAGCGCAGCGGTCCTCGCAAACCGCAAGCCACCCTACTCTCCCATCGGCGGCTTGTACGACGCCCTCTCCGACACACGTGGTGAGACCTACGCAGTAGAGAACAGCGCCGCACGAGCCGCGGGAGAGCTCTTCCATGAGCTCGAAGGCATCGATCTCGAGCCGGCTGCAGCCGTGGCGACCGCTGCCCTCCTCGGCGCGGTGAGGAACGGCAACATTGGAGCGACGGATACCGTCATGCTGAATATCACGGGGGGTGGCTTCGAACGGCTCAATAACGAAGAAGCAAAGCAGCAAATAGAGCCGGACCTGGTCCTGAGCCGCGAAGAGTGGAATCTGGAGAGTCTCGGAAAACTAATCGAAAAATGACGATAAGGATCGAATAAGGAGCGACGAAACGATGTCAGACGTCCAGCAAATGACGACATACGCGGATATTTTTGACAAGTGCAACGGGGACGGAGGTTACTTCGGACCGCTGCGGCACGCAGGAGACAGTTACTTCACCCAGCCCATCCTTCCTCCGAAGCCGGACCGAGTGATGGAATTTCGGGGCGAAAAGAAGCTCATGTGGTCCGTGAACAACTATCTCGGCCTGGCGGACCATCCGGAAATCAAGAAAGCAGCCATAGAAGCGGTGGAAGAATACGGTGTGAGCGCCCCGATGGGCTCCCGCATGATGAGTGGGAACACACCGTACCATCTCGATCTCGAGGAACAACTCGCAGATTTTTCCGAGAAGGAAGCGGCGTTCCTCTTTAATTACGGCTACCTTGGCGTTCAGGGTACAATCGCCTCTCTGGCCGGCCCAGAGGACGTTCTCGTCATGGATAAGCTGGCGCACGCCTGTATCGTGGATGGCGCTTTCGGCTCCCAGGCGCAGGTGCGCGTGTTCAAGCACAACAATATGGAGAGCCTCGAAACCGTCCTCAAGCGGGTTAACCGCGAACGGAAAGGCGGAGTAATGATCCTTACCGAAGGGGTCTATGGCATGACCGGAGACCTCGCGAAGCTCAAGGAGATCACCGACCTCAAGGAGCGCTACGACGCCCGGCTCTACATCGACGACGCCCACGGCTGTGGCACTATGGGCGCCGAAGGACGTGGAACTGCTGACCACTTCGGTGTGCAGGATAAGGTTGACATTTACTTTGGCACCTTTGCAAAGGCCTTCGCCGCAATCGGCGGCTTCTCCGCCACAACAAAGCCCGTCCGGGACTGGATCATGTACAACGCCAGGACCCAGGTCTTCGCAAAAAGCCTTCCCATGGTCTACGTGAAGTCCCTCGGTAAGACCCTCGAGCTCGTTCGCTCAGGCGACGAAAACCGACGGAAAATGTGGAAGATCAGCAACAGTCTGAAATCCGGCCTACGGGAACTTGGCTACTACGTTGGACCCGGAGAATCTCCCATCTGTTCCGTCTTCGTCCCGATAGGGACGGAGGAAACCGCTACGGTCGGAATGCGCCTGGTGAGCTACTTACGGGAGCACGGTATATTTGTGACAGCCATCACGTACCCGGTCATTCCCCTTGGCCTACTCATGTTCCGTGTAATTCCCACAGCCTCCCACACCGAGGAGGACGTAGCAACAACGGTTGCTACATTCAAGCAAATGCGGGATGAGATGAACCTGACCCTAGAGATGACAGGCGAAGATGAGACGAAAGTGCGAAAGGTGTTCGGGTTGTAACAGGTCCGACTTCCGTCGCAGCTCGGTACTGGGGGACGGAGGCGAAGACGCGACGGAGGCGACGAGGGGACACCGAAAGAAGTTAAAGACCAAATTGACCGTTAGCTGAAGCAAGAAACAGCGTCCCTAGTACTCAATTCACATGAGACATCCACGACTTCTGGAAATTGGTGCGGAGTATCACGTTGTCGCAAAGGCTAACAGGGGGGAGTTCATATTCGACTCGCCGGACATCAAGGATTTGTTTCTTGATGTATTGAGGCGAGCGAAAAAGAAATACTCCTTCCGCGTTCGCAATTTCTGCGTGATGAGTAATCATTTTCATATGATGATTCGCCCCGCGCCGGGTGAAAGCCTCTCTCGAATCATGCAATGGATCCTCAGCGTATTTGCCATGGCCTTCAATCGTGCGTACGGCTACGCCGGTCACGTCTGGTACGATCGCTTCAAGAGCCGGATTATCCGGTCATTTCGGCAGGCTATTGTGACGTTCTTATACATCGTAGTGAATCCCGTAGCAGCGCATATGGTTAGGACGGTTACGCAGTATCCGTACTGCGGTATCAGGCACATTCGGGACGGGGACTACTCGATCCTCGACCCCCCTTCGAGTGACCTGTATATGGTCTTCCCAGGGCTCTTATCCCGACCCTCTCTACCAAGGCCGGGGTCCAAGAGGCGTAGCTGAACCGAACCGCTCCGAGAGGCACGTACACAATACCTATCCATAATCTCCGCTGCATATCAGAGCCCTTGCTCGGCGGGAAGAAGGCGCTCCTACCCGCGTTTTTCAGGTTTAAACCTGTTGAGGCCCATCAGTTTCAACAGGTATTTCGGCAACGGCTTTGCTTCCTTCTTCTTTGCGAGGTTGATCTTCACTCCTAGCTTCTTATGGACCGTGATTCCGTGAGTTTCGACGAACTCAATTAATGTACCGTCCGGATCTTCGATATAGGAAAACCGGCCTCCCGCCTCCCCCATCTCAAAGGTCGCATTTGAGTCGACCGTGAATGGGTGCCCGGCGGCCGCGCACGCCTCTTTGAGCGCCTCCGTCCCCCACACGTCGAAGCAGAGATGAATGAAACCAAGGTCACCCCAGAGGCGATCTTGGAATATCGGTGTTGGTTCGTACTCTTGAGCCATCACAAGCTCGATGCGGTTCGGCGCGAAGAGGTCACTGAACCACCCCTTAGCGGGGACGGAGCGTTCGAGAAGCACCCTTCGAAACGGGCCATCGCCTCCAGGCAGCGGCTGGAAGTCCTCGAAAACCCCCACCTGGTCATAGGCAACTCGGTCGAATCCGAGGACTCGCCGGTAGAACTCCAAAGAACGATCCATCTCAGAAACCCCGATCAAGACACCTTCTACTCCGCCGGTATTCGCCTTCTGGCCGGAGAAAAACTCCCCTCCGTCCCCATAGACGACGTCAAAGACGTTGCCGTAGGGATCCCGGAGAAAGAAATGCTCCCGCCCATTCGGCGCCACCGTTATGCCACCGAGCACTTCCGCCCTACTCTCCTTCAGTTCCGTGTACGCCGTGGCTACCTGGGTGCTCTTCATCCGTGCGGCGAAGATGCCTGTGTCTCCGAGCTTGATTTCCCGGTTCGGCCCCTCCGGGGTCCGGCTGGTATACTGCCAGATTTCGAAGCCGCCGCCGCCGGCGAGATTAATCGCAAGAGCGGCATCCCGACTCTGGACCGATCCGCCGGTATAGCGAGTCATAAACGGAGCCGGTGCAGCTTCCCGAAAAACCGACACGTCCATGCCAAAAGCTCGGGCATAAAAGTCCCAAGCCTCTTCAATCCGAGGTATGCCAACGCCCACTTGTTGAATTCCGCCAAAACTGTAGGACTCACTCATGATCTTCAACCACCTTCCTTAGCAGGAGAATCACGGAAGGAGCAGTAGCCAGTGAAACGCCACAAAGAGAATCATTGCTCCCCGGGCCCAACCGCGGGAGACCTGGGCCGCTCCGTCCGTTAACTCCACCGGCTCCATTGGTATACCAGGAGCGTAGATAGAGGTTAGCACTTCGTCAATGCTCCCGATAAGACGCTTCGCCTCGATCTTGTGACGCCCTTCCATAATCCGCTCAAAATAAAAGAATAGTCTCGCTACCAGCCCGCCCAGACGCCCCGGCAGTGTAAGGTCCGAGCGGACCGAGAAGAGCGAGATGAAAACAAGACCAACTATGGTCAATCCTTTGAGCAGCCCGTTTCGTAAGGCCACCTCCGTGATGACCAGAGGTCCAACCTCGAAAAGCACTCGCCCCATGGGAACAAGGAGATGGAAGAAGGTGACGGACGAGACCATAATAACGAAGTAGAGCCACTTGATCCGTTTTCCTGCCAAGGCCGCCAGAACAGCGAAGAGAAGGACCTGAAAGAGCCGGATGTAGAGATCATCCTGGAGCAGGTATGCCGGCAGCGTGATAGCCCCGGTTAAGAAAAGGTGAAACGCGCTGAAGTTGTCCCGTAGGAGCTTATGCTGCCGCCGAATACTCACGACACACCTCCTCCAACCAGCTGGAGCTCTCGGAAAAGCGCTGCGCAAACAGTCCGATCGCCACGCCACTGGCGCTTCCGAGAGCTAGAAACAGCGGAGCGATCACCCACGCGCTGGTTCCGAAGATAAAGAAAACGGAGAGGAGCACCTGCACCACGTTACTCGCCACTGCACCGAGAACACTCACCCCAATAAGGGAGATCCACCGTCCACCGAGGCGATGAGCAGCGAGCATCGCGAATGCACTCGCGAAGGAGCCCGCCAGAGAGAAGAAGAAGACGTAGGACGCCAGGGTACCGTTGACGAGCCCCTGCCCGAGCACTTTGAGCAGCACGAGCAGAAGGGTGTGTTTCGGCTTGAAGAAAGGAAGGGTCACGATAATTGGCAGGTTCGCCAGACCGAGGCGAAAGAAGGGCACCGGTTTCGGAATGATGTACTCTATGGTCGAAAAAAAGAGCGAGACCGCCCCGAGGAACGCGATCAGTTCCAGGGTCGCATCACGCCCTTGTTCGTATCTCATTTCGGCTGAGGGTAGATAATCGCAGGGGTTAGGTCAAGCTAAGTCGCCCCGACCTCCCTCGCACGATATCCACGACCGCTTGCAAAAAGCCATTAGAGGCGAATAACGCAGAGGCGGCTCACTACTGTGAAGAGCCGCCCCGGTCAAAACTACAAACGTGAACGCGGCGGGATTCGAACCCACGACCTCTGCCTCCGGAGGGCAGCGCTCTATCCAGCTGAGCTACGCGTCCGACTCGCCTACTCTACTCAACTGAGAGATTTAGGTCAATCAATACTGTACTATCATCACGGTTGCGGACAGTAGCAATCGATGGCCAGAGCGTGGTAGATTTCGTCCGGCCGGGATCGCCTCGGGGGCACTCACTCGCTCCTCGGTCCTGGATAGCAGAAAACCGCCGGAGCGACACAAGAGATGCCGAGCAGATCAACACCCACTCTCTTTTCGCCACAGCTCATCTTTGTCCTCACGATCCTCGCCGGGACCCTCGGTTGGGAGGTCCTGGTATCCCTGCTCGCCTTGGGAGGCTTGGAACTCCCCCTTTCTACCGGACCCGTAGGCTTTGACGTAAAAGTGATCTCCTTCTACATGGAGGTTAATCCCGGTACCTTTCTGGGACTCTTCTTGGGCTACCGCTTCGCCCGATCCGTCAGTGGATCAAAGGGCGCTTCTCGAAGATCCGGTCGATCCAAACCCGCCGGCACCCGGGGGAAATCTAGCAAGTCTGGTTCGACCGGCGGCTCAGCCCCCAGCGGCGGCTCCGGTTCGAAGGCTGGGAGTAGCTCCGCGGCCGCCTCCGGGGGACGCGCCTCGGGGGGACGGAGCTCCGGCCCGAGGAGCGGGGCAGACTCGGCCGCCTCCGGGGGACGGAGCAGTGACTGAACGCATTACTCTCGCATCCCGCTCCCCCCGGAGAACGGAGCTCCTAGAGCGCCTCGGCATTCTTCACGACACCTTGCCCGCGGACATCGACGAGGAAGCGGTAGGAGGGGCTCCGCCGGTGATGGCCCAGCGGCTGGCTGAGCGAAAGGCCCTGGCGGTAGCCGATCGCTCATCGACCCGGCTCGTTCTGGGGGCTGACACGGTGGTTGCTATGGGGACGGAGGCGCTGGGCAAGCCGCGCGACCGCGCCGACGCCCGCCGCATGATCGAATCCCTCGCCGGGCGCGATCACGAGGTTCATACGGCCGTTGCGATTCTGGAGAACACGACCGGGGCGATTCTCAGCGATGTTTCCACTACTACCGTGCATTTTGCTCCCATGAGCGAAGCGGAAATCGATTGGTACCTGGCCACCGACGAGTGGCAGGATGTGGCGGGAGGCTACCGCATTCAGGGTCTCGGGGGCTGCTTTATACCCCGGATCGACGGCTCCTACACCGGGGTCATGGGGTTGCCAATCGACTCCGTTTACTCTATGTTGTGCCGGTATCACTTCACATGGACCGGTTCGGAACCCATGTAGATTCCGTACCGCAGCTGCGGTATCGAGAAATAGAAGAGAAGGAGTCCGAGACGCCCGCCGGGGCCCGATAAGGGAGAGAGGTGTGCACGGCGTGTCGGATACGAGGAGGATGACGTGGCAGTAGTCACTATGAAGAATCTACTGGAGTCCGGCGTACACTTCGGACACCAGACCAAGCGATGGGATCCCCGAATGAAGCCCTACATCTTCGCTGAGCGAAACGGGATCCACATTATCGACCTACAGAAGACGATCGGCGCCATTAAGGACGCCTACACGGCGGTTCGGCAGACTGTTCTGCAGGGCAAATCGGTCATGTTCGTGGGTACAAAGAAGCAGGCTCAGCAGGCGATTGAGCGAGAGGCGCAGAACTGCAACATGTTCTACGTCAATAACCGCTGGCTCGGCGGGATGCTCACCAACTTTTCAACCATTAAGCGATCCCTTCTCCGGCTCAAGAAGCTGGAAAAAATGGAGGTGGACGGCACCTTTGAAAGCCTCACCAAGAAAGAGGTAGCCAAGCTCAACAAGGAGCGTCTCCGGCTCGAAAAGAACCTCGGGGGCATCAAGGAGATGAAGGAGCTTCCGGGCATCATCTTTGTCATCGACACCCGAAAAGAGGCGATCGCCGTAGCTGAGGCAAAGCGCGTCGGCATTCCGATCGTCGCAGTTGTGGACACGAACTGTGACCCCACGGGTATCGACTATCCCATCCCAGGAAACGACGATGCGATTCGCGCGATTAACCTTTTCACCTCCATT
The DNA here is from genome assembly GCA_046540995.1 of Spirochaetaceae bacterium. Lineage (GTDB taxonomy): Bacteria > Spirochaetota > Spirochaetia > DSM-27196 > Alkalispirochaetaceae > CAYZHV01. The sequence goes on along the minus strand of JBKHED010000003.1, from coordinate 30,373 downwards.
ATCTCCCAGGCGGTTATCGAGGCTGATAACGAGATCGGCCTCGAAGTGATCGAGAGCCTCCAGGACGAGGACGAAGAGATCGATACCGGCATACGGGACGAGGAAAGCCCGGAGGTGGAAACATCCACCATCGGCGGCGGGAACGAAGAGGGGGAAGAGAGCTTTACCGCTGAAGACTACTCCGATTACGTGCCTGAAGAGAATGAGGCGGAGAAGAAGGAAGAAGAGAAGCTTCCTGAGGACGAGGTTGTAGATGAGGCCGGCATCGACGAGGAAGAGCTCTACGAGGAGTAGGAATAGATGGCAAACATTAGCGCAGCAGATGTAAAGAAGCTCCGGGAGAAGACCGGGGCGGGACTGATGGATTGTAAGAAGGCCCTCGCCGAGGCGAACGGCGACTTCGCAGCAGCCGAGAAGCACCTCAAGGAGCTCGGCCTGGCGGCGGCAGCGAAAAAGAGCGGTCGGGCCACAAACGAAGGACGCATCTTCACCCGGATCGAAGGGGACAAAGCGGTCATTCTCGAGCTCTCCTGCGAGACCGACTTTGTCGCGAGAAACGACACCTTTATTAAGCTCGGCCGCGACCTCGCGGGGCACATTATCGAGAAGGGGCTCAACGAGTCGGACACGGAGATGGAGGCGATGGTAAAGGAGACCATTAGCACCATCAAAGAGAACATGGGCATTCGTCGCTTCAAGCTTCTGGAGAAGAACGACAGTGAGCGGTTCGTAGACTATATTCACGGTGAGAGCGGCAATATCGGCGTCATCGTGCGACTGGGGACGGAGCCGCCGGAGGCGATCGACCACGAAACGGTCAAGCAGTTCAGCTTCGACACCGCTCTCCACGTGGCGGCGTTCAATCCGCAGTTCCTCTCCCCCGAGACTGTTGATGAGCAGTACCTTAAGGAGCAGGAGGAGATCTTTCTCACCCAGGCGAAAAACATGGGAAAGCCCGAAAAGGTTATCCAGGGTATCGTCCAGGGTAAGCTCAAGAAGCATCTCTCCGAGATCTGTCTGACCAATCAGGCCTTCGTCAAGGATGACAAGAAATCCCTTTCCCAGGTCGCTCAGGAAGTCGGTAAGGAAGCCGGCGCTGAGGTAAAGGTGTTGGACTTCGCCTACTACAGCGTGGGCCAGGAGTAAGTGCGCAAAGGAGGCACCAGATGAAACAGGTAATCTCAGACGCTGAGAGCCGTATGAAGAAATCCCTCGCTGCAATGCAGGAGGAGTTCGATACGATCCGCACCGGCCGCGCCTCAGCAGCGCTCTTCGAGAAGATCAAGGTCGAGTACTACGGCAACCCTACCCCACTCAATCAGGTGGCCTCGATTAGTATTCCCGAGTCCCGGCTGGTGGTCATCCAGCCCTGGGACAAAGGCTTGCTGAACGAGATCGAAAAGGCGATCCAAAAGTCCGAGCTATCCCTCAACCCGAGCAATGACGGCAAGGTTATTCGCATTAGCATTCCCCCTCTCACCGAGGAACGGCGGAAAGAGTACGTCAAAATCGCAAAGAACATGGCCGAGCAAGCGCGGGTGGCGGTTCGCAATATCCGCCGGGACGCCAACGATGAGCTGAAGAAGCAACAGAAGGCCGGCGAGATCAGTGAGGATGACCAGAAACGTGGGGAGGAGGAGATTCAGAAACTCACGGACGCCCACGTAGAGAAGATCAACGAGGCTCTCGCGGAAAAAGAGAAGGAAATCCTGGAGATCTGATGGCCGAGGAAAGCCTGCTCGCGAACCCACCTCGCCACGTCGGCATTATCATGGATGGTAACGGCCGATGGGCGGTCCAACGGAACCTGCCCCGCACAAAGGGTCACCGCGAGGGCGTCGAGGCGGCTAAGCGTATCGTCCTGGCCGCCATCGATTTCGGCGTCGAGTACCTCTCCCTCTACGCCTTTTCCACGGAAAACTGGCGCAGGGCGGAGGAGGAAGTGGCCTTCATTATGGGCCTGGTGGCCCGAAACCTCCGAGATCAGTACGACTTCTATAGAGAAAACCGGATCAAGCTCCACCACTCCGGAGATATCAAGAGTCTGCCCGAAGAGGTACGCTCGGAAATCAAGGCAGTTACCGAGGATACCCGGGAGTATGATCGAATTAACGTCAATCTCGCGGTAAACTATGGGGGACGAAATGAGATTGCCAGGGCGGTGAATCGGTGGCTCCAATCGGAAGGCCCCGAAGAGTGGGTTGATGAGAAGGCTATCTCCGAGAACCTCGATCTTCCGCAGTTTCCGGATCCTGATTTAATTATCCGCACCGGTGGTGAAAAGCGTACGAGCAACTTTCTCCTCTGGGAATCCGCATACGCGGAGCTCTACTTCTCCGACCGCCTCTGGCCGGACTGGGAGAAGAGCGACCTCGAGGAGGCCGTAAAGGATTACTCTCGGCGCAAACGGAATTTCGGCGGCATGCGATGAGCAATGTAGTCAGGCGTGTACTCGTATTCTTTCTGGGCTTACCGCTCCTCGCGGCGAGTATATTCGCCCTTCCCGCTTTTAACCATCCCTTCTTTCTGCTAATCGTCGTCGCCGCTTCCGCTCTCAGCGCCTGCGAGCTGCGCGATTTCTTCGCCCCGGACACCACGAACTACCCCGGGAGTGGGCTCGTGGTCACCACTTTGGGAGCTCTTCCGCCGCTGATCGCCGTGATAATCGTTCTTTTCGACCTTCCGGTGATCCTTCTGTCGGCGCTCTACACGCTCATCCTCACTACCGTCATGACAGCCCAGGTTTTTCGCCGAGAGCCGGCACGGTTCAACCGTATAAACAGCACCGTCACGGCCCATCTCTTTATCGCCCTCTATCCGGGGCTACTCACGGCCCACGTAGTCTTTCTCACCCGAGTGCCGCAGAGCTCCTTGGTGCTCCTCATCTTTCTGCTGAGTGTGTATCTTAACGATACCATGGCGTACGTGTCGGGAATGCTGTTGGGAAAGCGGAGCCGCCCGTTTCTTCGGATTAGTCCAAATAAGACTCGCGTGGGTTTCGCAGGCGGTTTTCTCGCCTCGGTTCTGGTTATGGTTGTCGCGGCATTTGTGAAACCAGCTCTTCTTCCCGGGGCGCTTTGGAAAGCGCTCCTGTTTGGCAGCCTCATCGGCGTCGTAACCATCGCCGGGGACTTGGCGGAGTCAGCGCTCAAACGCTCCGCGGAAATCAAGGATTCCGGAAGCCTTATCCCTGGTCGGGGAGGGCTTCTGGACTCCATTGACTCTCCCCTCTTCGTGGCGCCGTTCTTCTATTACGCCTATCACCTTTTCTACCTGCTCTAGGGAGACACAATGCTCGGCAGTATTCTTATTGGTCTAATTGGTCTCGGTTTGGTCGTCTCGGTGCACGAGTTCGGCCACCTCCTGGCGGCGAAAGCCGTGGGAATTAAGGTAGAAGCGTACTCAGTAGGCTGGGGAAGAAAGCTCCTCTCCTTTCAAAAGGGGGAAACGGAGTATCGCCTTTCCGCTATCCCCCTCGGCGGTTACTGCAAGATGAAGGGAGAACACGCCCTCATGGAGGCGTGGCAACGGGACGAGCGAACCATTCCCCGAGAGGAAGGCGCCTTCTACTCCGCCAAGCCGTGGGAACGAATTCTCGTGCTCTTCTCCGGTCCTCTGGTAAACGTGCTCTTCGCGGTTTTGGTCTTCGGAATTGTCGCCTGGGCCGGTTACACCGTGCAGACCTTCTCGAACCGGATTGTTCTTGCCAGCGAGCTTACCGAAGAAGCGGCCCCCGCGGATCGGGCGGGGCTGGAGACCGGCGACGTGATCCTCGCGATAGACGGCGAGGAGACCCGCTCCTTTCGAGAGATCCAGGAGGAAGTGACCCAGGCGCCTCAGGAGACCCTCACCGTGCGGGTACGCAGGGACGGAGGTGAACGAACCCTGGAAATCACCCCCACGCTCAACCGGGAGACCGGGGCGGGGCAGATCGGCATTTATCCGTGGATCGACCCGGTTGTGGGCTCCGTCGCAGAGGGGTCCGCCGCCGCGGTGGCACGCCTCCGGCCGGGAGATCGCATACGCTCCCTCGGCGATCGAGAGGTTCAGAACTCAATCGACCTCATTAGGGCGCTACGGGACGACAGCGGCGCTCAAACGATCAGATACGAGCGCGAGGGCGAGCTGCGAACAGCGCGGATCGTTCCCGGGGAGAACGAGGCCGGAGAGCCCTCCATCGGGGTTCGTTTCGAGCCGAGGGAATTCCGGATAGAGGCGGGCGGACCGCTCCGGGCCCTTGGCAGCGGGGTTTCCCGCACTACCGAGACCTTGGTATTGGCGGTGCGAAGCATCGGCCTCCTCTTCGCGGGCGTAGACCTCTCACAGGCGGTGGCGGGCCCAGTCCGAATCACCTACCTCGTTGGCGAGGTGGCGCAGCAGGGATTTCAGTCCGGTTTCGGGCAGGGAGTAGTTTCCTTCTTTAACTTCTTGAGTCTCATCAGCGTTATGTTATTCTTCATGAATATGCTACCTATTCCGGTCCTTGACGGAGGGCAAATACTCCTCTCTGCTTTTGAGGGGCTTACGAGAAAGCCGCTGCGTCCCCGTTACGTATACCGGTATCAGATGATAGGGACCGCAATCGTCTTGGTCATTATCGCTTTCGCCTTTTTCAACGACATTCTCTTTCTCGCACGACGGTAGGAGGTCTTCTAGTGCGCCGACTGCTTACCCTTTTTGTATTCCTTTTGCTTGCATCGACAATTGGAGCGGAAGGCGTGGTGCTTCGGACCGCCCACGTGGATGCGGTAAGCGCCATGCTCTTTGATGAGGATCGTAACCTGCTCGTCACCGGTGGAGTGGACGGCAAAATCAAGGTCTGGGATCTGGAGACCGACGCTTTGCGTCATTCTACGCAGATTTCCAACCTCGCCATTCTCGACGTGGCCCTCCACCCTTCCCGACCCGAGGTGGCGATCGTTGAGTCCGATGAGAACCTCCGCTACCGCCTCACGGTCTGGGACTGGGAGGAGCGGGAGGCGCTATACACGCGCAACCTAAGCGCCGAACCGCTACACCTCTCCTACTCCCCCCAGGGCACCTATGTAGTGGTGTCGGAGGCGGCGTTTAGGAGCATGCGGCTATTCAACGCCCGGACCGGGCGGGAAGAGGAGTACCTCCAGCGAGGTTTCGGCATCGTCTCATATTTCGCCGTCGCCGGCAGCGAAACTCGAGTCATGACCTACTCCGCCAACAACGGTGAGATCATCTACTGGGATCTCGAAAGCGGCTTCGAGATCCAGCGATCCGATTCCGAGCCCGGTCTCGAGCATATGCGCCTCTTCGGTAACCGCCGCTACGCAGCGGGAGTGCGGCACCGCACCCTCTATTTGGTAGACGTCCTCGGAGGGCAGGTAGTCGACACGGTCAGTCTCGGGGCGACGCCGTTGGATGTAGTGATCGAGTCTGACGGCGAGTCCCTCTCCCTCCTTGTATCGGAGAACTCGGGGGAGCGAGCGCTGCAGAGTTACGCCCTTCGGGGAGGGAGGCTTAATCGCCGCTACTCCACCAGATACCGAAGCATTCCCGAGGAGGTCAGCCTGATCCGATACGCCGGGGAGGAACTCTTTGCCGCTCGGAGGGACGGCACCATTTACCGTTACCGAAGATACCAGCGCAGCCCGACGCTCTTTGCGGAGAACCTAATACAGCCGATTACGGACATTGCCCGGGGAGAGGGAGAGCTGCTGCTCGCATCGAACGGCCGGCTTCTCACGCTCTCCTCCGACCTCTTTGAAGCAAGGGATGTGCGTCTAGAAGAGGTGGATCGAATGGAAGACTCCTACGCCTCCCTGCCCCTCTCAGAAGAGATACGCTTTACCCAGACCCCGGACGGTTCGACCTACATCTGGAGCGAGGCGGCGAACGGCGAGATCTACCGTATGGGGCGGTTTTCGACCTTTCGTCCCCTGGAGCTCCCGAGTAGCGGCCGGCTCACGGCTATTAGCTCCACCTTGCCGAACCGCCTCGTGCTTGTGACTCGGGATGGACGAGTTTCCATTTTGGACGTGATCTCCAGGGAGGAGATCTTCTCGGTTCAGGCCCTCGGAATAGAAACGGCCATCGAGACCGAGGATCACGGCCTGCTTATCGGCAAAAGCGTCACCGGACAGCTCGACTCAGCTCTTCTCAGAATAGACCCGAACACCGGCGAGACCGTTCCCTTGGACACGGAGCTCTTTCTCATCTACCGCCTTGGCTACGATGAACGGAGCCGGCGCCTTTACGCGCTGGGACTTCGTCGGGATGCGCAGAATCGAGTAGAAACGGTGCTGCAGAGCTTTTCCGGAAACGACTTAGAGCGGCGACGCACCCTCTTCTCGGTGGAGGGGGAGTTCCTAAACGCGGACCTCGCGGTCGATAGCGACCGTCGGGAGATGTTTACAACTCTCGGAGAGTCCCGAGTACGTCGGTATGACGGTTCACGATTTCAGGAATTCGTTCGAGACGTCCATCAGACAAGAACAATGAGTCTCTTCGGGGGGCTCGTCCTCGGTCTCAATAGGGATGGTTCCCTGAGTATCTGGTCTAGGGAAAGTAGGGAATATCTGGCCACGCTCTACCTCCTCGGCAGCAGACGGTGGATTGCCATCACCGCCGAGGGACGGTTCGTCGCCTCCCGGGGACTCGATCCTGAAGAGTACCTGAGCGCTCCCGAAGGAGACGAGGTTTCGGAGTACAGGGTCAGGCTCTAAGGGTTGATTCGTATCTTTTCAATCGCCTGAGTGACCGCTCTTTTGACCTCTTCGGACTCCTCGGCATCTAGGGACTTAGCGTAGAGCCGCCCGAGGAGATTAGCCCGGTACATCGGCCGTACGTGGTTGAGGGCGTACGCCGCAATATCCCGGAGGAGGTCCTCGTCATTGAGGAGATACCGGTTCTCCGGTTCCTCCACCTGCCTCCCGAGCTCGTCAATGACCAGACGCTCAGACTCGTTTACCAGCTCCTCGAAGTCGATATAGTCTCGTAGATTCATCTCCTGCTATCCCCCCATGGTGTACTCTTCGGCCAGAGACTCAAATTTCGTATAGCGGGGCACAAAAGCGATCTTGACCGTTCCCACGGGGCCGTTACGCTGCTTCGCCACTATAAGCTCCGTCTCCACGACATTCGGGATCTCATCACTGTCCCGGTCGATTCCCCGATCTCTGTGGAGAAAGAGTACTACGTCCGCGTCCTGCTCGATAGAGCCGGACTCCCGGATGTTTGCCAGGGTGGGCCGTTTGCCCTCGGTGTCCCGGTTCACCTGAGAGAGCGCGACCACCGGAATCTCGAGCTCCCGGGCAAGGGCCTTGAGGGAGCGGCTGATCTCGGCAATCTGCTCGTGTCGGGGAAGCTCACTGTTCTCCGAGGAAACGAGGGTGAGGTAATCAACGAAGATGATCCTAACCCCGTACTGTGATCGCATGCGCCGCGCCTGCGCTCGGAGATCCAGAAGCCTCATACTCGGGGTGTCGGCTATCCAGAGGGGAGCCTCGTAAATGAGTCCCGCCGCGTCGATAAGGTTCTTAAAGTCCGAAGGCTTCAGCATGCCGGTTCGTAGAGACTGGCTTCCGATTCGCGCCTCCGAGGCGAGAAGCCGCTGCATGACCGCCATGTCCGACATTTCCAGGGTGAAGAAACCGCAGGGAATCTTCTGATGGATAGAGATGTTGGCCGCCATGGAGAGCGCCAGGGCGGTCTTACCTACCGAGGGCCGGGCTCCAATAACGATGAACTCGCTATCCTGGAAACCAGAGAGCATGTTATCCAGGGCGGGAAAACCAGAGGGGATACCGGTGTAGTCATCTTTGGTGTGGTAGAGCTTCTCGATCGCTTCAACGGTCTGCTCGACGATCTCCTTCGCCTGTACGAAGGTAGCGGTCTGATTACTCTCGGCGATTTCGAAGATCTTTCGCTCCGCCTCCTCAACGAGATAGCGAACTTCCTTCGAATTGTCGTAGGAGTCGCCTATTATCTCCTGAGCAATACGAATAAGCCGACGTCGAGTACTCGTCTGTTGAACGATACGAGCGTAGTACTCGACATTCGCGCTGGAGGGAACCTTGGAGGTGAGAGAGGAGACGTAACCCGCCCCACCGGCCTGTTCGAGGTTCCCTCCGGCCTGCAGCTCGTGAGTGAGGGTCAGAAGATCGATGTCGTCGTTTCGATCTGAAAGCGAGAGAATCGCCTCATAAACGAGACGATTCGCTCGGTGATAGAAGTCGTCGGGGCGGATCTGGGTTAGTATTCTCCCGAGAGCCTCCTCGTCCAAGAGTATGGCCCCTAACGTCGCCGATTCCGCCTCACTATTGTGAGGTGGGACCCTCCCTTCATCCACCGCTGTCAGTGCTCCTTGCCCTCTCGGGCCTATTTCTCCTCGACCTCTTCTTCTTCTTCGTCCGCCTCATCCGCGGGAGTCTCCTCGGCGGCTACCGCCTCCTCAGCGCTCTCCTCCGCGACAAACTCCTCTTCGGCAGCTTCCTCACTGACACCCTCTTCGACGGCCTGCTCCTCAGCGGCAGGTTCCGCGGCCTCTGCCTTCGCCTCGGGCTCAGCCGGAGCTTCCGGGTCGATCTTTGCCGCCTCGGAGTCCGCGGTCGGCTTGACCGCGACGCTCAGCGTTGCTTCTTCTTCCGCGTAGAGCTTCACGCCGACCTTGAAGTTACCGATGGTCTTGATCGTGTTCTCAGGTATCTCAATCCGCTTCTTTTCTACGTAGATGCCCCATTTTTCGAGCTCGCTGGAGATCGTCTGCGCGGTAACCGAGCCGAAGAGCTTCTTGTTTCTACCGGCAGGCATGGTAAGCACCAGTTCCTCGCTCTCGATCCGCTCCCTGGCGCTCTGCGCGGCTTTGCGCTTCTCTTCCTTCCGGGCGTTAATCGCCTCCCGGCGGGACTCGATAATCGCCTTGTTACGATCGTTGTACTGCAGAACCATATTGCGAGGGATCAAATAGTTCCGGGCGTATCCCCGGGCAACCTCGCAGATATCTCCCTCTTCTCCGAGGTTCTCGATATCTTGATTCAAAATGACTTTCATCTACGTCTCCTTTTCCCTCTTGAAGTCAACCCAAAGCTCACTCACCCCGAGGGCGGGAACTCCCAAGGCGACCAGTATATTGATCCCCGGGATGAAGAGGGCCGCAATGAGCCCAATTCCCGCAAACCGGCGGCTGCGAGCGTTCATTCCCGCTCTACCCATGAGCGCGGTCGCAACGCCAACGCCCTGAACGGCGTAGATAAGCGTAAAGAGCAGGGCCAGATTCCAGCCCACATACCCCAGGAGACCAACGTTCCCGAGGACATCCAAGCCAACCAGAGCCCAGCCGCCCAGAAGGGGCCAAACCGCCGCGTCCGGCACGGCAACCTTCTCCACCGGCGGCGTATACGGCTCTTCGGTGGTAAAGCGGGCGACCAGATGGCGTCCCAGAAGCGCTCCGATTCCAAGGACAATACCGAAAAAGAGCGCGAAGGAGCGCAATACCATCTCCATCGCCTCATCAACGATCATCCGCGCCGCCATCTCCGGGTCACCGGCGCCGAGGTTGCGCATCATCTGCACGATCTGCGCCTCCATGGCCCCCTCGAAGCCGGTGGAACCGCCCAGGGCCGCCATCACCGGCACCGCACCCAAGGTCGCGACACCGGTGGCCACCGCGTAGCGGTACGCCCACTGGGACACCCTGCCTCGAAGCAATCGCAGTAGCCCGAAGCCGACCAGCAGACCCGCAGGCATCGCGAGCTCTCCAAAGAAGAAGAAGCCCGAAAGCCCCACGTCGAGCTGCACCGCCATGACTCCCCGGGTTACGGCGACGATGACCAGCGTTCCCAGGGCAGCGACGAGGTAGCCCTCATCCCCTCGACGGAGCGCTATGATAGCAAGGGGGACCAGAAAGAACATGAAGAGCCCTCCGGAGAGGTACAGAAGCGCCGCGGCCACCGCGGCGGCCCCGCTCTCCCCCCAGGCTCTCAACTGCTCCCCATCGGGGCTGTTCATATGCTCTCGCAGCGCTACTTCTTACCCAGCGGCAGAAGCGCCAGCACCCTAGCGCGCTTGATCTCCCGTACGAGCTTCCGCTGATTCTTCGCGGAAGTACCGGTAATCCGGCGGGGAAGAATCTTGCCGCTATCGGTTATAAACCGCTTGAGAATCTCCGGATGCTTGTAGTCAATGGTGAGATTCTGCGCCTTGATCTTGTCGATCTTCTTGCGAAAGTACGGCTTGTTACGTGGACGGAATCCGCCCCGGTCACCGCCGTAGCCGCCCCGGTCGCCGCCGTAGCCGCCCCGGTCGCCGCCGTAGCCGCCCCGGTCGCCGCCGTAGCCCCCGCGGTCGCCGCCGCGGTCACCACCGCCGTAGCCTCCGCGATCGCCGCCACGATCACCACCGCCGTAGCCGCCGCGGTCGCCCCCGTGGTCGCCGCCCCGGTCACCACCGTAGCCGCCGCGATCGCCGCCGCGGTCCTCCCGGCTACCGCTCTCAGCCGTTGTATCCTGCTGCTCTTCCGTGTTCCGTTCGTCCGACACGTCTGTTTTCTCCTTACTTCATTAGAAGGGTACGTCGTCGATATAGTCGCTATCGTCGTCGTACTGGTCACCGCCGCCTCGAGAGGGCCCTGCTCCCTGAGAGGGCCCGCCGGCGGGTCGTCCGCCGTTCGAGGGGCCTCCACCGTCGCCTCGGCCGCCGCCGAGCATTTGTACGTCGTTGGCTATAATCTGAACCTTGCTTCGGCGATTGCCGTCTTGCTCCCACCGGTCCTGCTTGAGCTCGCCCTGCACGGCTACCTGGGTCCCCTTTGTCAGATACCGCTGAACCGCCTCGCCTCGCCGACCAAAGAGTGTGACGTCAAAAAAGCTTGCCTCTTCAATCCACTCGTCACCCTGCTTGCGCCGCCGATTTACCGCCACGGAAAAGGCACATATTGCCAGCCCCGAGTTGGTGTATTTGAGCTCCGCGTCTCTTGTTAGCCGTCCGGTAAGAGCGACGACGTTTAGGTCCGCCATAGTGCTACCCTGTAGTGTTAGTCGTCCTGTCGGACCATCATAAACCGAAGGAGCTCGTCGCGCATGCGCAGCTTCTTTTCGGTCTGATGAGCCTGCTCAGGATCCATTTTGACTACGTAGTAGTAGTAGTGTGCCTGCTGAATCTTCTTGATTGGATAGGCCAGGGCGCGCTGTCCCATGTCCTCTTCCTTCTGGATCTCACCGCCGAAGCCCTTGAGCTCCTCGCGGATTTGTTCGACACCAGTGCGAAAGAGCTCGTCTTCGGGACGAAACACGCACATCGCTTCGTAGTTTCTCATCCTTCCTCCTTCTGGACTGTTGACCACCGGGCAAGTTACACTTCTCGGTAGTAAAGAGGCTGTAGGAACATAGCACAGCCGGTAGGGGATGTCAACGGGAGGATGCACCGGTGCCTCAGCACGTGAACTATGCGGATGATCTCTACTACGTTCATACGATGGTGAAGTCCCTCAAGTCGGGGATGAGCCTGGAATTGGACCCGGACGTCTTTCGAGACAAGATAACCGAGGACATTCTCTTCATCGATAGCGTCTTCTTTCGCCTTCTCACCTTTCTAAAGCAGAACGATCGGCTCATTAAACGGCAGGAGTACCTCCGTATGCTACTTAGAGCCCTGCGCAACTACGATGAGTTTCTCGGACAGACCGTCGCCGGGACCCTTCCCTTTAGCAAGCATCTGTCGGAGCTGAAAGAAAAGCTTGGGGCCGTCCGGGAACACGTGCAGGAGATTTCCCAGGAGATCCGAGATATCCTGAGAGAAGAGAGTGGACGAGAGGACTTGGGTTCCATTATCTCCCCGGAGGAGTACGAGTTTCTTCTCCAGCAGGAAGAAGATGAGGAAGAAAACCGCGAAGGATAGTTGGAATCCCCCGACCCTATGAAGGCTGATCGGCGGCGACTCATCGCTGGAACTTATGCGGCCGAATTGTTACCGTAAGGTTGAGGTTACACATGCCTGAATTCCGCAAGACCAAAATCGTCTGTACCCTCGGACCCGCCGTCGATAAGCAGGAGATCATGGAAGAGCTGCTCAAGGCGGGGATGAATATCGCCCGCTTCAACTTGAGCCACGGCGATCACGAGGAGCACAGGCAGCGAATCGCAAAACTCCGGGCCGCCAGTGACTCCACGGGCATTCCTGTCGCCCTTCTCCTGGACACGAAGGGGCCGGAGATTCGTACCGGCACGGTCAGGCACGACGGTACGATCGATCTTCCCAAGGGTCACGAGATTATCCTCACCACCGAGGAGGTAGAGGGAGACGAGACGATCCTCTCAGTCTCGTACGAACCTCTGCCGAGAGAGGTCCAAGAAGGGGGACACATATACATCGCCGACGGCCTGATAGACTTGGAGGTCAAGAAGGTCGAGGAGAACCAGATACACTGCGTGGTTCGCACCGGCGGGAGCATCGGGAGCAGAAAGAACGTAAACGTCCCCGGCGTACGAACCTCCCTTCCGGCGATTACCGACAAGGACATACGGGACGTCCTCTTCGCGGTAGATGAAGGCTTTGACTTCATCGCCGCTTCCTTTGTGCGCAAACCGCAGGACATCACGGCGGTTCAGGACATTCTGGAGGAACATGAGAGCCCGATTAGGGTTATCGCGAAGATCGAAGACCAAGAGGGGCTCGAGAACATCGAGGGAATAGTTCGTGCCTCCTCAGGCGTTATGGTCGCTCGGGGTGACCTCGGGGTCCAGCTCGCCACCGAACAGATTCCCCTTGCGCAGAAGCGGATCATTCAGGAGTGCAATAGACAGAACAGGCCGGTAATCACGGCGACGCAGATGCTCGACTCCATGATTCAGAACCCTCGGCCCACTCGGGCGGAACTGACGGACGTGGCCAACGCCATCTTTGACGGTACCGACGCGGTGATGCTCTCCGGCGAGACCGCCTCGGGGAAGTACCCGGTGGATTCGGTGCTAACTCTGCACCGCATTGCCCTGGCGGTGGAGAGCTCCGAGGAGTACAAGGAGCGAAGCAGCCAGTACTTCTATTTTCATCGCGCGAGCAGTGACATCGGCGATGCGATTGCCAAGGCCGCTTACCTGGTTGCCTCGGATGTGGAGGCAACGGCCATCGTCTCGCCGACGCTCCGCGGCAACAGTCCCCGAAGGCTCTCCAAGTTTCGCCCGACACAGACGATTATCGCCGCCACCATTTCCGAGGTCGCCTACCGGCAGCTCCTCCTCCACTGGGGAATTCACCCGCTTCTGACGGAACATGTCAACGACTCGGAGCTCATGACGCAGAACGCCTTGAGCCTGGCTATGAAGCACGGCTTCGTCCGCAAAGGGGAGAAGGTCGTGAGCGCAACGGGGATTCCCCTCAACAGCCCTATACCAATGAACTCGGTGAAGGTGCACTTTCTCGGAAATATTCTAAACCGTGGCGCCGTGGGTCTCGGAGGAAGATGCTCGGGCAACATCGTAAAGGCTCGGAGCTACGAGGAGGCGAAGCAGCGACTCAAGCTCAACGGAAGGGAGATCCTCCTCACCGAGGCGCTGACTCCGCAGTTTGCCCCGCTCCTTCTCAGTGTTCGCGGTCTTATCGTGGAACACCGGCTCGAGTTCTCCACCGACCGAATTCTGGAGCTCAATGCAGACATAGTCTGCGTGGCGGAGGTGCGCAACGCCTACGAGCAGTTCGAGCACAATCAGATTGTAAGCCTGGACGGCGAGGAAAAGATCGTTTACGAGGGCATTCTCGACGCCTGAGGCGAAAGCGCCCCGGGGCTCGAAACCGAGATCCCCGCAGGAGACCCGACATTTTTGTATGATTCTTTTTCTCGTCCCACCCTTGAGTATCGTATTACCTTTCAGTAGTATTCTCCTAGGAGGGTAGCGAGATTGGCCGAGCATTCAGCCGAGGAGAGCTTTCGAGGGAAGTACGAAGAGCTCTCCCTGCTTTTCGAGATTAGTCAAATTCTCGACCAGAGCATGGACCTCAAGCAGATCATCCAGCCCACCCTGCGGGCGGTGACCGAGCACTTGGGCATGCTTCGAGGAACCATAACACTACTCAACAGACAGCGGAACGAGATACTCATCGAGGCGGCCTACGGACTCTCCAACGCCCAGCGTGAGCGCGGTCGGTACAAGCTCGGCGAGGGAATCACCGGAAAGGTCGTGCAAACCGGCCAGGCGAAGGTGATTCCGCGCATCTCCGAGGAGCCGGAGTTTCTCAACAAGACCGGTGCCCGCCGTGGCCAGCGGTATAAGGACATCTCCTTCATCTGCGTCCCCATAAAGATGGGAAACGAGACCGTCGGAGCGTTCAGCGTGGACCGCGAGTTCGAAGGGGAGTCAAAGCTCCAGGATGACCTTCGAATTCTCTCGATTATCGCCTCCCTCATCGCCCAAGCCGTCAAAATACGGCAGAACATCATGGAGGAACGGGAGCAGCTCCTCGAGGAGAACACCCGGCTCCACAAGGCGCTGGAAGAGCGATTCCGGCCGGCCAACATTATCGGCAACTCCAAAGGGATGCAGAACGTCTTCGATATGGTAGCGCAGGTCTCCAAGAGCGATGCCACCGTACTCATTCGGGGAGAGAGCGGTACCGGAAAGGAGCTGATAGCCCACGCGATCCATTACAATAGCCATCGTGCGGCGAAGCCCTTTATCAAAGTCAACTGCGCGGCTCTCCCGGAGACCGTTATCGAGAGCGAGCTTTTCGGCCACGAACGGGGCGCCTTTACCGGGGCCGTGAGCACTCGCAAGGGGCGCTTCGAGCTCGCCAACGGCGGAACGATCTTTCTCGATGAAATCGGCGATCTTTCGGCGACAACGCAGATCAAATTGCTGCGAGTGCTCCAGGAGAAGGAGTTCGAACGGGTCGGCGGGAACGAGACCATCCGAACGAACGTGCGGGTCATTGCCGCCACGAACCGAAACCTCGAAGAGCTCATGGAGACCGGGGATTTTCGGGAAGACCTCTACTACCGCCTCAACGTTTTTCCGATCCACCTGCCGCCCTTGCGAGAGCGTAAGAACGACATCTTGCTCCTGGCGGACCACTTTATCGAGAAGTACTCCGAGCAGAACCACACGAACGTTCAGCGCATCTCCACCCCCGCAATCGATCTCCTTATGAACTACCACTGGCCCGGCAATGTCAGGGAGCTCGAGAACTGCATCGAGCGGGCGGTCCTCCTGAGTGTTGACGGCGTCATTCACTCCCACCACCTTCCACCGAGCCTGCAATCGGCGGAGTCCACGGACACGCAGATCCACGGCTCCCTCCAGGAGGCGATGGATAATCTCGAGCGGGAGCTCCTCATGGACGCTCTCAAGTCCACGAAAGGCAACATGGCCAAAGCTGCGAGGTTACTCCAAATAACCGAGCGGGTGATGGGACTTCGCATAAAGAAACACGGAATCGACCCCAAGCACTTCAGGGCGCGATAAGACCGCTCGCCTACAACAACCCGAGCGGTTCTCCCCGGGGCTCTCCTTGCCACGTAACCTACGTACAGGTAGTTTTATGCCTTTTGACCTACGCTTTTGTAGTATTACGGTAATCCTGCTACGTATCAGAGTCATATTTGGAACCAACAAACAGAATTGTTTCAGAAATATGTCCTTATGAGGTAGTTACTTACGGTGGAACCGCGGTTCACCGCCGGGCTCTTGGCACGCTCTTTGTATTGCTGATCCTCGATGAACGCTAATTCTTTCGTAGGAGGAGCATGATGAAAAAGCGTCTTGCTACCGCGGTTACGCTAATGGGAACGGGCGGCATTCTCTTCGCTCAGGATGTCGAGAGCACCCTCGCCGCCCACAGCGCCGCCTTTGACATGATCTGGCTGGTGCTGGCCGGGGCTCTCGTCTTCTTCATGCAGGCAGGGTTTGCGATGGTGGAGTCGGGTTTGACCCGCGCCAAGAACGCCTCGAATATCCTGATGAAGAACCTTATGGATTTCGCCGCAGGAGCGGTAGCGTACTGGGCCATCGGATGGGCCCTTATGTATGGTACCTCGATCGGAGGGTTCATCGGTGGGAACGGTTTCTTCCTGAACTACACCCAGGGGACCATGGAAGCTTACGGAGTGGACGGGATGTCCGCCATCTTCCGGGACTGGATGTTCCAGGTTGTCTTCGCGGCGACCGCCGCCACTATAGTATCCGGGGCTATGGCTGAGCGCACGAAGTTCTCGGGATACCTCATTTACTCGGTCTTCGTCTCCGCGCTCATCTATCCGATTAGCGGACACTGGGTCTGGGGCGGAGGCTGGCTCGGAAGCATGGGCTTTCACGATTTCGCCGGTTCCACCATCGTTCACTCCGTCGGCGGATGGCTCGCCCTCGTCGGCGCGATCGTCCTCGGCCCCCGAACCGGGAAATACGTAAAAGCGAACGGCCGGACCTCGGTGCGCGCCATTCAAGGCCACAGCATGCCCCTGGCGGCCCTCGGCGTCTTCATCCTCTGGTTTGGCTGGTACGGCTTCAACGCCGGTTCCACCCTATCGGGCACGGACCCCGACATCGCCCTGGTGGCAACCACGACCACTCTGGCAGCCTCCGCCGGCGCTATCGCGGCAATGGTCACCAGTTGGATCTGGTTCGGCAAGCCCGATCCCTCCATGTCCCTCAACGGCGCCCTGGCCGGCTTGGTCAGTATCACCGCGGGAACCTGGGTTGTCTCTCCCGGGGAAGCGGTGCTCATCGGCCTTATCGGCGGTCTCCTGGTGGTCCTCTCGGTGGAGTTTATCGACAAGGTGCTCCACGTGGATGATCCGGTTGGCGCGGTCTCCGTACACGGTGTCTGCGGTGCCTGGGGAACCCTCGCGGTGGGTCTCTTCGGCGATCTGGAGATGATCGGCTCCGGTCTCAGCCGGGGTGGGCAGATAGGGGTACAGCTCATCGGCATTCTAGCATTCTTTGCCTGGACCCTGGTAACCGGATTCGTCCTCTTCGGGATCTTGAAGGCTACCAAGAAGCTCCGGGCGAGCGAAACGGAGGAGCGGTTGGGTCTCGACATTTCCGAGCACGCGTCTGAGTCCTACAGCGGCTTCCAGATCTTTTCCAACATGTAGGAAGGGGGTGAAGAACTACTATGAAACTGATTATTGCATATGTTCAGCCCCACAAGCTGAACGACGTAAAAGAAGAGCTTTACAAGTCCGAGGTCTTCAAAATGTCGGTAACCAACGCCCTCGGGTGCGGTCAGCAACGGGGTTACACCGAGACCTATCGAGGTGTTGAAATCGAGGTCAACCTTCTGAAAAAGGTGAGACTCGAAATAGCGGTAAACGCCGACTTCGTGCAGCCCACGATCGACGCGATTATCCGCGGTGCCCGGACCGGAGAGATCGGCGACGGAAAGATCTTCGTCATGCCCCTCGACGACGTAATCCGGATTAGAACTGGTGAGAAAGGAACCGAAGCCATCGGTTAGCCTCCTCAATAACCTCCTGTCGGGCGCCCCGGGTGGGGCGCCCATTTTTCGTTGAGAGGGTCTTACTCCTCGAAGCGGGAGATTATCTCGGGAAACTCATAGACCACCACGCCGCTGTCGAGGATTTCCATGCGAACCCGAGTATTGTCCACCATTCCCTGGATCAGCTCTTCAGCCTCATCACCGGTCAGGCCCGTTTCGGCAATTATGTCCGAGACCGTTATGCGCCCCTTCCGTCGATAGGCGAGCTTAAATATCTGAATCCGCAGCTCACGCTCCCGGCCTCCGCTGCCGCCGAGGTCCTCGAGGTGTTGCTCGTACTCCTGCCACGGGAAATAGCCGCGGCTCCCGCGCCCCATGGCGATTACCCCTCGAACGAGGAGAATGATAAATATGAACGGTAGCAGCCCAAAGATGGGACCGAAGAAAAACATCACACCCAGAATATACACCCCACCGGGGAGCCGAACAAACCGCTATTCCCGTCGAGCGGCGGAAAGAGCGTTGCGAAACCGCTCGTAGGCGCTCTGATACTCCCGGTACGCAACCTCGTACCGCTCGTGTTCGCTCTCCCGAGGCTCATACCGCCTCGAAAAGTGGACTAACCCCTCGCTCGCCTCGGCGAGGGATTCATACTCGCCCAGAGCCATAAAAGCCGCGCATGCGTCGCCGACCAGCTCGGCGTCCTCAACCTCCGGCACCAGAATGGGCAGCCCCACGATGTCCGATTTCATCTGGTTCCACGGGGCGTTTTTCGCCTGCCCTCCGCAGGCGCGTAGCTCCACGGGCTCGATTCCGTTCTCACCCATGATCTCTATCGCCTCCCGGACGGCGAAACCGATGGAAAGCACCACCGCCAAGCCCATCTCTCCCCGGCCGTGCCGGGCGCCGAGCTCTATAAACATGCCTCGCCGAAACTCCCAGGCCGCTCCCTGGTGGAGCGAGGGAAAGAACCAAGGGATCTCCTCCGCATGAGCCATCTCCTGGATTTCCCGCATCATTTCCACGTAATCCCGACCCTCCTGTCCGCTGATGCCGCGAAACCACTCGAAGAGCATGCCCGTGGAGGAGAGAATCCCCGCCACGTTGTAGAGTCCCGGCACCACGTGCGGCAGCGAGCGTAGTCGGCTGTCGTCCGCGGGCTCTGTGGCGCAGTGATTAATCCCCTCGCTCGTACCGGCGCGATCGCAGGTCCTTCCCGGCCGAACCGCCCCGGTACCGACGAGGCTCATAAGAAAGTCCGACCCCCCCGCCGCAACCGGGGTTCCTTCGCCCAGGCCGAACCGTTCGAAACCGAGCCTGCTGACTCGGCCGACGAGCTCCCCGGGCCGAACGTTGGGAGGAAAGAGGGAGTCGTCGAGACCGTATCGTTCAATCTCCTCGGGAGCCCATATGTAGGGCGCAAACTCCTCACTGGGGCTGATTGTCACCAGCTCCCCGGTGAGGCGGTAGTAGAGGTACTCGGGGAAGCTCACTACCGAGTCGAGACGGGAAAACGTGTCAGGGGCCTCCTCCTTGAGCCAGTTGATTCGCGGGAGAAAGAGAGAACGGCTCCCTTCTAAAGGACGTTCGCGCCCATCGAGCCAGAGGAGCACGGGCGCCATGGGAGCGCCCCCCTTGGTCAGTCCTACCACGGTCGGCCCGTTCCCGGAGATAACCACGCACTCCGGCCTGGAATAGTCCGAGAGCTCCCGGAGCAGAAGGGTAAGCGCCTCGTCCCACGCCTCCGCCCGCCACTCCGTGATCTCCCGTTCCCGCCGAATCAGCCGCTTCCGTGCAAAGGCGAGAAGATGGCCGGAGGAAGAGATAGCACCGGCCTTCATGGAAGAGGTTCCTACATCAATGCTCAGCACATAGGGAGACACTCCTTTCTTGTATCACACTCCCCGCGCTCTGTCACATGGGCTCAACCGGGAAGGTTTTCCTGCGGCGCCCATACGTGTACTATTGAGACATGAAGCGTAGAACCGAACAACGGCGCCGATCGGCAATCGGCGCGCCGGCACTCATAGTTGCATCTGCTCTCCTCGCCGTCCCCGCGCTCTTCGGAGAGGGGCAGCAGGAGACGACGCAAGCTCCCGGCTACTCCATCGCGGTCTTTGTACCAGGGGTCGTCGAGGGAAGCCCGACCTACGAAATGCTCGTAGACGGCGTGGAACGAGCGGCCGAAGAGGAAGAGAATGTGAGCGTCCGGGTGGTCGAGGGAGGCTTCAACCAGGCCGCCTGGGAGCAGGGGGTCACGCAGCTCGCCTCCTCGGAGCGGTACGACCTCATCGTCACCTCCAACCCCTCAATGCCGGAAATCGCTGCCACCGTGGCGGAGTCCTTCCCGGAGCAGCGGTTTCTCGTCATGGACGGCTACCTGGAAGGCAACGATGCCATTCACACGGTGCTCTTCAACCAGCGGGAGCAGGCGTACATTATCGGTTACTTCGCGGGGCTGGTAACGTCGAGCTCGATGGAACAGGCCAACGAAGCCAACCGGATCGGCCTTCTGGCGGGACAGGAATACCCGATTATGAACGAGGTCATTCTTCCGGGAGTGCAGCTCGGAGTCGAGACCGTGGTCGGCGACGCGGAGGTGGACTTTCGAGTCCTGGGGAACTGGCACGATGCCGGTAAGGCCGCGGAGCTCGCCGCGGACATGTACGACCGCGATGCGGACGTGATCCTCGCCATAGCTGGAGGTGGTAACCAGGGGGTCCTAGCCGCCGCCCGGGAGAAATCCGGCTACGTCCTCTGGTACGACGCTTCGGGATACGAGCAGGCGCCGGGAATCGTCGTCGGCAGCTCCCTGGTCAAGCAGGATATCGCCACCTACGAGCGCACCCGGCAAGCGATCCGCGGAGATCTCGCCTTCGGGGAGGCGGAAATTCTCGGTGCCGGTGACGGTTATGTGGGCTTTGTCACCGACTCTCCGCACTACGCAGAGCACGTCCCGGAGTCGATCCGAGAGGAGATGACGGAGATGCTCCAACGCTTCGAGGACGGTGAGATTTCTCTGGAGATGCCGAACTTCTGACCATTGCAATGGAGCTCACGGTCGAGTCGGTTTCCAAACAGTACGAAACCAATCAGGTTCAAGCTCTTTCCGACGCATCTCTCACCCTCCGCTCAGGCGCAGTCCACGCCCTGGTGGGGGAAAACGGCGCGGGGAAGTCTACCCTCGCCCGGATCCTCGTCGGTCTCGAGCCGCCGGATTCCGGAAGGCTTCTGCTGAATACAGAGGAGCTCACTGCCTACAGCGCCGCCGTCGCTCGCGATCGCGGCATACGGTACGTCCCGCAGTATCCTCAGTTCGTAGCGAGCCTCACCGTCTGGCAGAACCTAATCCTCGGTGAAGAGCCTCGCAGGGGCCTCCTCTTGGATGAGGCAGGAGCTAGGCGAAAACTCTCCGAATGCGGAAAGCGGCACGGTATCGAGCTCGACCTCGGCCGAAGCGCCCGAAGCCTCACCAGCGGAGAGCGCCACTTCGCCGCGCTCCTCGCCGCACTGCAGAACGATCCCGCCCTACTCGTCCTCGACGAGCCCACGGCGGTACTCACCGACGAGGAGTCCCGGCGCCTCTACTCGGTAATCGCGGCCCTTGCCGCCGGTGGCACCGCAATACTCCTCATTACGCACAAACTCCAGGAGCTTCGCCAGGTGGCCTCGGAGATGACCGTTCTCCGGCGGGGCGCGGTGGTACGCCACCTGCCCGCCCCCTTTCCGTCGGACAACGAGCTCGCGGCGATCATTTTCGGCGACGAGTGCCGGCTCCTCGATGAGGACCGGCGGCTGGCGGAGCAAATCGCCCGATCGGGGCCGGAGGCGCGTCTTCATCGTGCCGGGGCAGAGGTCGGCAGCGAAGAGGCGACCAGGCCGCCGCCAAAGATTTTGGAGTTTGACAACTTTAGCAGTGAGAGCTTTCGCGGCGTCGCCATGGAGGGGCTCACCTTCTCGGTGCGGCAGGGGGAGTTCCTGGCGGTTACCGGCATCCGTGAGAACGGAATCGAGAGCTTCGAGGCGCTGCTTATGGGCATCGTCCGAGGCACTTCCGGGGTGGTGCGCCTCTTCGATAAGGAGTATGACCGCCTGGGACCGCGAATACTCCGAAAGAGCGGTATCGCCTATGTCCCCACGGACCGCCTCGGAAGCGGGGCGAGCGTTCTCTCAACGGTGGCGGAGAATCTCCTCATTCGAGAGCGGCGCCGGTTTCACCGATTCGGCGTCCTTCGGACCCGATCCATCGAGACCCTCGCCGAGAGCGCTGCTGACGAGTTCGGGATCGAAGGCGCCCCGCACGATCGGCTCAACCGCCTCTCCGGAGGCAACATTCAGAAGGTCATTCTCTCCCGGGAGATGCGCGGGACCCCGCCTCTTCTCTTCGTGGCGGAGCCGAGCTGGGGCCTAGACCTTCGCAGCCGCCACCTCCTCTACCGGCAGCTTCTGCAGCTCCGGGAGAAAGGGTCGGCGGTGGTCCTCATTACCACGGACCTGGACGAGGTGCAGGCTCTCGCGGACAGAGTGGTCGTTCTCTACCGAGGGCGCAACGTTGCCGAGCAGACCCATGGGGAGATGGACCGGGAGAAGCTCGGACGGGCGATGATCGGCCGGGGAGGAGCGGGTTGAGCGGTTTAGGTCTGAGGGTTAACTGGAAGGCGACCGCCACCGCCCTGGTGACCGCCCTTGTTCTCGCAATAGCGATGCTCGCCCTGGCGAGTCCCGAGCCCGCCGCGGCGCTCCGGGCGTTCTTCATTTCGCCCCTATCCCAGACCTACGCTCTGGGGAATATGCTCAACGTCGCCTCACTACTCATACTCAGCGCCCTGGGAGTCACCTTTGCCTTCCAGGGAGGCACCTTTAACCTCGGTGGTGAGGGACAGCTCTACGCCTCCGCCCTGGTTACAACCGTGGTGCTCCTGAGAGCTCCCGAGCTCGCCGGGGGCTTAGGCATCCTTGTCGCATGCGTGGTGGGCGGCGCTACCGGAGCGCTTATCGCCGGCGTGAGCGGCATCCTGAAGGCGATTTGGGAGACCGACGAGCTCATTACCTCCTTTCTGCTCTCCTCGGGGCTTATTCCGATCGTGGACTACCTCATTGTCGGCCCCTTGCGGGACCGGGGAAGCAATCTCCTGGCCACGCCGGAGATCGCCGAGCAGTTTCATCTCCCCAAACTCCTGCCGCCCTCGCACCTTAACGCAACGGCGATTATCGCGCTTCTGGCCGCGGCGATTCTCTTCGCCGTGCTCTATTTCACCCTAGCGGGATACGAACTCAGAATGAACGGCCTCAACCGCCACTTTGCCCGGTACGGCGGAGTCCATGTGGGCGCGTATACCACCTCGGCGATGGCGATCTCCGGCGCCTTCCACGGCCTCGCCGGAGCCCTCTTGGTCATCGGAACCTACCAGATGAGTATTTCAGGCTTTTCCGGGGGGCTCGGCTGGAATGGAATCGCCGTTGCGCTGATCGGCCGCACTCATCCGCTCGGGGTGATCCCCGGTGCCCTCATCTTCGCCTACCTCGACGCCGGGGCGCGTTCGGCAATGTACGAGACCGCCTTTACCTTCGAGCTCGGTATGGTAGTACAGGCGGTGATCTTCTTTCTCATAACCGCGCAGATATCCCGGGGCGCCTTTCGGCTGAAGGGAGCCGCCCCGTGATAGGAAGGGCTCTGGACGTGCTCACGCCGGTGCTCCTCGCGGGACTCGGAGGGCTATTTACCGAACTCGCGGGGATCCTCAATATCGGTCTGGAAGGGATGATCCTCTTCGGCGCCTTCGCAAGCTTCGTCTTCCTCCACCTCTCCGAGAGCTACCTCCTCGCGATGAGCGCCGCCGCTCTCGCGGGACTCCTCCTCGCTCTCGTCTTTACCGGCTGCGCCATTCGCCTCAGAGCCAATATCTTCATTACCGGCCTCGGAGTTAATCTCCTAGCAGCAGGGGTTATCCCCTTCGCCTCCTCGGCCCTCTTTAACGTCAAGGGGGTGCTGCGATTCGATAACGTGGAACCCCTGCCCCGGCTCCTTCCGGGCCTTTTCGGGGGGCAGACGGCGCTATTCTACTTCGGATTGTTCATGGTCGCCGTGGTGCATCTGGTGCTCTACCGCACCCCCTTCGGGCTCAGGCTGCGCACCACCGGAGCTTCGCCGCAGCTCCTCGCCGAACGGGGGCTCTCCGCGGACCGGTACAAGCGGTACGCGATCTGGATCTCGGGAATCGGCGCGGGACTCGCCGGGGGAGCCCTGGCGCTTCGCCTAGGCGTCTACCTGCCGAATATCTCAGCCGGCAGGGGGTGGATCGCTCTGGTTACCATCTTTCTCGGCTATCGCGCGCCGGCGGGGGTTCTCTTGGCGGCGCTCCTCATCTCCCTCACCGAGAGCCTCGCCAACAGCGCCCAGGCGGTGGTGGAAATACCGAACACCCTTCTTCTCGCCCTCCCCTACCTGCTTACGCTTCTGGCGATGATTCTCTACTCAGCAATGCGGCGTCTTCGTCGGTAGTCGGATAGAGCGGGAGCGCCTCCGGTAACAGCGCTTCGGCGGCGCCGTGGAGCCGGGCCACCCGCTCCGCCAATCGCTTCCGAGCCGCCCCGAGGCGTCCTCGCGCCGCTTCGAGATTGAGGTTTCCCGGAGCGCCGGTGGAGCTTCGCGCCTGCAGGACGTCCGCGAGAGGCGGGACGGTGAGCTCGTCTATCGCACCCGCTACAGTTTTGTAGGCGTCGCGAAAACTGTCCCCGCTGCGAACCAGCTCATAGGCCGCGTCGGTCGCAAAAAGCTCCCCGGTCAAAGCCGCCTCCAAACGATCCTCATGCACCTCGAGCTTTTCTACGGTGAGGGCCATCACCAGAACCATGTCGATCGTCTCCCGCAAGCCGCGCATCAGCGGCTCCTTCGCCTCCTGGAGATCCCGATTGTACCCCGTGGGCAGGGCGTGGAGGAGTCCCCGCACCCCCTGGGCTCGACCGCTCACGGTCGCCGCCTTGCCCCGAAGGAGCTCGAGGCCGTCGGGATTTCGTTTCTGAGGCATAATGGAGGATCCCGAGCAGAGATCCTGGGGTAGAGAGAAGTAACCGATCTCCGGAAGAGAGAAGAGAATGAGGTCCGAGGCGTACCGGGAGAGGGTAAAGCCGGTCTGCTCACAGGCAGCGAGAATGACCGATTCCAGCTTGCCCCGGCCGTGCTGGGTAGCGAGAACGTTGTTATGTACTTCGGCGAAACCGAGGAGAGAGGCTGTCAGTTCACGGTCCAGGGGCAACGGGGTTCCGTAACTGGCCGCCGAGCCAAGAGGGTTACGGTCCGCCTGGGCGTAGGCCGCCTCCAGGAGATCGAGGTTGTCCAGGGTTTCCTCCGCCAGCGCGGCGAACCAGAGTCCCACCGTGGAGGGCATGGCGATTTGCAGGTGGGTCCGACCGGGCATGGGGGTGCGAGAGTGCTCGTCGGCGCGATGAAGGAGCGTCGCCGCCAACCGTTGGAGCGACGCCTGCAGGAGGTGCATACCGCTCTTGGCGTAGAGCCTCAGCGCCGCGAGGACCTGGTCGTTCCGGCTCCGGCCGGTGTGGATCTTCTTACCCGCCTCGCCGAGCTCCCGAGTAAGGGCCGCTTCTATGGCGGTGTGGCAATCCTCGTCTCCCGGAAGCACCGTGAACTGATCCGTCCTGGCGGCCGCGGCGATGCTGCGGAGGCCACCGAGGAGGCGGCCCGCCTCGTCAGCGGTGATGAGAGCCGCCGAGGCGAGCATCTTGGCGTGAGCCGCGCTCGCCAGGCAGTCCGCGTAGACGAGCTCACGGTCGAGCAGGTAGTCCTGCCCAACGGTGAACCGTTCTATGAGGCTGTTAAGCTGATACCCCTTCTCCCACAGTTTCGCCACCTTCTACCTCCGAAAACGTCAGCTCCCTACCGTCGAAATCGACGCCCACGGTAGTCCCTTCGCCAAAGTCGCCCCGGAGGAGAAGCTTTGCCAGCGGGTTCTGCAGGTGCGTCTGAATCGCCCGCTTCAGCGGACGGGCACCAAAGGCGGGATCGTATCCCACCTCGGCGAGGTGCTGCTTCGCCTTCTCGCCTACCTTCAGGCTGATTCTGCTTTCCGAGAGCCGCGCCTCGACGCGCTTGAGCTCGAGGTCGACAATCCGCTTCAGCTCTTTTTTTCCGAGCCGCTCATACATTATGATCTCGTCGAGACGGTTGAGGAACTCAGGCTTAAAGGTCCTGTGCAGGAGTTCGCCAATCTGGTCCTCGATCTGCGAGACCTCCTCGGCGTTGAGGATGAGGTCGCTGCCGAGGTTACTCGTCAGAATAATGATTGTGTTGCGAAAATCAACCTGTCGCCCCTGACCGTCGGTAAGACGCCCCTCATCGAGCAGCTGCAGAAGCACGTTGAACACGTCCGGGTGCGCCTTTTCAATTTCGTCGAAGAGAATGACCGAGTAGGGACGCCGTCGCACCGTCTCGGTGAGCTGTCCCCCCTGCTCGTATCCCACGTAACCCGGAGGCGCGCCGATAAGTCGACTCACCGTGTGCTTCTCCATGTACTCGCTCATGTCGATACGCCGCAAGGCGTGCTCATCATCGAAGAGAAACTCCGCTATCGTCTTGGCGGTCTCGGTCTTACCTACACCGGTAGGTCCAATGAAGAGGAATGTCCCCGTCGGGCGGTTAATATCGGAAATGCCGCTCTTGTTTCGCCGGATCGCGTCACTCACCGCCTCGATAGCTCGGCGCTGGCCGATAACGCGATTGCCCAGGATCTCCTCGAGCTCCAGGAGCTTGCTCCGCTCGCTGGCGAGCATCTTGGAGACCGGGATACCGGTCCAGCTGCTCACCACCTTGGCGATATCCTCCTCCGAAACCTCCTCCCGCAGAAGCCGGGAGTCCTCCTGGATTTCCGAGAGCTTCTTGGAAAGCTCCGCGAGCTTCGCCTCCGCCTCAGGCAGCCTTCCGTGCTTAATCTCCGCGGCCTTCGAGTAGTTGCCCTCCCGCTCGTGCTGCTTCTCCTCGATGGAGAGGTTCTCGATTTCCTGCTGAAGGGAGCGCATCTCTTCGATGAACTCCTTCTCCCGCTGCCAGCGCGCCTGCATAGCGTCCCGCTCGCTCTCCAGGTCCGCGAGTTCCCTCTTAATCGTCTCCAGGCGCTCCTTGGAAGCTTCGTCCTTCTCCTTTTCTACCGCCTGTCGTTCGATGGTGAGCTGCAGAATCCGACGCTGCAGCTGGTCGAGTTCCGTAGGCTGGCTCTCGATCTCCATTTTGAGCCGACTCGCCGCCTCGTCCACCAGGTCGATCGCCTTGTCCGGCAGAAAACGGCTGGTAATGTAGCGGTCCGAGAGGGTTGCCGCCGCTATGAGCGCCTCGTCTTTGATGCGCACGCCGTGGTGCACCTCGTAGCGCTCCTGCAGTCCCCGCAAGATCGCCACCGTGTTCTCCACCGAGGGCTCCTCGGTGAAGACCGTCTGAAAACGCCGCTCCAGAGCCGCGTCCTTCTCGATGTGCTTGCGGTACTCGTCCAGGGTCGTGGCACCGATCGCCCGGAGTTCTCCCCGGGCGAGAGCCGGCTTGAGAAGGTTGGAAGCGTCCATAGCGCCCTCCGCTGCCCCGGCGCCAACCAGAGTATGGAGCTCATCGATAAAGAGAATGATCTGCCCGTTGCTCCCGGCGATCTCGTTGATCACCGCCTTGAGGCGCTCCTCGAACTCTCCCCGGAACTTCGTCCCCGCCAGGAGGCTTCCGAGATCAAGAGCGAGAATCTTCTTTTCCTTCAGGGAGTCCGGCACGTCTCCGGAGACGATTCGGCGGGCGAGCCCCTCGGCAATGGCGGTCTTACCAACGCCGGGATCGCCGATAAGGACCGGATTGTTCTTCGTCCTTCGGGAGAGGACCTGCATTACCCGGCGAATCTCCTCGTCCCGGCCGATCACCGGGTCGAGCTTCTCCTGTCGTGCCAGAGCGGTGAGATCCTTGCAGTACTTCTCCAGAACCCGGTACCGATTCTCCGGATCCTGGTCGGTCACCTTGTGTCCTCCGCGAATCTCCTGCAGTGCCGCCTCGATCCGAGCCTTTTGGAGCCCTGCGCCTTTGAGAATGCGGCCCGCATCGCTTTCGCTTTCGAGGATAACCAGAAGCAGATGCTCCGTACTTACGTACTCATCCCCGAGCCGCCTCGCCTCGCCGTCGGCTTTGGCAAGGATCCGGGAGAGCTGGGGAGACAAGTTGAGCTGAGCTCCCTCGCCGTAGATCTTCGGCTTGCCCTCGAGCGCCTGGGATAGTTGCTGCTCAACCCGGGCGATCGGGAGTTCGAGCTTATTGAAAAGGGCCGGAACAACGCCGTTCTCCTGCCGCATCAGCGCCAGGAGAAGGTGTTCCGCCTCGAGAGTGCCATGGTCATACTGGTGCGCTATCGTCGTAGCTTCTTGTATCGCCTCTTGCGCTTTCGTGGTTAGGCGTTCGCTATTCATACACGCCCCTCCTTACGATGTCTAAGTCTATCAGAGATGGGGGTGGTTCTACATGTCTGGAGACTACCGAGAATGTACTCAACGTTTCCCCTCCAGGCAAATTGTAGTAGCTTTCTATTCAGAGGCATATGATGAAGCATCAACCCGAAGACCTGACGCAGCGCGTCATTATAATGAACGGTTTCTCGGCGGAGGAGATGGACACGATTCTCAAAGTCGTCAAGAAGTCCGTCTCGGATCCGCAGGACGTGATATTTGCCATGACCACCAAGACCTCGGTGGAAATGAAGCTCCGGGACCTCATCGAGGATATGACCGAGGACCACGAGTATTTGAAGAAGAATCCGCCCAGCAGAGAGCAGCGGCAGGCGGTCAAGAAAGAGGCTCAAAAAGGAAGCAAGGGCGAGGAAGCCCCAACGGAGTAGGCCGACACAGGGCTCTTCGTCTCGGTTGGGGTTGGCCGGGGAGGCTTACCGTTCGGGGCCCGGACTGCCCAGACTTAGAGCGCCAAGCTCTTGACGTAGAGCATTCGCTTCTCGAAGGTTTTTTCCAGTTTGTGGCCGCTGTGCTTGAGAAAGGTGTCATGCCTCCGGTCTCCCTTGTGGTTAATCGCCAGTACAAACTGAACACCCATGTCCAGCTCCTTGGTTAGTCTGTCGTGGAGCCGTTTGTGCAATCCCAGGTCTCGGTATTTCCGCGTCACGTAGTCCACCGGAACCCAGACCGTGCGGTCCGGATAGAGCTCCTTATGGACGTAATCGAAAATCGAGGTCAGTTCCCGGTTTGATACTTCCGCGGTATCCGGGATCGGAAGCCAGAAGGCGAAGCCCTGCACCCGGAGGTCCTTTACCGCCAGGTAGACCCCGCCTTTCTCGAAGGCGTCGTCCAACTGCTGCACGGAGAAGTCCGGATAATGCTTTACGATGTCCTCCAGATACCGCTGCACGAAATCCTCGAGCTGACCCCGCTTGCGCTCGTCAACGGGAACATAATCGAAGCCTGAGACGTCGGACCGGAAAATGCGTACGAGGTGGTAGATGTTAACCATAGCGATAAAAAAATTTGCCGCGAGAATCGGCGCCGAGTCGATCAGAGCGCCGTAGGTCACAAAGCTAACCGCTCCGAGGAGATTGAGCACCCGGAGCTTGACGAAGGAGACCATCAGAAGGGAGATGGCCACCATGGCGGAGGCGAAATAGCCAATAAGCTCGACCATCATGGCCCCCAATCTACAACGCTCCCCCGGCTTGTTCAACGCGCCGTGGAGCCTCTATAGTGACTCCATGCGATTTCGCCAAGCCCTCGACAAGATGGATTCGTACAGCCCCGGCAAAAAGCGCCCCGGGGCGATCAAGCTCTCCTCGAACGAAAACCCTTTCGGCCCGTCGCCCAAGGCGATCGAGGCGGTGCGGCGGACGGCGCCGGAGCTGCACATCTATCCCGACGGCGGGGCGACGGAGCTCCGAGAGGCGATCGCGAGAAAGCACGGAGTCGCGGCGGACCAGATTGTTGTCGGCAACGGTTCGGACGAGGTGCTTACCCTCGCGGCGGCGTCACTCATCGAGCCCGGGGACGAAGGGATCACCGCCGAGCACACCTTCTCCCAGTACGCCTTTGCCACCCGTCTCTACGGAGGGGTCATTCGAACCACGCCGATGCAGGCGGGCACTTTCGATCTCGATGCCCTGCTCGCATCTATAACGCCTCGGACACGGATTCTCTTCGTCTGCAATCCCAACAACCCCACCGGCACCTATCGGAGCCACGAAGAGCTTGACGGCTTCATGAAACGGGTTCCCGAGGATATACTCGTCGTCCTCGACGAAGCGTACGCCGACTACGCCCTCGCCCCGGACTTCCCCCGCTCGGAGGAACTCCTAGACCGGTATGAGAATCTCCTCGTCCTGCGAACCTTCTCCAAGATCTACGGCCTCGCCGGGTTGCGCGTCGGCTACGGCATCGGCGCCCCGCACCTTCTGGCAATGCTCAACCGGGCGCGCCAGCCATTTAATTCGAATAGCGCCGCTCAGGCCGCGGCCCTCGCGGCGCTCACCGACGAGGCGCACCGAATCAAGTCCGTAGAGCTCAACCAGCAGGCGTACGAACAGATCTCCCGGGCCTTAGACGAGCGTGGCATATTCCACTACCCGAGCCAGGCCAATTTCATTTGCGTCGATCTCGAACGGGACGCCAAGACCATGTACGAGGAGCTCGCCGCCGGAGGAATCACCGTCCGTACCCTTCACTCCTTCGGCCTGCCCACGATGGTGCGCATAACCCTCGGGCCCCTAGATGTGATGGAGCGGCTGGTGGGCCTACTCGACGAAGCGCTCGCCGCCCTCCGGCCATAGGACCGCCGGCGGCAGACGTCACGCCATTGAGCTCTTTCGGATTCCGACGCAACGAGCGGACCGCGAAACCAAACCGAGCGTCACGCGCCCTTGACAGAAACCTCACGATTCTGTAGGTTACATCCATACAGCGCAGGGTAGAGCAGATGGTAGCTCGTCGGGCTCATAACCCGGAGGTCGCA
>JBKHED010000002.1:0-128008 GCA_046540995.1 Spirochaetaceae bacterium | reverse complement strand
TCCCCCGGCCGCTTCGAAGGCGGTGGTCAGCTCCCGCAGAGAGAGGGTGTTCGGCGGAATTCGCAGGTCCGAGAGCTCTCCCGCCAGGCGAGTGACCTGTGGGGGTTTGAGCGAGGCGCGCTCCATAACCGGCGCGTCGCAGAACACATCCCCCGGGGAGCCGTCGGCAACGAGGGTTCCGTCGGCCATGGCGATGACCCGGCGGGCGTAGGCGGCAACGATGTCCATATCGTGAGTAATAATGATGATCGTGTGACCGAGCTCTCGGTTGAGGCGTGTGAGAAACTCCATGATTTCCCGAGCCTGTCGGGCATCCTGCCCGGTGGTCGGCTCATCGACGACAATCACCTGCGGTCGGAGGGCGAGAATGGCGGCGATAGCCACTCGCTGCCGGAGACCTTTCGTGAGAAAGAAGGGGTGCTCATCCAAATGCTCCTTCGGAAGTCCCACGACTCCGGCGGCTTCCTCAACTCGGATTGCAACTTCGTCTTCCGGGATTTCCACGTTTCTCGGACCGTAGGCGATTTCGTCCCGGCATGTGGAGTTGAAAAGCTGGTGGTCCGGGTTCTGAAAGACATAACCTACCCGCCGTACCATTTCGGAGATGGCTGCCTTCCGCGAGGTCAGGTTGTCCACCACCACGCTTCCCCTGGTTGGGAGCAGGAGTCCGTTGAGGCATTTGGAGAGCGTTGTCTTTCCCGATCCGTTCTGGCCGATCAAAGCGAGAAACTCTCCCCTCTCAATGGAGAGGGTGACCCCGTGGAGCGCGTTGGTTCCGTCGGGGTAGGTGTAGGTGAGATCTTCCACCACAACGTAGCTCATATCTCTTCTCCCCGCGGAGCGGGCTCTCCTCGTCGCGCCTGCCGCGCCTGCTCCGCCGCCTCCGCCACGGTAAGCGCCGGGGGCGCATGTAGACCCTTCTCTTCCCTCAAATAACTGGAAAACTCCACGGCTCCCGGGGGATGAATCCCCTCCTGATGGAGCAGGCCGAGGTCTGAGAAGAACTCCCGCGTCGGCGCCTCGTGGAGCTTCTTGCCATCCCCGAGGAGAACCATTCGGTCTGCCAGAGGGATAATGTGCTCCAGGGTGTGCTCGATAAGAATCAGAGTGATCGAGCGTTCTTGTCTGAGTCTGGCAAGGACCTCGAAGACCCGCTCCCGGGAGACCGGGTCGAGCATCGCCGTAGGTTCATCGAGAATCAGCAACCGGGGCTGCATCGCAAGCACTGCCGCGAGCGCTACGCGCTGTTTCTGGCCTCCGGAGATCTCGTAGGGCGGCTTGTCCAGTAGGGGGGTGAGATCCGCCAGGTCGCAGGCCCACTCCAGGCGCTCCACAATCTCCGGTATCGGGAGAGCGAGATTCTCCATGCCAAAGACGAGCTCGTCCTCCACGGTCATCGCCGTGAACTGCGCCTCCGGGTCGGAGAAGACGAGGCCGACGTTTCTTTGCAACTCTCCGCGCTGGTACTCCTCGACCTCCGTGCCGAAAACGGTTACCGTTCCGTGCTTAATTCCGTGGTACTGCCCCGGAATTAGTCCGTCGATGGAGTTTGCCAGGGTAGTCTTGCCCGAACCGTTCGAGCCAATCACTCCCACGCACTCCCCCTCCTCGATCCGCAGGTCGATTCCCTTGAGGGCGTAGTCGTTTCCGTGAATGTACTTCCACTGGTAGTTCTCAACGCTTACCGCCGGCATACTCACTGGAGACCTCCGGGAAGCAGCATAGCTTGGAGCCAGGTGAGAACCGCCGAGTCCTCCACGGTGAACCTGAGGAGCAAATAGCGTCCGTAGAGGAGGGCGAGAAAGAGAGCAACAATCAGAAGTGAAGCAACCCCATCCCACCATGCGAAACGGTAGCGGGTCAGGATGTAGTCAGGTCGCCGTAGATTAGTACGAAAGCTGTATCCTCGGGCGAGGAGCGCGTTGGTAAACTCCTCCGATCGGCGCAGCGAGAGGGCGAAGAGCGGAATCATATACATCACGTACTTCCTAATCTTGTACGGTAGGGACTTGCCCTTAGTGTCGAAGCCCCGAGCCTGCTCCGCCTGCCGGACAATACGAAAATCCTCTAAGACCATGCCGGCGGCCCTCATGGACATGGCCAGAACGTAGGTAATGACAAAGGGGATTCGCACCGAACGGAGGGCGGCAACGATTTCCCGCTCCCGGGTAGTACTCAAGAAGAAGACCATCGTCAGAATCATCGGGAGAATTCGAAAGTAAACCACCAGGGCGTCTCTGAGTCGTTCCCAGTAGATAGGGATTCCCAGTGGTGTGGCAATAACGTTGTACTGCTGGTGTCTCCCCCCGAGGACGGTATAGGAGAGGAGAATGATCATACCCATGGAGATCGCGACGGGAACGTAAATCTTCAGGGTTTTTAGGTCAACCTTGCTTGCCAGGAGAAGAACAAACAGCACCACGATAAGCGCGGCGTTCCACTCGACTGCGCTGATGAACATCGGAAAGAGACTTACCACCAGAAGAAAGAGCACCTTCACCGATGGATGGACTTTGTAGATTATCGACGCGTCCGGCACGTAGCCGAGTAGAGTCTTGTTCATACGCTTGCCGGCCCAAAAGGGTGCGACGGCCCGGCGGGGCCGCCGCGGTTTTTACCTTATGACCACCACCGCTTTACAAAGGCGGGGGTCTTCATGACGACGCCGGAGAGCGCCTTGAGTAGGATGAGGTTGAACACCAGTCCTGCCACGACGTTTCCGCCAAACCAGCCCCAGACAAAGAGCGGCACGGACTCCGCGGTAAGGAGTCCAAAGCTCTGGAGCACCACTAGGGGAGACCAGAGCGCCCCGAAGGCGCTGGAGACAACCATCGCCACTAGGAGCACGATATAGTCCCGGGCTGACGTGAGACGGGGGTCGCAGTTGAGTTTCTTGAACGCCAGGGCCGGAAGCAGCGCCTGCACGAAGTTCGCCGGTATGTAGGCCATGGAAACGTAGAAGGGAGTACCGGCGATGGCGTTGGAGAAGAAGGGGAAGATAGTACCCGCGATTACTCCCCAGGCGCCGAACCAGATCGGTCCTACCTGCTGTACCGCTATTCCGGTCCAGAAGAAGTTGACGCCGAAACCGAGGGGAAAGCTTATGCTTCCAAAGGCGCCAACCACAAACCCAACACCGATCAGCAACGCGGTAATGACGATGTGAATAACACCGACGGAGCGTCTTTCACCCTCCTGAACCTGCCAGACCGACTCCCGGGCAGCATGATCAGACATCGCATCCTCCTTACTGAATATAGTTACGCAAACTATGCAAGAGTATGCATAACTCGAACCTACTGCGCAAGACAGAACTGCGTGGAAGTTGCCAGGGTAGTTCTAAAGGCGAAGGGTCAGCTCCACCGGGTCGTGATCCGAGGCTCGATTCGCGGTTCCCGGCTCCTTTGCCTCCCCTCGCGGGAATCCGGCGTTTACATGGTGAATCCGAACATTTTCAACCCGGCGGAGAAGGGTAGGGGAGAGGAAGATGTGGTCCAAGAGCTGCCCGATACCGGTGTGGATAAAAGTGTACCGTTCCTCCTCCGGTACTCGATTGAGGATATCCGTAAGACGCAGCTCACCCGGTTCGCCTTCGACGATGTGGATCGCCTGCTCCGTCCCTTCTTCCTCCGAAAGATAGGCGAAATCGTTGAAATCCCCGGCGATGAGCAGCGGCGCTCTGGGATCCCTCCGCAGTATCTCATCCGCCATCTTCCGTAGGACCCGAGCCTGTTCGACGCGCTGGGCCTCCTGGCTCGCCTCGAGGGCGTCCCGATCCCGGTCCAGAGGGGAGATCCCCGCTTTGCTCTTGAGGTGAACGCCGATTATACGCAGCGTGAAACCCTCCCTCTCGAAGAGCCCAACAATCGGCTCGCGTCCCGGGCTCGGGCTCAGGGAGCCGAACGCCTTTTCCACCTCTACACCTCGGAGCTGGTAGCAGTTGTTGAGGGCGACTCGTTTCTCATCGTAGAGAAATCCGACCTCAATGCTCCTGCGGTCGCTGGTGAGAAAGGATACCGCCCGGTACCCGCTTCCCGTCTGCCGGTTGACCCTGTCTCCCACCTCTTGCAGAACCAGCGCGTTGTCAATCTCCTGGGCAACGACGATCTCCGGGAGCTGCAGCACCTGCTCCAGCGTAAGGGCGAGCTTGGCGAGCTTGACCTCCAGCTGATAGGGCGAGGGCTTGCTCTTATGGGCTAACTCGCCGGGCTCCCGGACGAGATCGAATAGGTTTTCCATGTTGAAGGTCGCCACCCGGAGAATCGCCGGGGTCTGGTTGGGGCGGCGTCTGCCTTCCAGGCTCCCTGCGTTAACCAATGAGCTCTTCGGGTCTCACTGCCTCCGGCATTAGCGCAAGGGGCCCGCGGAGGACCGAGAGGAGCCGAGCGGTCTCTCCCAGACCGGTGGGCACGGCTACCGGGGCGTTTTTGAGGATGAGTCTCTGGAGAAACGATCGCTTCACTTCGGGATAAAACGCCACAGTTGAGCGTTTCAGATTAAGAGAGGAGCGCAAATACTCCACCGCCTCGGTCAGTCCTCCGAGTTCGTCAACAAGGCCCCGGGTAACCCCATCAAAGCCGGACCAGACCCTTCCTCTTGCTATGGCCTCCACTTCTTCTACCGTCCGACCTCGCGCCTTGGCGACCTTCTCCACAAAGGTCTCATAGAGATCATCCACCAGCGCCTGCATGATCTTACGCTCTTCCTTGCTCATAGAGCGAAGGCCACTGCCGAGATCAGCATGAGGGCCGGTTCGGATCGTCTCGGTGGTGATCCCGAGACGCTTGAGAAACTTCTGCAGGGAGAAGAGCATTGTTATAACCCCGATCGAACCGGTCAGGGTGGTCTTGTGGGCAAAAACACGCTCCGCTTCCAGGGCAATCCAGTAGCCCCCGGAGCCGGCGAGCTCCGACATGGAGACAACCAAGGGCTTCTTCTTGCGTAGCTCCCGGAGGGCGGAGAGTATCTCCTCCGAGGCAATCGCAGAGCCTCCCCCGGAGTTGACGCGGAAGACCACGCCCTTTACCGATTTGTCCTCCGCCAGTTTCCGAATATGCGGCAGGTAGGAGCTGTCTCCCAGCGCCTGGCCGATGCCGGGGAGCTCCCTCGACTCTCCGTCAATGATAGCCCCTTCGAATACGAGAACGGCGATCTTCTTTCGCCCCTTTCCGTAGCTGCGACCGAGCTTCTTCAGCTTCTCTTCCCGGGCCTTTTCCTCCTTCCACTCCTGAAGGCGGCGACTCAGTGTGTCGATTTCCTCGATCCACCCCTCCTGCCGAGCTGCCTGGGCGGTGAGTATGGTGCCGTTCACGAACTCCCGAAGATCACCCTTGCTCTTGTTGAATCCGCGCTCCACCTGCTCCTCGAGTTCGCCGGTGACCCGGTCGAGATACGCCCGGTACTGTTCCCGGTTTGCCTGGTCCAGGGAGTCCGTACGAAACCGATCCCCAGCACTCTTGTACTCACCCCGACGAAGAATCTCCGGCTCAATCTTATGCTTCTCGATCAGATTCTTAAAAAAGAGAAATGGCCGGGAGACACCGAAAAACGAGAGGTGGCCCAGAGGGTGAATAATGCGGATCGAGCAAACCGAGGCGAGGTAGAGCCGGAGCTGGTCGTACTCCCGGGCGTAGAAGTAGATCTCCCTGCCACTGCGACAGAGCCGTTCTAGCTGCTCCCGGACCGCTTCGGCGCCGCCGAAGAGCCGGGGAGCAAAGTCCGGCCGACAGTCGATGAGAACCCGACGAATACGGCGATTGTCGAGGATCTTCTCCACGGAGAGGAGAAAGGTGTCGAAGCGAAAGCGCTTGGACCTCCCCGCCGCACGAAGGGAGCCGGTCTGCGGAGCGGTCTCCGCGAAGCTTCCCGAAAGGGTTAAAGTGGCGAATTTCATGGAACCATTGTACACGAAAAATAAAGAGGGACCCTATGAGAGGGTCCCTCGATTGGACAAAACTAAACGCTGGTCCTCCGTGGACCAACCTGCTCTGAAATACTTACCATTAATCCCTCCTTCATTCTGGAAGGTCTCCGCATGCCGCCCCGCCGCCCTCCCAGAGACTGCGCGGTTGCGGACCGTGTCCAACGGAGCACGTCCGCCGACGACTCCAACGGGTCAGTTGTGGAAGAAGTCCTCCCGCAACAAGGGAGTCCCCGGCAACGGGACGACTCCCTCCACGTCTGCTCTAAGGGTCGCCCAAATCCACTCCTTCGTCAAGGGTTCAGTATGCTATTTCGAGCTCGCTTTCCGGATAATAGTGGCGGAGTACCTCACTGTGAGTCTGCCCAGCCTCGGCCATCCCCGCGGCCCCGGACTGGCACATACCGACGCCGTGCCCCCATCCTGCTCCCTCGAAAAGAAACGCCTCGGCTGCCCCGGAGGCGTCGAGCCGGGGAGCCGAAAGAAAGAGGTTGCTCCGCAGACCGCCGAGGGCCGACCGTATCGCGTCCCTGTGAATCGTTGTCTCGCCTTCGCTTCCTGTAATGGTGACCGACTCAACCCGTCCGGTGACACCCCGGCGACCGGGGATGATCCGCTTCACGGTGCCCACGGATTGACCCCTCTCCTCCAGTCGCCGCTCGATCTCCTCCCGTGGGACCAGGATCCGCCAACGGTAGGCGCTCTCGGAGGAGAAACGTCCCCGGGAGGAGTAGCTCTCCGGGCGGCTAAGGAGCCAGGCGTAGAGTGAGAGCGGAGACCTCGGATCCTCGATCGGCGGCAGCAACGGGTCAGAGACGGCTACCAGGGGCGTAGCGCTTCCCCAAACGCTCTCGCTCGACTCGGTGTACCCGGCGCTATTGGCGCTGTAGACGGCGTCAAGGATTTGCCCGTTTGTGACAAGGAGCTCCCCTCGGGTCTCCCTCACCGCGGCGGTGGTGCGAGGGTGCTCGCCGGTGACGCCGCGGTAGTGGGCGGAGGCAACGGAGCTCACCAGATCGAAACCTCGGCGCCTGTATCGGTCGCGTCGGTGGAGGGTGTAGGAGCGGGCGGCGACAGCCTGGGCCTCGAGCGCCTCTTCGGGCCAGAACGCCGGCATCTCCGAGGGCACCACGGAGTAGAGGTACTCCTCCACGTTGAGCTCATTTACCACGGTAAAGGCGCCCCCCGGCCCGGGGAGGATCTCCATGGCGCCGCGGTAGCTCCGGTCCTCCCTACCGCCGAAAAACTGTCCCTCACCGTAGGTAAGATCGAAGAGAGTGGTGGTGCGGCCGGGCTCCCGGTAACGGAGCCGCAGTGGAACCGGCGAGACGAGCACCGTCTCTCCTGATTCGTCGAGAAGCGCGATATCTCCCCCTCGGGCGGAGACCTCGAGAATCTGCCCTCCCTCCCCGGTCAACAGCGGCGGCTTCTCCAGATAGTGCCCGAGGGCGGCCTCCCGGTCCTCCGGCTCCAGGAGGGCGAGGTCCGGGTCCGATTCGATAACGGTGAATGCTCCGCCGGTCTTTATGAACAGAGAGCTGAGTCCTTCGGCGAGGCCCACCCTGAGGCGGGGAATCGACTCTACCGCCACCGGTTCAGGCTCCACGACCGGAGGTACCGCGATTGCTCTGCGCTCCTCCGCTTCCGCCTCGCGGCGAGCGGCGAGGCGCGGGAACTCCCGCTCCCACTGCTCCCTCAGCTCGCTGATCTCCCGGTTCCAGGGGAGGGCGACCTCGGCCCGACGGAGAAGTCGGTACGCTTCCTCCTCTTCTCCCAGGGCGCGCTTTGCCCGGGCCAAGGGGAGTAAGGCGCCTGTGAGATTACGGTCCTCCACCAGCGTCCCCTCCAGCTCTCTTACGGCTTCGTTGTACTCCCCTCTGCGCAGAAGAAGCTCTCCACGAAAGAGGGAAGCGTAGGGAAGATGCGGCTGCAACCGCTCCGCCTCGGAGAAGCGATCCAGGGCGACCTGAGACTTCCCGGCGAGCATCTGCGCGACGCCCTGCCAGAGGAGGGTCCGGGCAGCGATCGTTTCCGGTTCCGGAGAAGGGGGGGCGGTCTCGGTCATGGGAGGGGTGTCGGCAGGAACTGAACGATTGGCACTATCCGTGCCGGGCGAGAGTTCCTCCGGCGCGAGCTCCAGCGTCTCTCGTTCCCTGCCGGCAAGAATGAGGGTGGCCAGCCGTTCTGCGGTAGCCACCCCCGGCGGAAGCGCCTCTGCCGCCCCATCCAAACCGGCCGCTACTTCCACCGCCTCCTCCATTCGCCCCGCTTCGCGTAAGAGAACCAGGAGATTGAGTCGCCACGCCGGGTTCCGGGGCTCCGTGTCGAGAAGGGCCCGAAATCCTTCGATCGCCTCCGC
The DNA here is from genome assembly GCA_046540995.1 of Spirochaetaceae bacterium. GTDB lineage: Bacteria > Spirochaetota > Spirochaetia > DSM-27196 > Alkalispirochaetaceae > CAYZHV01. Next base: position 119,729 of record JBKHED010000002.1, on the reverse strand, counting down.
ATGGTTCCCGGCGTACCACGCCCTAACGGCCTCCTCGGGGGTGGGAATTTCCTGCGCCTCAGCACAGCTCGCGGCGACAAAGCCCGCGAGCAGAATCGCCATGAGGTTTCGTCTCATATCGCCAACCATATCACGCAGAGACGCCCCGCAGGTTTTCTCCGCCCGTTGCCAGAAGCAGAAAGTAGAGGATCTCCGCCTCCTCCGCGAGAGCGGCGTAGCGGCCCGACCGTCCGCCGTGGCCGGCACTCATGTTCGTTTTGAGAAGGAGTACGTTGTCGTCCGTCTTTCTATCTCGGAGGCGGGCGGCCCATTTTGCCGGCTCCCAGTACGCCACCCGGGGATCCGAGAGCCCCGCGGTAATGAGAAGCGGTGGATACCCCTGCTCCCGCACGTTGTCGTAGGGGCTGTAAGAGCGAATCAGGTCGAAGGCGTCTGAATCGGCGATCGGGTTGCCCCACTCCGGCCACTCTATCGGGGTGAGGGGGAGAGAGTCGTCGAGCATGGTGTTGAGCACATCCACAAAGGGGACTTCAGCGATCACCGCTCGGAAGAGCTCGGGGGCAGTGTTAACGACCGCACCCATAAGCTCGCCCCCGGCACTTCCACCCCGGGCACAGATGAGACCCTCGGAGGTAAAGCCGTGCTCTATGAGCCCCCGGGCCACATCCACGAAATCGTTGAAGGTGTTGGTTCTCCGATCGAGCTTCCCCGCCTCGTACCAGTGGTAGCCGAGCTCATCGCCGCCCCGGACGTGGGCCACCGCGACCGAGAAGCCGCGCTTCAGGAGGGAGAGGGCGTTGGTGGAAAAGTGGGGGGAGATGCCCATTCCGTAAGCGCCGTATGCGTAGAGGTAGAGGGGTCGGCTCCCGTCTTTGGGAAGATCCTTCGGATAGACGATCGAGGCGGGCACGGCGGTGCCGTCCCGGGCGGGGATAAGGAGCCGTTCGGTGGCGAACTCCGACGGATCGTAGCCCGAGGGTATTTCCTTGACCTTCCGAACCTCTAGTCGTTGCTGGGCTACGTGGTAGTCGTAGACCGTCGGCGGGGTGACCATCGACTGGTAGTGGAGGCGCACCGTAGATAGCTCGTACTCCGGATTCTCGTGGAGTCCGGCGGTGTAGGCGGCCTCGGGAAAGCGGACGCGGTGCTCTTCTCCCTCGTACTCCCGCAGACGCACCTGATCGACGCCGTCGACCCGCTCTTCGAGAACCATGAACGAACTGAAGCAGGTGAGCCCCCGGAGGTAGACCCGATCCGAGGGGGCGATGATCTCTTCCCACTCTTCCCGTCCGGTGCCGTTGACCGGCGCCCTTACGAGGCGAAAGTTCTTGTGCCTGTCGTTTGTAAGTATGAAGAAATACTCGCCGTGGTGATCGAGCTCCTGCTCTTCTCCCTCTCTTCGGTCGATTAACAGCCGAAAGGGCGACTCCTCAGCAGCTCCTGGCCTTCGTTTCTCCGGGCCCGCAGCTTCTCGGGAAGCGAGAAACCGGAGCAGATCATCCATCGAGCAGACCCAGGTCTCGTTGGTCACGTGGTCCCCGGTAGTAACGAGAACGTAGGCGCGGGACTGAGAGAGATCGACGTGGACGAAGAAGGAGGTATCCTCTTCCTCATAGAGAATTGGATCTTCCTCCGGATCAGTTCCGACGGTATGGGCGCGAACCCGGAAAGGGCGCCACTCATCGCTGAGCTCGAGATAGAGAATCGTGCGGTTGTCAGCAAGCCAGATCGGATCGCCTATAGTGTCCCTGATCTCCTCCGCCTCCGGACGGAAGCGCATGGTGTAGCGCTCGTCTCCCTCGGTATCCGTAGAGTAGGCGACCACCCGGCCATCCTGTGAGACATCCAGACCCCCGAGGCGGAAGTACTCCGTTCCCCGGGCGAGCTCCGGTTCGCTGAGAAACAGCTCCGGGGAACCGCCGTCGATTCTTCGACGAAGGTGCTCCCGGTACTCCTCTCCTTTCTCGAAACGCCACCAGAATTCCCACTTCCCATCCTTTGCGGGAACTCCTTCTTCATCCTCTTTAAGGCGCCCTTTGAGCTCCTCGAAGAGCGCATTGATGGAATCTCGATGGGGCTCCATAGCCTTCTGGAAATACTCATTCTCCGCCCTGAGATAGCCGAGGATTTGCTCATCCTGAACCTCGGGATAGCTCGGATCTCGTAGCCACGCATATTCATCCACCAATTCCCGGCCGTGGTAGCGGAGCCGTTTCGGTCGGGGCTCTGCTACCGGCGGAGCGGGCAGTCCGGGTGCAACATCCGCTGCTCTCAAATAGGTTCGCACATCCATAGTGCCCGCAGTATAGGGCAATACCGGGGCCCTGGAAACAAACTCGAGGGCGGTAACAGGGATTCGAGTATTCGGTGTTTCTAAGGAGGGAGGGGACGAGATCCCCCAATCAACAAAGCAGTACGGAGTAAGAAATGAAAAGGATAGTGTTATCGGTTTTGACGGGCCTCCTCCTGGGAGGTGCCCTCTTTGGGGAGCAGGGAGCTGAGCATGAGCTTACCGCGCAGATCTGGTATCCCTTGAGCACCAACGAGGGGAGAGAGGAGCTGAGCCACATCAACCTCTACCTATTTTACAGCCGCCTCGGAGAGGTCCGGGGAATCGACGCAGGCTACGGGTTCTCTCACATTTCCGGGGAGATGAACGGGTTTCAGTACAGCGGCCTCGCCACGCTCAACGGAGGAGATCTCCGGGGAGTAAGCGCCACCGGCCTCTTTAGCGGCGTGGGCGGATCGGTCCGGGGCGTGCAGTACTCCGGGATCGGGAACTGGGCGAGCGGCGAGGTACGCGGAGTTCAGAGCGCGGGAGTGGTAAACGTGGCAGGAGATGTCCGGGGCGTGCAGGCAGCGGGCGTGGTAAACGTGGCCGGGAATGTCCGGGGTGTCCAACTCGGACTGGTAAATATATCCGAGCGCATGGAGGGTGTGCCGATAGGGGTAATCAACCTCTCGCGAAACGGGGGAGTGCAGGTTTCCGGCTGGCACGGCGGTGTGACCGATGTGAACGCGGGAGTGCGGTTCCGGGCCGGCAATTTCTACACCCTGTTCCACTACGGCATAACCAGCGAGAGTTACGACGGTCCCTCGACATCCTTTACCGAAGCGACGAAGATCGCCACCTCCTTCTCCTTCGGCGCCCAGGTACCGTTCGGTCCGGTTAACATTAACCTCGACGCCGGGATCCTCGGGGTGGACAATGAGAGTCTCTACGAACTCGATGAGAGAGCGGACCAGTTCGGGTTTCAGTATCGTGCAATGGCTGAACTACCGCTCTTCTGGGGTCTCTCGCTCTTCGGCGGAGTCGGCAGCCACTACCTGCTGGAGGCTCGAGAGGAGATGAGAGAGGAGGAACTCCGAAAGGGGCTCTGGGAGGACTATTACTTCTTCGGTGCGGGCTTGGAGCTGTAGAGGCGGGGCTATTGTTCCGCCTCTTTGGGGCTGAGGAACTGATCGAGGGCCCGGGCGGAATTCTCGTAGAGCGTCCTGAACACGAGACCGGCGTCGTAGCCGCCTTCCCGCCCATCACACCAGACTACCACAGCCTCGGCGGAGACTCGTGGCACGCCGTGGTCCTGGAGCTCCAGGATCACGTAAGCAGTGGAGCCGGGCTGCATCCGCTCGGTGGTGGAGCAGCGGATGCCGCTTCTACTTATGTCCACCCCCTGGGCGTGAATGACCCGTTCGTTGCTCCGCTGCAGGGTGAGCATTTGAGAGATCCTGAACCGCGGGTGCCTCCGTTTCTCCTCCACTCCACTTTAAAATGTAAGCATCGCCGGTTGACAGAGCAAACGGCCCGAGGAGCTAGGAGCACTTTCGGAGGAGATCGCAGAGCTGTTGCGCAACGTGGAAGAAGAGGTGCGACGCATCTCAGTCTCGGGACCTCGGCCCTTGCACCGATCGTCGCTGTGTGATGATACTGAGCCGAACAGTGAGGTGAGTTCCGTGGATCAGAATAGCAATCCGGTCAGTTTTCTCGACGAGGTGGACGTTGACTCTCTCGTCCGCAATGAGATGCCTCCAGTGGCCTCCGCCCGGATGCACCGACTTCCTCCCTATCTCTTCGGTCGGATCAACGCTCTCAAGAGCGACCTGCGGCGAAGAGATGTGGACATTATCGATCTCGGCATGGGAAACCCCAATGACCCGACGCCCCAGAACATCGTCGACAAGCTCTCCGAGGCGGCTTCGGAGAAGCGAAATCAGCGCTACTCCGTCTCCGCGGGAGTGTATAACCTGCGTCGCGAGTTGGCCCGCTTCTACGAGCGGCAGTGGGGCGTAGGCCTTTCTCCGGAGGATGAGGTAATCGCCACCGTAGGCTCGAAAGAAGGTTTCAGTCATCTCTGCCTCGCCACCCTCGGGCCCGGGGACGTGGCGATGACGCCGACTCCCTCGTTTCCGATTCACGTCTACGGCCCCGTGATCGCCGGAGCAAACGTGATCGGCGTTTCCATGAAGGATGGGGATGCTGCGCTTCTCAGCAAAATCGCCGAGATGTGCGAGAAGCTCACCCCCCGGCCGAAGATTCTCAATCTCAACTACCCCCATAATCCTACGACCCACACCGTGGAGCTCGACTTCTTTAGGGAGGTGGTGCGTCTGGCGAGGAAGTACGGCTTCTACGTGATCCACGACTTTGCCTACGGTCTCACCACCTTCGACGGCTACCGCGCCCCGAGTTTCCTCGAGGTCCCCGGGGCGAAGGAGGTGGGCGTCGAGAGTATTACCATGAGCAAGGGGTACAACATGGCCGGTTGGCGAGTCGGCTTTGTCTCCGGCAATCCGGACATGATCAAGGTCCTGGCGAGCATCAAGGGGTACTACGACTACGGAATCTTCCAGGCGATCCAGATAGCCGCGGTTATCGCTCTCCGCCACGGAGACGAGGCGATGCGGGAGCAGGCGGCAATCTACCAGGCACGGCGGGACATTCTCGTGGAGGGGCTCAACAAAGCGGGCTGGAATATCCCGAAGCCGAGAGGAAGCATGTTCGTCTGGGCGCCTCTCCCCGAGGCGTACCGGGAGATGGGCGGAATCGAGTTCACCATACAGTGTCTGAAGGAAGCGGAAGTCGCCGTGGCTCCGGGAGTGGGCTTCGGAGAGGACGGCGAGGGCTATCTGCGCATCGCTCTGGTCGAGAATGAGGAGCGTCTCAGACAGGCTGTTCGGCAGCTCAAACGCGCCTTTCCGCTCTGAGGATGCATAACGGGCGCAGGTGTGCTACCGTGCGCCCGTGGCACTTCTTTCCATAAAAGGTCTGCGCCTCACCTATGGCGGTGAGCATCTGCTGGAAGGGGCGGAGCTCCATCTCCACCGCGGAGATCGCTGTTGCCTGGTGGGACGAAACGGCGCGGGCAAATCGACCCTTATGAAGATCATCGCCTCGGAGATCCTACCGGATGCGGGGCAAGTGAGCCTCGTCTCCGGCGCACGAGTCGCCTACTTGGGCCAAGAGATCCCCGGAGCCCCGGCAGGTAACGCTTTGGAGGTCGCCTCAGGAGCTGCGCCGTTACCCGGAGAAGGGACGGAGCGGCTGCCTCCGGAGGACGAGGAGAGCGGCGCGGAGCGGCGTCTCGAGGCTGAGCGAGTTCTCACCCGCCTCGGAGTGCCGTTGAACACGGAGCTCGCAACATCCTCGGGAGGGGTGATACGGAGGGTTTTTCTTGCCCGGGCCCTCGCGGCGGGGGCGGATATTCTTCTGCTCGACGAGCCCACGAACCACCTGGATATCGAGACGGTTCTCTGGCTCCAAGAGTATCTCCTCCGGCTTTGCGCGTGCGAGAAACGGAGCCTTCTCTTTGTTACCCATGACCGCGCCTTCGCCGAGGAGCTGACGAGTCGGGTGGCGGAGCTCGACAGGGGGCTGCTATTCGTCTACGACTGCAGTTATTCGGAGTTCCTCCAGCGACAGGGGGAACGTCTGGCCAATGAGGAGGCGGTACGATCTCGGTTCGAGCAGCGCCTCGCCGAGGAGGAGGCGTGGCTCGCGAAAGGGGTCAAGGCGCGACGGACCAGAAACGAAGGTCGATTGCGAAGGCTCCAAGCGTTGCGGGAGGAACGGCGGAGCCGGCGGGACCAGCTCGGTTCGGCGCGGTTCGGTCTCGACAACGCCTCCCGGTCCGGGGAACTCGTGGTGGAGACCAAGAATCTCTCGTTTTCCTATGAGAGCGGGGCTCAGGAGTCCACGCCGCTCATCGAAGGGCTGAGTACGATGATTATGCGCGGTGACAGGGTGGGTATAGTCGGCCCAAACGGCGCGGGCAAGTCGACCCTGGTTAAGCTGCTCCTCGGTGAGCTCGACCCGGTAGAGGGTTCCGTTCGCCTCGGCACCGGGCTCGAGATCGTCTACTTCGACCAGTTGCGCTCCCAGCTCGACCCAAACATGACGATTTACGAGAACGTAGGAGGCGGGTACGAGACGGTGGAGTCCGGAGGGCGGCAACGCCACCTTCTCGCTTACTTGCAGGACTTTCTCTTCTCCCGGGAGGACGTGAACAAGCAGATTCGCAGCCTCTCCGGTGGCGAGCGTAACCGCGTGCTTCTGGCAAAGCTGTTCGCCCGTCCGGCGAACCTCCTCGTCCTCGACGAGCCAACCAACGACCTCGACCTAGAGACCCTGGAGCTTATGGAGGAGCTGCTTCTGGAGTTTCGCGGCACGATCATTCTGGTGAGTCACGACCGAGCGTTTCTGGACAACGTTGTCACCGAGTGCCTCGTCCTAACCGGCGAGGGCAAGGTGGAAGAGCACGTCGGAAGCTACTCCGACTGGCGAGCAAAGAGAACTCGGCGGGAGGATGAAGGCTCAGCGACTTCCATAGCCGGCTCTCCAAGGGCGGGAAAGAGTGGAAAGCCGAAGAGCGCCCGAAGCGACGACGCCGTGCGAAAGCTCTCGTTCAAGGAGCGGCGGGAGCTCGAGGAGCTGCCGGAGCGGATAGCCTTCCTCGAGGAAGAGCTCGAGGAGCTTCACCACCGCCTCGCGGATCCCGCCCTCTATCGAGAGGCTGCCTCCGACGATGGAGGCCCGGCGGCCATCGCTCGAAGGGAGGAGGAGCTCCGGGGCGAACTGGAGGGCGCGTACAACCGGTGGGAAGAACTGGAAGAGCTCTCCTCTTGGCAGAGCGGTGAGGGTATGGTACGAAAGGAAAACCATGATCCCACGTAAACTGCAGCTGCTTCCGGAACATCTCTACCCCTCCGCGGAGGAGTGGGGAATCGTCGAGACCGGCTTCGACGAGGATTGGATGGGCAACGCGGAGACGATTTTTGCCCTTTCCAACGGCTTTCTCGGCGTTCGAGGCACCTTTGAAGAGGGCCGTCCGGCAATCGAGACGGCTACCTTTTGCAACGGGTTTCACGAGACCTGGCCCATCGTTCACGCGGAGGAGGCGTACGGCTTTGCCCGAACCGGACAGACGATGGTAAACGTCCCCGATGCGACTCTGGTTAAGCTCTACGTGGATGATGAACCCCTCTATCTTCCTACCGCGCGCCTCACCGAGTATGAGCGAAAGCTCGATTTCCGGACCGGCGTCCTCTCCCGAAAGATGAACTGGTCCTCCCCGGCGGGGAAGCAGGTTCGCATCACCTCTCGCCGCCTCGTTTCCATGGAGCATCGTCACCTCGGTGCGATTAGCTACGAGATAACCGTGGACACCGATGCGCCGGTGGTGATCTCCTCGCAGCTTCTGAATCGCCAGGATAGCCAGGCTCTGGATGAGCCGAGAAACGGAAACGATAAGGATCCTAGAAGGGCGCGCATTTTCGCCCACCGGGTGTTGAACGCCCGGAACCATGTGGAGCGGAACTTTCGCATTTGCACCGGCTACCGCACGACGAACTCTCGAATGAGTCTCGGCGCAGGCATTGATCACGTCATTGAGACCGAGAACCCTTGGCGCTCCTCGAGCAGCTGGACCGAGGATCTCGGAAAGATCGTCTACACCATCGACGCTCGAGCGGGGACCCCGGTCAAAATCACTAAGTTTTTCACCTATCACACATCCCGAGCCGTTCCACCGGCGGAGCTCGTGGACCGGTGCACGAGAACCCTGGATCGTGCGCTACGGGACGGCTACGCCGCTCTTGAACGGTCGCAAAGCGCCTTTCTCGACCGGTTCTGGGAGCGAGCGGACGTGGTGGTGGGAGCGGAGCCGAGGCTACAACAGGCGATACGATGGAACATCTTTCAGATCTGCCAAGCTTCCGCCCGGGCGGAGACCACCGGAATTCCCGCTAAGGGGCTCACGGGGCAGGCGTACGAGGGACACTACTTCTGGGACACCGAGGTCTACGTGGCGCCGTTTCTAACCTACACCGAGCCGCGGATAACCCGGAATCTTCTTCGGTTCCGCCACTCCATGCTCGATAAGGCACGGGAACGGGCTGCGGAGCTCTCCGAGTCCGGAGCGCTCTTTCCCTGGAGAACGATAAACGGTGAGGAGGCCTCTTCCTACTACGCAGCGGGAACCGCGCAGTACCACATAGACGCGGACATCGCCTACGCAATTAAGAAGTACGTCGAGGTCCGGGGAGACAGGGAGTTCCTGGCGGAGGTTGGGGGCGAAATTCTCGTTGAAACCGCCAGGCTCTGGACTGACCTCGGCTTCTTCAGTCCTGACACCGGAGCCTTTCATATCCACGGAGTGACCGGCCCGGACGAGTACACCACCGTGGTGAATGACAACTTTTTTACCAATATGATGGCTCGGGCCAACCTCCGATACGCCGCGGAGGTCGCCCGATGGCTACAGGCGGAGCGAACGGACGCCTATTCCCACCTTATACATGAAACCGCCCTGACTGATGAGGAAGTTCTCAACTGGGAACGGGCCGCCGAGGCGATGTACATTCCCTACGACGAGATTCGGGGGATCCATCCCCAGGATGACAACTTTCTGGAAAAGGAGGTCTGGGACTTCGCCAATACCCCGACGACAAAGTATCCCCTGCTGCTCCACTATCACCCGCTGGTTATCTATCGCCACCAGGTCATTAAGCAGGCGGACGTCGCCCTCGCCCTGGTACTCCTGGGAAACGAGTTCTCCATGGAGGAGAAGCGGCGCAACTTCGACTACTACGATCCTCTTACCACCGGAGACTCCTCCCTCTCCGCCTGCGTTCAGTCCATTCTTGCGGCGGAGATCGGCTACGAGCAGAAAGCGCTGGAGTACTTCCAGTACGCCCTGCTCATGGACCTTGCTAACGTAGCGGGAAACGTCGTGGACGGCGCCCACGTAGCTTCTACCGGTGGAGTATGGATGGCCCTCACCTACGGTTTTGGAGGTATGCGGGACTTCGCCGGCAAGCTCTCCTTTGACCCCCGCCTCCCATCCACCTGGGAGCGACTGCGCTTTCCCCTACGATTTCACGAGAGCTATCTCGAGGTAGATCTCACCCATGAGACCTACAGCTTCGAGGTAACCGACGGAGAGCCGCTTTCCATAACGGTCTGTAATCGGGAGATTGAGCTGAGGCCCGGGGAGCCGGCACGGATCAACTCCTGCGATTTGCTCTAGGGTGGGCTCGGTGACCGGCGTCCAGCTGCTCTTCCAGTCGAGAAAGGTGAGCCCCCCGGAAACCCTTTCCACGGCCGATCGGCACCAGGGGCGACGGTACTTTCGGCGTTTTCTCAAGCTGAACGGCATCTCTGTCGCCTTTCTCATAGAGAACATGCTCATTCTCTACGCCATAAGAAACGGCGTGAGCGATCCCCTGGTGGCGACCCTTGCCTCCTTTATCCATCTGACAATGCCTTTAATGGTCTTCGGCAAGAATCTCGTTGCCCGAATCGGGGCGGCCAGGACCTGGGGGCTGGGATGGTTTTTTCGTTATCTCTCCGCGTCGATTATGATTCTCGCTCCGGCGACGGCGACGATCGCTCCGCAATCGGTGGTCTCAGGGATCATTCTTCTCGGCGCCTTCGGATTCGCTGCTTTCCGCAGCATCGGTATCGTAGGAAATACACCGATGATGGGAGAGGTGACCACCCCGGAGGACCGCGGAAACTTCCTCTCCGGCAACTTTGTCCGCGCCAACTCCACCCACCTCATCGCGATGTCCGTTGTAATCCTCGTCCTGAGCGTCACCGACGCGATCTGGGTCTATCAGGCGATCCTCGCGGTGGGGTGCGGCCTCGGCTTCTATGCGGGGACAATTCTCGCCCGGATTCCGGAGTCCCGAACGCCCCGGGAGTCCGCAAGTAAGCCCTTCAAAGTGGTGATTCGAAACCTCTGGGGAAGTGGGCGGATGCGCCGGTTACTCTACGCCTGGTCCGCGGGGTTCGTCGCCTTCACCGTGGTGATTCCCTTCTCCATGATCACCGTAAAGAACGGCTACGGGATCTCGGACTATCTTGCCCTCACCTTCTCGCTGCCCCTGCTTCTTGGCGGTATAGCATCGGCTCTCGTTAACGGCGTTATCGCTGATCGGGTCGGGCCGCGACCGCTTTTGCTTCTCTATACCTCGGGACTCCTCCTGGTGGCCGGTTTCTGGGCCTTTGCTCCGGAGCAGTTCCGACCGTTTCCCGTGGGGCTCGCCTTCTTCGCCGCGGGGTACTGCAAGTTCGGTATTATCGTAAGCGTGGGCCACTATTTCTTGAGTGCCGTGGATGAGACCGACCGGGTAGGAAGCTCGATCTTTATGCGGCTCTCCTCCGGCGCAGCCGCGGGGCTGGCCGCCTCAGTCGTGGGAGGCGGGCTTCTCCAGATCCTTCCGGCGGTTGGGTATGAAGGGATGGATGTCTACCGTACCTATTTCACTGTGGCTCTCGCGGCAATCGCGCTCCTTCTCCTGGTGGTCCGGCGGCTGGACCGACTCGAGGAGTGGTCTATTCGCAGCATTCTCGGGCTCCTGCTCTCCCCCCGGGACATGCGCGCCCTCTACGTGCTCAATCGTCTCAAGAGGCAGTCCGGCAGCCACGGGACGGAGCGGGAGGTAGAGCGCCTCGGCGATATCGGCTCCAACCTTTCCGAGGGGGAGCTACGCGAGCACCTGCGCTCACCCCGGTTTTCGGTACGGTCTCAGGCGCTGAGAGCCCTCGGTCGAATCTCCTTCGGCATAGAATCGGAGGAGGCGATAATCCGTGAGTTGAGAACGGGAGAGTACACCACCGCCTGGGTGGCGGCGGAGATTCTCGGAGAGCACCGCATTCGCCGAGCGGTTCCGCTCCTCCGGGAGGGACTCGACTCCGCGGATCCGTTTCTCCAGGGCAAGTGCATGGTCGCCCTGGTTCGACTGGAAGACCGTGAAAGCTATCCTCGGATCAACGAGCTCTTCCGGGAGTCCAGAAACCCGCGAATCGTTATCCACGGCGCCAACGCGCTGGCAAGAATGGAGGACAACGACCGGCTCTATCGGCTGCTCCTCAAGAGCCTTGAGGAGGGGCTCCCGGAGGCGGCGGTGGACGAGGTGTTAACTGCCGCGGCTACCACCGTAGGGGAGGGGGGGCGGTTCTATCAATTCCTGCAGCGGTACAACCAGAACCGGGAGGCGGGGATCGAGACGCTTCTGCCTGACCTCTCCTCGGATGTCCTCGCCGGCGATGCCGCACGGCTGCGAACGGAGAGCAGAGAGGAGAAGCCCCTCACCTTCTTTCGTCGTACTCTCGAAGAGAGTGCCCGGGCGGGCTGCGAGCGCTCCGACCAGCGGGAGGCAGCGGCGTGCATGGCCGTAACCAAACTCTTCAGGAGCCTAGGGGATGGACCGCTGCCGAGAAAGAGCGCCTTCTGCGTCGCTCTTCTTCTCTCCGTAGAAGCCGAGGAGGATCCTATCGGCTACGGCGTGGAGTAGCCCTGGGGCGGTGTGGGCGGCTATCCTTGCAGAAGGACCGGCTTCTCTACCAGACCCCTACCGAGATCGAAGGCCAGTAGCGCTTCCTCGGAGCTCCTGAAGCGATCGCCGATCGCCTTCCTCAGGGAGTCGGCCCTGACGACGTTGGTGAGGGTAACCAGGGCCCCGAGCATGCAGGCGTTGGCTGACCGCGGAGAACCGAGCTCCTCGAGGACGGTTTCCGTCAGGGGGAGCTCGAAGTAGCGTGCGTCCGTTGAGCGGTCCACGCTTACTTCGCCACGGTCCGCTAGCAGGAGTCCTCCGGGCCTGATCATTCCGAGCGTCGCGTTGAGAGCCTTTTGGTGCATGCAGACGAGGACGTGCGCCTGTGTGACTCTCGGATACATAACCGGCGCATCGGAAATGGTAACATCAGCACGGCTCAGGCCCCCGCGCATTTCCGCGCCGTAGCTTTGCGTCTGCACTGCGTGACGGCCCTCGTGAATCACCGCTGCTTCCCCGACGAGAATGCCGGCGCTGATGATCCCCTGGCCACCGACGCCGGAAAAAATGAGCTTCCACATCAGCCGTCCCTCCCCATACGCACTCTCTCGAGCATTCGCCCGTACTCCTCGCAGTACTCAGGGCGCTGCTTTTCGACCAGGACGCCCCGGGCAAGGAGATCCGTTTGTCCCGAGAGCTTCTTAGACCCGACCGGCGCGGTCCTCTCCCTGAACGCCGTGAGCATTTCGACTGCCTCGGGAGCACCGTTGCGCCGGCCGAAATGGGTCGGACACTGGGAGAGTATCTCCACCACGGAGAACCCTTTGTGTTGAATCGCCCGAGTAATGAGGCTCTGCAGCTCCTGAACGTGATAGGTTGTTGTTCGGGCGACGAAGGTCGCGCCGGCGCCCTTTACGAGCTCTGCGGTGTCGAAGGAGTTGTCTATGGTGGAGAAAGGCGCCGTCGAGGCGGCGACGCCGCATCCCGAGAGGGGCGAGAACTGCCCTCCGGTCATGCCGTATATCCGGTTGTTCAGGATGAGCACGGTGATATCTATGTTACGCCGGGCGGCGTGGATCAGGTGGTTGCCGCCGATCGCCATGGCGTCTCCATCCCCCATGGGCACGATTATCGTGAGCTCCGGACGACTCATTTTGACTCCGGTAGCGAAGGCGAGGGCCCGGCCGTGAAGGGTGTGGAGGGTGTGAAAATCGAGGTACCCGGAGATACGGGCGGAGCAACCGATCCCTGAGACGAGGACGATTTCGTTCTTGGAGAGACCGAGCTCATCGACGGATCGGATGAGACCGTTGAGCACGGTGCCGTGACCGCACCCCGGACACCAGAGGTGAGGAAAAAAGCGCTTTCGGATGTACTTATCGAGAACTGACACGCTCACACCCCCTGGCCTTCGACGATGCGCAGGACGCTTCGAATGTCCCGGGGAGTTATGAACTGCCCATCCACCCGGTTCGCGAGAAAAACGTTTTGGGGATCGCTCACGGCGTTGCGAACCTGCCTGTGCACCTGCCCCATATTCATCTCCACAACCACGGTCGCCCCTATTCCGTCGCAGGCGGCGCGAACCATGCTCGAGGGAAAGGGCCAGAGGGTCTGGAGCTCGAGGAGGCCGAGACGTTGACCGTTTTCCCTGGCGTCGTGAACCACCTGCAAGGCGGAGCGGGCGGGGGAGCCGTAGGAGACGAGCAGTGTCTCGGCATCCTCGAGGTAGTAGGAGCGGCCCGCGGCGAGCTCGTCCGCCCGTTGCTCAATCTTGTCGTTCAGGTGGTGCGCGAGATCATCCACCACCGGTGGAGAGGTCGAGGGAAAACCCCACATGTCATGATAGAGGCCGGTGACGTTGAACCGGTGGACTCCGCCGAAATCAGACATCGGCAGACGCCCGTCCTCCCGGGCGAGGTAGGGGTGATAGTCCACACCCTCGGGAACGGAGGTGCGCAGACGGTCGACGAGCTCCAGCTCTCCCGGTTTCGGTATTTCCAGGCGCTCGCGCATGTGCCCGAGGAGCTCGTCGAAGGCGACGATTACCGGGGTACGGTAGGTTTCGGCCAAATTGAAGGCGCGCACGGTGACTTCGAAGATGTCCTGATGGTTGCTCGCGGTAAGGGCGATAATGGCGTGGTCGCCGTGAGTGCCCCACCGGAGCTGGTTGACATCCCCTTGGCTGCCCTGGGTTGGAAGTCCCGTGGAAGGGCCGCCCCGCATGACGTCCACCACCACGCAGGGAATCTCCGCCATTACCGCGAAGCCGAGAGCCTCCTGCATGAGGGAGAATCCGGGTCCGCTCGTGGCGGTCATTACCTTCGTTCCCGTCAGGGAGGCGCCGATGATAGCGGCCACGGAGGATATCTCGTCCTCCATCTGGACAAACGTGCCTCCCTCCTCAGGTAGCCTCCGAGAGAGGAACTCCGCTATCTCCGAAGAGGGAGTGATCGGATAGCCCGCAAAGAAACCGAGCCCCGCATAGAGCGCGGCCTGGGCACACGCCTCGTTTCCCTGGACGAACCGCGGCGTGCCCCCGGATGCGGTGCTCGCTACTTTCACGCCGTTAGGGGTCCTTCCTGGTTGGTCGGGGCTCATGAAGCCACCTCCCCCCAGATGAGTTCGATCGCAAGGTCCGGGCAGAGGCGCTCGCAGAGCTCACAGGAGATGCACGCCTCTGGCCGGGCCACGCTTACCGTACCGTCCTCGGCCTCATCGAGTACCTTCTTGGGACAGAAGGCGGTACAGATGCCACACCGCTTGCACCACTCCTGATTGATCACTATCGCTTCCACCCGTGGTTTTGCCACGTGCAACTCCCTGAGTAGGTATGCTCTCATTTAAACACGCCCCTTCCTCGGATGCAACGTTGCCCTCAGTTAGCAATAATCCCGGAAGGGATTGTTTTGTGTTATCTTGACCAGGATGAAATGGATTCTTCTCGTTCTGGCGGCTTCAGGGTCCCTGCTTCCCCCTCTCCTCTACGGCGATACTAACCTCCCCGGGAGAGCGGCGGTGACTGAGTTGCCCGGAGAGCTTGAGATTCGGGCGATGGCGGAGGCGTATCCCGAGAGGATAGAGGAAATCGCTCCTCGGGAGGGGGAGTGGGCTCTCAAGATGGACGGCACCTGGTACTACTGGGCCGACGCGCGCCTCCTTCCGGGGGAAGTGAAGGAGATGGCTCGGGAGTTCGTCTCTATTCGTTTCTACGATACCTATCGGTTCGGACCGGCGGTGGAGCGGAAGCTGAGCCCAGAGTTCGAGGCGCGTCTGAGAGCACGCTCAAACCTCGGAGCCCGGGATGGACGGGTCCGGTTCAACGGCTTTCTCGACAACCTCTACCAGGTCGGCTCGAGGGCGGAGGCGGAATCGCGCATGAGGCGGGTCGAGTTTTTCGGTCACTCGACGAGAGTCCATCCGATGGTCGTGGGGCCCCTGGAGAGGGTCGAAACGCGGCTAAGGGTGATAGCCGAGACAGACCGAGAGATCGCCGAGTTCATCGAGGGCTTGCGAGATCTCCACGGTTACAACTGGCGGAATATCGCCGGTACCAACCGGAGAAGCTATCACAGTTACGGTATCGCCATAGACCTGCTGCCTCGCAGCTACGAGGGGCGCTGGGCGTACTGGCTCTGGGCTGCGCAGAGTGGCGCCGGGGAGTGGTGGAGTCTCCCGGTGGCGGAGCGGTGGAGCGTACCCCAGCCGGTAATCGACAGCTTCGAGAGAGAGGGGTTCGTCTGGGGCGGAAAGTGGCTCTTCTTCGATAGCATGCACTTCGAGTACCGGCCGGAGGCCATTCTCCTCGCTCGTTGGCGCTGGATCGAGCGCTTTCCCTACGCTTGGCTCTCGCCCTGGGGCCTCGGTGACACGGAGCGCTCCCCGGGGGAGTAGCTTAGAGTGACCGATCCGCCGGGCTCCACGGAGTCCACGGATCCGTCGACTCGGACGGCAATCCTCCCGGTGGCGTCGGTTCCCATGGAGACTCGAACTTGGCCGGGGAAGACCGACACCTCGTAGCGATTGCCCCGGAAGAGAACGGTGAAACAGGCGCGATCCCATCCGCAGGGCATGGAGGGCATAATGAGCAGCTCATCTGGACGCGCTTCGAGGCCGGCGAAGTTGTCCACGATGATTTGCAGTGTCCCGGCCATTACGCCGCAGTGGATCGCCTCCAGGGTTGTCCCTCCCTGGGTGTCGTAAATATCGCTTTTCATCGACTCCATGAACCAGTCACACATGTCACGCTCGTTTCCGGGCAAATAGGTGAGAACCGCGGCGTGCACCACGTAGCTCAGAGTTGAGCCATGGCTGGTGCGCTTGATGTAGTACTCGTAGTTGCGCTTGAGGAACTCGTAGGGGTCATCGATGGTGTACCCCATCTTTCTCAGCACATCCGCCGCCTCCTTCGGCGGGAGAATGTACCAGATCATCAAGGTATCCGCCTGTTTCGAGACCTGGTAGTTGTCCGGGCTGTCCCCCTCGGCCTTCAAAATCCGGTCCATTCTGCGGATGTCGTCATACTTCTCACGGTAGGCGTCCCAGTCGAGCTCCTTGAGCTTCCGGTAGCCGTCGAACTGACTCAATACACCAGCGTTATCCATCTCCACCGCAAGCTTGCTGACGATGCTCGCCCACTCATCGAGCTCGCTCTCTGAGAAGTCGATTTTCTCAATCAGGGCGTTCCGAGCCTTCTCCCCCATTGAGCGGTACTCGGTCGCCACACGATCGAGGAGCCAGGCGACCATCACGTTGGTATAGGCGTTGTCCTTGAATCCGCCCTCCTCATAGGAGGCGTCGGGGTACTTCTCGTGAAACTCGTCCGGGCCCATAACCCCGCTTATGTGGTAGCGCCCATCCTTCTCCTCGAATTCGGCAATACTCGCCCAGAACCGGGCGATTTCCACCAGCATTTCGAGGCCGTACTTATCCATAAACTCCTGATCGCCCGTGGAGTAGTTGTACTCCCAGATGTTGTGGGCGATGGCGATGGAAATGTGTCGCTGCAGGCGGCTCAAATCGGGATCCCACTCTCCGGAGCGCGGATTGTAGTGGAGCTTCTGAGACTCACGCTCTCCGGTGTCCGCGCTCTGCCACGGGTAGAGTGCTCCCTTATAGCCTGCTTCCCGGGCTATCTCCCTGGCCTCATCCAGACGGCGATACCGGTAGAGGAGGTGGGACCGCGTGACCGACGGGAGGACGCGATTAAAGAACGGCGCGATAAAGATCTCATCCCAGAAGATGTGACCGCGATACGCTTCGCCGTGGAGCCCCCGAGCAGGAAGCCCAACGTCCATCTTCTCATTGTGTATCGAGGCGGTAGACAGTAGGTGGTAGGCGTGGAGCCGCGCGGTCCTCTGCACGAACCGGTCACCCTGAACCTGTATGTCCGCCACGCTCCACAGCTCCCGCCACTTCTGACGATGGATGGCAAGGATCTCGTGAAACCGAAGCATCGAGAGCTTCGGCATGACCGCCTCTTCGATCGGCCAGGGCCGGTCGGTGGAAATCCAGACGATTTTCTCGAGCTCGTACTGACGTCCTTCCTGGGCATCTATGAGAAAACTCTCCGCTACCGCGGAGCTTTCCCGCGAAATCTCTCTTTCATCCTCTACCCGGCTCCCATCGACGTAGAGCTCGTTGTGGGCCCGCATGGTTACGGTGACCTTGGACTCGTTGGTCCTCGTCTCGAGCTTAAGGTCGCCGTTTTCGACGGAACCCTTTCCTCTCTCCAAGTGGCGGCTCTCGAGAGGCCGGTACCGCTCCACGCCGTAATTGATCACATCTCCGTCGAGGGAAGAGCGAATCGTGAGTCGGCCGGAGTAGTTGAGAGGGGTGACGGTATACCTGATCGCCGCCAAGTGGGGCTCCTCCATGCTCACCAGACGTATTGTCTCCACCCGAGTTTCTCGGCCCTTCTCATCTCGGAAGTGTGCTACATGGTGGGTGGTGGCATCTCTCATGTCGAGCCACTGATGCCAGCGCATCGGTTGGTGTACCAGTGGCTCCAGGGGCTCACCGTCATCGACGATGCAGTCGACTCGCAGCCAGTTCGGGCAGTTAACGAAGTCGTTGTTGTAGATCGTGGTGTCTTCCACCTCGGTGCCCCGGTTGTTGAAGAGGCCCGCGAGGTAGGTCCCGGGATAATGCACATCGTCCTCGATGCCAACCCCAGGGTAGGCTCCCCGAGTTCCGACATAGCCGTTGCCGACGGTGGTGAGCGCCTCCCGGAGCCGCTCGTTCTCCTTATCGAACCCGTGATAGTCCAGGCGCCAGGAGCTCTCCTCGATTCCTTGTTCGAACCACTCCTCTATGTCTCTCAGGGAGATCTCCCCCAAGTCGGAGACCACGAGATCCGCGCCCCGGGCGTAGAGGCCCTCGGGACCTCCCTCCCGATTGACGCCGAGGACCAGTGCGAAATTGCCGTTCAGGCCCGCCTCGACGCCGGCGTAGGCGTCCTCCACCATCATGCACTCTCTCGGCTCCACACCCATACGCTCGGCGGCGACAATAAAAATGTCCGGAGCCGGCTTACCGTTCAGGCCGAGCTCCGCGGAGACAACCCCGTCCACCACCGCCTCGAAGAGATCGCTCAACCCCACGGTTTCGAGGACGTAGCCGGTGTTTTTGCTCGAGGAGGCTACTCCGACCTTGACCCCCTTCGCCTTGAGCGCTTTGACCAGCTCGAGGGTGGAGTCGTAGAGGTCCACGCCGTCCTTTGCCACGGTCTCCCGGAAGGCGTCGTTCTTCCTGTTTCCAACCGCGCAAATCGTCTCGTTTCCCGGCTCGTCCGACGGGTCGCCCCAGGGGAGGGAAACTCCTCGGGATTCGAGAAAGGAGTGCACGCCGTTGTACCGCGGCTTGCCGTCGACGTAGGGGATGTAGTCTTCCTCGTAGGAGAACGTCGGGTTCTCCTCGGTCCCTGTCTCCTCGAGAAAACCCTCGAAGGTGGCCTTCCACGCTCGGAAATGGGAGCGAGCGGTGGCCGTGATCACTCCATCGAGATCGAATATCGCGCCCTTGAGGCTGAACTCACTCATACTCCTGTCTCTCCACTTGCAAGATTGAGTCCCGCGACCAGAACGTCCGGGGTCGACACAAAAAAGCTCCTCTCGGCGGCTTCCTTCACCGCCCTTCTCACTCCCTCATCGGTGGTGACGAATATCGCCGTGACCTTTGCGCCGAGCTCCGCCGCCTTTTGCACCATCGGGAGGTCCGAAGCGGTATCACCGCAGATGAGCAGATTCTGCCCGGTGACCTCTCCTCCCGTCTCCTGAAGAATAAAGGCAACCCCGTCACCCTTGTCAAAGTGCGGCTCTCCTTCCCCAGGTGCGAGGATGATTTCCAAATCCTTGCCGGTGTCCTCGAGGCGAAAGCGCTCCTCACCCTGATTGAGTCGACCGAGAAGCGACTGCACCTCTCGCTTAAACGCCTCGGACTTTTCGGCGGGGACAGAGCCGTACATGTCCTGCCTCGCCACGGTGGTCTCCCCGAGCTTTCGCTGAAAACTGGAGCCGATTTGCGTAAACACCCGGTTCTCCGGTTTCTCGAGGAGGCTCTGGAGCTCCGCATTGAGCTTACTCATGAGTCGGGTATCCCCGGCGCTCATGGGCAAGCTCCGTCGCTCTCCGTGGATACTCCGGTACTCTCGTCCCTTGGAGCCCGCGAGAAGGTAGATGTCTTCGGGGATAACGGTCATTTCTATGAGTCCCATGTTCTGGAGTGGAGCGGAGGTGAGAATAACCGGCTTTTGCCGGACCGAACGACCGAAGCGGCTGAGAAAAACGGCGTTGTAAGCCGATTGAATCGAGGAGCGGTATCGCCCGCAGTAGTTGTTCACCGTTCCGTCCCGGTCCGTGAAAAACCGGTCAAAAGTGGCGGTGCCGAGGAAATCGAGGAGCTCGGTCACCTCTTCTCCGAATCGTGGATGGAGCTGCGCTAGATAGCTCGCAAACGCCTCCTCTCCCTCCTGAAAAAAGTAAAGGTCCTTCTCGAGCTCCGCCATCTCGTAATCCGGTTGTACGAGGATCTCCCGGCCCTCCTCGTCCGTCAGACGGAGACGTCCCTTCTCATCGGCGGGACTTTTCTCGAGCTGTTCGAGTATCTTCTTCAGCCCCGCGGTGCGTCCTATCTGCCCGACGTTTATGAGATAGTAGTCGACCAGATCCCGGCGGAGCGTGGCGCTCTCCGCCATGAGATCGTAAAACTGTGCAAGTCGTTTCATCTGCCTATTTCCTTTCTGGCTCTAAGCTACGCTTGCTTGTTCCGACAAAACAAGCAAGAGGCGGTTGGGGAGTGCCGGCTCTTAATGCCGGGCCGAGACAGCCTGTATCTTAGAGGTGAAATCGAATTCCGATGCCCGCGTCAACATCGACGCCCGTGGCGGGGAGTATCTGCAAGCCCGGAACGAGCTCGCCGAAGAGCTCCAGACGGTTCGAGGCGTACCACTGGATACCGAGAGGAATTCGCACGCCCAGGCCGAAATCATCATCTGCGTCGTCGTCGGGATCCCAGGTCGGGCCCACATCGCTGTCGGCGTTGTATACCTGGAGCTTTCCTCCGAGACCAGCGTACCACTCTAGGGGCCCCGCAAGGACCCCCGAGGCGAGCCAGAGGTCAGTATGAAAGTGGAAGTAGTTGGATACGTCCCAGCCCACACCAAGGGCAACTCGTTCCGAGAATAGGAGAGAAATACCGGATGGATCTCCGAGGATTACGCCCACGCCTGTATCGGCGAAGGCGGTCACTGCCGTAATCGCCAGGAGAATTGTCAGAATAGTTAGAGTTTTGCGCATCATTTTGCTGCTCCTTGCAGTTCTGGGTTCTTAGTATGAAGCTACTACATTGAGAGCGGCAGCGTCTTCGGCACCTTTTTCGCCTTGCCGGGACACTCTATGTCACGCGGCGTGTCGTAAGATTGGCACATGACTACGATGATTCTGCTGCTCCAGCTCTGGAGCGTGACGGCGGCTCTCATCTGGCTCCGGGCCATTCGACTCGCTGCCCGGCAGATCGATCCTGCGGGGGTCCGCCGACCCGGCTTTGGTACAGGCTATCTTTTAGGAGGGAGCTTCGGGGCGTTGGTGGTCTTTCTTCTCGCACTCGGTCGCCCGTTGCCGTGGCTGATTCTCGACGTCTACCGCCCCGAAGGAAGCGTCGTGGCCACCTTTCTCTTCGAGGAGCTCTTCAAATGGGGGATTTTGCTGCTGGGGCTCTACGGGGCGGAGGCGACGAAGTCCAGGCGGGAGGGGATGGAGCACGCCGCCCTGGTGTCGATAGGCTTCGCTCTGACTCAGAACAGCTTCTACTTTATCCGGTATCCTGATCTATCGGTTGTTTTGCGTCCGCTGCTGTTTGCGGGGGCGGAGGCAGCAGCTGCTGCGATCTGGGGATACGCCACTACCGGGTTCTATCTTCGGCGCCGCGGGACAAAACCGTTTACGGTAGCGGCCGCCGGGCGTCCTGACCGTTTGCCACTGAGCGTTCCCTCCAGGCTTGATGCGACGGCAGGGGTTCGCTTCAGAAACGGTAGCCGCCGCCCAGGGTGACCCCAAAGCTGTTGAAGTAGGTGCCGTCTTCGGCGGCGTTTGTGTAGAAGGGGGTGAGGGATCGGCTGTATCTGATCCCGAGGTCGATGAGCCACCGCTGGAGCTCGAAGAGATAGCCGAGCTCGACGGTCCCGGAGAGCATCGCCCGGCGATCCGGCTCCCGCTCCGCTTCGATTTCGAGGTCTCCACTCTCTTCCTCGTAGGTAACCCTCTCGGGAAGCACCGTGATGCCGGGACCGAGGGCTCCGTAAAGACCTCCGGGCCCGACGGGTAGGATGCCACGGAAGAGGAGAGGAATATCGAGAGTCGGGGCGCGAACGGTTCCAACGTAGTTGTAGCTGTAGGATGCGACCTGATAGGAGTAGCCGTAGGCGCCTCCGGCGGCGGTATAGAGAACTTCCACTTGCAGCGCAAGCTCCGGGGTAAATCGGTACGCGCCGTAAGCGCCCCCGAGAAATCGAATCGCAAAATTGTTTTCTCCCTCCACGGAGCTCAGGGAGTCCGCCCAGTCCGGTCCGCTGACCCAGGGAAACGACACCCCCGCTTTGGTTCCGAACTCAAGGTCCTGAGCCACCGCCCCGGAGGCAAGAAGGAGAATCGCCGCTCCTAGTAGGGGGGTACGCTTACTCGCTACGCGCCACATGGAAAGAAAGTAACACACCTATCGCTCCTCGGCCACGAAAGGA
Organism: Spirochaetaceae bacterium; assembly: GCA_046540995.1. Classification (GTDB taxonomy): domain Bacteria; phylum Spirochaetota; class Spirochaetia; order DSM-27196; family Alkalispirochaetaceae; genus CAYZHV01. The sequence goes on along the minus strand of JBKHED010000002.1, from coordinate 97,717 downwards.
GGAAAGGTCTACTTAGTGCCGATGGTGAAGAGCATTCGGAAGAGACGGTGTTGCTGCCGGTCATCGAGCTTTCCGAAGCGGAGATGGAGGATCTTGTTTCGCTTCGAGGTTCGCACCACCGTAGCCGGAAGTACCATAGGGGAGCCGGAAGGGGTGCTCAGGGTGATGTCGAGCTCGCTACCGGTGACGTACCGCTTCTTCGGGTTTCGGACCGCCGCCCCGCCGGCGCTCAGGTCCACGGTCTTCGAGGGGAGGGCGCGGTCATTGATGGCCCGCAGGGAGAGCTCCACCGGAATCTGAACTCGGCGGCGACGGTACTTCCTTCGCTGTACGTGTTCCACGTGGTTCGAATGCTCCAGAGCGAGAACCTTTCCCTCCTGAGCTTTCACCGTCGTGAAGAAACGGTACATCCCTTCCTCGCCGTTGCAGACAAGCTCCACCTGGATGCCCCGGTTGAAGCTCGAGTGTCCCTTCTGAATCTTGACCCGCAGTGTTTGATCGTCGGAAAGAAGCACCTCTCCTGTAGCCATGTGCATCTTCCGGTCCGCCACGGAAGCCTCCGCTCCGACGGGTACGCTGGTACTACTGTGCCGATTGGCCCGAAGGGTGTTGAGGTTTACACCCATCCGCTCGGTGAGGCGAAAGAGCTCCGCCTCGGTCACCATCCCTTCCCGTAGAGCACGTCGGGCGGCCCGAAGGAAGAGTGCCTGATTCTCCAGGAGCTGGTCCTTGTTCTTCGGATCCTTGAGACACCAGGAGAGGCGCTCGAGAGCCCGACTTTCCCGGGGAGAAAGAACGAGCTCCTCCCGAAAATGTGTCTCCGGAGGCCGCCGCTTGAGAACCGGAGTCGTTTTGATCACCCGCTTCTTCGGCTTCGGCTTTCTCAATTGCGCCAGAATGAGGATGAGGATGAGAGCGCCCACGATTGCGAGAAATAGGTACATCTCCGTAGTGGAGGTTTCGAATCCTGAAGAGAAGTCGTACAAGTCCGCCCCCGGTTCGTCTTTCTAACCGGAATTCTAAGGTGCCCTTCCTGATCTGTCCACTACGTTCCGTCGCGGGCGTCTTGAACCTTTTGGCTCTCCTAGCTAGCTTTTAGGCAATGCGAGAAGAGGGAGTGAACCGATGAACAATCTTCTGACAACGGAATTCTGGCGGAACCTCGCCTCCGACACTATGACCTGGCTTATCACGGTCTCGCCGCGGTTGCTTCTCATTCTCATAATTGCCGCGGTTGCAATGCGGCTGGTCTCCGTGCTGCACAAACGGCTGAGGCCCCTGGTGGTCGGACGGCTCAAGAAGGGCGGTATCGAGGATGACACCGAGCTGGACAAGCGCATCGACACTCTCTTTGGAATCCTCGATGCGGTAATCAAGGTGATTCTCTGGCTCATCCTGGTGATGCTGGTTCTAAAACAGCTCGGTATCGACGTGGCACCCATTATCGCCGGGGCCGGTATCCTCGGTCTCGCCATAGGCTTCGGTGCTCAGGAGCTCGTTCGGGACTTCATTTCAGGGTTCTTTATGCTGCTGGAAAACCAGGTCCGGGCGGGGGACGTTGCGGTCGTGAACGGCACGGGAGGCGTCGTTGAGAGTGTGGGCCTCCGGACTATCGTGCTCAGGGATGTCGCCGGTACGGTGCACACGATCCAGAACGGTAAGATAGGCACTCTCTCCAACATGACAAAGGAGTGGTCCGCGATAGTCTTCGATATCGGGGTCGCCTACAAGGAGGACGTGGATCACGTAATGAAGGTAATGGCTCGGGTCGACGAGGAGCTCCGGTCCGACGAGAGTTTCGGGCCCCTTATTCTCCAGCCCATGGAGATCTTCGGGGTTGATAGCTTCACAGATAGCGCGGTGGTGATCAAGGGCAGAATCCGGACGAAGCCGATTCAGCAGTGGGCTGTGGGCCGGGAGTACCGCCGTCGCCTCAAGATCGCCTTCGACAAGGAAGGTATCGAGATTCCCTTTCCTCACCGTACCATCTACTGGGGCAACGAGATGGATCCGAACCAGCTCATTGGTCAGGGGGAGAAAGGGTAGGCTTAGCTCCTATAAATCGATTCGAGGATGAACCAAAAAAGAGGAAAGCCCGGCGAGGCTTGGCGGTAGCGGCGAAACTGCTCAAAGAGGTTATCGGGAAGACCCTCGGCGGGGGAGCGTAGGGGGCTTCTTTTGGGGCGGTTCAGAACCGCTTGCCGACTACGAGTTCGATCAAATAGGTGCCCTGGGTTGCGGAGATCCGGGGAACCTGTACGCCCCGCCAGTCGGCGCTGCCGACAAAGGCCGCGAAGAACTCATCCGCGTTGTATCCGAAGCTGAGACGGCCAAAGATGAGTGGCGCGAGAGTCCAGCGACGGCCCGAGTCTCCCACGACGGCGTAGTCTATGAGCTGCGGGCCGAGGGCGATGCCGAACAGGGGCGAGAAGAACCACGGTCCGAACTGGACGGTAGCGGTGCCGCCGGCGCCCCCGTTCACGCTTCGAGCGACAAAATAGACATCCTCATGGGCCTCGGTGCCCTCGGCGGCGGCCATTCCGCGGGCCGGACCTTCGGGAGCTTCCATCCAGATACCCGAGAGGCCGCCGAGCCAGACGAGAGAGGCTCCCGACCGCCGATGGCGGGCGTTCAGCCGATAAGCTGCGGCGAGGGAATAGTTCGGGTTGGCGGCGTAAAAGAAGTTCGCCGCCACGGTCTGCAGGAGAAAGTCCGGGAGCTTACTGGAGCTGAAGGGCTCAGTGAAGCTCTCGGTGTTTTCCACGTACATTCCCTGGTGGAGCTGGTAAATCAGGTCCACCTCCAGTTGGTCCCGATGGTACTGAAACTGGAAGTCGACAAACTGGGTCCGTCCCCGTTCCTCTACCTCCGTGTCAGAGAGAGGGACCTTGAACCTGGCGGTAAGCCCGATGTTCTGCCACTCGGCGCCGAAGAGGAAGTGAATGGGACTGTTGGGAGAGACAATGATCTCGTCGTGGCTGAGACCCGCGTCGGCTACATCGAAGGCGACGTTCTGGAAGCTGAAGCCGAGCCCCGCTCGACCTGTTGGATTCTCAAAACGAAGAATCCTCTCCTCCGCGAGGAGAGCCGGAGCCGAAAAAAAAAGTCCGAGGCAGAGCCCGATGAGGGCGCCCCGTATCCTGCTACTCACTACTGGAGAATACCGGATTCGAACCGGTGACCTGTTGATTGCGAACCAACCGCTCTACCAACTGAGCTAATTCCCCGACATGTATAGACTTACAGGAGAATGCTCCCTGAAGCCCAACGCTCTCAGATTAGGCGCAAATCCGAGGAAAGTCAAGAGCTATACTTGCCGCGTTTCCGGGACATTTTGTAGTTTGGTTGCAGGAGGTGATGCGCTATGACCATCGACACCATTGGGAACAGCACAAACATTATGCAAATGCGTATGGCACAATTGGGATTGGGTCGCGAAAACGAGGCTACCGAGGCCGTTTCTCGGAACCAGGCTGAAGAAATGGCGGCCCGCAACGAGCAGAATCAGTATATGCGAGTCGAGGGTGAGCCCCAGGAGGGAATGCTTGCGGCGTATCAGGGTCAGAATGTGGATATGATGGCTTAGAGCCTGGCACCGATTCTGACAACATATCCCGAATAAGAGGGCTGCCTTACGGAAAACGGGACAGCCCTCGCTCTTTATGGGGGAAGTGAAAGAACCGCCAGGGCGCCGGCAGTGCGCTACTTATTTCCGGTGACCACGGCGATCCGGGACTCCGTTGACCCGTAGGGAATTTCCGTGAACCCTTCGGTTATCCTCACATCCCTGAAGCCCAGATCTCTCATGAGCACTCTGAGCGTCTTTGGAGAGAGGCCGAGGAGCCGTTGGGAGATGGCTCGCGGCTGCTTTTCACCGGAGAGGTAGAGCTGAGCGTCAAATCGCACCTCAGGCGTCTCGTCTGGTCCCGACCCGTCGACGGTATACGCTCGCTCCATGCGAGCATGTACGCTCGAGAGGGTTGGCAGGGGATAGACCGTTCCCGGATCGAGATCGCTTACATCGATGATCTGCAGGAGCGTAACCCCCTCGGGAGCCAGCGCCTCGTAGACCGCCGTCAGAAAGCGCGCCACGTCTCCGAGAAGGGGAAGGTGTGAGACCGAATTGCCGATGGAGTAGACGAGGGAGAAGGGGCGGTGGTGATGGTCGGCCACTTCCCGCATATCCATTCGCTTGAAACGGCTCGGCTGACGTAGCTGAGCGATTTCGATCATTTCCGGGGAGTTGTCTATTCCGTACGCATCGATCCCGTGTCCTTCGAGGGCCGCCACGTGAGCCCCGGTGCCGCACGCTGCGTCGAGGACCGGGCGACCACCCGTGGCGCGGCTTCGCACGTAATCCACCGCTTCAGGGTCCACCGGAAAGAGCTCGTCGTAGTAGGCGGCGAGTTCCCTATAGAACCGTTGTCCGTGCTGCATACTTCCAAGGTACGCAGCCGCGACCCAAAGCGTCAGTAGGCGCTCACCAAACTTCTTCGCTTGAACTCCGAGGTGAAGTGGAACTCGATACTCGGATGGTCCGCGATGAGGGAGTTGAGCAGCCACTCCGACTTGGCGAGATAGACCGGCCGATTATCCTTGTCGTAGGCAATCTGTCCTTCTCTCAGCCGTATGAACTCCTCCACTGCCTTCGGCTCCTCCGAAGTGATCCAGCACGCCCGTTCGTAAGGGACCGATTTGAGGTTACAGGAGGCGCCGTACTCGTTCTCCAGGCGGTAGCGAATCACGTCGAACTGAAGCTCCCCGACAGTACCGACGATAAGCCTGTTTCCCTTGTTCTGGGTGAAAAGCTGCGCCAGCCCCTCTTCGGTAAGCTGCCGGATGCCCTTATTGAACTGTTTGGATCGCATGGGGTCGGCGTTTATGAGCTCCTTGAAAATAGCCGGGGAGAAGTCCGGTATCCCCTGAAAGGAGAGTATTTCACCCTCCGTGAGGGTGTCGCCGATCTTCAAATCGCCCCGGTCGTAGAGGCCGACGACATCTCCGGGATACGCCTCATCGATAATGCTCTTTCGCTCCGCCATGAAGCTATAGGGCGTTGAAAACCGGATCTCCTTACCCTGTCGCACGTGGAGAAACGCCTTGGAACGCTCGAACTTGCCGGAACAGATACGCAGGAAAGCGATTCGGTCCCGATGTCTGGGATCGAGATTTGCGTGGATCTTGAAGATGAAGCCGCTGAAACTCTTCTCGTCCGGCGCTACCGCTCGTTTGTCCGCGGGCCGCTGCCCTGGAGGCGGTGAAACCTGAAGAAAGGTCTCGAGGAGCTCCCGGACACCGAAGTTGTTGAGGGCGCTGCCGAAGAAGACCGGCGCGAGCGTTCCCCGACGATACGCCTCCCGGGAAAATGGTTCATACACTCCTTCCACCAGCTCAACGTCTCCGCGGAGACGGCCCGCGTCACTGCCGAGCTCATAGTCGAGACGGGGATCGCTGAGATCCTCGATTATCAACCGCTCTTCCTCTACCACGGTCTTTCCCGGCCGAAAGAGATGGAGGTTACGCTCGTGCAGGTTGTAGACGCCCTTAAAGCGCTGTCCCATGTTGATGGGCCAGGTGAGTGGGCGGACCTGGATGTTGAGCTTCCGCTCGAGCTCGTCGAGGAGCTCGAAGGGCGACCGCCCCTCCCGGTCGAGTTTGTTAATAAAGATGATAACCGGAGTGTCCCTCATCCGGCACACATCCATCAGCTTTTCGGTCTGCTCCTCTACACCCTTGACCGAGTCTACAACGAGGATAACGCTGTCCACGGCCGTGAGAGTGCGGTAGGTGTCCTCCGCAAAGTCCTTATGGCCGGGGGTATCGAGGATGTTAATGAGATGGCCGTCATACTCGAAGCTCATAACCGCGGTGGCGACGGAGATACCCCGCTGCTTCTCGATCTCCATAAAGTCCGAGGCGGCGGTCTTCGTTATCTTGTTGGACTTTACCGCTCCCGCTTGCCGGATTCCCCCTCCGTAGAGGAGGAGCTTCTCGGTAAGAGTGGTCTTGCCGGCATCGGGGTGGCTTATGACTGCAAAGGTTCTACGTCGGTTTATTTCGTGATTGAAATTCATACTCTTTGTTTGGCTTTTTGGTGGGTAGCTCTGATAGTCTCGGCCACTCTACTCCATTTCTTCAGTCTCGCCAAGTCGCCTAATGTAGCGGGCGGATCCGTGCGATACGGTTGTAAGGATGGAAGAGAAAAGCGCACGTACGGGCTTTTCTTAATTGTCATTCTCGGTGTAGAAGGAGCCATATGTCATCGATCTATGAGCTACTGCACACCTTCGGCGAGATTCCGCCCTCCGCCTGGGTGGTGCCCGTGGTCTTGCTCATGCTCTACTTCGGGATCAGCAGAAGCATCCGGAACCGTTCGGAATCCGCATGGGTTCCCACCCTCGTCCTGCTCCTCGACATCGTTGTTGTTCCGGTGTTCTTCGTATCCCTGGAGGCGCTCATAAACGCCTCAGGCGGCGCCCTTGCGGAAGTTCAGAGCCTCCGGCGTTCCATTTGGGGGCTCTTCTGGATCGCAGTGGCATGGCTCGCTAACCGCATTCTCCGTCGCTTTGTCTGGCAGCGCTACTTTCAGCGGGAATATGGGCGGGAGGCACCCCGTATTCTGCAACACATAGTCGCCACGGTTCTCTACGTTGCGGTTATCGGAATCGTCCTAGTGACGGTCTTCGAGCGCCCGGCGAGTGGAGTCCTCGTCTCAACCGGTGTTCTCGTCGGTGTGGTTGGTCTCGCCCTTCAGAATGTACTCTCCGATCTCTTTTCCGGAGTGAGCCTCACGCTCGAGCGCCCATTCACCGTGGGAGATTGGATCGAGCTTAACGATGGTACCTTGGGAGAGGTCACTGACGTCTCCTGGCAGGCTGTCCATTTGCGCTCCTTCAATGGAAGTACCCTAATCGTTCCGAACGCCCATGTCTCCAGGAGCGTAATTCACAACTATTCCAAACCGACGAAGGCGTACGCCATCTGGATAACCGTCTCCGTTGACGCAAGCTACGATCCGGCGACGGTGCGGCAACTCCTCCTAGAGGCGGCTCTCAGTTGTGCCGCGGTACGGAAGAATCCCGCCCCGGTGGTCAACCTCGCCGACGGCTCCGGTAATCCGTACCGATATATGGTCTACGTCTACTTCGCCAACTACGGAGCGCACTTTGCCGGTAAGAACGACCTCTACATGAATATCCACACCTATTTGCACCGCGCCGGGATCGGTACGGCCGCGGAGAAGTACGAGCTCACAACCGAGCGGGCGCCGCAGAGAACCCTGGAGCTTCCAACCGTTCGGGACGAGCTCCGGCAGGCGGACCTCTTCTCCATTCTCGGAGATGAGCACATCGACCAACTCGCCGAAGAGGCAGTCAGCCGAACCTATTTCCCCGGGGATACTATCGTGGAAGAGGGTACCCGGGGTGGATCGCTCTTCATTATAACCTCCGGAGCAGTGCAGGTTACCAAGCGCTCGCCCAGGGAAACTCGAGTGGAAGTGACTCGACTCGGCTCGGGAGATGTGATCGGTGAGATGTCCCTTCTCACCGGTGAGCCGCGGTCGGCCACAGTCACCGCTCTGGTACAGACCTCGGTGATAGAGGTAACCAAAGATAACCTCACCCCTATCCTCCGAGATGTGCCCGAGCTCACCGACCGTTTCGCTGCGGTCATGCTCGACCGCCGCCTGGAAAACGAGCAGTTCCTGGAGAACATGCGCCGCAGCGACAAGGCGAACAGCGACTTTGTCAGCGATTACCTCGAGCGTACCGTCCGCCGCATTCGCCGCTTCTTCCGGCTCTAAACGTCCCGGTTGGGCCGAGGATTGTTCGGATCTCGGTTACTACACCGGTGAGGCTCGAGCTGCAAAGGGTTACCCGGGGCTCCTGTTCCAGTGTGCCGTTCTTGTCGCTTGCCTATCCGGTCAAATCGAAGTAATCATAACGAGGTCAGTCAGGGTTTCCAGATTTCCGGCGTGAGTCTGCTCTCCGTCCGCGTGTCACGGCCCTCCCAGTGCCCTGCACTGAGGTGGTTTTGCACTTGCACGTCGGCCCCCCTGAGACGATAGTTGTACTGAGAGGTACCGTTCGAATGAGTGACCCTGTGGAGTTTCCGGGAGGCGAGAGCGCCGGGATTTCCGAGTCGGACCAGCGAGATATTCGTGAGGAGATCGAACGTGTCGCTGCTGAGAACCGCATCCAGATCTCAGGCGAGCTCCTCGAGTTCTCAGCACGACGAAACGGCGCGCTTCTTCCGCTTATCGCCAACCTATCGGGGATTCTGCTACTCGCCGCAGGTATCGCCCTCCTATTTCTTCTCTTTCAGAGTGATGACGAGTCCATTCGGAGCGCGGAGCAGTCGGTATTGGCTACCGAGAGCCGTCTCATTCAGGAGCTGCGACGGGAGACCGAAGAACAGCTCGCCGCGAAAGAGGCGGAGATAGAGCAGATCGTGGCGCGCCTGGAGTCAATAAGTGAGGAGCGTGCCTTTCTAGCCCAAGATATGGAGGAGCAAATACGGCGGCGGGAGCGGGAACTGCAGGAGCAGTTCGAAGCGGAGCTCGAGGCGGAGCGACGGCGACTCCAGGCTCTTGACCTGACGGACGCGGAAATCGAGGCGAGGTTGGCGGAGTTCGAGGCGCTGAAGCGGCAGGAGTACAACGAGCGGCTGGCGGCTTTTCAGGACCGGATGCTCGCGGAGCGGGAGCGCCTCGAGGAGGACCTGGACGTTCTTGAGCTTCAGTTCAATCAGACTTTAGCGCAGGCGAACCAGGAACGAGAGGCGATGCTCCAGGAGAGCGAGGCGCGTATAAGCGAAGTGCAGGCGGAGTTCGAAGGGCGTCTCTCCCGGTCCCAGGAGGAGCTCTCGGCCGCGCAGCAGCAGTTGGCCGCGCTCTCCCGCTCCCGAGAGCGAGAAACGCTGATACGGACTCAGATCATCGGTCTCTATCGAAACATTTCGGCGAACATGCAGGAAGGTGACTACGACGGCGCTCTAAGAAACCTCGGCACCGTGGAGGAGCTGCTCAACGAGCCGAGCACCTTGCAGATCGAGGCTCTTCGGGAGGAGCGCGGGACGAATCTCTTTATGGTTCGCACGCTCCGTCAATATATCCGGAATCTCGATGAGACCAACGATCCGGAGACCCTTGCCAGGCTGTCCGATGCCTCCCTGGTACGCAGAGCGACCGAGCTCTCCGAGGAGGCGGATGCGGCTTTAGAGGAGGGGCGCGAGGAGCTTGCACGAACACTCTACCGGCAAGCCCTCGAAACAATCCCGGCCGTCGCAGAGAGTTTCGCCTATTTCGAGAGCGCCGGAACCGGTACCGATCCGGCGACTCCTGCCGCGGAAAACGAGGCGGCTGCTCTTCTCGTCTCCGACGCCGAGAGCGCCGCCCGGGTGGGTAACCATCGCCTGGCGGTGGACAGCTTTGCCGAGGTGGTGCAGCTCTACCCGGGGAGCATCTACCGGGGCAGGGCGGTCACGGGAATTCTCGAGAGTGTTGATGCCCTGCAAAATGAGCTCGATGAAGAGATCACTACGCTGTCCACCGAACGGGACGCTCTCCAAGCGGCGGTGGACGAGGCGGACGCCGTCGGCGAGGAGGTCGTGCAACCCCTCGAGCAGCAGAACCGCGCGCAGGAGAGCCGGATCGTTCAGCTCGAAGGGCGGATCGACACGCTTCGGGAACAGCGAACCGCTCTGGAGACGCAGCGAGAGACGCTTCAGGCCCAGCTGCTGACGCTTCAGACCCAGCGAAACACCCAGCAGGAGCGGGCTAACGAGCTCCAGACCCAGGTGGAGAAGCTCGACACGGAAATCAGGGTGCTCGAAACCACAATCACAGAAAAGGATCAGTCTCTGGCTGAGAGCCGAAGGAATGAGGCGCTTCTAAACGAGCAGCTGGAGGTGGTAGCTGAGACCGGCACGGCGGACCCGGAGGTGCTTTCAGAGGTCGCGGAACTGCGGGAGCTACGCCGGGAGTTGACCGGGGCGGAGCGGCTCTACGCCGCCTATCTCGATGAGGCGAGGCAGCTGGAGGATGAGCCGGAGGGAGTCGAGATCGTAGAGACCAAGCTCAAGCTCGACGAGTTTCTCGGTTCCGCCACGATGGCTCGCTTTTTCCCGGAACTGAAAGATGAAGTGCGGCGGTACGACTCCGCTTTCGAGCAGAGCGGCCGGGAGAATGCCATGGTTGACGTAGCGGACCTGATCTACGAGCTATCGCTCCTCGACTCTTCCTCCGAAAGGATCCGGCGGATTCGGAGGGAGCGTTCCGTAAGTGAGGAGCCGCTCATGGGGGACTTTCTCGACGAGCTGGAGCTGCTGCTGGAGGAGTAAGCGATCTATCGCCGATAGATCTTGGCGCTTATCCGGGGCTCCGGCATACCTAAGGAAACTCCCACGGCGGAGTAGAGCTCTTCCACGGAGGACCCGGTCCAGTAGAGGCCGAGAGGAGCAATAGTCCCCGGCTCATGGCTCCCGAGGATCCCACCATCACTATCATATTCCACTAGCTTATCCCCTTCTTTTACCATGAGGGTTCCTTCCGGAGTAGCATGGGAAATAACCCCACCAATCGGTATCTCGGTCTGGCTGGTGGCGGGGTTGTCTTCGTCCCAGCGGTAGGTGATGTAGTCGAAGTCGTCCTGAACGGTGAGGTAGTTAAAGTCGTTTACCGGGTCCCGGATGAAGGCGACGTTGTATATGAGGATATCGTCGGTGAGGTTGGGGAGGGTGAATGTGCCGCCCCCGGGGACCACGGGCCCGGCAAGGGTTCCGGCAGCCCCTATTGTGAAGTACGCCTCCTTGAACGTGGCGGCGTCATTTTCTCTGGCCAAAATGGCGATTTCTTCGCTCCCGTCGTCCACGGCCCTGAAATAGATGCCCACAATCGTCGGGTTCGATATTGCAAATCCCGCGGAAGTGAGCAGATCCACAAGATCGATCTCGTCAATGAGGCCTTCATCATTGTAGATATCGATCCTGCCAAAACCATCTTGAAACGGCGCGAGAAGTAATGGCTTCTCGGCGGGATTATTCGGGTCCTCCACCACGTTTGCCGCCCGGGCGACATACGCACTGGCAAGCTGCTGATTCTCGATCCACTGGTCGGTAAGCTGACTCGAGGAGGAGCCACCGACGTAATAGGCGTAGACCGAGTTTTCCTCCCTCCAAATGGCGTAGCCCGCGTCGCCGAAGGGATAAATCGGGTGAAGTTGCTGCGGTCTCGGTAATCGATCCCCGTCGTTTTCCGTGGCGGCATCGAAGGAGGCGGGACCTATCTCGGCGATTTCCGAGAGCTCTTCGGAAAAGAGGTACCCCTTGAGGGACGCCTCGTCGTAGGGGACGAAACCACAACTAACCGCCAACAGAAGCGTGCTCAGAAGCAGTGCTGCGACTCCGCCTCGCAGGGTAGACGTAGCTTTAGGAACGCGGTTCATGGCGCGTACCTCCCTCCGAATGTGAGCGTCACCGGTTGCCAGAGCGTCGGTAGATTCCCGAGACGGTAGGTAAAGTCGTAGGGGGCGAGAAAGGGCGCCTCCCGAAGATAGTAGAATCTGCTATCGAGATTGGAAAAGAGGAAGAAATGCTCCCCGAGCTCGTACTGAGCCCCTATCCGGACCGCCGCCCCCACGGGAAGCACTGGGTCGAGGCCGGATATGTAGCCGGCGTGAAGGAAACGTCCCAGGAGCTGAACCCCCACGGAGGGTCGCAGCAGGCTATTCCGATTCCGGAGATAGAGATCCGCCCCCAGGGCAACCTCGCTTACAGGGTAGGACGAAAAGAGCCGGGGGTCCTCTTCATCCTCCTGCCGGTTCATCTGTATGAAGGGGGTGAAACCGATCGACCGGGTTGTGAACTCCCCGTAGAGGTAGAGGGAGGTCTCCCGGAGGAAACGGCCGCCTCCTATCCTGGGAAACGAGAGCCCGGCGAAACTCAGCTCCACCATCCAACGAGGATAACGAAGAAGATCGAGATCTACCTCCATCCTCTCCCTTTCCACGAAGACCGTCGTGGAGTCCGTCCTGTAGCCGTCGAGCTCGGCGGTGATCCTGTAGCTGCGCATATTGCGAAGCGGCACCGTCGCTCTCCCCGCCTCGGAGGCTTCGGCTCCGCCGCTATCTCCCCAGGTGAGCCGGGCTCCCGGCTCGGTGAGGATCACCACCTCCGTGAAAGGTCGATACGCCTCTATGAACGGCGCAAGCTCCGCCACCGCATCTTCCCAGCTCGAGGAACGCAAATAACGGCCGAGGCGATCAATGCTCACGGTGCTCTCCAGGGAGCCTAGTAGCTCCGCCGCGCGAACATCGTAGAGCGAGAGAGTAACGGAATGCCCGTCCTCCTCCGTTCTCGCTCCGAGGGTTATTAGGAGGAAGAGGTCGAGGAGCGCTTCGTCTGCGGCCGCCAGATCCGGCTCCCCCTCCGTGAGAAAGCGATCGGTCGGCGCGTTGACAAAGAGCGCTTCCGGGTGGCGCTGAACGAGGATGTTGGAGGCGCTTGCCGTTATCCTGCCCAGGTTTGCCGGTTCCGCCTCCTCCCTAACCTGGGCGGCGATGCCGACCCGGGTTCGCTCCTCCGGTCGCGGAGCTTCCTGGGCGAGGGCCGTACTAGGGGCCAGGAGAAGGAACGCCCAGAGAAGAGCAGCGGCGGGTAACCTGCGCAGCAGCCCTACCACCACGGCGCCACCTCGTACAGCAGCTCTCGTTCCCGGTCGAGAATGAGATAGTTCTCTCCCCGAATGAAAAACGCAAACAACAGTTCCTCCCAGTGTCCCTCGTCCCCGCCCTTGGGCCTGAAGGTGTCCAGCAATGCCCCGGTTTCGTTATCGTACCTGCGTAACTCCCCGCCCTCTTCGTCGAGGACGATGATCCCCTCCCTCGTCTTGGTTACCTGTTCTACTCTGTTCGCGGAGAGGACCACGGTATCAAAGGCGCTCCCCTCTGGATCGCTCGCGCTGAAGAGGGGACCGGAAAGACCGGGAACCGCCGAGTTGGGGATATCTACCACGTAGATCGGCCCGCCCTCGGAACTGAGGCTCACAAACAGAACTACACTTCGGTTGCCCGCACCGTCGACGTATTGTTGCCCGTGGACAAATCCTTCCGGAATGGTATCCGCCGAGAGCTGTACCTGCCCGCCGCCTCCGGTGGATATGAAACTGCTATCGTACTCTTCGAGATAAACCGCGTTCTCGTCACCGTAGTCGAAGGTATAATAGTTGCCGCCAACCTGAATGCCGGCAAAACTGTCGTCCTCCGGGGCGGCAGTGTTGGTTATGGTGTTCGTCACCGGATCATACAGGAGGTTACCCAGAAGGATCCGATCCTCACTGGTAATCAGGCCGCTCCGGTTGAGCCGAGCGGGAAACTCGTCGCTCCGTTCTACCCGTAGGCCGAAGGCGTCGTCCACGAGAAGCAAGCGATCAAAGTCAGCCCGCAGCTCCGCACGGCCGATTAGGGCGACAAAGGTCTGGTCAGAAGTGGCGACCGGAATTACGTCAGCGTAGAGCATGGGATTAGGTATCCTGCCCTCCACGCTGAGCTCCTTGACGACATAGGTCATGTACGGAAGTACCGGCGTACGAGTCAGGAACTCACAGCTTCCCAGCAGGAGGAGCAACGGGAGCAGCAGGGGCAGAGAAATGAGTTTGAATTGGCGGTGCCGTTGAGCGTCGCTGCGGCTATCGGGGCGATCAGCTACCATACGTACCTCACGCCAGTGGCCACTGCTGGATTGAAGAAGGCGGACTGGGTTCCAACCTCCAGAATGGGAGAGTCCGTACTCAGAACGTAGTTGGTGCCGATTCGAGCAAAGGGGCGGAATCTACCGAGCCGAGCCTCCGCCGCCACGTTCACTACCGACACGTACGGGTCGATGTAGCTGCTTGCGGTGGCCACTAAGGGCGCAGTGATAAGCACGCCGAGTCCGGTGGAGAGATCGAGACGAAAGCGGTTTTCCGGAGAGCCGGGGCGAAGACCGACGAGAAGCCGGTACTCGTTGTGAAGAATCTGATTCGGTGCGCCGGTCCCCACGCCGGACAAGAAGAGATCCGTCTCGAGAGCGGCATAGGCACGATCAGGCAGGGCATACCATCGTCCGCCCAGTCCGAAGCCAACCATCTTTCCCATACTGTATTGAAGCTGCGCAGCAAACCGCTCCTTGTCCGGCAGCTCCGGTATTACTATCTGCTGCTCCGGGTCCTCTATGCGGATAACCTCCGACCGAGATTGGGAGTAGGGAGCCTCATACTGAAGCAGAACCTCACTACCCAGGGTAACAGGGTACCCTTCCACAACCGTCTCCTCATCCTTTGCGGTGAGAAGTCTCGGGCCGTGCTCGACCGAGATCTGGACAGGTCGGTTGTCTTCCCGGCGAAACCGGAGTCGGCGCACCTCGGGGACGGGGACAAAGGGATTAGAGGGCTCGGCGATGTAGGTTTTGTAGGTGAGCAGATACGGTTCGAGCTCTTCGAGGAACCGGTCGATCGAGTTCAGCAAGGTGACATTGGTTCGACCGGATCCGTTGACTCCGGCTACGAGGGTGCCGGAAGCGGTGTCGTAGGCGGAGATGGACAGGTGTAACCGGGGCGGAAAAGGGGCGGACTCTATGAGGAGCTCCAGCTCCGCGGGGCTCCCTCGGCCAACTATTTCGAAGTCGAGCTGGCGCAATGAGAGGCCGACGGTATCGGCGACCACCTGGTTGTACCGCCCCTCGATTTCGTTATCTGCCTCAGGAATGCGAATCCGAGCCCGAGGATTCTGAGCAACGGCAGGAGTAAAAGAGCCCAGGAGAAGCAGGAGGACGATACAGGTTCGTGGAGCGGGAACGAGCGCCATGGGCCTCATAGGCTACTTCTCCGTCAGGACCTCTATGCCGTTCCAGTCGTTTGGGGGCGGATTCTTGGCGTACGCTCGGCTCCGATCACTCATTGCCCGGGCGCAGGTATCTGCGGGTAGCAGGTCGGTCACCTTTTCAAAGGTTTCGGCGGCCTCTTCAAACTTGCGTTCGTAGAAGAGCCGCATCCCCCAGTTGTGATGTTTCCACGCTCTCTCGGTGGCGTCGTTTAGGGATCGCTTCACGGTAAAGATCCGCACACCTTTTGTCTTGCCCTTCACCGCTACCGTATCTAAGAGACGCCAGGGAAGCTTCTCCTTTACGTAGGGGAAGAGGGATTCGGCGATAATGATCTGCTCACCATACCGTTTAGTCAGACCTTCGAGACGGCTTGCGAGGTTCACCATATCGCCTATGACGGTATAGTCCATCTTCTTCTCGGTTCCGATATTCCCCACGGTAACGGTTCCGTAGTTTATGCCAACCCCGATCTTAAACTCCGGCTTACCGAGCTCCTTCTGTTTCTGATTGAACCGGTGCAGTCCGTCGATCATCTCTATCCCCGCCATTACCGACTGAAACGGATCATCCTCGTGACTCACCGGTGCGCCGAAAAACGCCATAATCGCGTCCCCAATGTACTTGTCGATCACTCCGTTGTGCTCCATGATGATGTCGACCATAACGGAGAAGTACCGATTCAGGGAATCTACCAGATCATCCGGTTGCATCGCTTCGGATATGGTGGTAAAGCTTCTAATATCGGAGAAGAGGACCGAGAGCTCTCGGTCCTCCCCTACGAGCATACCCTCGGGGTTCTCGAAGAAGCGGTCGATAAGCTCTTGGGGCACGTACTTCTGGAAGATGTTGCGAATCTTGTGTTCCTTCTTCTGGGAGAGGACCGCCTTGAATGCGTAGTTCTTGATCTGTCCGTAGGCGCGATCGAGCTCCCCGATCATCAGGTTGAAGGTGTGAGCGAGCTCACCGGTCTCATCCTTGAACTCCACCGGAACCCGGGCGGTGAGGTCACTGCTCTGAATTATTCCCCGCATCGCCTCGGCGATTCCCGCGATAGGATTCGTGAGCTGTCGCGCGAGGAGCAGAAGAACCGCAATGGCAAGAAGGAGCATTAGCACGAGAATGAGGACGCTCTCTCGAATAATCCGGTCGACGTCCCGGTAGAAGCTGTCCCTTTCGTCCGTGACCATGTAGTAGTAGTCGAAGGGTTCGAAGAAGAAACCCGTGCCTACCCGATCGATACCACCGAGAACCAGATCGACCATGCCGTAGGATTCGGATTCGTAGAGCTCCCGCAATCGCGAGAGCTCTTCTTCCCGGAGAGTGACTTCCCGGGTGGAAGCAACCATGCGACCCCCGCTGTCGACGGCGAAGATGAGCTCGCTCTCGTTCCTGCTGAGGCTTTCAGCGAAGGAGAGTACTCCGAGTTTCGTGGCCTCTACCATCTCAGGCCGATCGGTGAAACCGTTTTCCACCAGGAGCCCCCACTGGCTGTTACTGTGCCTTTCGAGCTCCGAAGCTTTGAAGCTGAGAAACTCCTGGGCGATTCTCGTAATGCCCCGGGTGGCGGAAAAGACCGCGGAGCTCCCGGCGAGAATAATGGTTACCGCAAGGAGCGGTAAAACAACGGTTACGATTTTCCATCGTACTTTCACGAGGCAGCCTCACGCCAGGACGCCATCCGGAGGCGCGGCCCCCGTAACGCCCGTTCTATTCACCCTTAATTGTTGTGTAAACGCATTGGGCTTTCCACACTTTCGGTTATCTTTTCTGAGCTAAGGACTCAGTGTAGGTCGGGACCGTTTTCTATTCCCCTCCGTTCGTGATAGCTTGAAACACCATGAAGCGAATAGCCACGTTACTGATCGTCTGCGCCGTTATAGGCCTGGTTGCGGGTTATCTGGTCTTCGGAAAGATCGGAAACGAGTATATCGCCATTTCGACGCTTATCACCGGGAGCGAGAACATCCTAGAGCGCGCCGCCAGAAGAATCGGCGGGATCGAGGAAATGAGGCGGAACATCCTCCTCATGGGTTTCGGTGGCGCGGTGGTCGGGTTGGTGGCTGCTCTCTTCGCGCCCCGAGGGCGGCGCCGACGGTAACGCTTCGGCCCCGGTTGGGACCGGCTGCCGAATTTCGACTGGATGTTCGGCCCCGTTCGCTAGTACTCTCTATCCGTGCTCGAATGTGTTGTCAATCGAATACTACGCTGCGTGATCCGAATCCTCTTTCGCGTCGATGATCGAGATCTGCGGAAACTACCCAAAGAGGGACCGGCAATCCTGGTTTCCAACCATACGACCAACCTGGAGGGTCCGGTCTACTACGTTCTTATACAGCCCCGGGCGGCGACGGGGCTCGCCAAGCAGGAGCTCTGGCAGAACCCGGTGACGAAATTCTTTATGCAGCTCTGGGGGATGATCCCCGTAACCCGGGGGAGACCGGACCCGAAGGCGATGAATCGCGCCATGAGGGCCCTGGACCGGGGGAAATTTCTCGGGATCGCGCCTGAGGGCACGAGGAGCAGAGGGGGGGAGTTGCAGCGCGGCTTTCCAGGAGCGGCGCTCCTCGCCACGGCGAAGCAGGTGCCGATCTACCCAATGGTGCAGTGGGGAATGACCGAGTTCGGTCGCAATATTCGGCGCCTCCGGCGCACTTCCATAACCTTCAGAGTGGGTAGCCCCTTTCTGCTCCTGAAACCGAGCGGAAAGAGGCCGAGCCTCGACCAGCTCCGAGAGATGACCGATGAGATGATGTACCAGCTTGCCCGGCTTCTGCCGGAGCGATATCGCGGTCACTACCGCGACCTCTCACGGATGCGGACGGAGTATCTCCGCTTCCTCGAGGATGAGGCGAGCTGAACGCCCTAGGAGAAAAGCTCCTTCAGCCGCTGTTGATCCGGTTTTACCGCGACGCCGTTGTCCGTTCTTAGAATAGGTTGCTTCAGGAGCAAGGGATTCTCGAGGAGTTCTTCTCTGGCATCGTAGGCCATGTACTTCATCTTCCGCTTCTCGAACTCCTTGGAATCCTGATCCATTAACTCGTCGTGGCCACCGCTTCGCTCAGCTATCTCGTCGAGCTCTCGAGGAGAGAGTGGCCGCTCCTCGAGGTCGACGAATTGGAACGGGATTCCCCGCTCCTTCAGAAAGCGCTCCGCCTTTCGGGTCTCCGAGGATTTCCTCGTACCGATTAGCTGCGGCGTCATCGGTTAGCGGACCGTGAAAAAGAGGAGCACCCCCGGATCCAGAATCCGATAGGTACAGGATTCGGTGAAGAAGAGCTGGACTTTCTTCGTGTCATGGGCGTGATAGCCAATCGCTATGTCCTGACCGAGCACGAGCTCGAGATCCCCTCCGCGCATGGAAACGAGATAGGGCGTCTCGGTAAAGGTGCTCAGAAGGACGGGCCCCTGCATTATGTACTCCAAATGGTGACGCAACGGGCGTCCCTGAACGGAGCTGGAGAGATAGGTCCACATCGGCTCGTCCACTATGAGAGCGTAGGGACCCTCCACGGCGGATGATCGGAGCTGAGTAACGCCTTGGGCCACGGCTTTCAGAAAGGTTTCCGGGTTCTCGTCGTACTGCACCGCTTCCTGAGTTACCATTTCCGAGAGGGGAGTGAGCCCAGCCTCAGGGGCGCCGTTGTAGAGAATCAGCTCCTCAAAGGCGGCAACCTTTCGAGCCGCTTCTTCCATATTCGTGAGGTCGATGTCTCTGGCGCCTCGGGAGGCGTTGTCGAGCTCCCAGAGATCGAGCTCGAAAGGAACGCGCACTTCCATGAGAGGCTGGACCTTGTGGATTCCGAAATCGGGAAGGCCCCGTTTCTTGCCGTCTACGGTTTCCAGTCTCCCTCGGGCCACGCCGCCGAAATCGGGTCCGTAGGGGCCCAGGAGGTCTGCAAACTTGCGCACCGTGAGGAGGCTCCGCAGGACGCGGCTGGCTTGCTCGTCGATCTCTTTCCATGCGATGTCGGTAATGGGAGCGAGTTCTCGCTTCAGCAGATTCATTCTTGCTCTCCTTTGAGGCTGCCAATTCCGAGACCCGTGGCGTCGGACGTTCCTCCGCGGACGTGACCGCCGTCACCCATGGCCTCTTCTTCCAACTCTGTTATATCCCCCTCGGTGAAGAGATAGGTTCGCAGCGTCTCGTCCCATCCCTCCATTGTGCGCCGAAGGTATTCGAGAGCCATACTCGCGTGCTCCATCTCTTCCATCTGGTTGTGCTTGAGAATACTCTTAGCCTGCTCGTCGGTAGCGAGCTCAATTCGCTGGTTGTACCAGTCGATCGCCTCGATTTCTTCCTTGAGGCTGACGAGGATTCGGGTCAAATCCCGGGTGCGTGCCGAAATCTCCTGGGCAGGCTCGTGGTATTGATCGGACATAAGTTCCTCCTGTATGGGCATAACATACTGAGATAAGTGCGTAGCGTGGGCGTTTGGCGTTCTGCTTCCGTTCTTTGTAGCTTGAGTGTATGGCAGACGTTATACATGAGGCATCCGACGTTACGAAGAAGGGACTCAACTACCTGGCGCGACACGACGGGGGGCCGGCGATTAGCATCTATATGCCCTTGCAGACTCCCTCAGCAAAGGCGTCGGGGAAACAGGAGAACATGATACGGCTCAAGAATCTGGTTCGCCGGATAGAGGAACGGTCGCGGGAGTACCTATTGGAGCATCCGAAGGCAGGGGAGCAGCTCTCCGCGCTGGTGCAGCCCCTCCGGGAGGCGCGGGAGGCGGGCGATGCGTTCTGGGACGCTCAGGCTCGGGGGGCAGCACTCTTTTTCGCCCCGGGTATCGCGAAGGTTCTCTCTCTACAACATGAGGTTTCCGAGGCGGTTTACATCGATAGTCGGTTTCATCTTAAGCCGCTTATCGCTGCCTACACCGGCAGTAGCCGATTTTACCTTCTCTCCCTGGACATGCATAACGTGACACTCTACCTCGGAAACGGCGCGAGTATACAGGAGATCCCCTTCAAGAATGGCCCTCCGGAGCTTCCGGAGATACTGAAGGAGTTCAGCTTCGAGCGTACTCTGAATAGGGCTCCCGGTAACGGGGCGATCTATGTTGGCCATGCCGGGGGCGAGGAGAATCTCACTCCGCATATTGTCGAGTTTCTAGAGGGAGTGGACAGGTCGGTACGTGAAACCATCGGCACCACCGACCTGCCGCTGCTCCTTGCGGGCACCGAGAACGTAGTCGGCCATTTCCGGAGCCACACGAAGATCAAGTCGCTACTCGAAGAGTACGTCCACGGGAGCCCCCGGGCCATGTCGCCTCAGGAGCTCCATGATAGAGCGTGGCGCATTATAGAGCGCGTTCAGGAGAAGGAGGTTTCCGAGGAGATTCGCACCGTCGCGGAAGCGATCGAATCCGATCAGGGGGCGAGGGAGCTCTCCGATATATGCCGCACCGCCTACGAGGGCCGGCTTCAAATACTGCTGGTCGCCGAGGACGCCGAGGCGCGAGGCAGCTTCGATCCGGAGCGGGAGCTCCTCAACATCTCCGATACCGGAGAGGATATTCTCGATCTCGCCGCCCACTACGCCTGGACCAGAGGAACGAGAGTGTACGCCGTTCCCCGGAGCGAGATACCCGGAGGGCGATTAGCCGCTGGAGTAGTGCACCCCACCTAGTTTGTTCCTACTCGCTAGCCTACTACAATCCGGCGAGGAGTTTCTCTATTTCGGAGAGATGGTAGGCGCTCAGCGGCTGAGCGAGCCCTTCATCTTGGCCACGGTTAGGGGTACTCTTCTCTCGCAGGAGTTTATCATGAGCGATGTTAATCAGCCTTCCGATCGGGTGGCGAAAGTCTCGGGGAATGGCCACGGCGGGAGGCGGGTTTTTTTCCTCTATCCCCCGAGCGTGATCGAAGACTCAATGATTCAGTTTCTGATCACGGCGCAGTACGAGGCGGCGATCATTAAGGACCACCGGTCGCTTATGCCGGTGATCAAGAAATTTCCTAACTCGATTGTCTACTGCAACCTCGACGCTAAGATGGACCAGACCGAGCTGGAGAGACTGATCCGTCACGTGGTGGAGACGCGGGAACAGCACGGATGCGAGGTGGGTGTTCTATCATACAACCAGGACCCGGAGCTCGCGGAGAAATACCTCATCGACATTGGCGTTACCGCCGGCTACGTTACTCTAAAGATTGGCTTTGAGCAGAGCGCTCGAATCATAATTAAGACGCTCGAGGCGGCGGAGGCGAGAGGCCGGCGAAGGTTTGTTCGTGTAAAGGCTCCTTCCGGAAAGGGGAGCATGAGCTTTAACCTGGGTCGCCAAAGGATAGAAGGTGAGCTCCTGGATGTAAGCGTGGCGGGGGTGGCGTGTCGGTTGCCCGAGAATTTCGAGACAGGCACCCCTATTGAGGACATTCAGTTGCGACTCTGGGGAACAATTGCGAGTGTCAGCGGAAAGATCGCGGGTTTCCGCGGCAGTAAGGGGAGCTACACCTACGTCATAATGTTCGACGAGCCAGTCTCCTCTCTCGTGAGGGGTCGGATTTACGGCTTTATTCGGAAGGTGCTCCAGGCGCAAGTGGATATGCTCCTTCCAAAAGGCAGGTAGGGGCAGGAGAGCTTAGAGGGTTCTCCGAAGGAAGATGCGGAATCTCCGTGCGAGTTCGGTCTGCCCCGGCCCTCGAGGGCCGGGGCAGAGGAGTGCGTTGGTCTACTCTTCCTCGGGCCACGCCTCATCGATGGCTTTGAGCACCTCTTCAGTCGGCTCACCGTTAACCCAGTCAGTCATTGCAGACCAGAACGCGCCGGATCCTACCTGCCCGGGCATCATGTCCGAGGCATCGAATCGAAAGGTGTCCGCGTTCTGAAGTATTTCCGCGTACCGACGGTTTGCCTCGGTAGGATACCAGGAGAGCTCCGCGTCCTTCTGGGGAGCCACGACGCCGCCGGACTCCACCCAGGGCTTGATTGATCGTCCCGTCGTCAAGTAGCGCATAACCGCCGCAACTTCCGGCCGGTCGTTAAAGGCGGCGAAGATGTCGCCGGCTCCGAGAACGGCGCGCCCTTCTTCCTCGTCAATTGGGGGAAGATAGAAGAAGTCAACGTCCTCGCCTACGACAGCGTCCTCGGGAAAGAAGTCGGTTATGAAACTCGCCTGCCGGTGCAGGAACGCCCGCGGCGGATCCCGAAAGAGAGCATCTGGTGCGTCCCCAAAGGGGACCGTAAGAATTGAGTTGGCGCCGCCTCGGACATAATCTTCATTTCTCCAAATATCAGCCATGATGTCCATGGCGCGGCGCACCTCCGGGGAGTCAAAGGGAAGCTCTCCGGTCACCCAACGGTCATACTCTTCCGGGGTGACCGTCCGTAGCATGATGTCCTCGAGCCAGTCCGTGGCGACCCAACCGGTGGCACCGGAGCTCTCGATGCCGATTGACCAGGGCGTGTTGCCGTCCTCAGCCATCTGTTCGGTGAGCTCCATCAATTCGTCCCAGGTCTCAGGAACCTCGTAGCCCGCTTCCTCGAACTCCGGTACCGGGTACCAGACAAGACTCTTCACGTTGGCGCGATACCAGACCCCGGCCATAATGCCGTCCATGGTAGCTATATCGAGCCAGCTCTGGTCGTACTGTTCTTCGAGATGTCCCGCTTCAAACCAGTCGTTGAGGTCGATTACCGCTCCGCGACTGACGAAGTCGTGCAACACGCCGGGCTGTGGGAACGCTGCGATGTCCGGGGGGTCGCCGCCTTCCACCCGTACCGAGATTAGCGACTCGAAGTCTCCGGAGCCTTCGTAGTTAACGGTAATGCCGGTTTGCCTCTCGAAATGGTCGAGGCTCTCTCGGAATAAGTCCGAGCCGGGCTCCACAAAGGCGCCGAATATGTTTACTGTTGTGCCGGACAAGTCTTCACCATTTGTCCAGGGGTTGTCCGTCGGGTTCTCGGCGGCGACCCCTTCTCTTCGTCCGGCGCCTTCCTGTGATCCGCCGGCGTAGAGGGCGGTCATTGCTAGAGAGAGCACCATTAGCGCAAGTAGCGCTGTCCTTAGAGTACGACTCATACGTACACCTCCTTGAGTGGTATGTGAGGCATCTACTGCCTCCCTTCTCCGCCGGTGAGGCGGTAGATTACTGCTTCGTAGGGAGCGAGGCTCTGAACGGTATTTCGCTCCGGAAAATTGCCGTAGACCCGCTCGGGGTTTCCGACTGCGCCTAAAGTGTCCGCAAGTGAGCTACCCGCGGCCAGAGTAGCTTCCTCGCCGGTAAGATTGACCAGCACCAGAAGCTCCTCGGAGCCGAGGAGTTTACGAAAAGCGAATATCTCGCTGTTACCGGGGTCCTCAACAGCGAAGCTTCCTCTTCGCAAGGCGGGCTCCGCTTTGCGAAGCCGGAGAAGCTTCCGGTACTCCCGGAGTACCGACCGCTCCGCCCGTTCTTCGCTCTCGACGGATATTTCACTGCTGCGACGTCCCAGGGGAATCCACGGCGTGCCGGAGGTGAATCCTGCCGTCGGTCCTTCGTCCCACTGCATGGGGCTTCGGGCGTTGTCCCGGCTCATGTAGCGAATCGTTCCCATTACTTCGGACTCCTCACGCCCGGCCATGGTTTGAAGGCCGTAGAAGTTCTTCGAGTCCACGTCGAGATAGTGGCCGATCTCCACATAGTCGGCGTTCGGCATGCCGATTTCTTCGCCGTAGTAGATAAAGGGAGTACCACTCTGGCTGATAAGCAGAACCGCGAGCATGGTGGCCGACTCAAAGCGATACGTACCGTCGTCTCCGAATCGCGAAACCGCCCTCGGTTGGTCATGATTGCTAAAGAAGTTTGCCGGCCATGCCACCTCTTCGAGGCGTTCCTGCCAATAGGCGATCGTGCCCGCCAGCTTCTCCGGCTTCCAGGAGCGAATGTCCCACTTGCCTCCGGGCCCGTGGTCGAGCTCCATCAGTTCCATTTGGATCACCATGTCAAGCTCTCTACCGTCCAGATTCGCAAGCTGCCGGACCTCCTCGACAGTGGCTCCGGGGCACTCGCCTATGGCGACGATGCCCGGCCTGCTCAGGGCGTTCGACCGCAGCTCCCGGAGGTAGTCGTGAAGCTTGGGCCCATTGACGAAGTAGGGCGTTCCCCGAGTGGCACTAGGGTCGAGAACCCGCTCGTCGTTCGGAAAGCGGCGGTCCTTGCTGATCATGTTGATCACGTCCATCCGAAAGCCGTCTATCCCGCGATTAAGCCACCACTCCATAATGCGGTAGACTTCCCTTCGAACATCCGGGTTGTCCCAATTCAGATCCGCCTGTCCCAGGTCAAAGAGGTGGAGGT
This sequence comes from Spirochaetaceae bacterium, assembly GCA_046540995.1. GTDB lineage: Bacteria > Spirochaetota > Spirochaetia > DSM-27196 > Alkalispirochaetaceae > CAYZHV01. The sequence continues at coordinate 73,573 of JBKHED010000002.1, read as the reverse complement.
AGTACTGCCGCCGTTCCGACCGGTACTCCCAGGCGGAACCGCCAAAGAAGGAGTGCCAGTTGTTTGGGGGCCCGGTTTCGGTGCCGCTTTTCCAGATATAGAAGTCGCCGAAAGGGCCTCGGGGATCGCTCAGGGACTCCTTGAACCAGTGGTGCTGCGTTGAGGTGTGATTTACTACGAGGTCCATTATGAGGCGAATCCCTCGCCGGTGGAGCTCCTCGAGAAGAGCGTCGAACTCCTCCAAATCACCAAAGATCGGGTCGATGGCGTAGTAGTCGCTTACGTCGTAACCCCAGTCCGCGTTCGGGGACTCGTAGATCGGGCTGAGCCAAACGGCGTCGACCCCGAGAAAGGAGAGGTAGTCGGCCTTCTCTCGGATCCCGGCGAGATCTCCCACCCCATCTCCGTTGGCGTCTCGGAAGCTTCTCGGATAGATCTGGTAGACAACGGCGTCTTTCCACCACGCCGTCTCCTCATTTCGATGCAAGCTCAAGCAGAAGTTCCTTTCAGTTCCGGAGCGGACTCTCGTACTACCAACCGCGGTTTTAGGAGGTATGCGAGAGGCTCCGGATTGTTTCCATTTGTCAACAAATCCACCAGGTGTTGGCACGCCACCGCGGCGAGCTCTTCCTGGGGCTGGTGGATCGTCGTAAGCGCGGGGTGGGTAAGAGCGGCCATCCGGACGTCGTCGTACCCCACTACCGGCACTTGTTCTGGGACTGGAATGCCGAGTTCCCTAAACGCCTGAATGACGCCGAGGGCCATGACATCCGCCTGGGCGAAAACTCCGTCAATCTCGTTGAGCCACTCTCCATGTGAATGAATGGCGCTCCGTGCGGCGTCGTAGGTAGCCTCCGTGGAGTGGATGAGGTGCTCATAGAGCGGGAGCGACTCGTTTCGGTGTGCTTCGCGATAACCCGCCGTACGCTCGATAAACTGGCGCTCCCGTTCGGTGAGGGTGAGAATCTTTCGGCACCCGAGGCGAAGGAGATGCTCCGTGGCCAGCCTGCCTCCGGCGACGTGATCGATGTAGACGTGATTGAGCCCACCCCGGTCTACCATCTCCGGGAGAAAATGGAGAAAGACGTAGGGTATGCGGGACTCGCGGATGATCTGATACTCCTCTCCGGAAATCGTCGGAACGATAAGAAGCAGTCCGTCTACCTTGGCCTGCCGTATGAGCCGTTCGATGTTGCTCTCCCGAGAATGGTGGTTCCGGACGAAGGAGACCAGGGGGTCGAGCTCGTTCTCCTCGAGAATTGCCCGAATACTCCGCAGAAGCATTCCGGCGAAGGAAAAGTTGTCCGGGTTGTCCAGGGACTCGGGGAAGATGATTCCTATGGTCCCGTTTCGGCTTGTCGCCAGGCTCCGCCCTCGGGCATTCGGCACAAACCCGTGCTCCCGGGCGATCTGCTGAATCCTGCGGCGGACGGGGTCGGAGATCGAGGGGTGGTCGTTGAGGGCGCGAGAAACCGTGGAAAGGCTTCGGCCGGCGAGGCGGGCGATCTCTTTCATACTAATACCGCTCACCCTCTCATTCTCCTCGGTACGCAAGCGATTGCGTATAGCATGTCAGTGTTACTTCCCTTGTATCTTGTAAACATATACAAAGTATATATATGGTAGCAATTATGCGTTCCACCTATTACGTTACGCAAGCGCTTGCGTAAATTCAATGTAGTCCCTTCTTTTCTCGTTGTCAACCGAAAGGTGGCCCGTTTCATTGACAGAGATTGGTGAGAGACTTACCATTTTCGCCAGAACACGGAAATGTCGAGCACATACGAGTTCATAGTTAACCAGTCTCGGGACTTCATTACTCTGATCGACAGAGAGTATCGGTACGTCTTTGTCAACGACGCCTACGCCAGAACCGTTGGCAAGAACCGAGATGAGATTCTCGACAAGAGAGTGTGGGAGCTCTGGGGCGAGGAGCGTTTCAAGAACTCCATACGGGAGAAGATCGATCGATGTCTCTCCGGGGAGGAAGTACACTACGTCGAGGAATTCCGCTTCGGTAGCCACAATCGCAGCATGCACGTCTCCTTCTACCCGTATGGCGATCAAACCGACGAGGTTTCCCACGTTCTGGTTTTCTCCCACGACATAACGCGGCTGAGCGAGATCGAGGGAAAACTCGCCGACTATGAGTACCGGGACCCGTTGACAGGGCTATACAATCGGCGCTCCCTGCAAGAGCTACTGAGTAAGGAGCTCGACCGAGCCCGGAGGTCGAAAGACGAAGCGCTCCGGGGTGTTGTCTTTGTCAGCCTCAAGAATTTCAAGGAGATCAATCGGAGCTTTGGCCATAATATCGGCGACCTGCTTCTCGAGCACAGTGGTAATCGGCTAAAGGAGACCGTTCGCTCCAGTGATATGCTGTTCCGCTTCGATGGGGCCAATCTGGTTATTCTTCTTACCCGGATCGCCCGCGAGACCGATCTTGCCCTGATTGCGCAGAAGCTGTTTGACGCCGTGGCCGTGCCCTACACCTACCACGGGGAAGTGATCCACATATACGCATATCTCGGTGTTTCCCTCTTTCCCCAGGATGCCGAGGATTCGGAAGGCCTCATTCGCTGCGCCAACTCCGCAAGCGTCGAGGCCGAAAGCCAGGGACGCCCCTTCCTCATTTACGACCACGCACTACACGCCAAAGCGGTGCGACGAATGACTCTGGTTAGCGAACTCCAACGCGCCTTCGAGGGAGAGCAACTGGAACTCCATTTTCAACCGGTTTACAACGTAACCGGCAAGGAGCCGCAGCTTGTCGGTGCTGAGGCGCTGATACGGTGGAACCACCCCGAACAGGGACTTCTTTCACCGGGGTCATTCATTGAGCTCGCGGAGCAATCAGGCCTGGTCTCTCTTATCGATAAGTGGGCGCTCTACCGCATCGTCTCTTACTTGCAGGAGTGGAAGGTCGAGGCGCCCTTCTTCATATCGATGAACATCAGCGCCGCGGAAATGAAGGACGAGTATCTTCCGGAAATCGTCCAGGGCGCCTTGACCGAGTTTGGGCCCGTGGACCCGTCGCTCCTGAAGCTCGAGCTTACCGAAACCCTTGGTATGGAGGATCCTGACACGGCGATTGAGCAAATGAAGCGGCTGCAGGAGCGGGGCACGGAGGTGTGGATTGATGACTTCGGAACCGGGCACTCCTCCCTGGGCTATCTCAAGCAACTGCCGAGCAGGGTGCTCAAGCTCGACCGCTTTTTCGTCACCGATATCGAAGAGGACGCGGAAGAGCGAGCGTATCTCGCCAACGTTCTCCAAACGGTTCGCTCCCGGGGAAAAGAGGTGGTAATGGAAGGCGTGACCACTCAGGGCCAAGTGGAGATCCTGAAAGAGCTCGGGTGCACGCTGATGCAGGGATACTACTTCGCCCGACCAATGCCCGCGGCTGAGCTCAAACGACTTATGGACCTGTGAGCGGAGCTCGAAGCGCGCCACTCGCTATGGCGGCGGCTTACACTATTCCAGCCCCTTGGGAGGACCGAGGAGCTCCTTCAGAATAACCGCCCGTTGCAGTGGAGGGTAAGGATCAACCCGCTCTAGAAGCCGTTCTCCGCCCCCGGCACCCGCTTCTCTTCTCTCTGCTTCGAGCCCCTCTATCGCGTCGCCTTCCTCTCTAGACGGTTGTGGCCGTCGGGGTTTAGGCCTTTCCGGTTCCGGCGGAGCTGTCGGGGTCTCATTACGCTCAGGAGCGGTCTCTCTTCGAAGGCGACGGAAGAAGCCGCCGGCCCATCCCTTGCGCTTCTCGGTATCTCGGGCTCCGGAATCGACAGCCTCCTCGGCTCCATCCGTCTCTTTCCCGGTCCGTCGCATTCGCCCTCGACCAGCTCTATTCCGCCTGCTTCTGATGATCGCTAGAAGGATCGGCAGGGAGGCGATGAAGGCAGCGACGATGAGATCGAAGAGCGAATCAATCACTACTCTCACCTCCCTGACTCTCGCCCTCACCGCCTATGGAGTTTCGCATCTGCGTATCAGCCTGGATGTTGCGCAGGCGGTAGTAATCCAGAACTCCGAGGTTGCCTTCTCTGAACGCCTCGGCGATCGCCTTCGGGATCTCCGCCTCGGCCAGCACAACCTTCGCACGGTTCTCCTGAACCTCCGCCCGCATCTCCTGCTCCTTCGCCGTCGCCGCGGCCCGTCGCTTCTCAGCCTCCGCCTGAAAGCGCCGCTTGTCCGCTTCCGCCTGGTCCGCCTGGAGCTTCGCTCCAACGTTTTGGGCCACGTCAATATCGGCAATATCGATGGAGAGAATCTCGAAGGCCGTCCCCGCGTCGAGTCCCTTTTCGAGAACTCTTCGGGATATCAGGTCCGGGTTCTCCAGCACATCCTTGTAGGTCTCAGAGGATCCGATGGTGGTGACGATCCCTTCGCCGACCCGGGCGATTATGGTTTCCTCCGTTGCCCCCCCAACGAGGCGCTCGATGTTGGCCCGGACCGTGACCCGCGCCTTTACTCGGAGTTGGATCCCGTCCTTGGCAACCGCCTCGATCGCCTCCTTTCCCTTGGTTGGGTCCGGGCAGTCGATAACCTTGGGGTTAACGCTGGTCTTAACAGCGTCCAGGACGTCTCGCCCTGCGAGGTCGATCGCCGCAGCGCGCTGAAAATTAAGAGGGATGTTCGCTTTGTTCGCCGCTACCAGGGACTGGCTCACCCTACGGACGTCGCCCCGGGCGAGGTAGTGCGTCTCCAGCAGCTCCGGCTCCATCGGAATGCCTGCCTTTACGAGGATAATCCGGCTGTCCACGATTACCGCCGGATCTACTTTTCTCAACCACATACCGATGATTCGAGCTATCGGCACCGCGGCTCCGGAGAGGAGCGCCCGAAACCAGAGTCCGAAGAAGCGGACAAAAATGAAGATGAGGCCCAGGGCAACCAGGCCGAGAACCACGTAGAGAATGATGAGCTCAACTGACATTGTTCTTCCTCCTTACAACGATGCGGGCACCTTCCACGGCGATCACTTCCACCACGGTTCCCGCTTCCAGGTACTCCCCGCCGGTGACAACGCTCTTTCGTTCTCCCCGGAGCCGGGCAACTCCTATGGGATGGAGATCCGTCAATGCTTCCCCTTCCGTTCCGATCCTCACGGCTTCCGTCTCCGAAGGGGCGTCGTTCTCGTCGGTTGTGAGGATCATTCGCCTGCCGAAGAAGCTCTTCGGAAAGCGCCGGAATCCGCCGAGGACCACCGTGGGCACCACGACGAGAGCGGTCAGCAGCAGAATCACTCCCCACGGTTCCGGATGTTGGGAGAAGCCGAGGACCACCGCAACCACCGCGATGGTCAGCCCGGCTACGCCGACGATGCCGAAGGCGGGGACAAAGAACTCCGCCAAAATGGCGAAGGACCCGATAAGGATCAGCAGAAAGAGCGTCCAGATCGGCACGTTAGACCTCCCGTACCACCAACCGATTACCGTCGACTCGGACTACTCTCACCGGAGCGCCCTTCTCTATGAAGCTTCCCTCGCTTTCCGCCGGTAGCACCTCATCTCCCAGCCGAACCTTTCCCGCCGGTCGAAGTGTGGTTTCCGCCGCCCCTTCCCGGTTGAGGTAACGTTTCGAGACTGATTCCTCCTGCGCCGTGTAGCCCGCGGAGGCTTCCTGGCTTTCCGCGAGGGCAAGCCGCGAGAAGAGGCGCGTGTTCTTTACGAGCATTGCGAGGAGCAACGCCCCGAGAACCGCACCGAGGAGGCTGCCGACAACAAGGAGCACGTTCCGCCCGAGTATCTCCCACTGATAGGAGAACTCCGGAATCACAAAGCGCTGGAGGGAGAGTATAAGAGAGACTGCTAATGCGATGAGCCCGGTGATACCGGCAACACCGAATCCCGGTATTACGAAGATCTCAAAAATCAGCAGCCCTACGCCGAGCACAAAGAGGATAATCTCCAGAGAGCCCGCGCGGCCGAGAAGGAGATTCGAGGCGAAAAGGGTGGCAAAAGCGGTAAGGGCAACTGCACCAGGCAGACCGAAGCCGGGACTGGTAATCTCCATGAAGAGCGCTACCAGTCCAGCCAGAATGAGAAGGGATGTAAACCCGGAACTGGTGAGGACCGAGACGACTCGGTCCGTGGCTGAGGGCTCCATGACCGTGAAATCCGGGACTCCGAGGGTCCCACCGAGGGCCTCCCGAGTCGGGGGACTTCCTTTCGAGATACCGTATCGCTCCATTTCTCCGGAAGTGAGGGTGAGGAGTTTACCCTCCTCGGAAACGATCTCCCCACGAGAAAACTCCACTGACTCGTCGCTTTCCAAGGCAGCAAGCTCCTGAGCGGAGAGAAGCGTGAGCTCGCCGTTCACTTCGACCGCCGTCAGAACGACGGAAGCGTCTACCATCGCGCGGGCCACCGCCGGGGGGTGGCCGTTGCGCTCGGCGAGGGCAGCCATCTGTCCCCGGATGGCACTCACCGTCTTTTCGTTCGCCGCTTCCTGCCCCTCAGGACCCTGCAGAACCGGCGACGCCGCGCCTATAGAGGTTCCCGGGGCGAGGTAGATCTCGTTAGAGGCAAATGCTATGAGCGCGCCGGCGGACCAGCTCACCCCTCGTCCACGGGGGGTGTTTCCGACGTAGGCGACGGTTGTAACCCCGGTCGCGCCGCCGAGGGCGTTCGCGATCTCGAGGGCCGAGTCCACTCTTCCGCCGAACGTGTCGATGTCCAGTACGAGGTAGTCGAACTCCTCCCTAAGCGCCCGTTCCACGCCCCGTTGCACCAGTACGGACTGAAACCGGTCGATCGGACCGTGAATCGGTATGAGGAGAGCTTCCTGAGCGCCGACCGGCGACCCGATCAGAAGCAGCAGGAGAATTGCCTCGAGTTGCGCCATCCGATGGTTCCGGCCCCTCGGAGAGTGCCGTACCGACTCGCTCATAAATGAAAGATCGCCTTTTTGATTCCAAACGTGAATAGTGAAGAGGGCTAAACCTCGACGATTAGAAAACTCCGGTGGTAGTTACCGTTGTCGAAAACGTGGGTGAACATGTGATGATCGATCTCATTGCAGGTGAAAAAGCGTTGCTTGCGCTCAGAGATCACTCTGAGAGCTTCTATTGCTTCCTCGTAGTTTTTACCTGCTTGATCGATGAGAAAGGCGGTGTCGCCGAAGCGGATCGTCTCGGGAAGGGCCTCGATCGGCAGGAGTTGCATAACCGCGGCAATACCCTCCGTCGGGTCGTCCACGGCGTACCGGAGATCGACGGGTATCTTTACGCCGAGCTTCGGGGCGCGGATTATCAGGGGATGAGCCGCGCCGTTAGTCTCCGCATCGAGGTCGCTCTGCACCGTCTCAACGCCGCCACAGATCGCCGGCACCAACTGCTCCTTCCAGTTGATCTGCGGGTAATCCTTGAGGCATTGGGAACGAACGTTCTCGCTATCGTAGACCCTAATGGATCCAGAGGTGCACAGATATGTCCAACTCCGCTCCACGAGCGCTCGGTCAAAACCGGGATAGAGTGCGTTGTGGAGTCCAGGTGCTTCCATACAGACCTCTTTTTAAACGTTAATAAACTCTATAAGCATAAGCACTTTAACCGATTTCAAGAAAGGAATGTATACTTAATTTCTCTCTAAATTGCGTTGATCGTAGCTCACGCAGCTAATCTCTTTGACCGGGATGTGAGCTCGCCGTATGATGGCCGGGTACACCAAAACGAGGAGCTTTCGAATGAGCAGTGCTCTCTTTGACCTGAAGGGAAAGATCGCGCTGGTTACCGGTTCCCATCGGGGTCTCGGTCGGGCCATGGCGGAGGGTCTCGCGGCAGCCGGGGCTACCGTTGTTATCAACGGGCGTCACCGGGAAACGGTCGATATGGCGGTGGCGGAGTTGAGGCAAACGGGACACCGCGCCTTCGCGGCACCTTTCGACGTTACCGATGAAGAGAGTATCGAGAAAGGGATGACCGTGATCGAACAAGAGATCGGCAAACCGGACATACTCTTTAACAACGCCGGGGCGATCATTCGCTCTCCCCTCCTTGAAATGAGCAGGGATGAGTGGAACAGCATGCTGAACGTGCACCTTACCGGCTCTTTTCTTCTTGCCCGTCGGGCGGTGCCGGGAATGATCGAAAAGGGGGCCGGCAAGGTGGTCAATACCTGCTCCTTCCTCTCCGCGGTCGCCCGTGACACCGTAAGCGCCTATGCGGCAGCGAAGGCAGGCCTAAAGATGCTAACCCAGGAGATGGCTACGGAGTGGGGAAGGCACAATGTTCAGTGCAACGCGATCGGCCCGGGCTTCTTCGCCACCGATCTTACCAAGCCACTTAGAGAGAACGAAGAGTTTGACAGCTGGCTGAAGGGGAGAGTTCCCGCAGCTCGCTGGGGAGAACCGGAAGAACTCATCGGCCCGGCGCTCTTCCTTGCCTCTTCGGCGTCGAACTTTGTGAACGGCCAGATTATCTACGTCGACGGCGGGCTCCTGGCTCGGGTTTAGCCGACATAGGCGGGATCCTCGGTCCAGACACCGTGATACCCGCGGTGTACCGCTTCGGGGGCGATGTGATTGCCCCCTTCCCGTGTCCCGCCGTATACTGCGCCGGTGATCCTCTTTGAACCGGTTTCTCGACCTCCCATGCGTGAATACGGAATCGCCATACCGATCTCACCGAGTTCGGTGAAGCGGACCCTCGAGCGTCTCATGGCGGATCCGCTCTTTGGCCCCCGGAAGGATGAATGGCTTCATCCCGCTCCCTCCGCTCCCCTGGACCGGGAGTTTGTCGAGCTAGTCCATGATCCGGCGTATGTTGAACGACTCCTCGGGGAGGGCGCGGAGGAGGAGGTAATTAAGACCTACGAGCTTATCGATCGACAGGGGCACTACCACCGCTACGATCCTCGCCACGGAAACCGTCCTCTCTCGGAAATAGTCAACCACGCCCTCATAACCACCGCCGGGAGCGTCGCCTCCTGCGAGCACGCTCTGCGGGAGGGCTCTTGCTTCTTTCTCAGCGGGGGGATGCATCACGCCAAGCGTGCCACCGGTGATGGTTTCTGTCTCGTCAACGATCCGGTGATCGCCGCCCGGGCCTCCCAGTTCAAGGGGCTCGCGTCCACCATTTGGATCATCGATTTAGATGTACACAAGGGGGACGGGACGGCGGCTCTCACTTTCGATGATCCTACCATTCGCACCTTGAGTATTCACATGTCCAGGGGATGGCCCATGGATCGGTCGGAGTATCTTCCTGACGGATCCCTCCACCCCTCCCATGTGCCGAGCGACGTCGATATTCCGGTGGCCGTGAACGAAGAAGACGCCTACCTGCCGCTCCTCGCCCACGGCCTGGAGCAGATGGAGAGCTTCGGATTGCCCGACCTCGCTATTGTTCTCTACGGCGCGGACCCGTACGAGCGAGATGAACTTCCCTCCTCCGGCGGTATTCGTCTCTCTCTCCATCAAATGATGGAGCGGGACCAGCATGTCTACAGTTTCCTCAAGGAGCGCGGAATTCCCCGGGCGTATCTGAAAGCTGGCGGCTACGGAAATCACGCCTGGGAGCCGTTGACGCAGTTTCTCACCTGGTATCTCCGGGAGGAACTTCGTGAGACTTGATCCGGTGAGGGTTGTCGGTGGCGGCGAGATGGGCAAAGGAGTAGTTGCTACGCGCCGAATCGAGCCGGGAGAAGTCGTGTTGGAGTTTCGGGGCGATCTGGTCGCGAATAGAGGTTCCCACACGCTGCAGATAGCGCGTGACCAGCATCTGGAGGTCGAGCCTCCCGGTCGGTTCGTCAACCACTCTTGCGACCCGAACTGCGGTATCCGGGGAACACGTCTTCTCGTCGCCCGGCACCCCATTGACCCAGGCGATGAAATCACCTTCGACTACGCCATGACCGAGGTCGAAATGGCGCCGTTGGAGTGTGGCTGCGGCACCCCTGCTTGTCGAGGGACCATAACCGGCTACGCCGGCCTCCCTGAAAAGCGGCGCCGGGAGTATGAAGGTTACATCTCTGAGTACCTGCGACGGTAGGCGTTCGGCGATTTCTGGCGTCGGAGGAGCATAGGGTGTAGGATGGAAGTGAAAGGAGGCGCCTATGAGTTGCACATCTAGGCACTTTATATCTCTCCTAAAGGTTGAGTTCGAAGACATCAAGAGCGACCTCAGGACGATGGAGGAGCTGCTTGTAAGCCGCGTCGGCCTCAGGCAGATTACCGACTATGTCTACAATGAGAACACTGCGCTCCTCGAGCGGGAGATCGCCGGAGTGGACCGGCTGCTTTCGCTCTTGGATGACCTCTCCTGTGAAGAGCTCGACTATCCGGTGGAGGAGCTTGCCGTGCGTTTGGAGGCGAGGTTCGCCGAGGAGATCAGACGGCGACAGATTCCGGAGGCCGTGCACCCCCTCGTTACTCGGCGACTCCACAAAGTAGCCGGTTTTATCGCGGCCGAGGAGGTTGTGGAACGGTAGATTTCCGGGCGGCGGCTCGGCCAGCGGTGGATCACCGCTCGAAGCCGCCGGGATTTCCGCTCCCCTCGAATCGTCCTGACCCGGGCTCACCGAGATTCTCACTCCAGCCGCCACGGCGTGTGTCGCAAACCATCTCTGGAAGCGATTGTGTCTCATTCCGTCTTGAGGGTACCATGGGCCGGTGAACGCGGAAAAGGAGGGGAAATGAGTCGTCAGGTCGACATCGGGCTCTACTACGAGATACACGGCGACCCTGGATTGCCGGTGCTTATGCTCATTCACGGAAACACCGCCTCCTCCGCGGTCTTCTCGGCGATGCTACCAAGCCTAAGCGATAAGCGCCGGGTTCTTCTCGTCGATCTCCTCGGCCACGGCCGGTCCGACCGCTACCGGGAGCGTCCGGGACACCTCTGGAAGACAAACGCCCTGGCGATTAAGGAGCTTCTGGAGGAGCTCCACATCCCGCGCCTCGACGTTCTCGGGACGAGCGGCGGCGCTATCGTCGCCATCAATCTCGCTCTCATCGATCCTGGGCGCATTAGGCGACTGGTGGCGGACAGCTTTTTCGGTTCTCGAATACGGCCGGAAGAGGCGGTGAGTCTCGCCGCGGGACGAGAACGGGCGATGGAAGAACCGGAGCTTGCGCGATTCTGGGCTTCCCTTCACGGCTCGGATTGGCGGGAGGTGATAAACAGCGACACCTTGGCGATCACCGAGGCCGCCGGTCGCCGTCTGCCGCTCTACGTTGAGGACCCCGGAAGGCTCACCATTCCGGTGCTCGTCACCGGAAGTCGGGAGGACGAGCTCATTCCCAATGTCGCCGAGCGACTCGGCGCCTTCGCCTCCCGTCTGCCGGCGGCGGAGACGATCATCTTTAACCGCGGGGGACACCCGGCGATGTTCTCCAACGCCACCCCCTTTCTTGCCGCTCTCGAGGGATTCCTCGGGGTGCCCTGAAGGAGTACGTAGTCTGGGGCGTGGCTGATACGTGGCGCGGCCTGTTTCGAGAGCGTGGGAATATACAAAGCCGGGGAGTTGCGATACGTTTTATCCATGCACTGGAGCAGCGAAGAGATGCCGGATCAGTCCGGTCGGATAGCTCTGGTCACCGGCGCCAACACCGGCCTCGGGTACCAGACCACTCTCGCCCTCGCAAGAAAGGGCGCGCGAGTTGTTATGGCGTGCCGGGACGAGGAGCGGGCCAAGAGGGCGAGGGATGGGCTCCTTACTGCCGTGCCGAAAGCTGAGCTGGAGCTTCTCCTGCTCGACCTCGCCTCGCAGGAGTCCATTCGCGACGCCTCCCAAGCATACCTCTCTCGCCATAATCGTCTTGACATGCTCATAAACAGCGCCGGGATAATGGCTCCTCCGCGAAAAGAGACCCGGGACGGCTTCGAGCTCCAGTTCGGAGTCAACCACCTCGGTCACTTTGCCCTCACCGGCCTGCTGTTGCCTCGGCTGCTGGAAACGCCGGGAAGTCGAGTTGTCACCGTGACCAGCACGGCGCACAAGTTTGCGAGAATCGACTTCGATGATTTGCAGAGTCGTCGGAGCTACGGTCGCTACCGCGCATACGGTCGGAGCAAGCTTGCCAACCTGCTCTTCGCCTTCGAGCTAAACCGTCGCTTTGCCGCTGCCGGAAGCGACTCTCTTAGCATGGCAGCCCACCCGGGTCTGGCGGAGACCACGCTGCAGCAGCGAACCGTCCAATCCTCCGCCTCCCGTTTCGAAAGAGCCGTCTACACCACGATGCACTACGCCATTTCTCAGTCCGCGGAAATGGGGGCGCTACCGCAACTCTACGCCGCCACCGCCGAAGATGCGGAAGGCGGAACTCTCTACGGTCCTGAGTGGCTCCAGACTCGCGGGTTTCCGGTGCAGGTGCGTCCCTCCAGGGCCGCCACCTCCTGGGAGGACGCCCGTCGTCTCTGGGAAATCTCCGAGGAGCTCACCGGCGTCTCCTTCGGCCTGCCGATGCCACCGTCGTGGCTCCGGGAGAGGCGGAGAGGACCACGGTAAGGGACGCAGTCGCGTCTGCGGCGTGTTTCATGTAATCGAGGTGCATCACTCGACCATGTAGTAGCGACCGGAGTTGTTCCAGAGCAGGTGGCCCGAGGCGTTTCCCGCCCGCGCTCCAGAAACCTGTTCCTCCAAATACCGCCTGTACTCCGACTCCTCCATTTCGAGCTCCCCTCCGACAAGGAACGCCTGGATGTAGGGACGAATTATCGCTCGGTTATCGGCGATGCGACGCGCCCGGGAGGAGCCGTTCTCGTAGATCGCCCTGGCCCGATCGAGGTAGGGAAGCTCCCCGAGAAACTCGCGCGCGAAGTGACTCGGGTAGAGCATCGGGCTTATCACGTCTACCTTGCGAGAGATCATGGCGATGTTCTGGCCGAGATAGTCCATTTCGTAGTAGCCGTTGAAACCGAAGACGTCCACGCTGATGGGCAGGGTAAGCCGTTCCCGAGCCATGGTAAGAAAGGATTCGAGAGCCTCCTCCTTTCCCATTCCCTTCCGACCATGGGGAAAGCTCATCCGTTCGACCGGACCGTCCGAGGGAAAACGGATGTAGTCGAACTGAATCTCATCGACGCCTCTTCGCTCGAGCTCCGCCGCCAGGGAGACGTTGTACTCCCAGACATCCTGAGAGTAGGGGTCGACCCAGTGCTCCCGCAGAGTTTCTTCGGTCGGCTCGCCTTCCACTTCCGGCGGGGAGAGAGGAACGCCCCAGAGGCCTCCATTTTTCCGGTCCCGAATAGCGTAACGTCCCTCCGCGTAGCCGTGAAGCTCCCGATCCTTGAACACTACTACCCGACCGATAAGATAGATCCCCGCTTCCTCGAGGCGCCGCACTAGCTCGTCCAAGTTCAAATGCGCCCTGCGGGAGCCGACGCGGCGAGCCATTGGGAGCTCCGCGTCGAAGGTAATCCGTCCCCAGTCATCCTTGAAGTCCATGACGAACGCGTTGATGTCGTGGCGCTTGGCAAATTCGATGTGCCGCTCAAGCTCGTCACCACGCGCCTGGAGGATGGGGATATAGATCCCCCGCTTATCCGCCGCAAGGGCGCGGCGGGAGCGTTGCGAGCGGCTCAGCTCTCCAACCGCTGCCGGATGGGGCTCCTCTCCCCGGCGGACCCACCCCTCCGTGGCGAGCTCGTAGGCGGCGAGTTCCTCGGTACCTGCTACCTCCCCGCTGAGCACCAGTGCACCGTCGGCGGCACGATGGAGCATCCTGCCCCGTTCGATCTCCGGGGGTAACGCGACGCTCCGTGCCGGGGAGTCGGATCCTCCGCTGATCTCTAGGCGGAGAAGAGACGCTCCGAAGTTCGAGAGCAGGTAGAGCGATTCGCCGCTTCGATCGAAGGTGAGGGAGCCAATTTCCTCCATATAGCCCGCGCCGCGAAGGAGCGACGGGAGACGGTCGCTCAAGTCTTTCCAGCTCTCTCCGCCGTCGTCGGAGAGAAAGAGCCCGTGAAAGGAGGTCCCAAGGGCGATCGTCTCACTCTCTCGGGGGTGGGCCGCGCCGGTGGTGAGGTACGCGTAGGTTCCCAGGCGGTCGCGACTGACGACTCGCTGCCAGTCGCCCGGCCTTCCCCGAAAGAGCTCGGTACTGGACGTGAGAAGAAATGTACCGCCAGGCGCGCTGCTCACGCCGGTAAGGCGAATCGGCCGAGGCTGATCGAAGGGATAGACCTGTCGAGTGGGGAGCCCATCCATTCGCCTCTCCCATCCCCGTGCGGTGCGTACCCAGAGCATCCCTGCCTCGTCGACTAGGGCGGAGCCGAGGGGTCCCGAGGGGTGCTCCTGAGCAGCAAGGGAAAAGGGGAGGAGAAGCAGTATGAGAAGCCGAAGCGCGAGTCGTACCATCATCGGCTCTCTCTATCACGTAAACGGCGCGAGGTAAAGCGGATGGCTCGCCCCCCGTGCTACACTGCCTCCATGGTTACGGATACGAAAACGGGAGCTTCGTATGGCTGAACAGGTGAAGAGCATCCTCTGCTATGGCGCCTCGAATACCTGGGGCTACAACCCCCGGACCGGAGAGCGCCACGATTATGGGTACCGGTGGACCACCGTGGCCGGCACGATGCACGGGCCCGGATACCGCCTCATCCCGGAGGGCTTGAACGGAAGGACCACGGTCCTCGAGGACACCATTGAGCCGGGGCGAAACGGGCTGCGCTATCTGCGTCCCTGCCTGGTCTCTCACAAGCCTTTGGCTCTGGCGCAGGAGTATCGACTTGTCGCCGAGGAGTTGGGGTCCCGTTCCTCGACGCCGCGGCTCATGTGGAGTGTCCCTTTCCCGATGGCATTCACCTTGACGCGGAAGGAGAGCGCACCCTGGGGGAGGTTCTTGCTCGCTGGATACGGGAGGAGTTGCTCGAAGGCGCTACCTGATAAGGAGGAGCTGCAGGTCACAGACGTTGGTGTTCGTGGGTCCGGTCATAATGTGGGCTCCGAGGCTCTGCAAATAGGGATAAGCGTCGTTGTTTCTTAACGCCTGCTCCACTCCTTCGGGATCCGCCTTCGCCTTCTCCACAATTGTCCCGGTTATCCAGGCTCCGGCGCTGTCGGTCGGGCCGTCGTTCCCGTCGGTCCCGACGCTTGCAAAGGATACGCCGGAGAACGCCTCCGGAGCCCGGACCATCTCCCGGAGCACCGTCAGCGCGAGTTCCTGATTGCGTCCCCCTTTGCCGTGCCCCTCCCGGAGGGTGACGGTAGTCTCTCCTCCGGCAAGGACACAGGCTGGGGGGGCGAGCAGCATGCGCTTCTCTCTTATGTCACGAGCAAGGGCGGGAAAGAGTTTGCCCACCTCGCTCGCCTCACCGGCGAGGCGTGAGGTCAGCGGAGCGGTCTCGTAGCCGAGCTCCCGGGCCGTCGCGGCGGCTGCCATGAGAGCCTGAGAGTTCGAGCCGATCACGACGTTCTGTACTCTCTCGAATACCGGGTCACCGGGACCGGGGGTTTCGGGAATCTTACCCGCTGCACCGAGCTCGATCACCTCCCGCACTCGCTTCGGCAGGCTATCGAGAATACCGTGCCAGCGAGCGATTTCCAGAGCTTCCGTATAGGTGGTCGGATCCGGGGCGGTTATGCCGGAGGCGATGCTCGCCGGATCGTCGCCTATCACGTCCGAGAGGATGAGATTTACCGATCGGGCCGGATAGAGCAGCCGTGCAAAGCGCCCGCCTTTCACGTTGGACAGGTGCTTTCTGATGCAGTTTATCTCCTGAATTGCAGCGCCGCAGGAGAGCAGCAGCCGGGTAGTCTCCTGGATCTCCTGAAGGGTAAGCTCCCGCTCCTCGTCCCGGTAGGGAGAGACGAGGAGAGCCGAGCCGCCGCCGGAGACGACGGTAAAGCAGAGGGTCCTTTCGTCGACGGTTTCAAGAAGCTCTTCCATCCTTCTCGCTGCTCGCACCCCCGCCTCATCGGGAACGGGATGACCCGCCTCGAAGAGCTCTGCCCGCTCGAGCGGCTCACCATGGCCGTGCTTGGTAACCACCACCCCGCCGGCGATGCGATCGCCGAGTTTCGCCTCCATCGCCCGGGCCATGCGGGCGGACGCCTTGCCTAGGCCTAGTAGAAGGATCCGGTCGAACGCCCCGAGGTGGATGGAGAGCTCACTATTCTCGGTACGCAGAGTGAGCTCCTCGGCCTGGATCGAGAGTGCCTTCGCTATCATGAGCTCCGGGTCCGCCCGTCTCAGGGCCGCTTCGATCATTCGGTTGAGATCCTGATCGCCGGTGTAGGCCACGCTTTCGCTCACATCTTCTCCTTTTGACCTACTATCGCCGCCCCTCCCTCCGGTGTCAACGTAAGGAGCGGTACAGTTTAACCGGTTTCGTGCTACCCTCCGGAACTCATGGAGCAATCACCAATCTTTGACGGGCACAACGATCTCCTGGCAAGGCTCTTCTCGGATCCGGACATAAATTTTTTCACCGGAGAGAAGGCGAAGCACATCTCCCTCGGCGCTCTCCGGCAGGGTGGATTCAGCGGGGGACTATTTGCCGTTTTCATCCCTCCAACCAAGGAGGAGGAAGAGGGCGGTGAGGGGGAGGGATCCGCGAAGCTGCCCTCCCCGGTGCCCCTCGATCGGGCCCGGGAGGTGTCGATTCGGCAGTTCTCCATACTCCTGCGGCTCATCGCCGCATCAGACCGTGCTCTACGGCTGGTTCGGAGCGTCGCGGAGATAGAAGCGGCCCGAGAGGCGGGGGCGATTGCGGTGGTGGCCCACATGGAAGGGGCCGAGGGGATATCGGACTCCCTCGAGGAACTCGATCTCTTTCACGCGGCGGGTTTACGCTCCCTCGGGCCGCTCTGGAGCAGGCCCAACCGGTTCGGCTACGGCGTACCCATTTATCGCCAGGGAAGCCCGGACACGGCACCGGGCCTGACGGCGGCGGGAAAACGGCTCTTGCGTCGCTGCAATGAGCTGAGGATTCTTTTCGATCTCTCCCACCTCAGCGAGCGGGGATTCTGGGATGTGGCGGAGCTCAGCGACGCTCCTCTCGTTGCTTCGCACTCGAACGCCTGGTCGCTCTGCAAGAGTAGCCGAAACCTGACCGACCGGCAGTTGGAGGCGATTGGAAGGAGCGGAGGTCTTGTGGGGCTCAATTTCGGCACCCTCTTTCTTCGAAAAGACGGCAAGGTAGAAGAGGACACCCCGATTTCGGTTATGATCGACCACCTCCGTCATTTGGTCTCCCTTGCCGGAATAGACCACGTCGGCTTCGGCTCCGATTTTGACGGCACCGTAGTGCCGAAGGAAATCGGAAGCGCCGCGGGGCTCCCGAAGCTTCTCAGGGCGCTGGGAGAGTCGGGCTTCAGCGAAGGAGAAGTCGAGAAGCTACGCTACGCCAACTGGCTTCGCGTGCTAAAAGCGACCTGGGGCGGCTGAGAACCCGATCCCTCAGAAGTCGGCGCTATCGCTCAGAGGTCCGGGCTATCGTCGCTCTCCGGCAGCGAGTCGTGGCGCCCCTCCTGGTCAATGGCGTGACGCCGTCGAGGGAGTGCCCGGGGCTGCTCTGAGCGGAGATAGTTAATCAGCCGCTCCCGAAGGTAGCAGCGAAGGTCCCAGGTCGTCGGAGAGTCTTTTGCACTCACCAGGGAGCGGACAACCATGGTGCTTTCGGTACTCTCTATTACCTGGACGACGTTGACGTCACCGTCCCAGAGCTTCGTCTCACCGAGGGCGGCGCTCTGTTCGCGCCGAATTCCGTCTACGTCGGCGTAGTAGTCGAGATAGAGGGTGACCGTCCCGATAACGGAGCTGCTGCTTCGCGTCCAGTTCTCGAAGGATCGCTGCAAGAGGTGGGAGATGGGCACGATGAGCCGCCTCCGGTCCCAAAGACGGACGACAATGTAGGTGAGGGTAGTCTCTTCCACCCACCCCCACTCACCGTCAATTACCACGGCGTCGTCGTAGCGTAATGGCTGGGCTATGGCGATCTGAATACCCGCGAGGATGTTTGCGAGAGTCTGCTGAGCGGCGAATCCGAGGACGATACCGGCCACACCGGCGGAGGCTAGAAGGGAGGTTCCATAGCTTCTCACGCCCGGTACGGTCATCAGCGCCGCCGAGACGGAAATGAGGATAACGATAAAGGTTACCACCCGCTGGAGCAGGTTGATCTGGGTTGTCGCCTTGCGAGCCCGGAGGTTGTTCGGCGCGGAGACGTCGAATCTGCGGCGCAGCAGATCGAATAGGCCGGCCGTTACCCGCAACGCGAGAAGCATTAAACTGAAGACGAGCAGCACCGGGACGAGGCGGTCCAGAAGCGTCGCGAGGGGAGTGTCGGGAAAGGCGGTACCCACTCCCCAGTGGAGGATGAGAACCGCGAGGATGAGCCACACCGGCACCCTAGTCCCCTTGAGAAAGCGGCGGGCTGCTTCGACTCGTTCTTTGCGCACAAGAAAAGATGCCGCCCATGAGAGAAACCAGTACGCCAGGTCCGCAAGGAGAACGAGAAGCAGAAGCTGCACCCAGAAAGGGATGCCTCCGAGACCTAGGGGCTCGAGGATGATCTCCGTCACCATCAACTACAATGTCGGTCCAAACCGACCGGGCCGTCAAAGCGGAATCGAGGATCCATCCGGGTTGACCTCGAACTCGAGCGGTAGCTATGCTTCGGCCGTGGCACCGAAGCTGCACACTTCTTCCGTATCCGAGCTCGCCTGGCTTCTGCGTGACCGGCGAACGCTGATCCTGACCGGCGCCGGGATAAGCACCGACTCAGGCATACCTGACTATCGAGGTCCTCAGGGAAGCCTCAGAAAGCGCTCTCCCGTAACCTACTCGGAGTTTATCCGAAACGAGGAGGCGCGTCGGCGTTACTGGGCGAGAAGCACCCTCGGCTGGCCGTTAATCGCCTCGGTGAAACCGAACCCCTCCCACATCGTTGTGGCTCGACTCGAGGCGACGGGCCTGGCCTCGGGGGTTGTCACCCAGAATGTGGATGGTCTTCACCGAAAAGCGGGCTCCACTACCATCGTGGAGCTTCACGGAAACCTCTCCAGGGTGCTCTGTCTCGACTGCGGCGCCGTTGAGTCCCGGCACGCGCTTCAGAATAGAATGCTCCGGGAGAACCGTAGGTGGAACGAATGGCAGGTTGAAGAAGCCCCGGACGGTGACGCGGAGTTGCCGGAAGAGCTCACGAAATCTTTCGAGATTCCTCACTGTCTCGCATGTGGCGGGATGCTGAAGCCTGACGTGGTCTTCTTCGGGGAGAACGTGCCGGTACAGAGGGTGGAAACGGTTTTTCGCATGGTGGAGGAGGCGGAGGCCCTTCTCGTTCTCGGGAGCTCTCTCAAGGTTTACTCGGGGTTTCGCTTCGTGGAACGAGCCGCCCGGCTGGGGCGTCCCGTGGCCATTGTAAACCTCGGTGAGACGAGAGGAGATGAGCTCGCCTCATTTCGTCTCGACGCTCCCCTACTCGCCGTGCTGCCGCAGCTCTCTGAGACGCTGAATCTCGAAGAACGCGCGATTGGAGGGGAGTGAGGAGCACGCCGCAGGGTCGGGTTGACGCTCGGACCGCCGGGCTAATACGCTTGTAGTATATGAAGAATCGACAAAATGTGACGGTACGACGTCTTGCAGTAGGCATGTTTACCCTACTCTTTGCTCTCGTCCTCGGCACGACCGGCTTTGCTCAGAGCACGAATCAGGGAAACTCTGACCAAGCAAACGTCTCCGAGGAGCAGCTGGAGCAATTCGCCGCGGCCCTGGAGAATGTACAGAGCATTCGTCAGGAAATGGTGGAGGAGACGCAAGGGGTGGTTTCGGACTCCTCCCTGGATGAAAGCCGCTTCCAGGAGCTCTATCGGGCCGATCAGGGTGGTCCCGCCCCTTCCGAGGAGGCGTCTGACTCGGAGCAAGCTGAGTATGACCGGATAATGGAGGATATTCAGCAGATTCAGCAGCAATCCAACCAGGAGATGGTTGAGGCTGTTGAGGAGGAGGGACTCGACGTGCAGCAGTTCAACCAGATCGCTCAGACAATTCAGCAGGACCCGGAGCTACAGGAGCGTCTTCAGGAACTCCAGAGCTAAATCGTGAGTCTTCCCCACCTCCCTCGAGAGGTGCGGGCGTGGCATCACCCTTTCAGGCAATACTCAGTACGCATATAGGGCCCCCACCGATCTGGTGTGGGCTCTTTCCTATTCGTGGAATACTTGAGAAAAGCGGGGTAGGTTCATAGTAGCACGCCGTTCCGTCTACCGGTGTCGTGAAGAGGAGGTAAGCGCTCACGTGGACCGGTCCTACGCCTTGCTGCTTCTATTCGTCAGACTCAAGCAGGTCGGAACCGCCGAGAGTGCGCTGCGCGTCTTTGCCGGGGCGCTTTCGGAGTTATGGCCGGGTCTGAGATTCGCGGTAGACCGGGGCGATTCCGCGGATGCATCGGGAGATCGCTTTCCCCTGGCGACTACCGGTCGTCGTTACGGAGAGCTGGTAATCCATTCTGAAAATGGGGCTGAGTCGCTTTCCGCCGAAGAAAGGGGCCTCATATTTAACGCAGTGGAGCTTCTTCAACTCCTTTTGGAGAACCGGGAGAAGGGAGAGGAGATGGAGGAGCTGAAGCTGGCGGTGCAAGAAGGGGTGCGACGGCGAGGGCTCGCCACTCTTGAGCTGCTGCAACAGCTCATCTCGATCCACGCCAATACGGAGGGGGGTGGAGAGCTCCCCCAGACGCTTTCTCTTCGTCTCCGCTGGCTCGAGGTTTTGGACAGAGTGCTCCTAGAACTGAAGCAGCATGGTGATCAGATGAGTGCCGGCGAGCTGGAAACGGTGGTCAGTTTGCTTCTCGCGCGGAGCCTGACGCCGGAGCCGCAACGGAGTTCCGGCTTTGCCACCGTCGAGAGCGTGGACGCCCGGGTGGGAGTCGAACCGGGTCGGTTCGCGGCGCTTCTACTGCGGGAGCTGGTCGAAGGAGTTCGTCTATCGCTCTGGAAGAAGGTGGATGCGATGGATATCGCTCTCAATTTCGCCGGGCACGGTAACACGCTATCCCTTTCTCTCACTCTGGGGCTCGGAGCCACCGAGGGCTCCCCGAGGAGCCTGAGCGAGCTAAACCGTAGACTCGCCCGCCTCTTCGCCGAAAAGGGCGGACTCGAGTTCGAGGAGTCCTGGGAGTGGGGGGCGGTGCGCTTTACCGTCCGAATGGCGGCGCACTGATCAAAGATCACAGCCGGCGCACGCCGCGTCGGGCCCCTCCACTTCGAGGGTAGCGTGGTCCACCCCGAGGGTGGCCAGCGTCCGTTTAAGATCGGCTCGCAGTGTATCGAGTTCCTCGAGGGTAGGCGGAGGATCGTTGCGTGCGGCGACCAGGTGCGCCGTGAGGAGGGTGTAGCGGCCGTCGAGGGACCAGAGATGGAGATCATGCACCTCCGAGACCAGGGGGTGTTGGCTCATCGCCCGGGAGAGCTCATCGAGTTCGATTTCCGGAGGCGCGTACTGCATAAATAGACGGCCAACTTCCAGTAGCCGTGGTATAGCTTGGGCCAGGACAAATAGCGTTACCCCGATGGATAGGACCGGATCGAGCCAGGTTATACCGAAGAAGTAGATCAAGATCGATCCCACGAGCACCGCCGCCCAGCCGAGAAGGTCCTCCAGAAGGTGAAGCATTACCATGCGGCTGTTGGTGCTCTCATCCCGGCGGAGTCGAAAAACCGCTGCCCCGTTGAACAGTAACCCGAGCACCGCCAGGGCGATCATGCCGAGG
This sequence comes from Spirochaetaceae bacterium, assembly GCA_046540995.1. Lineage (GTDB taxonomy): Bacteria > Spirochaetota > Spirochaetia > DSM-27196 > Alkalispirochaetaceae > CAYZHV01. Next base: position 51,915 of record JBKHED010000002.1, on the reverse strand, counting down.
GGATCTACCGGTTCGGGATGAAAAAGCCGTGGTATCGCCTCCAGGAGTATGACCGTGGAGCCCAGGAGGAGGATAATACCGCTTACCAGGGCGCCCAGGAGACTGTAGCGCCTGAAACCGTAGGTGAGCCGGCCGGTGCGGCGGCCGCGAGAGAGCCGCTCGAGGTACCAGGCGACTCCGAGGGTCGTGGCGTCCCCGATGTCATGGATCGCGTCTGAGAGAATCGCCACGCTGTTGGTCAGCAGCCCGCCTACCAGCTCAACCGCCGCGAAGAGAAGATTGAGCGCAAAGGCCACGGCTATGGATCCGGAGCCGTGGTGATGCGAGTGGGTATGGCCGAGTGCGTGGTGATGTTCGTGGTGATCGTGCCCGTGATGCTCGTGACTGCCCATGAGTTTTCCTCCACGAATGTTTCACGCCCTGGGGCGGCTGGTCAAGGGTTTCAGTTTTCCAGCCGTGGTGTCTGTGATACTCTGTGGTACGTGAGGCTCCGCCCCTTTCGAACCAGCGCGCGATACCTCGAAATCCTCTCCATTCTGGCGAAGTACGGCTTCGGGGAGATTCTTCGACACGTCACCGTCACGACCAGGGTGAGGGCGAAGCGGAAGGCTGCGGGAAGCAGAACGAGCGAGGAGCGGAAGAAAGAGAATCTGGTCAACCTCCCTCTCGCAAAGAAGGTGCGCGGGGTCCTGGAGGAGCTCGGGCCCACCTTCGTCAAGTTTGGACAGCTGTTGAGTAATCGACACGAGCTTCTTCCGGAGGAGTTCATCGTAGAGCTTCGGAGGCTTCGGGAGGAGGTTCCGCCGGTGGGCTACGAGGCCGTGGAACGGCAGGTCCGCAAGGACTTTGGCAAGGGACCGGATGAGCTTTTTCGGGAGTTTGAGCGGGAACCGGTTGCCGCGGCGAGTATAGCTCAGGTTCATCGAGCGCGACTCCAGGACGGCGCCCGAGTGGCGGTGAAGATTCGCCGTCCCGAGGCGGAAGAGACGGTGGAATCGGACATTCTGATTATGCGTCGGCTCGCCCAGATCGTGGACCGCCATCTCTGGGACGGAAGGGTTTTTACCGCCTGCGAGCTCGTCGATGAGTTCGACCGCCAGATCCATCGGGAGCTCGATTTTCACCGCGAGCGGTTGAACATTCAGAAGTTTCGAAACTACTTCAAGGAAAACCCGAACATCTACGTGCCGAGGGTGTATCAGGAGCGGTGCAGCGAGAATCTTCTCACCCTGGACTACGTTGAGGGGACCAGGATGACCGAGCTTCTCTGGGGAGAGAAGCGAGGTGTGGCCAACGCGGACATCGTGGTGGACCGCATCACCGAGCTCATGCTTCAGCAGATCTTCATTAACGGCTTCTATCACGCCGATCCCCACCCGGGAAACCTCCTCGTTCTCAAGGGGGATGTGGTCTGCTTTCTCGATTTCGGTATGATGGGAAGTATCCCTCCCTTTCAGCAGGACCACCTCAATACGATTATTCTCGGTCTCGTCTGGCGGGACCCGGAGGTGGTGACCGAAGCGGTTCTCGACCTCACCAACAGCAAGAGCGTCGTGGATGAAGAACGGCTGATGCTCAGGATGTTCTCCTTTATGGAGGAGTATGTTGACCTGCCGATACAGGACCTGGACATCACCAGGTCCCTCTCGGAGCTCATTCTCGTGCTCGGCGAGTTCGGCATAAAGGCTCCCCTCAACCTGAGCTATATCCTCAAGAGTTTCGTTCTTCTGGAGGAGGTGGCCACCACTCTGAGCCCGGAGTACAAGACTATTGAGAAGCTACAGGAGTTCTCGCGACGGATAGTTATGCACCGCTTCTCGCCGAACCAGAATCTCCGAACTGCGATTCGCTCGGCCCACGAGTACGGTGAGATCTTTCGCAAGTTGCCCAAGGATCTGGAGCACGCTCGACGGTTTCTTCGGGACCGCCGCGTAGTGATCGCTCACGCCGGGCTCGAGCCGGTCAGAGACACCCTGGACAACGTTGGCTCCCGCCTCGTCTTCGGGCTGGTCCTCTCGGCTCTTATCGTCAGCTCCGCCCTTATCGTGCTCTCGGGGATCGAGCCGCGATGGAACGGCATTCCCCTAATCGGTCTCGCGGGGTTCCTGCTCGGAGGCTTTATGGGCTTCAGTTTTCTCATATCGGCGACGATCCGAAGCATCCGCCGCCATCACCGCAGGTAGCGCCTAGGGGAGCCGGGAGTTCACCGTCTCGTAGAGACTCTCCCCCGGCTCGAGGCCCGAAATCTCCCGCAGGGCGTATTCAACCCCGCGCTCCTCGAGCTCTCGGTGAAACTCCGCATCCGCCGGAAATAGCTCGCCCTTCTCATCGGGAGCCTTGAATTGCAGAGCGCTACGGTAGACCGCTACAATCGGGTCGGGATCCACGCCCCACCTCTCGGCGAGCCTCATTGCCCCTACTACCCGATCCTCTCCCGCGAGTTTCCGCTTGAGATCGCGTCCGACTCGGTGCACCGTGTCTCCCAGCGCTCTGTTTCGAAAGCGGTAGAGGAGGTCTTCGATGTGTTCGGCAAGCTGCTCCCGGCTGAAACTCTCCGGGTAGGCACGCAGCAGCGCTTCGGCGGCACACCCCATAGCGCTCCGCGTTTTGGAGATAACCTCGGGGTCTTCCAAGAGCTCCCAGAGGTAGGTCGCCTCGGGGTGGCTAATATAGCCGAGGTACGCCGTGGCGGCGTGGCCGAGGTTGTGTATGAAGAGTTTCCGATCCACGTAGGCGGCGATGTTATCCACCGGGACGAGCTCAGGAATGGGGGGTATGGGATTTTTCCACGCCTTCTTGTCGAGAATAAGGCTGTTATACCGTTCGGCGAAGACCGTGGTCGGCTCCGATTTCCTGAGCGCTTCCGGGAGCAACGGCACCATCTTGCCGACGCTGCACTCGATAATACCGGGGAGGAGGCTCCGGTCGGTCTCAGCGGGGAGAGCGCTGAGGAGGAGCTCTTCTACCAGGGTGGAGCCGTTGTGGATGTTCTCGGCGAGAATCAGGTCGAAGGGTCGGCGCTGCGGCTCTTCCCGGTGCCGACGGACGCACTCCGAGGCGAGATGAGGTATGACGCGGCGGATCGCACCGCTTCCCACGGAGGTTGCGACGTAGGCGGTTCTCGCAAGCTCTCTGGCCACCGCGTCTCGGTCGCGGGCATCGACCGCTCGTACCCCGGATATCGTGAGACGCTCCTCGGAGCCGTCGGGGTCCTTGACCACCACGGTGTACCGGCGCTCCCGGTTCAGCGTCTCCAGGAGCATCTCATCTACGTCCACGAACAGGACTTCCCAGCCGTTTCTGGCGAAGATTTGACCGAGAAAGGAGCGGCCGATGTTCCCCGCCCCGAACTGTACGAGTAGCTCTTTTTCTTTCATGCGTTTCACTTGAGAGAGATCTGGCTCCGGTACGCCTCGTAGTATGGGGCAAGGCTGTCGCGCTTTTCTCCGATGCGCTCCTCGAAATAGGTGCCCCCGACGTAGAAGCAGGCAAAGCCTCCTGAGACTATCGCCCACCGAGCTGCGTCGATGAGGTCATACTTCGCGGAGCCGTCGCTTCGGTGCTGCTGCGCAAGGGCGTAGATAAGACCGCCGCAGAAGTTGTCTCCACAACCGGTAGTATCCCCCGCGGCCCCTGCGCCCGCGGCGAGCTCCGAGCCAACCTGCTCCGAGACCGGCAGCATAATCGGCCCGAGGGAGAGAAACTTGCTCTCCTCCCCCGCGTAGAGGTGGACGTTGTTCGCCCCGTGGGTAATGACCACGGCGCCAACGCCCTGCTCCTTGAAGAAGCTCAGCGCCTCCGTGGCGCTACTGCTCCCGGAGAGACGAAGCGCCTCCTCGTGGTCGGTAATAAGGAGATCGATCAGGGAATAGGAGTCGTCGCCGCTGCCGATAGGCCAGCGGCCGCCGGGGTTCTTCGACTCGTTGTAGAAGTCGTAAACCGTAGCTACTACGTTGAGTTTTCCGGCGGCGCTCCCTCTCAGGAGAAGCTCATCGAGGCGCGCGTGGAGCCGTGGGACCAGTGCAGTGCCTCCGTAGAGGAGGATCGGGGCGTCGAAAAACTCGTCGGGAACGATGTCCGGAGTCATTTCGTAGGCGACGCCGATGTTGTTAATGAAAGCGCGCTCACCGTTGCCGTCGTCGTAGTTTGGATCCGAGAGAACATAGGTAAAGGGGGTGACGCCCTCGACCCGTTCGTACCGGCTTACGTCAACGGGGGTCTTCTCAACGAACTCCGCCAGGGTATTACCGATAGTATCGTTGCCGCGGAGGCCGTAGTACCGCACGCCCTCTCCCTCGGGAGCGAGCAGCTGAGCGGCGTGGACCAGGGGAACGATAGCGGGACCCCCGAGGTTGGAAGCGGTAGGCTTCCGCCCCTCGGTGATGTCATCGAGGGCTGCTAGGTAGTGCGTACCTGCGAACTCCGCGAAGGTGTCCGCGAAGACGAGCTTTCCAGGGACTATCCCTCCGTCCCCGGGGCTACGGGAAAGGTAGCGCTCTAATCGGGGCGAGGAGAAGTCAATTCCGGTGTAGAGGTAATCTACTAGGGAGCAGCCGACTCCGTTGATCAGTGAATCGATGTTCTTCTCACTGCTGGGCATGGTGCGATTGTAAAGGGGGCGTCACGGATTTGCAAACCGCTCTAAGTGAGGAACGCTTCATAACCGGGATAGTGGAGCTTCTTTCTCGCCAAAGGCTCCGAAAAGAGCGCATAGGTGCATATCCCTTCGCTTCTCGGCGGCTGCGCTTCGCCCTGGTAGAGTCGGACCAGGATTTCCGCCCGTCTCTTCCGCTGCTCGGCGAGCTCCGCGGTGAGAGTGAGTTTACCGCCGGTGGTGTAGACCGGATGGGTATAGGAGAGACGCATGCCTTCGGTCATTCCGGATGTGCGCAGTTTGACGAAGACAAACCAGCTGGCGAGCTCGTCCATAAGAGTGGCCTGAATACCGCCGTGGAGCACGCCGCTGAAGCCTTGGTACTCATCCTTGGGCTCCCAGAATGAGAGGACCTGATCCTCCTTTTCGAAGAACGTCATTCTCAGTCCGAGGGGGTTGCCCGGGTTGCAGCCGAAGCAGTTGTACCCGGGTTGATCCACGAAGGGGTTCCTGAGCTCTCTCATAGACGGGTGAGAGTATAGCCCTCACCGTAACTCGGCCGCAAGCGCGCACCATCGGAACTCACCGCGAGTTCACCTGCTCGGAGCCTCCCCCCAGGGAATGGTGACACCGATGCGATCAGCCAGTCGATTTAGGTCATCGCTCGTGTGATAGAGATCCGTTTCCGGCTCCACCACCACCTGGTCGTCGCTTCGGCGAAACCGGTACGCCTTGTGTCGATAGTTTGTGACGGTAAAGGGTGATGGTCCGTCAGCGGGATCGAGAAAGAGGGAGCCGTGGCAGGTGCAGACAAACGTCGAGTCTTCGTGCTCCACCTTTACGAAGAAGGTTGTTCCCCGGACCCCCGCGACGGCGGTACTGGTTTCCAGGAGGAATCGATCCTCCTCCCGGGTTCCCGCACTGACGAGCTCATCGAACACCGCGGCGAAGGTACCCCGTTCGAGGCGGACCCCCTGACGAGACGGGTCCAGGGTGAGCGTGGCGCTCGTCTCCTCCTGGAGGCGGAAGATGTTACGCTCCCCGAAGATGATATCCGCCACGGAGGCTACTCCGGTGGTCACGATGTCTCCGGTCCGGACCTTTAGGCCGAGCTGCGCAGCTTCTCCATTGACGGTGACATCTCCCTCGAAATAGTCGAGGCGACCTTCGGTAATCTCCCCGGGCTGCGTGTCGACTCCTTCGTCGGAGCCCCTGGCGTGGACGCTGCTAGGAAGAAAGATAGAAACAACCAATATGGCGAAAGCGATTTGGCTTCGCTTGTCAGTTTTCTTGCGTTTCATGGTCAGAATCTACTCCGGTGCCTGTGGATTTACAAGAATAATAAAGACCTATTATCCGGTAGTGTAATAGGAATTATACTTTACAGTACGAGTAAGCTAAACCCGCCAAAGAAGGTGAACGGCGGAGCGGCTCGAATCGTGGCACTCCTACTTGGCGGCGCGGTTCTGGGTCTCCTCGCCCTTTTTGTTCTTCTCGAGGGCACCTGCGACTACTGCGTGGGCCGCAGGTTTACGGCATTCTGATCGAGGAAGGCTCTTCCTCGGGAGAACTGCCCGGACTGCGCCTAGAACCGTGGAGTTGCCGGAGCTTCGAGCCCCTTGCACAGCGACCCCGGGAGCGGCAAGATGGGGCAGTATGAACCGGATTTCTCACTCGGAGATAGATGAAAATATCGCTTCCGTACTGGAAGCCGCTCTTCAGCGAGTGGATCCAGCCCGGATGCTGCCAAAACTCCTTTCAGCCGATGGCGATGGGATCTCGGTCGCTTCCGGAGAAGAGCCGCTCCGTTTCCCTTTTTCTCACTACTCTCGAATTATGGTTCTCGGAATTGGCAAAGCCGCCGCCCAGATGGCGGCGGTGGTCGAGAAGATCCTCGGAGAACGGATCGACGGAGGCGCGGTACTCACCAAATATGGTCACGGCGAGACGCTCAGTCGGCTGAAGCTCTTCGAGGCTGGTCACCCGATTCCCGATGAAGAAGGCGTGAAGGCAGCGAGAGAGATCGAACGGATGGCGGAGGAGGCCGATGAGCACACGCTCTGCATAACCCTCATTTCCGGAGGGGGCTCGGCGCTTCTGGTAAACCCCTTCCACGACGAGAGAACCGAAGTCTCCCTGCAGGACATACAGCAGACCACCAAGGATCTGCTCGCCTGCGGTGCGCTGATCCAGGAGATCAACTGCATTCGCAAGCACATTTCACACCTAAAGGGAGGGCGTCTCGCGAAGCTCCTGGCGCCGGCAACCTCGGTCAATCTCATTCTCTCCGACGTGGTGGGAGATGACCTAGGAAGTATAGCCTCGGGACTCACCGTTCCCGATACGACGAGCTTCACCGACGCTCAGAGGATTCTCGAGCGGTACGGCATCGACGAGAAGGTGCCCAGAACGGTACGGGAGGTACTCAGGCGAGGGGTGGAGGGATCAGTCCCGGAGACCCCGAAGCCCGGAGATCCCCTCTTCGAGCGGGTGCACAACATTCTTGCCGGCTCCAATATCCAAGCCTTAGATGCCGCGAGAACCGCCGCGGAGGCGCTGGGCTATAACACGGTGGTACTCTCGAGTCAAATCACCGGAGAGGCTCGGGAGGTGGCAAAGGTACACGCCGCAATCGCCCGGGATATTGCCGGTCGTGACTTTCCCGTGACGCCTCCCGCCTGCGTTATCGCCGGCGGGGAGACGACCGTCGCGATCCGTGGCGGCGGTCGGGGCGGGCGCAACCAGGAGCAGGCGCTATCCTTCCTCCGGGAAATGGGACGAAACCCCGGAGCCTATGCCGGGGTTACCTTTGTCGCCCTCGCCACGGACGGTGATGACGGTGAAACCGGCGCGGCTGGTGGGGTTGCCACGGTGGGGCTTTTAGAACGGGCAATGGAGAGAGGGCTGCATCCGGAGGAGTATCTGAGCCGCAACGACAGCTTCACCTTCTTCTCCGCCCTCGGTTCGGAGCTACGAACCGGGAAGAGCAGAACCAACGTCGGGGACATTCAGCTCACCTTTGTAAAGTAGTCTGCTGCTCCAAGAGAGGACGCCGGGGAATGTCATAGGTGTCGAAGGCGGTTCGGATCGTAAGATAGAGATTCAGGGATGAGGTAATCGTCGTTGATACGAGAATGGCGATCATAATCGCAACCTGATAGGTAATTGCGGTCATCGGTGCCGAGCCGCCGAGAATCTGCCCCGTCATCATCCCGGGGAGCGATACGAGGCCGATAGTAGCTATGGAGGCGATCGTCGGAGAGAGCGCGGCGTTGAGAGCGCTTCTAATGTTCGGCAGCAACGCTTCCGTTCGGGATGCGCCGAGAGAGAGGGCGGCGAGGTACTCGTCAAAGCGTTCTCGAAGGCTCGATAGAAAGCGTTCTAAGGCGATAATATTTGCTCTGAGGGAGTTGCCGACCAGCATCCCCGCCAGGGGAATGAGATAACGAGCGTCGTAGAGCGGATCCGGGCGGACCGCCAGAAGCAGCATGCCGCTGAGAGGAATAAGGGTCCCCAGGGCGAGGCTCACGAGACCCTGCGGAAAGAGGGCGAGGCCTTCTTGTCCCGCCCGGCGGAGCGTCGCGCCGTTAGCGACCAGCAGCATAAGCAAGAGCCAAAGTCCCGAAAGCCACCAACGATTAAGCGCGAAGAGCAACTCGATGTAGAGCCCTACTAGGGCAAGTTGCGCGGTCATCCTGAGTACCGCTATTGCCGTATCCTTGAGAAGGGGAAGCTTGAGAAAGGCAAAGAGCGCCAGCGGGAGAAGGAGGAGGGCGTAGATCGTCACCAGCCCGAGGAAGGATATCTCCTGAGTCATCCTTGAGCCACCTTTTCCCGGCTCGCTCCCACCAGTCGTGCCGCCCTGATTTCGTAATGGTACTCGGCATCCTCGATCCACCGTTCGTCGTGGGAAACTGAAACGATGGTGCTCCCCCGCTGCCGGAGCGTTTCCAGTGCCGCGCCTCTCGAGGCGGGGTCGAGCGAGGCGGAGAACTCGTCGAGGAGAAAGACCTGCCGGTTGAGCAGCAGTGCCCTCAGGAGCATGAGCCGGTGTTTCTCACCGCCGGAGAGCTGATCCGTTCTCTGCAGGAGGAGGGAAGAGGGCAAGCGAAGCTTTTCAGCCTCTGCTTCGAGGGTGAGATCATTCAGGTGGACCCCTCGATTGCTGTGAAAGCGAGTGGGTTCTCTCAGGTATTCCATAACCAGCGTGGCCCCGGGGAGTCGGGGTGTCTGGGGCACGTAGGCGAGTCGACGGCGAAGGCGATGTCGGTTTTCCCCGCTAACTACTTCGCCGTCCACTCGCAACTGACCGGTCGAAGGCGGTGGAAAACCCGCCAGCACCCGAAGAAGGACGCTCTTTCCGCTGCCGGAGGCACCGGATATGGCAAGATGGCTCCCCCTCGGCACGACAAGGTCCACCTCCGGTAGAAGGAGACGCTCCCCAACGTAGATATGCGCGCCCTCCAGGGCGAGGGCCGGTTGATCGTAAGCCAACGTTCCTCCTCAGCCCAAGAGCTTAGGTTTCTTGAGATGGCCGCAGACGAACAGCTGTTCCGCGCCGGCCCCGATGGGGGCTCCCAGGTAGTCGCCAAACTCCTCGATAATCTCGAATCCCGATGCGATGAGAACGGCTTCCATCTGATGCTGGAAGTAGTACCTGAGGGAGAAGCGATCCTCTATTCTTTCGGTTTCTCCGTCAGCGTGATTGACGTAGTAGACAGTGGTCGGACGGATGATCTGCTTTCGGGTGTCGCAGCCGCCGGCGATCCGGGCTCGGACGATTTCGTCGCCCGTCTCGGGATCCTTACGACGCCAGTCGATCCGTTCCTCGTAGTCATCCAGCCACCGGTTGAAGGGGGCCACGGCGAAAAGATCGATAATGCAGAGTCCCTCAGGGGCGAGATGCCGCTTCATGCAGTTGAGGGCGTTCAGGGCGTCCGCGGTGTCGACCAATGCCTGAAATCCGCGAAAGGGGATTATAATCAGATCAAAGGGAGCGTGTTCGAGCTGAAAGTCAGCCATGTTTCCGAGGTAGAGTGAGACTCGCTCCCGAGTCGAGCTGACCTCCCGCTCGAGTTTTTCGGCAAAGATGGAAAGCATCGCCTCGGAGAGATCGAGGCCACTTACCCGAAAGCCTGCCCGAGCCAGGGGAAGTGAAACCCGCCCGGTACCACACGCGAGCTCGAGGACGGAGGTGCGATCAGCCTTTCCGCCATGCAGCGCTCCCGCAAGGCGGTCGGCGTAGCGACGATAGAAGCGAATGTCTTCGCGACCGTAACTCTCAGCGTCGAGGTCGTAGTATGGCGCACCACCGAGGTAGAGGTTTACCACGGGAACGAGAGTACCATCAGCCCGGTTTGATTGCAACGAGGAAGCAAAAAGTTGACCCGGTGGTGTCATTAACGTACTTTTCACACGTGCAACTCGCTAAGGCAGGTATATTATGAAGAAAGCTTCAGTAACTCGGATTTCGTCGGCCCGGATTCCCAATGAGTACGGGGAGTATCAGCTTCATCTTTATCAGAACAGCGTGGACGACAAGGAGCATCTTGCTCTGGTCTACGGCGACGTCGCGGATAAAGAGGAGGTTATGGTTCGGGTGCATTCCGAGTGCTTCACCGGCGATGTTCTCGGTTCCCAGCGGTGCGATTGTGGCGAGCAGCTGCAGCGAGCTATGCAGCTTATCGCCGATGAGGGGGAAGGCGTGCTCCTCTACATGCGCCAGGAAGGAAGAGGAATCGGTCTGTCCGAGAAGCTTCGCGCCTACAACCTGCAGGATCAGGGTCATGATACCGTCGAGGCGAACTTGCTTCTCGGCCACCAGGCAGATTCTAGGGACTACACCGTTGCGGCCCTCATGCTCCAGAATCTCGGTGTCCGGTCCGTGAGGCTCCTCACCAACAACCCATCCAAAATCGAGCAGCTTCAGGAGCTGGGCATCGAAATCCGTTCCCGGATTCCTCTCACGCCGATTCTGGTTAACGAGCAGAACCGCCGCTATCTCTTTACAAAAATGACCCGAATGTCGCACATGCTGAACCTGAGTTTCGGCGGACAGAGCGACGACGTTGCGTTTGTCAAGGCACAGTAGCGAACCTTTCGAGGGACGACTGCGACGGGTACTGCAGGCAGAAGGCGTGAGGCCCGCGGTAACCGTCGCATTCGCCCAGAGTATGAACGGAACCATTAGTCGCGAGAAAGGAAAGCCCACCAAAATCAGTTGTCCCGAGAGCGACGCTTTCACACACATGCTTCGAGGCCTTCATGATGCCATCGGGGTCGGGGTGGGTACGGTCCTCGCCGACGACCCCAGACTAACCTGCCGGGACGGCTCAGGAAATTCCCCTATGCCGGTCATATTTGACGGCAGACTGCGAACTTCTCCCGAGGCAAGACTGTTCAGAGAACACTCCACGGTTCTCCTGCTCTGTAGCGAGGAAGCGTTCCGCCGACGCGGCCGCGAGTATAATGAGAGGGTAGCCAGGTTCATTCCCCTTCTAAATTCCAATAGAGCCGAGACCCTCCACACCGCCCTGGGAGCCCTGCGAGAGCGTTTCTCCATTCGGAGCCTCATGGTGGAGGGGGGAGGCTCCCTGATACACAGCTTTCTTTCGGCTCGCCTCTTCGATCTGCTGGCGGTGACGATCTCTCCCCGTATCCTCGGAGGGTATCACATCGGCAGTGAGATCGGCCTCGATCTGCCCCTGGAGATAGAAGAGTGGAAGCTCCTCGGTAAGGACCTCCTCGTACTGGCCCGGAGGGGCGCGGAGGATGAGTGAGAAGCGCCGGTACCTGCAGTTTGAATCTCCCTTCTCCGCGGCGGTACGAGGGGAGAAGCTTCCAGGGGTGGAAGCGGGAGAGATACTGGTGGACGCGGAGTGCTCCGCCGTCAGCGCCGGGACCGAGTTACTCCTCTTTCGCGGAGAGGCGCCGGAGGGGATCGCCCTGGACGAGACTCTTCCTTCACTGGAGGGAGAACTCAGTTATCCTCTCCGGTACGGATACGCCTTTGTTGGAAGAGTCAGCAAGATTGGCGCGGGGGTTGATCACGCGCTTCTCGGACGGAGAGTCTTTCTCTTCCATCCCCACGCGACCCATGCGGTGGTTCCCGCCCACACCGCCACCCTAATCTCCGAGGAACTGCCTCCGGAGCGGGCGGTCTTTCTCCCCAATCTCGAGACCGCCGTCAATCTCCTTCTCGACGGAGCGCCGCTTATCGGTGAGGAAGTAGTCGTCTTCGGTCTCGGTGTGGTGGGGACGCTGACAACAATTCTTCTCAGCCGGATGCTTCGGGGGGGAGTCATCGGCGTAGAGCCCCAAGAGTATCGCAGGTCTCTCGCGATGTCTCTTGTCCCGGATGCTCGCTGCGTACCGCCGGAGGAGCTCGTTCTCCCGCGGATGAGCCGGCCCTCGGGAGAATACGCGGCGATGCAGCGGCGCTACCCCGGCTTTGACCTCGTCTACGAGCTCTCCGGTCGGCCGGAGACGCTCAATCATGCGGTGGAGTGCGCGGGTTTCGGGGGACGAGTCGTGGTCGGCTCCTGGTACGGCCGTAAGAGCGCCCCGATTAATCTCGGCGGGCGGTACCATCGTGCTCGGCTGAAGCTGATCAGCAGCCAGGTGAGCACGGTGGGCGCCGAGCATTCCGGTCGCTGGAGCCCGAACCGACGGCTGAATACGGCGCTACGGTTGCTCCACGACCTTCCGCTGGAGCGCTTGGTGACCCATGAGGTCGCCTTCCAAGACGCTCCGGAGGCGTACGAGCGCCTGGCAGCTGGGGAGCCGGGACTTATGCAACTCATCTTTCGGTATACGGGGGGGTAACCATGTACACCTTGGAAGTTAGAAGGGACTTTGTCGCCCAGCACTACCTTATCGGCGGCGATTTCGGACCCGAAAACGACCGTCATTCACACCACTATCTGCTCGAGCTCCATCTCCGTGGGCAAGAGCTCGATGAGCTCGGCTATCTGGTCGATATCACCGAGGTGGAACGGGTTCTGGACGCCACGGTCGCTCGCTATCGTGACAACACTTTGAACGATCTCGAAGAGTTCTCCGGGCTCAACCCGAGTATCGAGCACTTCTGTCGCATCCTTTGGCGCCGGCTGCGAGATCAGCTTCCCACCGAGCGGCTGAGCGGTATGGAAGTGCGAATGTGGGAGAATGAGATAGCCCGGGCCGGTTACGAAGAGAACCTGGGGTCTTAGAGGGTGCGCATCCTCCTCGTGGTCTACGGCTCCCTCGAGCAGCGCACCGGAGGATACCGGTATGACGCTCGCCTCCTCCGCTATCTGAGAGAGAAGCGACATCAGGTGGAGGTGTTTTCGCAGAGCTGGGGCAGCTATCCCGGACGGTTCGTCCAGGACGCCCCGGGAAGACTCTTGGAGGCGGTCGACCGCCTCCGGGCGGAGTTGGTTCTGGAGGACGAGCTGAACCACCCCTCCTTGGTTCGCTCGAATCGCGCGCTTCGAGCACTTCGCGGCGTACCGATTGTCGGAGTGGTTCACCATCTCGCCTCCTGCGAGGAACACGGCTGGATTCGCGGCTATCTCGCGAAACGGATCGAGCGAGCCTATCTTGGCACCTTGGACGGGGCGATCTACAACACACCGGTGACCCGGAGGGAGGTTGATTCACTTCGGGGAGGAGCCGTTCCCGGGGTAGTGGCGTTGCCTTCGTCTGAGGGGCTTCGACGAAGCGCCGAAGCGGCCCGTAGCCGTTTGGAGCGGGAGGAGAGGAGTCCCGGAGAGGAGGCCGTTGGGGAGGGGCCACGCCCCTTTCGGATCCTCACCGTAGGGGCTCTCATACGCCGAAAGCGCATCGACGCGGTTATCGGTGCCCTGGCCCTGCTCGGAGATCCGGGGGTGGAGCTCACCATCGTCGGTGAGGGGAGCGCCGAGCCGGCAACCGCGAGGAGCCTACGGGCGCTGCCGAGGAGGTTGGGAGTCTCCAGGCAGGTTCGGTTTCTCGGCGGCATTGATCAGGAGCAGCTTGCGGAGGAGTACGAGAAGCACCATCTTTTCGTGCTTCCATCGCAGTATGAGGGATTCGGCATGGTCTATCTGGAAGCGATGAGTCACGGCTTGCCGGTAATCGGTACCAGTGCCGGGGGAGCGGAGACGATTATCACCCCCGGGGAAAACGGTTTTCTAACCAGACCGGGAAGCTCCGCCGGCGTAGCCAGGATCGTCCAAAGGTTACAGCGAGATCCCGGGGAGCGCCACCGGCTCGCTCTCGGAGCCGCCGAGAGCGCGCGAAACCACCCCACCTGGGACGAGAGTTTCTCCCAGGCCGAGGAGTATCTCCTGGGTGTAGTCGAGGAACGGAGAAAGAATGGATCATAGCTATCTCGAGGCGAAGCGCAGCCTCGATGACCGTTCCATCAACCAGAACGTCTGGAACGCCTTCCGAGCCGTCGCCTTGGAGTTGGCAGCAAAGCGGAAGAAACTAACCTTGGTAGAGATAGGTGCGGGGAGCGGCAGCATGGTGGAGCGGCTGAGCTCCTGGATGCTCCTTTCCGAGCTCAGCGAGTTGACTCGGCTCAGCTACGAGACCGTGGAGCCCCAGAAGGTGTACCTTCCCACTCTCCGAGCCCGGCTGACTCGGCGAAACGAGTTGTCCTCCTTTGACACCTTTGGCGGAAGCGTAGAGGAGTATCTGTCGGTCAAGGGCGAGGGGCGGGCGGACCTCCTAATCGCCCACGCAGTACTCGACCTCTTCTCCGCGCCCCAGGCGGCGGAGCTCAGCGCGAAGATGGTGGCTCCCGAGGGAGTGCTCTACGCCACCATTACCTTCGACGGTGAGAGCTACTTCGAGCCGGTGGCGGATGAGGAGCTCGATATGCGTGTCCGACGCGCCTATCACCAGAGCATGGCTCGCGACGGTGTCCTCGGAGCGGGGTTTGGTAGAAAGCTGCTGACTGAGCTTCCGCGGCGGGGGCTCGGTATAGTGGAAGCGGGAAGCTCCGATTGGATCCTGATGCCCCGAGAGGGTGCGTACTATCCTCGGGAAGGAGAGTTTCTCAAGGCGATACTCTCCATGGTGGAGAGCGCCGTGGCGGAGATGGTTACCGAGGAAGAGCGGGAGAGGTGGCTCCGCCACAGGCTCCGGCAACTCGAGGCGGCGGAGCTCATTTACATTGCGCACCAGCTAGATATACTGGCACGGAAAGGGTAAGAGATGTGGGGAGCATTTGACCGAGCCTACAGGCTCTGGACCTATCTACACTCGGCATTTTTGCTTCTTCTTACGCTGTTCATAAGTCCGTTCTTCATAGTCCCGAAGGAGTTGTTTCTCTGGGTTCTCCCTCCCTACGCCGCCGTTTCGATGCTCTCGCTCTACACCCTGGGGGGGTGGGAAGAGCGGCGATCGGCGGATCTCCTTACCGCGAGCCGCGGATTCGCAGCCGCGGCGCTCTTTCTCTACGCCGCCCTCCTTCCGGACTTTTCGTACCTCGGCAGCCTCTCCTTTCACTGGCTGCTGGTCGGATTCCTCGCGGTAGTGGAACTCTCTGACTTCTTTGACGGCCGCCTCGCCAGACGGCGCGGGTGCCGAAGCTTCGGAGCGGTCTGGGACATGGAGAACGACGCGCTCTTTATCTATTCTCTCACGCTTGTCGGCTGGGTTCATCTCGGGTTTCCCCTCTGGGCGCTCCTCATCGGGCTTATGCGCTATCTCTACTTTCTCGCCTTTCGGGTTACCGGTGACCCCCCGGGCTCTCCCGAGTCATACAAACGGTTTGCCAAGAGCGTGGCCGCCCTCATTGCAGTGGGACTCCTGCTCGGGTACGTTCCGCTGCTCACCGGGATTCACAGGAACCTTCTTCTGGCACTGATACTCTTCCTACAGACGATCTCCTTTGGATGGGACCTCCTGCTCCAGGTACGAGCGGGTCGGAACCGTCTCTTCGTACCGGCGGAAGAGAAGATTCCGGGAAAGATGGGAATTTGGCGATGAGCTCCAAACGGAGGATTCGCTTTCCCGAGGGACGACTTCTGCTGCTGCTGTTTGCCGCAAATCTCGCTCTTGGCCTCTTCTTCTGGCTACCGTCAGGGAGTTCACGGAGCATATTCTTGGTCATTCCCGAGACGGTTCTTCTCGCGGGAGCGCTCTTTCTCCTCTCCCGACTCGGGAGTTCCTGGAGACGGCTAGTCCTGCCGGCGCTTCTTGTCCCGGTGGCGGTGCTTCTACTCTTCGGGCTCGGCGAGAGCTTCTTTCAGCATGTCTATCGGGAGCACTTCGTTCCCTGGCGGGACTTAGCCTTTCTGCCGGGGCTTCTCAATATGGTGTTCTCCACAGAGCGGTTCAACGAGCCGCTGATCCTCGGTGTCTCCCTTCTTATCCCGGTTCTTATCACCGCGGGGGCGTTCTTTCTCCTTCTGCGGCTGGTGGTACTCGGTTTCGCCGAGCTATCTCCGAAAAGGGCGAGTCTGACGGTAGGCGTGCTTCTGTTGTTTGCGCTGCCCGCATTGGGAAGGTCCGCCTGGACGGACCCTCTCAGCTCACGGCTCGCCCGTCAGATGCCGCGGCCCGAACCTGCCGGTTACGTGGAGGCCGAGCCGGCGGTGCCGAGTGATGAGGCGCTGCCGCTTCTCGGGGGCGGGGATTTGCGACTCTTCGTAATAGAGAGCTACGGGCACACGCTCTTCAGCCGGGCGGACCACAATGAGCTTATTATGCCCGTCTACCGTGAGTTGGAGGAGGAGCTCCGGCAGGGTGGGTATTCCATCGCCTCTCACTTCATGGAGTCCCCGGCCTTCGGTGGCCGCTCATGGCTCGCGGACGGCACGATCCTCTCGGGAGCGTGGCTCGCCGATCAGGCTGCCTATGACGGGGTGAAGAAGAGCGAGAGGACCACGCTCATTGACGTGATGAACCGGGCGGGATACGAGACTGTCCTCGCGGCTCCCGGGATGACCTACTATGACGACGGGTACAGGGAGTTTTACCGGTTCGACCGCTCCTACATACAGGAGGACTTTCTCTACGACGGACCTTACTTCTCCTTTGGAATTGTGCCGGACCAGTACCTGCTGCACTTTATGCGGCGGGAGACCGCCGGAATCGAGGAGCCGCTCTTTACAGCGTACATTATGGTCTCCAGTCACGTTCCTTTTCGGACGGTGCCTCCCTACGTGAAGGAGTGGGAACGGCTGGGAGAGGGGGAGATCTACCACTCCCTCGAGCGCCGGTACTTTGACAACAACTGGCTCAGCGGCGGCGAGTATCCGCAAGGCTACACCGCTTCTATCGCGTACTCCCTCCGGAGCGCTACGGATTACATCCTTCGGTATCTTGAAGATGGTGACGTGGCGGTGGTGATTGGCGACCACCAGCCGCGAATTCCGATTAGTGAGCGCAACGCTACCTACTCCGTACCGGTGCACGTTCTCTCGAGGATGGATCGGCTGGTGGAGCCCCTCCGAGAATACGGATTTCGAGACGGGCTCGTTCCCTCTCAGGAGACTCCACATCCGAGGATGGATCGGCTCTATCCGATGCTCTACGACGTCTTTCGCGGCGTTCCGGCGGTGCGGAGTATTCTCGCGCCCTGAGTTATGCGCAATCTCTACCTGCTTGTCATCGGCAACAGCGTCTCCACCCTGGGAAGCAGCGTCTACCTAATCGTGGTGGTCCTTCTTCTCAAGGACCTCACCGACTCCGGGGTGCTCCTGGGGCTCTACCAGTTCCTCGCGCTGCTTCCCGCGGCGCTCTTACTCCCGGTGACGGGAGCTCTGGTTGATCGGCTATCCCGCCGGTCCATTGTGATCGGAGCGGATCTCTTCCGTGGCGCGGTGATGATCGGCCTCTCTCTCCTCTGGATATTTCCGGAGCTGGTCTCCCCGCTGCCGCTCCTTCTGGTCTCCTTTCTCGTCGGGGCGGGAAATGCTCTCTTCGTTCCGGCGGTGCAGGCGCTTATTCCGGAGCTGGTCCCCTCTGAGCGGCTGGAGCAGGCGAACGGGCTCCGCGGGACCACGAACCAGCTCTCCAATCTCGCGGGAAACGCAGTCGGCGGGGTAGCCTACGCGCTCCTATCGGCGCCGGTCATCTTTCTTGCAAATGGTCTCTCCTTTCTGCTATCCGCGGCCCAGGAGTGGGCGATCGAGCTCCCCGGCGAGAAGGAGCGCGAGACTCATCCCGGGGCGGAAAGAGCTGGACTCCTGGGCGCCACGGGCCAAGAGGTGCCGGAGAGCATCGCGAGAACCGATGACCGGCTTCCGTCAGGAGGGCCGCCGAACCTGCTGAACGCTTCCCGGGAGGGTATTCTCCTGGTCTCCGGAAATCCGCCCTTGCGAAGGCTCATCCTCTCCCAGGTCGGGCTCTTTCTGATTTCCCCCCCGGTGCTCCTCTCCCTTCCGTTTCTGGTGGAGGATCGTCTCGGCCAACCGGAGTGGCTCGTGGGAGTGCTCTTTGCCGCCATGCTCGGCGGGGCGGTAGTCGCCTTTCTGCTCACGTCTCGACGTTCCGCCGTTAGACGCTCCCGTATCGCCCCGGCCTACGCCCTCATGGGTCTGGCTCTCCTTTCGGTCCCCCTCCTTCCGAGCCTCGCTACCCTCTTCCTCGCCGCCTCCGCCGCGGGAGCCGCCGCCGGCGTTGTCTACATCGAGGTGGCGAGCTACCTGCAGCGGCTATTTCCCCGTGGTATGCATGGGCGGCTCTTTGCGACTATCGAGGCGGGAAACGCGATCCTCGCCCCGACGGCGTATCTGCTCAGCGGGGTACTTATCGATCTTCTGACGCCCCGGGTTGAGTTAACCTACCTTGTGGCGGCGCTGCCGACGCTGCTCTGGGCCTTCTGGCTCTGGAGAAGCGCCGGCGCCACACCGCCACCGGAGAGGTAGCCCCGAGCCGCTGAGGATGCGGGGGCTGGCTGCCCATTGTCTGGTCTAACTCCCCTGATACGCCGCGATGGGCGCGCAGCTGCACTGGGGATTGCGGTCGCCCCAGACGTTGTCGACCCGCGCCACCTCCGGCCAGAACTTGTGCTCCCTCACCCACGGGAGGGGGTAGGCGGCGCTCTCCGCGGAGTAGGGGTGCGCCCAGTCGTCGGTCACAAAGTCCTTGAGGGTGTGCGGCGCGTTGACCAGCGGATTATCCTCCGCCGGATACTCTCCGCTGCCCACCAGATCGATCTCCCTCCTTATCTGGAGCATGGCGTCGCAGAAACGGTCCAGCTCTTCCTTGCTCTCACTCTCGGTGGGCTCGATCATCAGGGTCCCGGGTACCGGAAAGGACATGGTGGGGGCGTGGAAACCGTAGTCCATTAACCGCTTTGCCACGTCCTCGGCTCCGATTCCCGTCTCTCTTTCCAGGGGCCGAATGTCAATTATGCACTCGTGGGCTACTGCACCATGTTCGCCTCGAAAAAGCACCGGGTAGGCGTCCTGCAGACGGGCGGCGATGTAGTTGGCGTTGAGAATCGCCACCATCGAGGCACGCCGTAGCCCCTCACCGCCCATCATTCGAATGTAGCTCGCCGAGATACCGAGAACCGACGGACTGCCCCAAGGGGCCGAGGAGACGGGACCGATGGGTTCCTCCACCGGGTCGACGCAGCCACCTTCCTGCTGGGGATGGGCGCAGCGGGGATCGACTACGGGGTGCGTCGGAAGGAAGGGAACCAGGTGGGGCGCTACGCAGACGGGCCCCATCCCCGGGCCTCCTCCGCCGTGGGGTATGGCAAAGGTCTTGTGAAGATTGATATGGCAGCAGTCCGCGCCTATCTTCGCCGGAGCAGTAAGGCCGACCTGAGCGTTCAGGTTCGCCCCGTCCATGTAGACGAGCCCCCCGGCCTGGTGGATTACGTTGCACACCTCTCTAACCTCAGGCTCGAAAACGCCGTGAGTGGAAGGATAGGTAATCATAATCGCTCCGAGTTCCGCCCGGCGTTCATCAACCACCCTTTGTAGATGCTCCATATCGATGGAACCGTCCTCTCGACTCTCGAGAACGACGACCTCCATGCCCGCCATTACCGCTGAGGCGGGGTTGGTACCGTGGGCGGAGTCCGGAATGAGGCACACCTTTCGATCTCCCTCGTTCCGGGATTCGTGGTACGCCCGAATGAGCATAAGCCCGGTGTACTCACCCTGAGCGCCGCTATTCGGCTGCAGGGTCGTGCCGGCGAAGCCGGTGACAATAGCGAGCTGCCGCTCCAAGGTCCTGAAGAGGCTGTGATACCCCTTGGCTGACTCAGCCGGAAGGAAGGGGTGAAGGGAGGCGAAACCGGGCAGCGTAAGGCTCACCATTTCCGCCGAGGCGTTGAGCTTCATCGTGCACGAGCCGAGGGGGATCATCGAATGCGCAAGGGAGAGATCCCGCTGCTCGAGCCGCTTCATGTAGCGGAGCATCTTCGTTTCGGTATGATGGGAGTTGAAGACCGGCTCGGTGAGAAACGGGGAACTCCGTCGGAGCTCTTCCGGTGTGCCGGCGTCCTCCGGCAGCTCGCGCAGGAGTTCAGCGATGGGCGCAGCACTCTGTTTGCGGATCCTCCCGAAGACGGTAAGGACCCGGTCGAGAAGCTCCGGGGTAGTAGTCTCGTCGACGCTTACGCCGAGCCGCCCGTCCCGATAGTCCCGTAGGAAGATCCGTTCCTTCCTGAGCGCTTCCTCTACTCGTAGGCTCTCTTTCTCGTTTGTCAGGGTCACCGTAAGCGTGTCGAACCACGCATCTTTCGGAGCCACCTCCAGGCCGAGCTGTTGGAAACCGAGGCGTAGAGCGCCGGTAAGCCGGCGGACCCGTTTCGCAACGTTGGTAACTCCCGTGGGACCGTGGTAGACGGCGTACATGGAGGCGGCGATCGCCGGGAGAACTTGGGCGGTACAGATGTTGCTGGTAGCGCGGTCCCGACGGATGTGCTGCTCCCGGGTCTGTAGTGCGAGGCGGAGCCCCGGATCACCGTGGCGGTCCTTGGAAACGCCGACCAGACGGCCCGGAAGGAGGCGGAGATGCTTTTCGAAGGTCGCGAGAAAGGCCGCGTGCGGTCCGCCGTAGCCCATGGGGACGCCAAAGCGCTGGGTAGATCCGACAACCGCGTCGGCTCCGAAAGTGGAGGGCTCCCGAAGAAGGGTGAGGCTCAACAGATCTGCGGCGACGATAAACATCGCTTTCGCGGCGTGGGTGCGCTCGGCTACCTCGTCCCACTCTATCACCGTTCCGTCGGTAGCGGGGTACTGAACCATTACCGCAAAGGTTCGTTCGTCTATGGGAAGGTCTTCACGGACGCCCTGAACTAGGCGTATGCCCTGCGGCTCCGCCCGGGTCCGCATTACCTCGATGGTCTGGGGGTGGCAGGTTGAGGAGACGACGATCGTGTCTCTCTCGCTCCGGCGGGGTTGCGCCCTCAGGGCGAGGAGCATCGCCTCCGCCGCGGCGGTACCTTCGTCCAGAAGGGAGGAGTTGGAAACCTCCATACCCGTGAGCTCGCTCACCATGGACTGAAAGTTCAAGAGCGCCTCCAGCCTGCCCTGGGCGATTTCCGCCTGGTACGGGGTGTACTGGGTGTACCAGGAGGGGTTCTCCAGGATGTTTCGCTTGATAACCTCCGGGGTCTTAGTGCCGTAATAGCCCATACCGATAAGGGAGGTGCCGCCGCTGTTCTCCGCGGCGTAGGCGGCGTTTTCCGCCATCGCTTCCTCCTCGGAGATCGGAGCCGGGAGATCCCCGGTCGTATCTATACGAATCGCTTCGGGAACGGCGGCATCCGCGAGAGCTTCCAGGCTCTCGTAGCCGATAACCGAGAGCATCTCCTTGCGTTCAGCCTCGTCGGGACCGAGATGCCGCTCTTCGAAGGAGGGAACATCCGGAAGAAGTGGCTCACCTCCATTTTGCTCCTTGTATGCGGGCCGGTAGAGGGGGCGCTGAGCCACGTGCGCACGCTTCCGCTTTCCCCGGATTTCTACAAAGAGCTCCGTGCCCACTTTCATGCGGTTTCGGGCGACGAAGGCGTTTCCGGCGTAGGCGTCGGCGGTGGGGGCGTACATGCCGGTAACGACTTTGCCTACCTCGTTTCCCTCGGCATCGTAGACAAGGTATCCTTCCCGGGGAACCGCCTTCTCGTCCATTACGAGGGTTACCAGCCGCTGCGCCCCGCCGTCGGCCTTTCTCGCGCGAAGGGCGTCACTTCCGATGAACTGCCCATCCATAGTGCAGCTCCAGGTGAGCCGCGCCTCCACGGGGGTCACCTTTCGTGATAGCTCGTGCCCGTAGAGGGCGAAACCCGGCTCAAAGCGAAGGGAGTCTCGGGCCGCGAGACCCGCCGGCGTGATTTCGATACGGTCCCGCTTCGCCGTGGAGAGAAGGAGATTCCAGATCGTCTCCGCCTGCTCCTCCGCAAAGAAGATCTCCACACCATCTTCACCGGTGTAGCCGGTCCGCCCCAGGATGAGCCGAGTGCCCGCCAGAGACACCTCTTGAGCAAAGAAGCGAGCCGGCGGGGTCCAGAGCGATGGGACTCCCTCGACGGCCATTACGGACTCGAAAAGCTCCAGCGCCCGTGGACCCTGAACGGCTACCATGTAGAGCTGATCCGAACGATCCACGAGGGTGGCTTTCGAGGTGCCTAGGTGGCGCTCCATCCAAATGAAGTCCTCCTCCCGATTCGCCGCGTTAACGACGATGAGCCAGCGGTCCGGAAGTCGGTACACAAAGAGGTCGTCGATCACTCCCGCGTCCTCATCCAGGAGGAGGGCGTAGTGAGACTCATAGGGCGCCAAGCTGGTGGGATCGAAGGAGAGTAGCCGCTTGAGTGCTTCTCCTGAGTCGGGACCGCTCATTTCGAACTGCCCCATGTGGTCGATGTCGAAGATGCCCACGCTCCGGCGGGTAATCCGGTGCTCTTCGATAGCCCCGTTCTGGTAGGTCAGGGGCATCTCCCAGCCGGCAAAGGTCACGGTCTTGGCGTTGTTTCTGACGTGCCAGTCGTACAGTTTGGTACGGCGAACTTCCATTGAGAACCTCCTGGCCCTGTTCTCCCTGTCCCGTACCTGAGAGATTTCAGCGGTAAGGACCGCCTTAGCCCCTTCGGTGCACGCCGTTTCAGCGTGTCTCTCCAGAGATTTTCGGACGCCGGCGACCCTTTTGCCTGAGAGTTTCGGTACCGACTCCGGCCAAGAATCGGCCCTTGCACCTTCGGCGGTCTCCACAAAGAAGACTCTCTCTCGCCGACTCCCCCCTATTTCTAGTACCATGGCCCGGCATGGCTGTCAACAAAGTCGAACGCCGAGCCTTGGATGGCGTTGTAGCGGAAATAGAAGCGTCCCGCACCGACCGGGGGTGGCGACTCTCCACGGAGCGGCTCGCAGAGGCGATAGGGGTCGACACGGTGACCCTGTTCAGGACGATCTACGACAACCCTCGGGGCGTTACGTTTGCCGAGGCGATCGATGGGTTCGACGAGGAACGTGCAGGGGAGCTCGTGACTCTCCTGGAGCAACTCGGATTCAGAGGTGCGGAAGAGCATCTCTACCGCGCGGGAATCTTCGTCCCTCTCTCGGCGGGAAGCCGCCTCTCAGAACGGTTGGTCGGCGCCTACGTCCGGGAGCTATCCAGACATGACGTCGACTGGGAACGGATTGCCTTCGGTCTGAGAAGCGGCCGGAGCTACCGCGAGGTCGCCTGGAACTACCTTTCCGAGGAGCTTCCGATGGAACCCGTGGCGGAGAAGGTATCGGAGCGGTTCCTCGAGGAAGAGGAGATCGCCGTGCGGGGCAAGGAGAGTCTTCTTCGGTACCTTCGGACCCTTCGGGAGCGGCACGTCCTGGATTACGCCGTAGTGGGGGCGCCCCTTTACGAGGAGGTGTACCGGTACGCCGTCATCGAGGGATATATCAAGCCGCGAGAGCGGGAGCGCTACTACGGCCGGGGAGCCCGGAGGGAGGGCCGTTTCGAGCCTTCGTCTCGGAAGGAAGACTCAATGGAGTGGGCACGTTCAGTTCTTGGGGTGAATGCGTCAGCGGGGAAGGGGGAGGTCCGGAGGGCGTACCGGCGGCAGATGTTGCGTTACCACCCGGATGTGAACTCCTCCGGGACGGAGGTAGCCAAGGAGCTCAACGCTGCGTATGCGACACTGCTTCGGAGTATCGAGGACTCTCCTTGAGTTTCTCATCGATCTCCCTCAGGGGCTCTTCGAGCTGATTCGGGTAGTCAACGTGAAACCTCTCGGTGTCGATCATCACCTTTGGTGAGAGATCGTAAGCGCCATACCATGCGAGGTACCGTTCATTCAGCTTCTCCAGGTACTCTCGTGGAATGCCGGACTCGAGTCCACGGTTTCGCCGTTGTATCCGTTGCAGGGCGGTGTCAACGGAGCAGTCGAGGTATACGAGAAGGTCAGGCTTCTGAGCGTGCTCGAGCATGTTGTCCAGAAGCGTCTCGTAGGTCTCGAACTCCTCGTCGGTCATATCACCGTCATCATGGAGAAGGTCCGCGAAGATCCGGTCACCGTAAATTGAGCGATCCAAGAGTCCCCCACCGTTGCGAAAAATATCCTTAATCATGCGAAACCGTTCGTTGAGGAAGTGTACCTGCAGGGTGAAGGCCCATCGCGGCTTGTCGGCGTAAAAGCGATCCAGTAGCTGCAGCGTTGTCTCCCGCGTCAGCTCCCGAAAGAGCGGAATCGCGTAGCGCTCCTCCAGAATCTCCCCGATTGTCGTCTTGCCTACGCCGATCTGTCCTTCGATGATTATCACAGGTTTCCTCACATGCTCATCCCGATTGAAAAACTGAATAGCCAGAGATCTTCACTGCCACGATAGGCGAGGTCGAGCCCTAGAGCGGGCAGAGTGACTCTGCTAACGTAGAGCCGGAATCCCGCGCCGGGGCCGTGGTACCGCCCCTCCCCGCGCAACAGCGCGCCGCCCTCGTAGAAGCCGAGGAGCGTGAAGGTGCCCCAGTCAGGCCGGAAGACCGGGAACTCGTAGGTTAGTCCCCCGGAGACGAAGCGCCGTGCGGGAACGCTCCCCCGCTCAATCGTGCGCTGCGTCTCTATTCCGCCGATCCTCGTATTCCGCCAGAAGGCGCGATCGCTCTCTTCCGCCCGGAGAGCATAGCGTAGGCGGTGGTCCTGGAACAAGGGGAAATCCTGGGAGAACTCCGCCGCCACGCGCCACTCCCGATCGTCACCGCTCAGGAGCTCATACTCCCCCTCGAACTCCACGGCATAGCCCGCGTTGAAGTAGCGCAGCGGATTCTGATCGCTGTAGCTGATCGAAGCGCCGTGATAGAGCGCTGATTCGGCCTCCTCGGCTCCCGGTGCGAGACGCCCATTTCTGAATCGCTCCTGCTGGGCGGCGAGGAACGTCGATGCCGTGAGGGAATCCCCGAAACGGTACCCGAAACGGAACCGGCTCCTGGTGTAATCCGCCTCCCACTCTGCCAGGGTCTGCTCCTCTAAGTTTACGGCCTCCTCCTCGGAACGGCCGACTGAGAGAGAAACCGCGCCGAGATACCTGGATCCGAGAATCGCGGGATCGTTGTAGACCAGAAGCGCGTTGAACCCCGCGCTCCCGTAGGCGCCTCCGGTGATCAGCTGTTTGTTGTACCCGAGGAGGTTGTTTTCGATTACGAAGAGCCCTCCGCTCGTTCCTCCGGAAGTGGTGGTAAAGAACGGTATCGGTACGAGGGTCCATCGCTCGCGGACGGTGACGTTCACCACCGCCTGACCGTCATTCACCGCCGAAGGGTCGGGCTCTACCTGCACGCGGTCGAAGAGGCCGAGGCGCCTGAGATCCCGACGGATCTCCTCCCGAACCTCCTCGGTGTAGGGAGTCCCGGGCGCGGCATCCATCGCCCTCCGCAGGACTGACGGCTTTGTTCGCTTGAGTCCGTGGAAACGAATCTCCGCTATTCGGGGCGAACTCGAACCGTCGGTGACACACAACTCATCCGGCGGCGCCACTCGGGCGGTACCGCTCTCCCGGCCGGGGAGGGGAGCGGTGAGGGAAAACAGTATTCCGAGGGCGAAGAGAGGAAGCGCGCGTATCGTGTACACAGAGAGAATATACCGAAGCGCCTGCGGACCGTACACCGGCGGCTCGTTTTACCGGCGCCGGCGGGCTCTCCCGCGGCGTTTACTTCTGCTCGCCCTGCCTTTCCTTTCCGCTCCGCTTCCGGGAGTCTTTGCTTTTCTCTTCTCCGTTTCGGCCGACGATCTCACGAACCTCTTCGGCTGTAAGCTCTTCCTGCTCGAGAAGACGCTCGGCGAGGCGGTCGAGGCCCTCCTCGTTCTCCTGGAGGACCTTGTACGCCCTGTCAAAGGCTTCCTGCATGAGCTCCTGTACGTCCTGGTCCACCCTTCGGGCAGTCTCGTCGCTGTACTCACGCTTCTGAGCGAGTTCCTGCCCGAGAAAGACATCCTGGCTCTCGGACCCGAAGGCAACATTCTGAAAGGAGTCGCTCATGCCCCAGTCGAGAACCATTTTGCGAACGAGCTTCTGCGCCTGTTTGAGGTCGTTCTCCGCGCCGCTGGTAACCGGGCCAATCTTGAACTTCTCTGCCGCTCGACCACCCATCATTACCGCGATTCTGTCGAGGACATAGTCCTTTCGATAGAGGTACCGGTCGCCTTCGGGGAGCTGTTCGGTCACACCCATGGCACGTTCCCGCGGAACAATGGTGACCTTGTGCACCGGCTCGGCGTTGGGCACCGTGGCGGCGACCACCGCGTGTCCCGCCTCATGGTATGCGACGGTCTTCCGTTCTTCCTCATCCATAACAACCCCGGAGCGCTCGAGACCGAGTATGATTTTGTCCCTTGCCGCGGCGATATCTGAGTCGTTGATGGTCTCCTTGTGCTTCCGGGCGGCCAACAGCGCCGCCTCGTTGAGAAGGTTTTCGAGATCCGCGCCGCTAAAGCCCGAGGTACTCTTGGCCACCCGCTCGAGGTCGACGTCCTCGGCCATCGGTTTCTTGCGGGCGTGAATCTGAAGGATCTTCTCCCGATCCTTTAGCGCCGGCGCGGGAACCGTGACCCGCCGGTCGAAGCGCCCCGGTCGCAGGAGGGCGGGATCGAGGACGTCCGGGCGGTTCGTGGCGGCGAAGACGATTGTGCTCTCGTTCTGCTCGAAGCCATCCATCTCCGAAAGGAGCTGATTGAGGGTTTGCTCCCGCTCGTCGTGGCCGCCTCCGAGGCCGGCGCCTCGGCGCCGCCCAATGGAGTCGAGCTCGTCGATAAAGATGATGCTCGGGGCGTTCTTCTTGGCGTCCTCGAAGAGGCTACGGACCCGCTTCGCCCCGACACCGACGAACATCTCGACGAAATCGGAGCCGGAAATGGAGAAGAACGGAACCCCCGCCTCACCGGCGATCGCCCGGGCGAGGAGAGTCTTTCCCGAACCCGGGGGACCTACCAGGAGCACACCGTGAGGAGTCTTGGCTCCCATCTTGAGAAACCGTTTCGGCTCCTTGAGAAACTCGACAATCTCCTGCACCTCCGTCTTAGCGGATTCGGCTCCGGCGACGTCGTCAAAGGTGGTTTCACTCTCACCCTTTCCGTACTGTTTCGCCTTATTCTTTCCGATACTGAACATGCCTTGCATGCCGCCGCCGCCCTGTTGGCGCATCCCCTTCCAGAAGCGGTAGAAGATGAAAATGAGAATAAGGAAAGGGAGGAAATTGAGGAGAATGGTGAAGAAGTTTGTGTCCGAGGTGGGACGAGTCACCACTTGTACGTTCTCATCGTTGAGGCGCTGGAGGTACTCGTGATCCACGCTCTCCGGGATAAAGGTCCTGAACTGCTCGACGGTCGTGGACCGGCCGTCAACGGTATATGAAGTCTCCTCGCTTAGAACGCCGTTGATCTGTTCTCCCGTGATTTCCACCGAGGAGACGTTATCCTCATTGAGTTGCTCGATGAAGAAGGAGTAGGGAACCACATCGGCCCGTCCGAATCCTCCAAAGAGACTTCCCATCCAGGGAAGGGTAAAGAGGAGTAGAATAAGCAGGAGTGGTCCAAACCTCGGCATAAAGGGCCCTGGCCCCTGCTGATTCGAGGGATCCCTCTTCGGATCGTTGTTCTGTTGCTCTGCCATAGAGTGAAGGTACTACGGTGATCTCAGTGAGACAAAGCCGCACCGGCTCTAGGGTGGGCCGAGAGGATACCAGACACAGATAGATGGGCGGAAGAGTCTTCTCTATGCGGGGATGGGGTCCATCGCGGCGGTTGCCCGGGAACACGGGCTGCCGCCGGTCAGGGTAATTGGCTCAATGCCCTCGATCAGCCGTGGACGTGGCCGTGGTCGATCTCTTCTTCGGTAGCGTCCCGGACGCCTGCTACGGTAACGTCGAAGTGTAGCTTCTCTCCCGCCAAAGGGTGGTTTGCGTCAACCTTGACGGAGTCGTCATTGACCTCGGTGACCCGAACGATCTGCGAGCCGCCGTCACTGGTTTGTGCCTGAAACTCCATGCCGACGTTAATGTCCTCTACGCCGGTGAATCGGTCCTTAGGGACCTCGGCGATAAGCGCGTCATTATACTCGCCGTAGGCATCGGTCGCTTCGATCTCCGCGTGAAACGTATCACCCTCTGTGCGACCTTCGAGCTCGGACTCGAGTCCCGGAATGAGGTTACCCTGTCCGTGCAGGTAGGCCAGGGGCTCCCGACCTTCAGAGCTGTCGAGGACCTCCCCGTCGTCGTTCTTCAAGGTATAGTTGATCGATACTACTTTGTCCTTTTCAACTTTCATAAAGCCTCCTCTCTTAACCTACCAATCACTGCTCCAAGTGTCATCCCGGGGGGTCCCTGGGGTTTTAGAGCATGATAACCGTCCGTCCCCGGTGGTCACCGCTCAGCATTGCCTCCACTGCCCCCGGGATCTCTTCGAGACCGATTCTCTCAACGATCGTGTCGAGATTCTTCGGTTTCCACGGCCCGGCGAGTTTGCTCCAGATCTCGTTTCGCTTCTTGATCTCGGCTTGAGCGGAGTCGACGCCCTGAAGGCGGATCGCCCTGAGGATAAATGGATAGACGGTCGTTGAGAGCTCCGCCCCCCCGGCGTTTCCGCAAGCGGCCACTGCTCCGCCGTAGGCTACCGAGCGCAGGAGTCCCCCCAGCGTTTCGCCTCCGACGGTGTCGACGGCTCCTTGCCATCGCTCGCTGAGGAGGGGGCGTTTCGGACTCTCGGCCACGGTTTCCCGGGGGAGAAGCTCCAGCTCCGAGGCGAGGGGGGAGAGGAACTCTTCCGCGTTCTCTTTGCCGCTGAGCGCCTCCACCCGGAAGCCGAGGCGGTCGAGGATCCCCAGGGCGAGAGAGCCGACTCCTCCGGTGGCGCCGGTTACGAGAACCGGTCCCCTCTCGGGTGTGACCCCCGCGGAAAGAAGGGCGTCGACGCAGAGACCGGCGGTGAGCCCGGCTGTACCTAGGGCCGCGGCGTGCTCGAGGGAAAGGCCCTCCGGAAGGGGCACCGCCCATCGGGCGGGAACGCGGATCAGCTCCCCAAAGCCGCCCCAAGTGTTCATACCGAGATCGAAGCCGGTGACGATTAGCTCCGTCCCCGCCGGAAACGGTCCCTCCTCGGCCACGCCAAAGGCGTCGATACCCGGCGTGTGGGGGTAGTTCTTTGTCACCCCCGGATGGCCCGCGGCGGAGAGGGCGTCTTTGTAGTTGAGGGAGGAGCGGTGCACTCGAAGTAGTAACTCTCCTTCGGGGAGTTCCTCTTCCGAAACCGCTTCTACCCGCGAACGGACCCGATCTTCACTCTTGTAGACGCGTAAGGCGCGAAAGTTCCGCTTACCACTCATAGGTAGAAGCTACTCGCGTCGAACTGTTACCAACAAGCCCGAACCCCGGGGGAGGGGTAGTCACCGTTGACGATTACCTCTATAGGGTAACAGATTATAAGTAGGAGGAATGCTGACGTGTGGATTGTTGACGCAACAAACATCCGAACCGGCGGCATGTCCAACTACGTCTACGGAATGACCGAAGAGCGGGATGTGCGCCCCATACCTGACGAGACGCGAGTGGACACGCTCGCCAGCGAGGAGGAGCGCGACCGTGGCTACCAGGGCGAGAGCCGGAGAGGCGGCTTACTCCACCCGTGGCAGGGCAACGAGTTCGACGAGATGGCGTAGTTCAGGCTGTCGTCGCGCCTATTCACCGGTAAACCGTTCGAGAACCGAGACGACTAAGGCGTGGTCCTCCTCCTGGGTGAGGCCGGAGACGGTTACCGTACCCACGACACCGCCGTCCCTGAGTCGTACCGGAAAGCAGCCGCCGAAGGGTCTGAACTCAAAGGGGTCCACGAAAAAACGGTCTGCCACGCCCTTGCCCTCGGCGGCCAACTCTCTGCCCACCCTGAGGCTGCTCTTGTGAAAGCGCTCCACCACCCGTATCTTTCCCTCTATCCATCGGTCGTTGTCCGGGGCGGTCCCGGCCATGGCGAGGTGAAAGATCTGCTGACCAAAGGCGCGAATGTCTATGGTGACTGCGACGCCGCGGGTCTGCGCTTCCTCATGCAGGGCAACCCCGACCCGCCATGCGAGATCGTGGTCGAACTTATCGAACCGGATGCGCGCTTCTTCGTCGGTAATACGTTCAATGTCTGTTTGGATACTCATACCCATAGAGTACCATCGATTGACCGCTTCTTCATCGGCCATCGGCTCCCCTTAGAGAAAGCTCACCTCATAATCCTCCCCAATTATGATGTCCGCCCGTTCCTTGCTCGGTGCGATAATACCGTGCTCGATTTCTAAGACCTGCTCGATAAACGGCTCAATCGGCTCTCGGGCTCGTCGCTTCCTCGCCTCCAGAGTCGCGTGGTAATCCCTGTCGATAAATACCCGGTGATCCGCCTCCTCTAAGAGGGTGGTGTAGGTGCCCTCGGCGATAACTACCCGCACCCCCTCCAAGGAGAGTTCTTCCTCGGTGACCTTATCCTCCTCGTAAATCACCAGGGGTTTCGTTAGCCGTTTCTCCCCCTGCTTTGCTGCCCGAAGGTGATCATCCAGCAGATCGAGCTGTACCTCCTGAGTGCCGACCCAGGAAATATCCTCTCTTCGTCGCCGGTCATTGCTTTTTGGAGGAAGGACAAAGTAATCATCCTGCTGCAAGACTTGTGCCGGTACGCCGTGGCGTTCGAACGCTTCCTTGAGCGCCTTGCCGGTCTCGGATTTGCCGCTGCCGGACTCGCCGGCGACGGTGAAGGTGGTTGGCCGGCGGCGTTGGCGAACTTCATCCGCCAGCTTCGCGACAATCGTCTCCGCGGCCCTGCGGTGATGCTCTTCCACGATGATGACATCGCCTCGCATGATTACCCTCCCACGGGAGATAGGGACTCCCGTATCTCCATTTTATGGTGTAAGACTACCCGTTCCACCTGCGTCTCTCCCCGCCCCACCATGCGATAGAGCAGGTCCGCGCACACCTCCCCGAGCTCGTAGAAGTCGAGCCAGACCGAGGAGAGGGACGGAATCAGTTTGGAACATACCGGAATGTTGTCGAATCCGAAAAGAGAGACCTCCTCCGGGACCCGTATGTTCTGGTCCCGAAGAGAGCGCATTGCGCCGATCGCGATAAGATCAGAACCGGTGGCCACCGCCGTGGGGGGCTCCGGGGCCTGGAGAAGCATTCGTTCCATAGCGGCGTATCCTGAAGCGACCGAGAACTCGGCATGCTGAAGGTAGCCGGGGACTTCCCGAATCCCGGCAGCCGCCAGGGCGTCGAGATGGCCCTCCTGCCGACGAACTCCCGCTTCGCGGTCATCCAAGGGGGCGGAGATGTAGCCGATTCGTCGATGGCCGCGATCTATGAGTTTACTGGTTACCTCATAGCTTGCCCGGTAGTTGTCGAAGAGGACCGTGGGCCATCTGGTTTCAGGGGACTCCTGGGTGGCAACCACCACCGGCGATGGAAAGGCGTTGAGCGCCTCCGCAGCCCCCTCGGAGACCCCTTTCCCCGCATAGATCACCCCGGCCGCTCGCTGTCGGGCAAACATCTCGATTAACTCGAGCTCCCTCTTCGCCTCGGCCTCGGAGTTGCCGAGCATGACAGTCATCCGGTGGTCGTGCATAACCCGGGCGACCCCGTGAAACATCTGCGAGGTCGGAGGGTTTGAAATGTCCGCAACAATGACTCCGACGATATTGGTGAACTTTCGTTTGAGTCCCCGGGCGGAGGCGCTTACCTGGTAGTTGAGGAGCTTCACGGCGCGGTTCACCCGCCGCTTGACCTCTTCGGATCCCTCTCCGCGGTTGAGCACTCTCGAAACGGTGGTTGTGGAGACGCCTGCCAGCTCCGCTACATCCTTTATTGTGGCCACTTCACGCTTCCTCTCCCTCCTCGATCGCGCTCAACGGACAGCTCTCACCGGGGACGAGGTCGAAACCGAGAACCTGGACCCGTTCAGGGCTCCCTCCCTCCATTAGGAGCTTAATGGTCTTTCCGCAGCGCTCCCCCAGGAGCCTCCCATCGAGGCGGACCGTGCTTATTGTCGGCGAGGCGGTGTGGGAGTAGCTGTTCTCACCGAAGCCGAGGACGCACATCTCTCCGGAGACGGAGACTCCCGCGTCGTAAGCCGCCCGATTTGCGGCTACCGCAAGGTAGTCCGTGGTTGCAGCCAGGAGCCCCGGTGGTGCCTCTCTTAGGAGCTCCCGCACCAGCTCGTAGCCCTGGTCGATAGAGTTCGCGCCATATATGAGGCGAGGCGGCGGCGAGCCGGCTCCCGTAGCGCCGTCGGTGAACCCCTTCACCCGCCTCGTCGTTGAGCTCTCCCGCTCATCACCGGCGATAATCGCTACTCCCCGTCCTCCACGATTCGCACCGGCACCGAGAGCGCTCCGCATCAACTCCCGGGCCGCGGCTCTCTCTTCGAAGACCACCGAAGGAATCCGTCCGTCCCGGTCGGGGTTGAGGGCGTAGAGAAAGGGGACGCCGCTTCTTCGGAGAAGCCCCTTGCTCTTGGCGTCCGTGTAGGGGGAGACGAGAATAATTCCGGAGACGTGGGACTGCGCCTGGGCGGAGAGGAGCTCGAGCTCCAGTTTCTTGTCGCCGTCGCTGAGAGCAACCATAAGGTCGTATCCCTGCTCCCCCAGGTATACCGAGCAGGCGTGGAGAAACTCGGAGAGGTTGCTGTCCTCCATATCCGGAATAACCAGCCCTACGACGTTGCTCCGCTTGGAGGAGAGCCAGCGGGCGTGCTGATCTGGCTCATAGTCGAGCTCGCGAATCGCCCGGAGCACCCGCGCTTCGAGCTCGGGGTCGACGAATTTGGTCTGGTTCAATACGCGGGAGACCGTGGCGAGTGATACGCCGGCGAGTCTCGCCACATCGGCCATTTTGGGTCGCATGGTGTCAGGCAGTTTTTCAGAGCGCCTCTCGGAGTAACCGCGCCGCCTCCTTCGGCAAGCTTTGACAGGCGCTCAGTCCCAGCTGCTCGTAGCCTCCATTCTCCTGAGTCCAGGGAAGGAACTCCAGGTAAATGCCTGCCCCCGGCCCGGTATGCACGAGTACATTGTAGGCAATTTCCCGCTCCAGCGAAAGCAGGAGAGAGCGCATGAGGCGCATGCCGAGGGCGAGGGCGTCCCCGAGCCCCCCGAGTTGCTTCTCCGATAGCTCGTGGAGGTGCCGGGGGTCGGTGTCCGCCAGAAGGAACTGCATATCGTAGGGACGCCGCATGAAGTACGGCACCAGAAGTATCCCCTCCTCCAGAGCGGCTACTTCCAATTCCGAGGGGTTCTCTTCCCGGAGATATCGGGAAAAGGACTTCCCATAGGCGTTTAGAAAGGCCGCATTCTCTCGCGTTCGCCGGGGCATAACGTTGGAAAGGGCGATTTGTTGATGGCCGTGCGTGAGGGAGCCCCCCACGCTTCGTCCAACGTTTTTGATTACCGAGACAAAGCGCCCCTCCGGGCCTTCGGGAAAGTCTCGAAGGGAGAGGAGTCTCTTCTCCAGCAACGCAAGCCGGCGCATCACCACGCCCCGCTCCCGGGAGCTGAGTTCCGGCCAGTCTACGTCGTGGTAGGAGCTCGTCCACTGGAGAAAGTGGGCCCCCAAAGCGCGGCCGGAGGTTTCCTCCGGGCCCGGCGGGGCCGAGGCTTCCGGAGCGGGGGCTGGGGCAACCACCGGATAGAGGTTGGTGTTAATGAAGGTGAAGCCGTGATCGAGCTCGGCGATATCGATAATTGGGGTGGTCTCGCCGGCGCAGATCGGGCAGGGGGGAGGTGCGGTGGGCTTGCGGCTCCCGGCGCCGCCGGCCGCCGCGTCGGTCCGCTTCTCTCCGTACTCCTGGGGGCGGCGAGCGCGGCGCTCGTTGTAGACCGTAGCGCCGTTATCCCGAGGATCGAGGGCGTATACACCCTCAGGGGCGAAGCGGGAAAAGCTCTCCTGCCCGGTGATGAGTGCTCGAATCTCCTCCCAAGAAGCGCTTTCCGAGTCGAAGGGCGCTCTGCGGCCTTCGGCGACCTCCCGTTGGAGGCAGGGACCGCTAGGAGCCATTGCCCGGCTCTCCCTCTTTGGGAATAGGAATTCCCGCTTCCGCGAGAAACTCCCGCGTCATCGTTTCCCAGGTGAAACGGGGAATCGTTATTTCGTGGGCCCTCCGCCCCATGCGGGCCCGCAAGGATTCATCACTCAAGAGGAGCTCCAGTGCCACGGCGGTAGCTGCGACACTCTCGGAGGGTACGAGGAGCGCTCCTTCTCCAATCTCGATGGTCTCATGCCCTTTACCCACCGGGCGCGTCTCGCCGCCGGATCCCCGCAGGTACTCCACCGCAAAGGGTACCCGGCGAGTCGCGACCGCGGGGGCGCCGCACGCCGCCGCCTCTTGGATCGACATCCCAAAGCCCTCCATGATCGACGGAGTGCAGTAGACCGCCGTCATGCCGTAGAGAGAGGGGAGGTATTCCCAGATCGAACCGAGAGTCGCAACTCTGCCGGAGAGGCTGCGCTCGCTAATGAGGGCCGTGAGCTCCCGATAGAGCTCTCCCGCCCCGGGATCGATAGTCACCGCCAGGAGCGCCTCCGGGTGCTTTCGATGCACCCTGGCAAACGCCTCGATCAACACATCTTTGCGCTTTGTCCGGTCCGTACGGCTCACTTCGGTTATTATCCTTGCCTCCCGAACCTCCCGCTCCGAGAGACCCGTAGCCTCGGATAGGAGCCCCAGGGCGCTTTCATCTCGGGCCGCCTGGAGGTTGAAGCGCTGCTCGTCGACACACGGGGGCAGGAAGAGCGCCTCGGTGACGCCATGCGCCTCCGCGAGGGTCCGGCGCATCGCCTGGGAGGTGGCGCCGATGAGACTCACGCGGCGGAGGAGCTCCTCCTCGGTGGAGATGCGCTCCTGGAGGCGGAGCTCGCTCCATTCTTCCTTCGGTGTACCTTCCCTTTTGAGCGCTCCCAGGGAGTGCGGTATCCATACGTGTGGAAGGGAGAGCCCCAGCCGCTCAAGGGCCTGATCGGTTACCGCCGCGCCGTCCCAGTAGTGTGAAACTACCAGAACCGGCTCCGGAGCGGAGCGTAAGCGGCGGGCGAGGTCTTCGGCGAGCTCTCCGATCCGCGGGAACATCTCTTCCTTGCGAATAAACTCACTTCGCGAGTCCTCGAGATAGGTGAGTCGTTCCTCGCCGTTTCGGTAGTGGGTGCCGCTCCGGGGGCGTCCGCTCTTCGGATGGGGGTATCCTCCCCGGTTGTAGATGGTTACCCGAAAGCCGAGCTTGCGCAAGGTCGCCGATAGCTGGTTGACGTAGACGTTCTGACCTCCCGTGTCCGGGAGACCGGCGTCGACCTTCCACTCGTGCATGCCGTGATTGGTGACCATTACCACGTGGGGGCGGTCGGAGCTGTTGAACTGTTCCTCGGCAGTGTTGCTCACCTAACCGTTATCCTTTCACACCGCTGCTTGCCACGGACTGAACAAACCACTTCTGAAAGAGAAGAAAGAGAATGAGCAGCGGTATGGTGGTCATCGAGGCAAAGGCGAATATGTATCCCCACTGTTTTGGATCCTGACTGAAAAACTGTTGAATTGCCACCGGCAAGGGGCGGTAGGTCTCTACCCGGGTCACCATAAGGGGCCAGAGAAAGCGCCCCCAGTGCTGTATGCCCTGAAGAATAGCCACCGAGGCAAAGACCGGTCGAGAGAGGGGCACTATGACCATCGAATAGACCCGGAAGTATCCGGCGCCGTCGATAATCGCCGCCTCGTCGAAGTCCTTCGGAACCCCGATAAAGAACTGGTAGAAGAGAAAGATCGAAAAGGCGTGACCGATAAAGGGAATGATCTGCACATGGTAACTGTCGATCCAGCCGAACTTGTTCACCATCAGCAGCATCGGGATGACTACGGATTCGATCGGGATAATGATCAAGGCGATAACCGCGCTCACCATCAAGCTGCGCCCCTTGAACCGGAGCCGCGCCAGGGCAAAGGCGAACATGCTGTTTATTAAGAGTCCCGCGGCGATGGTGGTAACCAGAATAAAGACGGAGTTAAAGAAGAAGAGCTCGAAAGGCATTTCCTGAAAGACTCCGATGTAATTGTCCAGGCCGATATCCCCGTAGGGCACGAAGCCTTTGAGTCCGCTCATGTCCGAGAGCAGTTGCAACTGGTCCTGCTTGAGAGAGGAGACGATCATAAAGACCGTCGGAAAGAGGAAGAAGAGCGCCAGGAGGATCATAAGAAGATAGGTGAGTCCACGACGAATCCTCTGCTGGGTCCTCCAGGCGGAAGCTCCGAGAATCCGATCTCCCATGGTACTGTCTCTTTTGTCTGCGTGTGCGTCAGCCATCTCAGTCCACCGCCCTTTCTTCTTTCATCACGCTTCGCTGGACCATGGAGACCGCCAGAACAATAAGGAAGAAGAGTACCGCTATCCCCGCGGAGTAGCCGATGTTTCCCCGCTGGAATCCCTGACGGTACATCATGACGATGGCGGTCATGGTTGCCTCCTGAGGTCCTCCCTGGGTCATTACCCAGACCTGCTTAAAGAGCTTAAAGGCGAGAATCGTTGTTGATATGACGACAAAGAGCGTTGTGTTTCGCAGAAGTGGGAGGGTTACGTACCGGAACTTCTGCTTGCTCGTGGCGCCGTCTATCTCACACACCTCGTAGAGTTGGTCAGGAATATCCTGGAGACCCGCGAGAAAGATAATCATCTGGAATCCCACACCCTGCCAGATCGAGAGAATCATAATTGCCGGCATCGCCCAGGTGGTGGAGTGAATCCACCGAATTTCCGGCCAGGCGCCGAAGGTAACCGTCTCCATAAAGCGGTTAATAAAGCCCTGCTCCGGGTTGTAGAGCAGGTACCAGACGATGGCGACAACAACCATGGTAATGACCACCGGGGAGAAGTAGATTGTCCGAAAGGTGTTGGTGAACCTGAGCTTGAGGTTTACCAGCATCGCCATTGCCAAGGCGAGGGCTGTTTGTATCGGGACTACAACGAGGGTGAAGTAGAAGTTGTTAATAATCGCCCGGTGAAATGTGTCGTCCGTCAGAAGCCGGACAAAATTTCTTAAGCCTACAAACTGGGTCGGCACATTCGGATTTGGGATCAGTCGTTGGTCGGTAAAGGAAAAGCCGATTGCCAGAACGAAGGGGGTTATCAGGAAGACCAGAAGCAGAACGATCGCCGGCGCCGACATCAGCCACGCCGCGGAAAGCTCCCTCCGCCTCTGCTCTCCCGGAGCCCCGGATAAGCCGGTTTTCTTACTCATACCTTCTCCAATTCGTCTGCTAAAACATGAAACGGTGGGGCTCTGGGCCCCACCGTGGTTGCGCATCGGAGCGCTCAGTTGGTCGGATATCCGTTGTTGTCCTCGATATCCTGGTCGATTTCCTGTACGGCCTTGTCCAGCTGTTCCTGCACGTCCGCGCCGTTGACGATATTCTGCACGGCCTCCTGAAAAGCGGACGTAATCGTCGGATACGCCGGGGTCTGGGGCCGAGGCAGGGCGATGGTGTTGAGCTGCTCGACGAAAACGTGCAGCCAACCACCGGATTGATACTCGTCACGCTGCTCGAGGGCGCTCTCCCGGGCGGGTATAGCACCGTTACCGTCGGTCATGCGAAGAATCTCCTCAGGAGAGAGGAGAAACTCCATAAACTCCCAGACGGCCTCGGGATTCTCGGCGTTGCTGGTAATACCCCAGTTCCAGGAGCCCATACCGGCTACCTGGTCCTCGGGACCCTTGAACATCGGGATGAGGACGAGATTCTCCTGGCCTAAACCCTCCAGGTGGGGCTGCTTCATCCAGTGGCCGACAAATGAGAGTGCCACGGTCTTTCCGCCGAAGAAGGAGTCGTCTCCGGCGGGTGAGGGATTGGCGTAGCCCTCTTCGAAGAGGCTTTGAAACCACTCCATTGATTCTACAGCCTCCGAGCCGTTGAGTACTCCTTCGGCGGACATGTAGTCGGAGCGATCGATCAGATCACCGCCAAAGGCCTGGACGATCGGCGAAAAGGCGTAGGTGTACCACTCGCCCTGACCGTAGTTCATCTTCAGGTCGATCGCGTACTCAACCTCGTCAAGAGCGTGCAGGTCCTCGAGAGCTTGGTTAAACTCTTCGAATGTCCAGGCGTCCTCAACGGAGGTGGGAATGCGCACACCCGCCTCTTCGAGGTACTCTCGGTTTCCCCAAATTGCCAACCCTGAGTCAAACTGACCGAGCGACCAGAGTTTACCGTCATAGGTTCCCTGATCGATGATGGAGGGGAGAAAATCCTCTCGCATGTCGCTGGGCACGTATTCATCGATTGGAATGAGATGACCCGACCAGGCGTAGTTGTAGAGGTTTGGACCGTCAAAGTCCAGAAGATCCGGGAGATCGCCGGAGAGAGCCGCGGCGCTCACCTGTTCGCTGTAGGAGCCCTCGGGGAGTCGCGTGAGGTTGACCTGGATCCGGTCCTGCATTTCGTTGAACGCCTGGATCGTGGCGTCGATAGCTTCGCGTTCGGGTCCCTTGCCGGAGTGGTTCCACACTTCGATCTCGATGGGGCCTTCCTGCTCGGCTTGCTGCTGTTCGCCCTGCCCACCGGCAAAGAGCAGCCCGCTCACTACCGCGACAATGACGAGTCCGAGAAACAATCGTTTCATACATTCCTCCTTAATTCGGAATCTTCTCCCAGTATGAGGGGTAGGAAAATATCTGTCAACGTTTTCCTGTAAATACAGTTTTCTCATTATATAAATTACTATACTAATGGAAGTTAACTTACCTTATAAGGAAAGCGTTTACCCAAAATATACAAGTATTGCAAACGTTTACTCATCAATTTCTGCTTGGAGACGCTTTGGAAGAAGGACGTACCGCTTGAAGCACGGTAGGGAGAGAGGCGCGTTTTTGTCACGGAGTGGGTTGAGAGGAGCGGCGTACGACGAGATGCCCTGAGATGATGACCTGCCTCGCCGCCGCAAGAGGATTTGCCGCACGCCAGAGCATGAGCTCCACGGCGGCGCTTCCGATTTCGGCTACCGGCTGGTGCAGAGTGGTGAGGGGAACCCGGAGAAGCTTTGCGTAGCGAACGTCGTCAAACCCGACAATTCGGAACGCGGACGGTATCGCCACGGACATGGAGTCGAGGGTGTGCATCAGAGACGCCGCCGTCTCGTCGTTGCCGCAAACCAGCTCCGTTACTCCCTTGTTTAGAAGCTCCTCTGTAACCCACTCAGCGTCGTCGGGTTCTCCGGAATGGATCCATTCCTCTCGAGGAGCGATGCCTCTATCCAATAGGGCGGTCCTGTATCCCTGTTGTCGCAGGGAAATGGTGTAGGCGGAGTAGGGACGGGCGAGGAAGTCAACGCGGCCGGCTCCCGTCTCCAGGAGATGCTCCGTAACGACGTACCCCCCTCGAAAGTTGTCTATTCCAACGAGGTCGTAGGCGCTTCGGCCGGGAAAGGGGACGTAATCCGTATCGATTAGAACCACCGGTATCTCAGCTTGCGAGAAGAGGGCGATGACAGCCTCGTTGATTTCTCGAGCTTTAGAACTGAACTCCACCGGCGCGAAGAAGACCCCGGAAACACCACTGGAGACGTATCGTTTTGCCACGGATACGACCGAGGGGCCCAGGTCTTCTCCGCTGAGTTCCGAGCCGGACCAGAGGAGCGAAAAATCGTTCGCCTCGGCGAGGGTAGCGATTTGGCCGGTGATCGGCTCGAAGATCTCTCGCTGTCCCAACCCGGAGATTAAGAGCCCAAAGAGGCGGTGCGTATCTTTCTGGTTCTCTCCCTCCAAGACGAAGCTTCCGGAGCCCGCGCGTCGGTTGATGAGCCGTTCCTCCGTCAGGGCCCTCAGGGCCCGGGTGACCGTGGGACGTGAGACGTTGAAGGACTCCGCGAGCTCCGCCTCGCTCGGAAGGCGCTCGCCGGTCCGGTAGTGTCCCTCTTCGATGAGCCGCTTGAGTTCACCGTATATGTGCTCGTACTTGAACCGGGACCGATCTTGCATACTGCTTCCCGCTCTCCTTAAACTACGGTACGCTCAGCTCCGGCGCACCATGTACCATGAGCCGTATGGTACCACGGGTTTTCAGTCCTGTAATTACATATTTCAAAAAATGCTTGACAGATTACACGACTGGTTCCTTAATGGAGCATAACAATAGCCAGAGGAAGAACTATCAGATTTCTGATCGGTTCTTCTTACCGCTTATGTGCCGAGTCCCCGGTGGGGGTCGGACAACTTCAAGGAGGTTTCTTTATGAAACGAATGCTTCTGCTGCTTCTTATCGGACTCATCAGCGTAGCCGGTGCCTTTGCTGCCGGTCAGGAGGAGGAGGACGGGGTTCTTCGCGTCGCCGCTACTTTTGGTGACCTCGGAAACCCATTCTTCTACACCATGGGACAGGGCGTCGAGGACGCCGCCAAGGAGATCGATCCCAACGCGGAGGTGACCGTTGTTTCCTCAGGGTACGATCTGAACACTCAGGTCGACCAGATGGAAAACTTTGTTGCCAACAACGTTGACATCATTGTCCTGAACGCTGCTGATACCGCCGGTATCGCTCCCGCCGTTCGTCGCGCCAAGGAAGCCGGCGTGATCATCGTCGCAGCCGATGTCGATGCCGACGGCGGCGTTGACGCCACGGTTACCTCCAACAACTACCAGGCCGGTGTTCAGGCTGGTCAGTACATCGTCGATCAGCTCGACGGCGAGGGCGACATTGTGATTATCAACGGACCTCCCGTATCCGCCGTTATCGACCGTGTCGACGGCGCGATGTCGGTTTTCGAGGAAAACCCGGACATTAACATCCTCTCTGACAACCAGAACGCCGGTGGTAACCGGGAAGGTGGCCTGCGAGTCATGACCGACCTCCTCACCGCCTATGACACCATCGAAGCTGTCTTCGCAATCAACGATCCCACCGGAATAGGTGCGGACCTCGCGATCCAGCAGGCCAACCGAGAGGATGAGATGTTCGTCGTCGGCGTTGACGGTGCTCCGGACGCGGTCGTCGCTCTCAACGACAGCGACAGCACCTTCGAAGCCAGCGCCTCCCAGGACCCCTACACCATGGCGGTTCGCGCCGTACAGATTGGTCACAGCATCCTCGAGGGCAATGATCCTCCCGAGGAGAAGGTGCTCATCCCGACTCAGCTTATCACCCGGGACAACGTAGACGACTACGAAGGCTGGACCCAGCCGGAGTAACGCTGCGGGCCGGCAGGCGATTCTAGGGCCCCGGATTTGCCGGGGCCCGTTCCGTGCAACAATCCACAGTGCAGGACGACATGACGGAAGAGAAGGACAGACAACCAATCATTGAAGTACGAAACGTGAGCAAGAGCTTTCCGGGGGTGCTGGCTCTTGATCAGGTTTCTCTCGATATCTATGCAGGTGAAGTGCACGTCGTCATGGGGGAGAACGGAGCCGGCAAAAGCACCCTCATGAAGATCCTCGCGGGTGTGTACCACCCGGACTCCGGCGAGATTCTCCTCGAAGGTGAGCAAGTACACGTAGACAATCCGCTCCAGGCGCAGCACCTCGGAATCAATTTGATTAACCAGGAGCTGGCAATCGCCACCAATCTCACGGTGGCAGAGAATGTCTTTATGGGACGCGAGCCTACTCGCTTCGGCGTGCTCAACCGGCAGATCATGGAGGATGAGACCCGTCGGGTTCTCAAGCTCCTCGGTGCCGAGTTCGAACCTACCGAGAAGGCGGGGCGGCTCATGGTAGCGGAGCA
The DNA here is from genome assembly GCA_046540995.1 of Spirochaetaceae bacterium. Taxonomy (GTDB): domain Bacteria; phylum Spirochaetota; class Spirochaetia; order DSM-27196; family Alkalispirochaetaceae; genus CAYZHV01. The sequence goes on along the minus strand of JBKHED010000002.1, from coordinate 10,192 downwards.
GCAACAGGTGGACATCTCCCGCGCTCTGGTCAACAACAGCAGAGTTATCATTATGGACGAGCCTACCGCGGCGCTCAGCGAAACGGAGACGAAGCGGCTTTTTGATCTGGTCAAGTCGCTGCGTGACCAGGGGATAGCGATCATCTATATAAGTCACCGTCTTGCGGAAATCTCGGTTATCGCCGATAAGGTCTCGGTGCTTCGAGACGGCAAGTACGTCGGGACGGTAACCGGCGAGGAGATGGACAAGCAGACGATCGTTCGCATGATGGTTGGGCGTCCCCTCGCGGACTTCTACGAACACGAAGTCTCCAGCGAGAAGAAGGAAAACTATCTCGTTGTTAAGAACCTCGACGACGGAAAGAAGGTGCACAACGTCTCGTTTCAAGCTGCGGCCGGCGAAATCCTCGCGATTTCCGGTTTGGTGGGCTCCGGACGTACTGAGCTTGCCCGGCTTATCTTCGGGGCGGACAAGAAGGTGAGTGGTGAGATCTTCCTGAGAGGGAAGAAGGTCGAAGTTACCAGCCCCAACGACGCCATGCAAAAGGGTATCGGCTACGTCCCGGAGGACCGAAAGGACCAGGGCCTCTTTCTCGAGATGAGCGCCCACGAAAACATTGTGATGAACGTCATTCCCGAGACCTCCAAATTTGGCGTCTTATCCGGTGGCACGCTCTTCAAGAGGACGAAAGCCGCCATTTCGCGGCTCAACATTAGGCTCTCATCGCCGCGGAACAAGGCGCTCTCCCTCTCAGGGGGAAATCAGCAGAAGCTGCTCCTGGCGCGGTGGCTCGAAATCGCGCCGGAGGTTCTCATTCTCGACGAGCCGACCCGCGGCGTAGACGTGGGGGCCAAGAGTGAGATCTACCGCATTATCGGCGAAATTGCTCAGCGCGGGGTCGCGGTGATCTTTATTTCCAGCGAGCTCCCGGAGGTCGTCGGACTCGCACAGCGGGTACTCGTGCTCCGGGAGGGTCACCTCGTGGCGGACCTTACGGAGAAGGGCGACATCAATCAGGAAACAATTATGGCCTATGCCACCGGTGTTCGCGACCCGATGGCGCTGGCCCAGTCATAACAGGGGAGTACACGACGCATGACCGCGAAACAAACGCTCGTAAAGAAGAAGGATTCGGTTCTCATGCAGAACCTCGGGATCCTTCCCATTCTTGTCGTTATTGTGATTCTATTCGCCACTCTCAACGGCAACTTCCTCAGGCCCAATAACCTTATGAACATCCTTCGTCAGGGCTCGATAAACATGGTCCTGGCGACTGGAATGACTCTTATTATCCTCACCGGGAGGATTGACCTTTCGGTCGGTTCGATTCTCGCGGCTACGGCGGTGATCGGGCTGCAGACCTCCTTTATGGAGAGTCTACAGTGGGGGACGCTCATTATCCCTCTGGCCGCGGGCCTCGGCATGGGGCTGCTCAACGGCGTACTTATCGCCTACGCGAAGCTACCCTTCTTCATCGTCACCCTCGGTAGTATGACCGTCTGGAGAGGTGCCTCCTATCTCTTTGCCGACGGCACGACGATTATTAACAACGATCTCAACTTCGCCTGGATTGGCAACTCCTACCTCGGGCCGATTCCTTGGCTCGTGATCATTGCCCTCTCGGTGGTGGCGGTTATCTGGTTCGTGCTGCGAAAAACCGTCCTCGGTGTGCACATCTACGCGGTCGGCGGAAATGCCACCGCCGCTCGACTGACCGGCATCAAGGTCGGGATGGTGCTCACTTTCGTGTACAGCATGAGTGGGCTCCTCTCGGGTTTGGGCGGTGTTATGACCGCGAGCCGACTCTACAGCGCTTCCGGGCTGCTCGGTCAGGGGTATGAGCTCGACGCCATCGCCGCGGTTATTCTCGGAGGAACCAGTATCAATGGCGGGAGCGGCAGCGTCGCCGGTACCCTCATCGGTGCTCTCATTATAGCGGTTCTCAACAACGGACTCACCCTTATGAACGTCTCCTTCTTCTGGCAACTCGTTGTTCGGGGGATCGTTATCGTGCTGGCCGTGGGTATTGAGCGAATACGTAACCGAAACAAGGAGTAAGAGGGAGCCCCCACAACGGCATGCATCTCGGAATCGATCTCGGCTCGGGCTCTGTAAAGCTGCTTCTTGTTGACGGAGCGGGGGAGGAACACGAAGCCTCCCAGAGCTATCCAATAGAATCACCGAGACCCGGCTTTGCAGAGACGAAGCCGGAGCTCTGGCTCCACGCTATCCGAGAGGCTGTTACGCGTCTGCCCTCTCTCGAATGCCTTCAATCTATCGGCTTTTCCGGTCAAATGCACGGGGTCGTTCCCGTCTCCCTCTCCGAGGGGCGGGCAATACATCCTGCAATTATATGGGCGGATAGCAGAGGGAAGAAGTACCTCTCTCGTCTCGAAGCGGCCAGGAGATTGCTCGAGGAGCAGGTGCTCAATCCCCCGGCGGCAGGAATGGCCGCCACCACCATACTTTGGCTGAAGGAGGAGGCGCCGGAGATTTACCGTCGGGCGGACCTCTTTCTCTTCCCAAAGGACTACGTTCGCTGGCAGCTCACCGGCGTTGCCGGTACGGACTACTCGGACGCCAGCGGCAGCCTCCTCTACGACTTCAGGAGCCGAAGTTGGTCGTGGGAGCTAATCGATTTTCTCGGTCTCGACGCCGGCAAACTCCCGGAGATCCGGGGCGCCGTCGACGAGGCCGGCCGCGTCTCCGAAGCTGCCTCGTTGCACTTCGGCTTTCCTCCCGGCGTGCCCGTCGGCGTCGGCGCGGCGGACACTCCAGCGGCGCTCTTCGGGGGTGATCTCACCCGGGAAGAAGAGGTTCAGATGAGCGTCGGCACCGCCGCCCAGGTTGGACGGCCCCTCCATGCTCTGCCCACCTACAACCCGAGCCTCAACCATTTCGAAGGCGCCACTGAGGATGTGCACTACCGGATCGCCGCCATGCTCAACTGCGGTCTCGCCCTGGAGTGGATGCGGAAGATTCTCGGTTACCGATGGGAGCACCTCTACGGAGAGATAGAGTCCGCGAATCTGCTGCCGCCGGAAGATCTCCTCTTCTTACCGTACCTGAGCGGTGAGCGCACTCCGTACATGAATCCCGAAGCCCGGGGCGCTTGGGTGGGCCTATCTCTCCACCACGAACCGGTCCATCTCGCCCTTGCCGCCATGGGCGGAGTTGCATCGTCGGTGCGCCTGGGACTCGAAACCCTCGGCACCGAGGGCGTGGAGAGAATCCGGCTCGTTGGTGGCAGCGCCCGCTACGACTACTGGGCGCGCCTTCTCGCCTCTCTGCTCAACTGGCCGCTGCATCGAAGTGACATGACCAACGGCTCGGCTCGGGGCGCGGCCCGCATCGGTGCCCGGGCAATCGGGGAGGAGCTGACGTTCGAGGAGAACTTCGAGCGGATCGAACCGGTGGGCCTTCCCTGGGTGGACGAGTACTACGGGCGCTTCAAGGAGCTCTATAAGAGGCTGCACCCGTAGTCTGATTGGCCTTCTTTCGGTGAGATTCCTATTTTCAACCTATGAACCGCTCTCAAAACGCGCTCCGGCTCTTCCTCGCCGGGGACGTTATGCTCGGCCGAGGGATCGACCAGGCGCTCGAACACTCGTGTGATCCTCCTTTGCGGGAGCCCTATGTCACCGACGCCCGGGAGTACCTTCGCCTCGCGGAGTCCGTCAACGGTGCCTTGGGTGCGCCCCTCGGTCCGGAGGAGCCGTGGGGTGAGGTGCTTCAGCTGCTCAAGGAAGAGGGGGCGGGGCACTTCTTCGTTAACCTCGAGACCGCGGTAACCAACCAAGGCACGTATTGGCCGGAGAAGGGTATCCATTACCGCATGCATCCGGAGAACGTAGCGGTGCTGCAGGCAGCCGGTGTGGAGTGCTGTAGTCTTGCCAACAACCACGCGATGGATTTCGATCGCTCCGGTCTGGAGGAGACCCTATCCAATCTCGAGGCGGCAAGGATTCAGGTCGTCGGCGCCGGATACGACCGCGGCGACGCCCGAAAACCTACGTTCGTCGGCGCCGAACCGACGGAACAGGACGGGAGTGGGAAGTCCCGTCCCGGAGCAGGGCCCCTGGCTCTGGTGGCTGCATGCTTTCCGGACAGTGGGGTCCCTTACCTCTGGAATGCCGAGCATGAGAGGTCGGGCGTGTTCTTTCTCGAGGAACCGGGGGAGAGCGCCGCGGAGGCAATCGTTGACGCGTTCCGGGAAGTACCCGAGGAGACGCCTCGACTTCTCTCCCTGCACTGGGGCGGAAACTGGGGGTACGAGATTTCCGAAAAGCAGCGGCGATTCGCCCGAGCACTTATCGAGAGCGGGACCGTGGACTTCATCTTCGGGCACTCCTCCCACCACGCTAAGGAGATCGAGCTGTACCGCGATCGGGGCATCGTATACGGCGCCGGGGACTTGATAAACGACTACGAGGGTATCGGGGGCCACCGGGAGTACCGGCCGGAGTTGGGCTTACTCTACGTCGTAGAGCTTACCCGGAACGCTCTGCTCCGCATGGAGGCAATTCCGTTTCGCAGACGTCGCTTTCGCCTCGAGCGGGTCTCCGGGAAGGAGTCCGGGTTTTTCCGGAGGGTGCTTTCGCACCATGGGACTGGTCCCGCGATTTCGGTCGACCCGGACGGCAGGTTGGTAGTGGAGCTGAGACCTAGTTGACTCGGGAGATGGAGAATTCAGTAGCTTAGAGCTATGAGGGAGACCCGACGCAACGTACTCTTCGTCTGCACTGCCAATCAACAGCGCAGTCCCACGGCGGAACGGATCTATTCGGACGACCCCCGGTTCGAGGTCAAGTCCGCCGGAACGGAAGCGCTCTTCGGTCGCGAAGTCACCTCCCGAGAGCTTCAATGGGCGGATCTCGTGGTGGTGATGGAGAATCGTCACCGGGAAAAAATCCGAAGCCGCTTTCCCGCCGAGAGCGAAAGCGTCGAGTTCATCGTTCTCGGTATTCCGGACATCTACCAGTACATGGAGGTGGCGCTGCAGCGGGAAATCCGGGAGCGGTTTGAGCGTATAGTTCGGTAACCCAGCCGACGGGTGTCGTCTCGAGCCCACGAGCCTGGAGCTCCTCGGGCCGACGGCCCCGGGGCACCGCGCACCCTATTCATTACCGCGGCGATAGCCGTTCAAAAGCAGTTTAGCCAGTTCCCTCCTGCATGCCACGTTTAGCTTTCGGTAAATGTGCAGTGCATGGCGCTCAACGGTTCGTGGACTTAGTCCTAGAATGGTAGCTATCTCTCTCATACTAAGTCTGCGGCAGATGAGCCGCGCCACCTCCGCTTCCCGTGGACTCAGAATGTCTGCGTCGGGGCCGAGTTCCGGGTCACAGAGGCGTCTATCCTTCAAAGCGTCGATCTCGCTGCGAAGCGAGATGATCTCCGCCGCGCTTGCGCAGAACGCCCTGAACGTCGCTACTTCCTTCGCTCGAAAGTGAGAGTTGGACGCGTTCCGGTGAATCCAAATGATGTATCGACTCCCGGTGAATCTGTCCTCGAAGGCGGCACCAACACTCTTGCGAATTCCCAGGGGCTCGTGGAAGTCAGACACGTATTCCGAATGCGCGTACTGTCTCCAGTTGACAGGCCCGAGAGCAGGATCATCCGGGTCCGTCTGAATTGGGATAATCCTATTGTAGTAACTGTTGAACTGGGGCACCCGGCTGGTCGAGTACTCCGGCCACCGTATGCAGCGGGGAAGGCCTCGTTTAACCGTAAACAGCGCCGAACCGAGGTCCGCCGGAACAAGGTCGAGGACGTCGTCTGCAAGCTTTTCGAGGGCGTCCTCGCGGTTCTGTGGAAGTGTGAGATCGGAGAGGAGATCCAGAGCTGGTTTCCAACGAGGTTCGTCCGCCACCTTGCCGGCCGCTCCACTGAAAACAAGGAAATGGGATTATTACCATTATAGACCGGAGTGCTGGTGTTGTCGAGATATTGGACGGGAACGGCCAACCGACTCGGTCTGTCTCGCGGACAAATTCGTTAGTGAGGGCACCCCGCTGGTGCGAGATCATCGCCGAGGGAGCCGTTTTCGTATGCTACTTAGGAGGAGAGGTAAGGTCAGGCGCCCAGAACTCAGTTCGGATGCGAAGTTGTACCCGAGCGGCATTACTGTCGCGCGCCTCTTGCCTATCATCTGCGCAGGCGGGTAGGGCTGAGGGTTCATTGAGGCAGGATGGCAATACCTCAAGACTTCCGAGAATTATCAGTGGTGAATCAAGGTGTAGCAATGAACCCATATTCGCAGGAACGCCCAGCCGAGCAAGGTTGCTCACGACGGAATTGACACAGCAGCAGAAGTTGTTACGGTATGGTCACTTCCCGAACACCGCCAGGGCTGCTAAAGTGGTACACCGCCGTGGGATTCGAAGGATTGTTGATCAGTTTTACGCCTAACTCTCCAGCGGCGTAGGTCCAACCGTCGCTTACGGCAAGGTCGAATACGAAGTCGTACTGCCCGACCTCCTTCAAGTGGACGCTCCTAGTGTATACAAGCTCAGTGGGATCTGACACATCCAAAACTGTGAGCGAACGTGCTGTATTAGCCACATACGCGTAGGGCAAGTCTATGGCAACGCTCCAAGCCTCGCCATCGGTTTCCCATTCGCCCAAGATTTGCGGACTGGTGGGAACGGATACATCCACGACCCGCATTCCGGCAATGTCGGCAACGTAGATAAGGTCACTTGCGCTTGCAAGGTTTTCCGCACAACCGGAAGTGTTACACGTTGCCACTATTACCGGACTCGACTTGTCTGAGATATCAATAATTCTCAACCCAGCGTTAGAGTCCGCAATGTAAGCATAGTTGGAAATGACAATCAGGTCTTTGGCTCTTAAGGTTGGACAGGTGCCTGTTATGGTTGGGTTCGCTTTATCGGTTGTATCGACAATGGCGAATCCCCACTCTCCCGCTGCAAACACATAATCTCCAGTCGCATTGACGGCGTAAGAGTAATTGGATATCGCTGAACAGGTGCCTACCGAAGTCGGATCTGTCGGATCACTAATGTCTAGAATCCTGAGTCCGCAAGTGCTTGAGGTAGCGTACGCATAGTCGCCGTGGACGGCGACGCCACCCACACCCATCAGCAGTCCACTCAGGAGTACCTTGCAGTCGGAGGGATCACTGATGTCAGCTATGGTTAATCCTTTGCTCATACCTGCCAAATAGGCGCACCTTGGATACGTTGTCACACTGGGCGAATAAGTCCACTCGGATACCCCTCCAGCGTCGAATGCCCGAATTCGGTAGAAGTACTCCGTGCGTGGGGAGGCTTCCGCCTCGAATGCCGTTGTCGAGTTCTCGGATACTGGACCTACCAAAGACTCAATGTAACTGCCCCCTTGTACAAGTGAACGCTCGATCGCGAAACCGTCTTCACCGTCCGAAGCATCCTTCCACTCAAGGGTGACCCCTCCGGGTTGTTTGGGTCGAGCCAGGAAGCTCAGCGGAGCCGAGAGTTGCGAGGTGCTCGCGAAAGCGGTGACCCACTCAGAACTTCCCGCGCTGGAAGTCGTACGCATTCTGTAGTAGTAGGTAGTGAGAGATCTAAGGTCAACATCTATGAACCCGGAGGCATCTTCGGTTAAGGCCTCAGGACGGACGGATCGAAACGTTCCTGTGGCTTCCATCTTCCTCTCGAACTCATATGCTGCCTCAGTTCCTTTCGTGCTGCTCCAAGACAATGAGATAGAATCAGAACCCAAAGCCTTTGCCACGAACCCCGTCGGAGATTCCGGTACTTTGAGATTCCCAGGATTTGATGACTGTACCGTCTCCTCGACCTTGTCGAACAGTTTGATCGGGCTCGGGCAGGAGGTGGAAAGGAATGCGGCGGTCAAAGCGACCGCGGCCAAAGCGAAGAATTGAAGCTGTTTCATATCTCCTCCTCCCAAACAACGGCGGTACCCCGGGACGTGACAGCCGCAGCCCGACCGGTGCCACCGTCTGTTGCGCCGTCACCGAGATAGCTGAATCTGCTCGCCAGCTCAGGTGAGAGCTGTGCCAGTCGGTGGTGAGTCTCCCGGGCGGCGGCGTACGCTTCGGTGGCGTACTCGACCCTGGCGAGCCCCAGGAGGCCTGCCCGGCTATCCGGGTCTTCCGCGACGGCTCTTCTGTAGTAATCCGCTGCCCGGGACAGATCATTTTTCAGGTAGGCGAGGTTTCCGAGGTTGACTAGGGCCGGGGTGTTGGCGCTACCAAGCAGGGCGGCGCGGAACTGTTCCTCAGCCTCTTCGTACATTCCGTAGCGGCCGTAGAGGACGCCGAGGCGGTTCCGGGAGCACTGGTCCCGGGGGCGCTCACGGATCCGCGCCAGGAGTTCCGCTTCGCGTCCAGAGATTTGTCGCGCGACGAACCGCCGAAGATCGGTGGAAAACCGCTCCGAGACCGCATCCCTCGGTGGGATATCTACTTCGTAATCGGAGACACCGAAGGCGACAGGCTCGTACACCTGCCACGCCTCTCTGACCGGCCAGAGCTGTGCAGAACCGTCTCCCTCATGCTCCCGCCACTGCCGGGCGCCACCGCTCCAGGCGGCCAGGAATCCCTCTCGCAGGAGTGTCGTTTCCACCGGCAGCCAGACCGTGCCGTCGTCTCGCAGGATAACGTCTCCGGTGGAAGCGAAGACGCGTCCCGCCTCCTCCTGGCTCTGATCGAGCTGAAAGGCGGTATAGATGTGACCGGGCACGGTGACAAATGCTGTGGGGATACCCGCGGCCTCGAGGAGCGCGGCGTAGGTGGCCGATAGGTCGTCACAATCTCCGGCGCGGAACTGAAGCGTCTGCCGCGGGAATTGCACGGCGTCCACCGCGAGAGTGTTTTGGGAGAGCTCGTTGTAGGGCGATGAGGGGTCGACCACGTAGGAGCAGCGGTGCTCGTAGAGTGCGCCGAGAAACAGGATACCGAGCTGGAGGTCCCTGCCTATCGCCTCTATCCCTTGGTCGTCGATAACGGAGGCAATGTTCCGCGCGAAGCGCTGCACCTGTTCGTCCCGGGCGGTGACAAAGGCGGCGATCTTGCGGTCGTCATCCCAGCGCAATGCGTTGCGGTCGTAGGTGTCGAGGGTTAGGACCTCGGAGTCCGCGCCGGCTCGCTCGATGCCACCCCGGTCGCGCACTACGTACTCAGCGGCCAGCTCCGCCGCAACCTTGGCGCCTTCCGTCACGGATAGAATCTCTTCAGTGAAGAGGGCGTAGATGTCGACTTCCGCCTCTTCGCCCGGTTCGAGGCGGTCGATTCTCGCGCTCACTTTCGGGGCATCCATGAACTGCCGAAGGCTCAACCTGACCTCGACTTCCTCAACGGCGTGCCTTCCGGTGTTAACAATGGTCGCCCTGCCGATTGGGTGGTCGTCGTAGTACTTGTAGAGCACCGGAAAGGCCCGATCGAGCTCTACCTGTGAGAACCTGATAAAGCCCTCCGCAGGTAAGCTCCCGGGACGCTGGGGCGTAAAGTTCGCTCTGGGTATGGCGTGGTTGCCTGGCCCCGCGAGTCTCACGGTGGTCCCCAGCCAGAGAGCTACGCCATCGTAGAGATCGAGGTAGGTGTCGTAGCTGCCTCCGAGCTCGAAAAGAAGCTGATCCGAGACCAGAAAGGAGGCGCCTCCGCCGAGACCGAGGACGATTCCGTTGGCTCCTCCTGTCTCTTTGCCGCTCAAGAGGCCGTAGAAACCACCTCCGTATCCGCGAGCGTAGATCGAAAAGCGCTCTCCCAGGGGGAGGGTAGCCTCGGCGGCGAGGGCGGCTCGGAGGAGGGTGAGGTTGGTTGAAGCGGCAAAGCCCGACTCGTTGAGATTGAGCGGAATGAACGCGTAGCCAAAATCAAGCGACGGGGTGACCGGCTCGGCTATTGGCAGGCCGAGGAGCCCTTCGAGTCGAGCTCCGAGGCCGAAGGCGTAGTTATTCGCTCGGTTCCCGACGGGAACCTGCGCCTCCGGGGTTACAGCCAAACCCAGACTCGGTAACTCTTGAGCAGAGATGAGAACGCCGGAGGTTGTAAGGGCAAGAACCAGAAGAAGGGCTACTCGCTTTCTCATAGCGCACCTCCAAGGGGAGCGATAGTCAAAAGCGTATAACCAGCTTCTCAGTCGAACATCGGGGTAGGTATGCGTAGTTTGGATGAAAAGGGGAGAAGCGGCGGACGGGAGTCGAACCCGCGTCACGGGCTTGGGAAGC
>JBKHED010000001.1:0-142522 GCA_046540995.1 Spirochaetaceae bacterium | reverse complement strand
TCCTCTCGGAGGGATCTCCGGTCCAGAGCAGGGATCTCCACCAGCTCATAGGTCGCCGTGCCTCGATACTCCACCCGGTCCCCGGTATTGAGCACGAAGAGAAAGGTGTACTCCTCCTCCGAGTAGCGAACCCTTCCTAGCTCCCGGTCCCAGTAGAGCTCCTGCTCGGAGGTGCCGGTAATAGTCCTCGGATAGAACTGGGCTCTCGGGTAGTCCGGCCCCTGGTGAAAGATGTTGTAGGAGGCCTCAATGAGATCGGCCGGTGTCCCCTCACGCTCAGTCGGGCCCTCGTATCTGTACGCCACGGGCATGGAGAATCTGTACGGCTCCTGGATGCCGTATCCGCGGCGAAAGTCGTGTACCTCATACGCCTCGGTGGACCAGCTCTCCCCGGGCTGTAGGGGAGTCTCGGGAAAAGCGGGAAAGCTCCGGGAAACCGGCATAAACCCCCGATCAAGCTCGCGGTGCTCCCCGTTGAAGCTCCGGCCGAAACGCGCCGAGTACTCCTTCTCCACGTTGTACGCTCGGGTTGTACCGAGATTCTCCTCGGTTACCTGGTAGGTCGCCTCGAGAACGGCGCCGGCCTCGTCGACGGCGCTGGTCTCCTCTACCACTCGAGTGACGATTACCGCCGAGTGGCTCAGAGCTTCGTTAAAATAGACCTCCTGCCGGTTTATGCCGAGGATCCTGAACCGCTCTCCCTCTCTAAAGCGAAAACGAAACGATGTCGCCCCCTCCTCGGCGGCGACGTTCGAAAGAGTTAGGAGAGCAAGAAGGAGAAAGAGAGCGACTCGCAGCTGCTGTAGTAGACGGAAAATCACCGATTCCTCCTACCGTCAGTGTCGGCACCATGGGTGGGTTCTTAGAGCCCTTTCCGGAGATTTAGGGTCTCTATACCGTGGTGGTGGATGGACGGGCCGCTCAGTGAAAATCCCTGCTCCCGGCGTCGACAGGCTCTTCCTCTATCCTCGGCTTCCAGCACTCCTCAACCACCACATGGACCACGTTGCTGTGAGACTGAAGGGTTCCGGTTACACCGAGAAAGGTCGAAGTGAGAAGAAGGGTGCGAAATCGCTTGAACACCTGCTTCCAGACGACCAGATTCACGAAGCCCGTCTCATCCTCCAGGGTGATAAAGAGGGTTCCTCCCGCGGTCTCCGGCCGCTGCCGGCAGATGACCAGACCGGCGTAGGACGCGGTGGTTCCGTTCCTGCCCCGAGCGAGCTCCCGGGCGTCGGGCAGATTCCGGCGCCGCAGCTCCTCCCGGAACGGCTCGAGTGGGTGGGCGTCGCTGCTGTGACCGGAGCGCTCGTAGTTCCAGGCAACCAGATCGTAGGCGGAGAGCTCCCGAAACCGGGGAGTTCCCTCCTCGAGTTGCACCATCTCCTCCCGCCTCCGCAGCCGCCGAGCAGAGCCGGTAATCTCCCAGAGCGCCTGGCGCCGGTTCACCTTGAAGGAGCGAAACGCCCCGGCCCGGGCAAAGGAGGCGAGGCACTCCTCGTCGAGCTCGGTACGACGGACAAACTCCGTGACCGACCGGAACCCTCCCCGCTTCTTCGCTTCTTCTCGCGCTTCCACCACCCGCTTTGCATCCTCCTCACCGACACCTTTGACAAAGCGCAGCCCCATTCGAATGCCGTGGCCGGCGTCGGCTGTTTTCCTGCGCCGGCTTGAAGCAGCCGGATCGGGGCGCCCCGATCCGGGGCCATCGGCACCGCCGCCCCGGTGAGTGCCACCCTCCAGCGGCTCCAGGGTGCACTCCCAGTCGCTGTAGAGCAGGTCGACCGGAAGAACCGCGTACCCGTGCCGCTTAACATCGCTCACCAGGGAGCCGGGGGAGTAGAACCCCATGGGCCAGGCGTTGAGAAGGGCCGCGGTAAAGACCACGGGGTAGTGATAGCGGAGCCACGCCGTAGCGTAGGCGATCAGAGCGAAGCTCGCGGCGTGGCTCTCGGGAAAGCCGTACTCTCCGAAACCGCGAATCTGGTCAAAGACCTGGTGCGCAAACTCTTCGGCGATCCCCTTCTCCACCATCCGGGTGATGAGCTTTTCCCGGTGCTTCTCGATCCGTCCGCTCCGACGCCAGGCCGCCATATCACGGCGGAGCTGATCCGCCTCCCCGGGGGTGTACTCCGCGGCGACGATTGCGAGCTTCATCACCTGCTCCTGAAAGAGCGGCACTCCGAGGGTTTTCGAGAGCACCGGTTCCAGGGCGGGATGCGGGTACTGTACCTCTTCTTCGCCGTTGCGGCGGCGAAGATAGGGATGCACCATCCCGCCGGTGATCGGTCCGGGGCGGACGATGCTGATTTCCACCACCAGATCGTAGAACTCCCTCGGCTTCATCCGGGGGAGCATCGCCATCTGCGCCCGGCTCTCGAGCTGAAACACCCCCACCGTCTCTGCCCGGCTCACCATCCGGTATACCCCCTGGTCCCCCGGCGGGATGTGCGCCAGGGAGAGCGTCCGGCCGAAGTGGCGCTCTATTATGGCGAAAGCGTAATCGAGGTGGGTCAGAGCGCCGAGGCCGAGAAGGTCCACTTTGAAGAGCCCCATCTCCTCCACGTCGTACTTGTCCCACTGGATCACCGTGCGCTCTGGCATCGTGGCATTCTCGACGGGGACAATCGTGGAGACCGGCTCGCTGCCCAGGAGAAATCCTCCGGGATGAATAGAAAGATGGCGGGGCGTCTCCAGGAGCTCCGTGGAAAGCTCGATCAACAGACGCCAGGAGGGCTCCTCCGGGTTGATTCCCCCTTCGGCCACCGCCTCCTCGATGGAGCTCCCGTGGTGGCGCAGAAGCCGGGCAACTCGATCGCAGCTCGTCTCGGGGAGGGAGAGCACCTTTCCAACCTCCCGGACCGCCGACTTGGCCCGAAAGCGAACCACGTTTGCCACCATCGCCGCGTGGGAACGCCCGTAGCTCTCGTAGAGGTGCTGGATCACCTCCTCCCGGCGCCGGTGCTCGATATCCAGGTCGATATCCGGAGGCTCAGCCCGCTCCTTGGAGATAAAACGCTCGAAAAGGAGGTCCATACGCACCGGATCCACCGCGGTGATTCCCAGGACGTAACAGACCACGGAGTTCGCCGCGGAGCCCCGGCCCTGGCAGAGAATACCGTTGTGTCGGCAGTAGGAGACGAGCTCCCACATCGTGAGAAAGTAGCCGCAGTAGTCCAGCTCCTCGATAATATCGAGCTCCCGCCGCAGCTGCTTCTTCACTCCCGGCGGAGTTCCATCGGGGTATCGCTCCACCGCGCCTGTCTGGGTGAGCTCCCGCAGCCACTGCGCCGTGGTATACCCTGCCGGCAGCCGCTCCGACGGGTAGCGGTAGACGATTTCCGAGAGGGAGAAACTGCATCGCCGGGCGATCTCCACGCTCCGTGCGAGAAGCTCCGGAGCGTCGGCGTAGCGCGCTTCCATCACTTCGGCGGAAGGGAGGGCGAAACGGTCATTCGGCTTGAGGAGCGTTCCGGCACTCTCCAGGGACACCCCGTGGCGAATGGCGGTCACTACGTCCTGGAGCCGTCTTCGCTCCGGCTCGTGGTAGAGGATCCGCGGCAGCGCCACCAGGGGCAGATCATGCTGCTCCGCCAGCTTCCGGAGCCGCCGTTCCCGAGCCGCCTCTTCCGGCTCCTGGTGCCGGCTTACACCGATATAGAGCCGGTCTCCGAAGAGCCCGGAGAGCCATCCGACCCGTCCTTCCTCGAAAAAGAGCTCTCCCTGAGTCGGAAGAATCGCTATGAGATCCCGGGAGAGTTGCTCGAGATCTCTTTTCTCCACGGAGGAGAAGCCCTTTGGTGATCTGAGACGTCCCCGGGAGATAAGGGTGGAGAGATTGGCATACCCGGAGCGGGTCTGAGCATAGAGGAGAATGGCCGAGCCGTCATCCATGGTAATGAGACTTCCGAGGAGGAGATGAAGCTCATTCTCCTTGGCGGCGGTGTGTGCCCGGACCACTCCGTAGAGGCCGTCCCGGTCGGCGATCCCGATGGCGGGAAGGCCGAGCTCCGCGGCGGCGTGTACCTGCTCATCAGGAAAGGAGGCGCCTTCGAGAAAGGAGTAGTTGGTGGCGCACCAGAGGGGGACGTAGGAAGCCACGGCTACTCCACGCTTCCCAGGAGCGTCCAGACTCGTCTCTCCGGATCGTAGTAACTCCACTCAACGGTTCCGTCTTCCAGCTCCCGATAGTGGTACTCCCGTTCTACCGGCGTGAGCCACCACCTCGTTGAAACAACGTAGGGTCCCCCTACCACCTTAGAGCTCCCCTTGGCTCGGCCCGCTCCTCTGTTGTCGCCGGAGCTCCGTAGAAAGCGCCGAACAAGCTGAATCTCACCGCCAAAGCGGCTTCCGTTGACATCCTGCTCCTGGATGGCTCTTTCGATCGAGGCGCCTAGAGAACCCGCAAGAGAAGCACGCCCGAGACGCTGCACCTCAAAGGAGTGCCAGAGGAAACTCCCCTCCGGAAGATGAGAGTCCTGGAGCTCCGCCCGGAGGACCGAGTCGCTGCCGAGCCGCGCCTGCAGAAGGGAAAGAGCGCGGCGTCCCCGCTCGGGCCGCCGCTTCGGAGGATGAATAAAGAGCTCCTGCTGATCGAGCAAACTCTCTTCCTCTTCCGCCTCGATAACTATCTCTTCCACCGGTTCCTTCCAGCTGAGCCGCGAGAGCCGGAGCTCGCAGAGTTTGCGCAGGAGTGCATAATCCCGGGTCGGCTCAGCCGGGGTGAGCTCCTCCACCCGCACGGCCCCCGACTCATCTCGCAGCCGCACCGTTATGGAACGAATCCGACTCAATCGCCGGCGAGACCCCTCGCTCACCTCCCGCAGGAGCTCGCCGATGTTCTCGAGAATCGGTGTCACCCGCCTGAGGGAGGGCATGCAGACCCGCCGAATCCGGTTCGGCTCCCTCGGAGCGCTGCCTTGCACCGGCACCCCCTCCCCTTGGGCGGAAATTGCGTAAATTCCTTCCACGGCCGTTCCAAAGCGGCTTCGCACACCTCCTTTCGGGAGCTGCAGAAACTCCTCCACCGTACGGATACCGAGATGGGTGAGGCGCTCCTTCACAAAAGGAGCGATGGGAAGGTAGCGCACCGCGGTGCCTCGGGTCGCCTTCGCCTCCTCCTCGGGGGTATCGAAGAGGCGCACCGCTCCGGGCTTCTGGGCGGCGGCAAAAGTTCCTAGGCGACTCCACCCTATGGCACAGGCACCGAGAAAACCGAACGCTTTGAGGCTTTCCAACAGCTGCTCGCCCCACTGGGTGTAGGAGCGGTAGAGCCGGGAAAGACCGCGCACGTCGAGCCAGAACATGGTGGAGTGTGCAAACCGGGCTGACTCAACGGTGGGGGCAAACTCATAGAGGAGGGCGATGATCTCCTCCTGGGCGGTTAGGCGATCTTGCCGAGCGATTACCGCCGCCTGGAGGTCAGGGCGCAGAGAGAGGGCCTGAGCGTAGCGCATATCCGGTCGAACACCCGCCTTGAGAGCGCTCCTGTTAGCGGCGATCACCCGCCCCAGGGGCTTCGCCTCGCTTATCACCGCCGCGGGCACCTCCTGCCAGGAGGGAAAGCGCTTAATGAGAAGCTGAAGCTCAAAGGCGGGGATGCTAACGCAGGCCAGGCGGTCCATGAGCGGCCTCCTCCTGCCGCGTCATCCCGAATCCCCTCTTGTCCCGGACAATCTCAAGCGTTAGACGATACACCCCCGGCGCTTCCCGCCGGCGATCAGCCCTTATCCGCACCGGTACCAGGGCGATACCCCGGGAGGCATGCTCCTCGCTCAAAAAGAGAAGCGTCACACCGTGGTGTTCGCCGAGTCGCAGAAATCGTGTCTGCAACGCCCCTTCCAGCGGCCACTGCACCTTCCAGTCCACAACCACGAGGGAAAAGAAGCCGCTTCGCATAAGCGTATCGATTGCCTCCACAGCCTCTTCTCGCTCCCGAACCGAGATTACCGGCAGCGTTTCCAGATCTACCCCGTTGGCCGCCAGGTCCGGAGGAAAGAAGCACTCCTCTCGGGCGTTGACCCAGGCGACCTGCTCTCCTCTCCCCTGGGCCTCGGCGGTCCAGCGAACCGCCGCCGTGAGAGCGGCGGTTCCTAAAAGCTCAATAACCCTCGCTCCGGCACCTTCACGCACTACCTCCCGGAGCGGCTTCTCCGCCGCCGTTACCCCGATCTCCCCCGCCGTGCGGTACCGGGGAAGCTCCGAGGCCCGGCGAACCCCCGGGGGCAGTGCCTCAGAAAGGGAGCCGGATACGAAACTCCTACCCCCCATACCGTCCCTCCAAGCTTCGACGCACCTCCACAACCTTTCCGAGAATGCGGAACTCCTCGGCGTCGGGAACAATCGGTTCAAACGCGGGATTCTCCGGATGGAGCTCCGGCACGCCATCTCTAAAGCGGAGCCGCTTAACCGTCGCCTCCTCTCCGTTGAGAGCGACCACGATGGAGCCCGCCGGCGCTTCCGACTGCCTGCGTACAATCACCACGTCTCCCGGAAGAATGCCGGCATCTCGCATACTCTCCCCGCGAACTCGCAGACCGAAGAGCTCTTCGCTCTCCGTTCCGGAGTCCACGGGAAGATACCCTTCGATATCCTCCACCGCCGTGGTCATCCGCCCTGCCTGCACACGCCCGAGAAGGGGTATAAGCGTTCCCCCTCCCCTACCGCCGGCTCCTCTCGGCAGGCGATACGCCCGGGCCCGCCGTTCACCGGTGCGCTCCAGAGAGCCCTCGCGAATAAGCGCTTCCAGGTGCTCCTGTACCGTCTGCACCGAGCGAAACCCGAAGTGGTGCTGTATCTCCCGGACCGTAGGCGGATCGCCCCCCTCTATTCGCTCCCGCACGAACTGATAGATGCGACGGCGGCTGCTTCCCGGTTCTGAGTACGCCATGGGTATAGCATATACCAGACATCTGTCTGGTATCAAGAACAAATCTCTCTTACTGTCCACAACTCTCTTTGAGGAGATCACAGGCGCGCCGTTTTCCCCTCCTCACCACTGTGATATGTTCTTCGTGAGGAGCAGTACCACGTATCCACCCAAGCCCCCCGTGATTATCTCCGTTTTTCTTTTCCTCCTCTCGCTCCCTCTGCTTGCGCAGAACCAGGCCCCAACGGGGGATCTCTCGCTAACCAGCGCCGAGGCAACATGGCTACGGGAGCACGAGTCGATTCGGCTCGCCGTGGACGACAACAACCCGCCCGCAAACTACCGGGACGATCGGGGTAAGCTGACGGGTATTCACATTGAATACATGGAGAGAATCTCAGCCAAATTAGGCATCGAGATAGCCTTCATAGGATCGAACTGGGACACCGCCCTCGCCCGGGCAATGGAACACGAAGTCGACGGGATTATTAACGCGAATACTACTCCCGAGCGGCAAGAACGACTCAACTTTACCGAGAGCTATTTCCAAACACCCGACGCTCTGCTCAGCCGCACGGACACTCCCAATTTCAAAACACGCGATTCCTTTTCGGATAAGAGAGTGGCCATAATACGTGGCTCCATCCGTGTGGAGGTCTTCCGGGAGTACGCGCCGGAGGCTCAGATCATAGAAGTCGGTTCGGTAACGGAGGCGGCGGAACTGGTGAGCGAAGGGAGAGCGGACGCCTTTCTCGACGAGCTGGCGGTAGTTCAAAACCTTCTGGAGGAGTACCACCTCCCGAACCTGAAGCTCAATTCCCTTGTATTCTTTCCTCGAACCGGTTCGGCCCGGGTCGGTTTGCGCTCGGACGAACCGGTACTCCTCTCGCTCTTCAATAAGGCGATAGCAGCCCTTACTCCCGAGGAGCATAGGGAGATTCGCGGCAAATACATCTTTACGGATAGTACCGTCTCCGTTCAAAACGAACTGATGCTGACGGAAGCCGAGCAAGCGTGGCTATCGGAGCATCCGGTAGTGCGGGTGGGTGTGGACAGCGCCTATGCGCCCATTGAGTTTCGAAGAGGCCAGGGAGGGCACGTCGGTCTCTCCATCGACTATCTCAACCTTATCGGCGAACGGTTGAATATTACCTTCGAACCAGTGGAACGGCGAAACTGGACTCAGTTGATCGAGTTGGCTCGCCGACGGGAGATAGATATGTTCGCCTCCATGGCCGCCACGCCGTTCCGGCGACACTTCCTCTCCTTTACCGATCCCTATGTAAGCGTTCCGGTTCTGGTCTATACAAAGGATTCGGTACGGTTCGTGGGAAGCATTTCCGAACTCGAAGGAAAGAGTGTCGGCGCCGTGCAGGGATACGCGGAGTGGGACTGGCTCGCGGAGGATTACCCACGGCTGCGAGTAATGCCGTACCAAACGGTCGAAGCGGCGCTCAGGGCGTTGGCCGGGGGCGCTATCGACGCGTACGTAGGTAATCTCGTCACGACCTCTCACTATTTGCGGGAGTTAGAGCTCAGTGGAGTCCACGTCGCCGGGGAGACGGATTACACCCTTGATCTCTCCTTTGCGGTCCGGCGCGACTGGCCGGAACTCCTATCCATTCTCGACAAAGCCCTCGCGGCGCTTCCGGAGAACGAGACGCGGCTGATCTACCAACGCTGGGTCCCCACGCAAATCGATACGAGTCAAGACCTGCGCCCGCTGTACTACGTCGTAGCGGCTGCGCTCCTCGTTATCGCCCTCGTCGTGATTTGGAATCGCTCTCTCGGGCGGGAAATCCGACGAAGAAACGCCGCCTTGAAGGAGCTCCAAGAGACCCAGGAGCAGCTTATTCAGTCGGAAAAGCTCGCCTCCCTGGGAACTCTTGTCTCGGGAATAGCCCACGAGCTCAACAACCCCCTTAATTTCGTCACCTCAGGGGTCGCCGCCCTGGAAAAACAGCTCAGGAGAGTGCAAACCGACAGGGTCGACCACGAGACTCTGCACACCCTCCTCGAGAACATAAAGATTGGAGCGTTCCGGGCAGCGGACATCGTCAAAGACCTCAGGGAGTACTCCCGTTCATCCAAGGCGTCCAGGCAGAAGACTGATATCAACGAGTGCATCCGCCTCGCCCTCAACATCATATCCGATGAGTATAAGGAAGGGACGGCGATAGAGTTTTCTCCCGGAAACACTCCAGAAGTGCTCGCATTTCCAGGTAAGCTAACGCAGGTGTTCGTCAATCTCCTCATGAACGCCTTCGAGTCCGTCCGGGAAAGCGCCACTCCCAATGGAGCCGTAATCGTTAGAACAACCCCGGAAGAACGGAAGGAAGTAACAGGGGTCCGGACCGACGTCATTAACAACGGCAAGAGAATCGACGAAGAGAGTCGCTCCCGAATCTTTGACCCCTTTTACACCACGAAGGAGGGAGGAACCGGTCTCGGCCTCTCGATTTCCACGAAAATCATAGAGTCCCACGGCGGGAGGATCGAGCTCCTCCCCGTCTCCGAGGGCGCCCATTTTCGGATTTACCTGCCCGTTGACGGAGAGAGCCATGGTTAGAGCTTCCATTCTCTTTGTAGACGACGAAGCGATCAATCTGCTCAACATGAAGTACATGTTGGAGGATAGCTTTGTCGTCCACACGGCGCGCTCCGGAGATAGCGCCCTTGCGCTGCTCCAAGAGAAAGAGGTCAACGTTATCCTGACGGATCAAAAAATGCCGGGAATGACAGGCGTTGAACTTGCCCATCGAATCCGCCAAGAGGATAAAGAGCTTCCTATACTGATCGTCACAGGCTATGTCGACGATGATGAGGTCAATGATGCTGTAGAGCGTGGCGTCGTACAGGAGATCATTTACAAGCCCTACACGGAGAGCCACATTCTCGAAACGATTAGACAGCACGCCCACTCACGCTGATCCGGTCCATCCTGGAAGGCCATGCTTGCTGCCCCGTCGATTCTGGTGTATTAACGGGGGAACCTCACTGCAAAGGAGCCTTCAAAATGAAACTCGTTGTCGCAACCAAGCCCAACTCCCTCTGGCGGAAAGAGCTCGACGAGCTCAAGGCGAACCATCCCGACCTCGAAATCGCCGTGGCCACGGATCCGAAGGCTCCGGAAATCGCCGAGGCGGATATCATTATTGGAACTCACCTCTCCGAGGAGCTCGTCAAAAACGCCAAGAATCTCACGGCCGTGGCCTGCCCCCTGGCGGGAGTGAACCACCTCCCCCTGAAGCTCCTCGCGGAGAAAGGGGTATCCGTCGCGAATGCGCACGCCAACGCCCGATACGTGGCGGAACGGACCCTCGCACTCACCCTCGGCTACCTCGGCAAGCTCGTCCCTCTCCATGAAGAGCTAAAGGAAGAGCAGTGGCACGGCTTCGCCGTCGGTGAGAGTGTCCTCGAGTCCTGGGAGTCTCTGGTCGGCATGCGGGTCTCCATCCTCGGAGCCGGGGCAATCGGCACCTGGACCGCCCGAATGTTCAAGCTCTTCGATTGTACCGTCGTCGGCTACCGGCGCACCAAAGCGGACGCCGAGGAGCCCTACGACGAGATGACAACCGACATCGTGGAGGCTGTTAGCGGAGCGGACGTGGTCGTTTCTATTCTACCCCTCACGAAGGAGACGAAGGGAGTCATTGATGAGAAGGTCTTTGCGGCCATGAAGGGGGCGCTCTTCGTAAACGTCGGTCGGGGCGCGGTAGCCGAAGAGAAGGCGCTCTACGACGCCCTCAAGAGCGAACGGCTACGGGGAGCGGCAATCGATACCTGGTACATCTATCCCGAACCGGGAGAGACGCGCGCCGCCCCGTCGAACTACCCGATCCACAAGCTCGACAACGTCCTTCTCTCGCCCCACCTCGGCGGTTATACACCGAAGGCCGTTGCCGCAAGCGTCAGGGAGGTGTTCCAAAAGACCGACGCCTACCTGAGTAGCGGACACTTTCCGGAAGAGGTCGACTTGGAGAAGGAGTATTAGGGGTCGGAAATCGGCTGCCCCTGGGCGAATCGGGCGGCCAGGGCGAGGGAGTTCGCCTTTGTTTCCGCACTGTCCGCCCGGGAGGTGAGGACGATCGGCGCCGACGCCCCGGCTATCACCCCTGCTACTCTCGCGCCGGCGAGAAAGGCGAGCGCCTTGTAGAGAATGTTCCCCGCCTCGATGTCCGGCACCAGCAGCAGGTCAGCCATCCCCGCCACGGGTCCCTCGATCCCCTTGTGCGCCGCCGCCGACGGGCTAACCGCATTATCGAGAGCGTAGGGCCCGGCGACAACGCATCCGTCGATCTCCCCGGTGGCGTTTCTTCTGGCGAGCTCAGCGGCCTCCCCGGTGCAGGGCATTTTCTCGCTCACCTTCTCCTTGGCGCAGAGAACCGCCACCTTCGGTTCCTCGAGCCCCAGACCGCGGAGGAGCTCTACGCCGTTTCGCAGGATCGCCTCCTTCCGCTCGAGGTCCGGGGCGATGTTCATCGCCGCATCGGTCAGTGCCAGGAGCCGGGGAAACCCTTCGATCTCGAAGAGGGCGACGTGGCTCAACACCCGATCGGTCCGCAGCCCCGCCTCCGCGTCCAGGACCGCCGAGAGAAGCACCGAGGTGTCAACAAGCCCCTTCATCAGGATCTCAGCCTCACCTCGGGATACCGCCCGGACCGCTTCCCTTGCTGCCGTCTCTGGGTCGGAGACGTCGACAATCTCCACGGAGTTTCGGGGTACGGAGAGGGGAGCAAGCAGCTCTTCCACCTCCGGCCGGGGACCGAAGAGAACTCCCCGGCAGAAACCCGCTTGCGCGGCCTCGGCGACCGCCTCGAGCAGTTCGCCGTCCGCCGCGGCGGCCACCGCCACGGTTACCCTTTTGCCCGCGGAGACTTGAGCTCTGAGAGCTTCAAAGGAGAGGAGCGCCATCTATCCGCGGCTTCCTACCGGCCGGCGCCGCCGACGGCAACCGGGTGCGCCTTGGCGAAGGCCTCTCCGAGCTCCCCACCCTTGCGCAGCGCCTCCTCGTTCTTCGGCAGAAACTGCGCCTTGCTCGGGGCGAAGACCTTTCCGAGAGCCTGTACCGTTTCGTCGAGGGTGAAGAGCGCCGTGGCCCCGAGAAAGGCGCCGAGCATTACCATGTTCGCCGCCTTGTCTACCCCGAGCTCGATGGCGATGTCGTTTGCCGGCACCTCTAGGAGCTCGATGTCTCCGCGCCGGGGACTCTCCTCGATGAGGGAGGAGTTTGTCACCAGGAGCCCGCCGGAGAGGAGTTCAGCCTCGAACTTGTGCATTGAAGGGAGGTTCATCACGATTGCCGCCGTTGCATCCTGGTGAATAATGGGAGAGCCGATCGGGCTCTCCGAGACGAGAACGTGGCAGTTCGCCGTTCCTCCACGCATCTCCGGGCCGTAGGAGGGAAGCCAGGAGACCTGTTTTCCGGCGAGCATGCCGGTGTAGGCGATGAGCCTGCCCATGGACATAACGCCCTGACCACCGAAACCGGCGCAGACGATCTTTGCCTCACTCATTGTTTCCTCCTTCCGGAGTGCGGAAATTACCGAGAGGAAAGTAGGGAATCATGTTCTCCTCCAACCATTGGAGGGAATCCACCGGTGTCATCCCCCAGTTCGTCGGGCAGGTGGAAAGCACCTCCACAATAGAAAAACCGAGTCCCATGGCTTGAGTCTCAAAGGCGGCGCGAATCGCCTTTTTCGTCTTAATTACGTTGGGCGCGTTGTGCACGGCGGTGCGCTCGACGAAGGCGGCGCCCTCAATGGTGGCGAGCATTTCGGCGATGCGGATCGGATTACCGGAGTGGGCGGTCTCCCGACCGTAGGGCGAGGTGGTGGTACGTTGACCTATCAGTGTGGTAGGAGCCATTTGGCCCCCGGTCATGCCGTAAATCGCGTTGTTCACAAAGATGACGGTGATCTTTTCGCCCCTGTGGGCGGCGTGGACGATCTCGGCGGTGCCGATCGAGGCGAGGTCCCCGTCTCCCTGATAGGCGAAAACGGTCTTCCCTGGAAAGACCCGTTTTACTCCGGTAGCAACCGCCGGAGCCCGGCCGTGGGCCGCCTCGTGCATATCGCAGTTGAAGTACTCGTAGGCGAGGACCGAGCAGCCCACCGGAGCGACGCCGATGGTCTCCCCTAAGAGCCCCATCTCCTCGAGAACCTCCCCGACGAGGCGGTGAATAATACCGTGGGTACAGCCGGGGCAGTAGTGAAACTCCTTCTCCGTCAGGCCCTTGGTTCGCTCGAATACAACCGGCATCACTTCACCTCCTGGAGGAGCTTCCTCGCGGCGGCGATAATATCGCTCTTTGCCGGGATCATGCCCCCGGAGCGGCCGTGAAAGCCCACGGGCCAGCGCCCGTTTGCGGCGATCTTAACATCGTCTATCATCTGTCCCTCGCTCATTTCCACGCTCATAAGTGCCTTCGTGCTCTCCGGCAGGGCGTCGAAGGCGTTGTACGGAAAGGGCCAGAGCGTTATGGGGCGAATGAGACCCGCTCGGATACCTTCCTTTCGGAGATCCTCGATGGCGTTTCGAACCACCCTCGAGGAGGTTCCGTAACTCACGAAGATGATCTCGGCGTCCTCGCACTTGTAGGTCTCCTGGCGCACCTCCCGCTCCTCCACTTCCCGGTACTTCGCCTGGAGTTTACGGTTGAGCTCTTCGAGCTTCGCCGGATCCAAGCGCAGAGAGTTAATGGTGTTCGGGGGGCGCTTTCCCTTGGTTCCCGTGGCTGCCCACTTCTTGGAGGGGAGCTTGCGATGCTTCGCCTCCTTAAAGGTTACCGGCTCCATCATCTGCCCGATCATTCCGTCCCCCAGGACGAGTACCGGCATTCGGTACTGATCGGCGATGTCAAAGGCCTCCATCATAATGTCCACGGTCTCCTGGATCGAGGCCGGGGCGTAGACGATGAGCCGGTAGTCGCCGTTGCCGCCGCCCCTGGTGGACTGATAATAGTCCGCCTGACCCGGCTGAATGCCGCCGAGGCCGGGTCCGCCGCGCATAATATTGACGATTACGCAGGGAAGCTCCGCCCCGGCAATGTAGCTGATACCCTCCTGCTTGAGGGCGATTCCCGGTGAGGAGGAGGAGGTCATTACCCGGGCACCGGAGCCCGCGGCGCCGTAGACCATGTTTATCGCGGCTATTTCGCTCTCCGCCTGGAGGAAGAGCCCTCCCGCCTTCGGCAGCTCTCGGGACATGTACTCCGGAAGCTCGTTCTGCGGGGTGATCGGATAGCCGAAGAAGTAGCGGCAGCCGCCGCGGATCGCCGCGGCGCCGATCGCCTCGTTGCCTTTCATTAGCACCTGTTCCATCGCTCTCTCCTTCAGGCGATCTTTTCGACTCGAATCACCGCATCGGGACACATCATCGCGCAGTGGGCGCAGCCGATGCAGGCGGCGGGGTCGGTGATAATAGCGGGGTGGTAACCTTTGCTATTAATCCGTGTCGCATCTAGGGCAAGAATGCCCTTGGGGCACGCGTTCACGCAGAGCGAGCACCCCTTGCATCTATTCTCCGCAAAGTTCACCGAACCTCGTGGCATATTGCTCCTCCTCACTCCGTCTCCGTGGAGGCCATCCACTCCTGACGAAGGTACATTTCGATTATTAGAGGCTCCCCCGCGGGGATTTCCTCGCGACTATTTCCATCCAAGAGAGAGTCGAGCACCTCCCGCCGGCCGCTCACATATCGAATCGGGAGACTCAGCAGTCTCGAAAGCTCTCGGCACTCTCTATCCCCCTGAAGGAGATGCTCAGGACGAGTTTGATCAAGAAGATGGGCGTTGTTTACCAGCCCGGTTACTCGCAGGCCCGAGGACTCTTCGATCCCCCGAAGGGAGGCGCGGGTCCGTTCGACGGTGGCGTTCTCGGGCCGGAAGGGGTTGACCACGTAAAGCACTTCCACCGCTTCTTCGGGTACGCTCGTTCGAAATCGCCGCATAACCCGGGCTCCCACGGGGTCTCCGCCGAGGTCAACGATCACCGTCCGCTCTCTATCCTCTAAGCTTCCGGCAACCGCCGGAGAAATGGCCGGAAGATCTACACCAGTGTCGAGGTTGAGGGAGTTGCTGATCACCCTGATCCCTTCGGCTTCCAGAACTCCCCGAGCCTCCCGGGAGCGGAAGTAGGGATTGACGATGTCGAGGTCCACCAGGGTGACAGCCTCGCCTTCGAGAGAACGCTTCTTTAGCGCCAAGTTGACCGAGAACTCACTCTTTCCGGTACCGTAGTGACCGGTTACAATAACGAGTCCCGGCACCTACCGCTCCTCCCGCACCCGCTCCGCCGGGACCGGTCGTCCCGACGCTCCGCGATAGAGCTTAGCCTCTTCCTTGCCCCGGAGAACCCGCAGCGCCCCGGCGGCAAGAGCGGCGAGCTCGTTCTCTCCGGGAAAGACCATAACCGGAGCTATGTACTCCACCCGTCGCCGTATCCACTCCACGAAACCGTCGTCATAGGCGAGGCCGCCGGTAATGAGCACCGCGTCCACATCCCCTTCGAGGACCGCGGCCATCGCCCCGATCTCCTTTGCGACCTGATACGCCATCGCCTCGTAGACGAGAGCCGCCTCCGGCTCCCCCTCTTTGGCGCGCTTGGAGACCTCACGGGCGTCACTCGTCCCGAGGTAGGCCGCCAGTCCGCCCTTCCCTTTGAGCTTCCCCTTTATCTCGGAGAGCTCCGCCCCCTCCGCAAAGCAGAGCTTGGCCAGGGGGAGCGCCGGAAGGCCGCCGCTTCGTTCCGGGGAGAAGGGGCCCTCGCCGTTGAGGCCGTCGTTTACGTCTACGACCCGTCCCCGGCGGTGAGCCCCAACCGTAATGCCTCCGCCCATGTGAGCGACCACGAAGTTGCACCGTTCGTAGCTCTCCGAAAGCTCACGGGCAGCGAGTCGTGCCACCGCCTTCTGGTTAAGGGCGTGAAAAATGCTTACCCGCGGAATATCCGGCAGGCCGGAAAGACGCGCGAGGGGATCGAGCTCATCCACGACCACGGGATCCACGATGAAGCTCCGCACGCCTTCCCGCCTCGATGCTTGGGAGATCTCTTCGGCCAGGGCGTGGGCGAGAATACCGCCCAAATTGGAGGCGTGTTCGCCGAGAACACCTTTTTCGAGGTCCTCTAAGAGCCGCTGGTTAACCGCGTAGGTACCGCCTTCCATCGGGTGGGTCAATCCGCCGCGGCCGACCACGGCGTCGATGGCTTCCAGAGCCGTACCACTCTCCGTTAGAGCGTCGAGGATCACCTGCCGGCGAAAGGGCAGCTCCTCGGCAACGCTTCCGAACCGATCGAGCTCTTCCGACGGGTGGCGCAAAGTCTTTTCGAAGAGCGCCTCGCATCCCTGGTAGAGAGCTATCTTCGTGGAAGTGGAACCGGGGTTAATCGCAAGAATTCGCTCCGTCGATGCCATTAGCAGCTGCCCTCTGTTGGTGAGTCACCAATAAGTAATGCAGCTTTCGTGCCAACTGCGCTATCTCTACACGCATAGCCGAATTCGCGGGTTTCCCCGCCTCCGGCGGCACCGATCGGCTCGGCACGGTCGTTCCGGTGGGCCCAGGCGGGGCCAAAGCGCACCGAGGCGCAATCTATTGCGCGCAATATTCTGCGCATACGCAACTTATTGCGCCCCTGTCGCACACCCCGGCCGACCGCCTACCGCAGCTTGTAGCGCCGCATCTTGTACTGCAGAGTCCGCAGGGAGACGCCGAGACGCTCGGCGGCTCGCTGCCGATTCCCTCCGGTGGCTTCTAAGGCGCGCATAATGGCGGCGGATTCCGCTCGAGCGGCAACCTCCGCCAGGGTTCCCTCTTCGCCGTGCCCGCCGCCCGCTGGGGTGGGCCCTCCGCCGCCGGAGCCGCCGGGCTCCCCGGCGTGGAGGGGAGGTATGTGAGCGAGGTCCACCATCGTCTCCGATACCGCCATGGTTATTACCGCCCGGCGGAGGGCGTTTTCCAGCTCCCGAACGTTACCGGGCCAGTCGTATTCCGCGAGGTAGTCGAGCGCCTCCGTGGCAACACCTTCGATGGAGCGCCCATACTCCTGATTGATTCGATGAATGAGGTGGCTGCAAATCCGCGGGATGTCCCCCCGGCGCTCACGAAGCGCGGGAATGACAATGGGCATGACGTTGACGCGATAGTAGAGGTCCTCCCGAAAGCGTCCCTCCTCGATCTGCCGGCGAAGCTCGATGTTCGTCGCCGCGATCACCCGGACGTCCACCGGTATGGTCCGGGTTCCGCCGACTCTTCGAAGCTCCTTCTCCTGCAGTACACGCAGAAGCTTTCCCTGAGTGTTCAGCGACATGAGGCCGATCTCGTCAAGAAAGATCGTCCCTCCGCTCGCTTCTTCGAAGAGCCCATGGCGCCCTCCTTTGACGGCCCCGGTAAACGCTCCCTCCTCGTAGCCGAAGAGCTCGCTCTCGAGAACGCTTTCGCTCAGGGATGCGCAGTTCACCCGAATAAAGCGCTTCTCCCGCCGGTCGCTGGCGTTGTGTATTGCGTGGGCAAAGAGCTCCTTGCCGGTACCGCTCTCGCCCCGGAGCATCACCGTCGCCGGCGTACCGGCGGCGACCCGAGCACGCTCGACGGCGCGCCGGAAGGCGGGATCCTCCCCGATGAGGTCGTCGAAGGTGTACTTCGCCTCCAGTTTTCGGATAATCCGCTGCGCCTGTTCGAGCTTGGAGTTGAGCCGGTGAATCTCCGAGAGATCCTTAATCACCGCCACGCTCCCTTTGAGCTCCCCCCGAACGATAATCGGCGCGGCATCCACTACTACGTCCTTCTTCTCCACCCCAACCTGAATGCGCTCACCTCGGATCGGCTGCTTGTTGCGCAGAACCTTGAGGTGGATCGACTCTCCCGAAGCGATGTCCACCGTGCAGGGCTTTCCAATCACCTCGCTCGCCGCGAAACCGGTCACCTTGGTGTATGCGGGATTGACGGTCACGCCGATCCCGTTCTCATCGACAACGGAGATGGCGTCCTGGGTGCTGCTAAAAATCGCCTCCTGGAGAATTCGAATCTCCCGGAGATTGGTGATCTCCTCGGCCAGCTCCTCGAGCTCGCTGATATCCCGGAACACCGCGAACGCGCCGACCACCTCCCCGGCGGCGTTTACCAGCGGCATGCGGTTCGTAATGATCGTAACGCCGTTGACCGTGACCTGACCGTTGAGTTCGCTCTCACCGGTATCGATGACCTGAGGGAGCCGGGTGATGGGAATCACCTCCTGTATCGGCCTTCCCAGCGCCTCGGTGGCGGATATTCGCAGTATACGCTCCGCGGCACGGTTCCAGACGGTGAGAATCGCGTTTCGATCCACCGCGATGATCCCCTCCTGAGTGGAGTTGAGAAATATCTCGATCTCTTCCGGGACTCCCGGCCGTCTGAGCAGGTCGCCCTCGTCGCTCTTACCCATGGCGTAGCTTGTAGTATGCCCAAAACTCCCCGCGGATACCACCGTTTCCGTTCGTCAGCCCGGGAACGGCCGCAGTATATTTTGCGGTAGGAATGTGAGTGTGAACGCAGTGCTGCTCCCGACGCTAATTATCTCTTTTGCCTTCGCCCTCGGCTACGGCTTTATGCAGGGCCAACGCAAGAATCGGCTCATTGCCGCCGAGGTCGCACACTCCCTGGAGGAGCTCTATCGCCCCGACGATACGCGGTACGTGAACATTGGTGGCGTGGTGGGGTACCACATCTTCTACCAGCTCCACGGAAAAGTGAAGAGCATCGTAGGAACCCTTACCCTTCTTCCGAGGCACGCCGTTCTTTACATGCCGATTAGCCGACTTCTCGGCCGCCGGGACCAGATGCGCCTCACGCTTCACACCACGGCGCTACCCTTTGGCGAGGGACACATTGTGGATCCCGGAGCGCTCGAAAAAGGTATTCTCTATCTCGAGGACCAAGAGTCCCTCCAACGGAGAAGTGTGTCCCTCGGAGAACGAAGCTTTCTCATTCTCTACCGTAACCCGATGGTGGCGGATCGACTGGAACGATTCTTTGCCGCTTTGCCTACCGTAGAAGGCCTTCACTCGTTTTCGCTATCGAGAATGGAACGCAGCTACTCCGTGGTCGCCGATCCCACGCCGGAGAGCTTGATACCACTGATAGAGGGAGTTCAAGAAAACCTCACACTTCTCGAACTGGGGTACTGAACTCGGTAAATTGGCCCGCGCAGCCTCTCCAATTATACGAATTGTCTTGACGCCTCCCGAAACCGGGTCTAAGGTTTAACAAAATCCCTTCAGGAGGCATCCATGACCACCATTATCACGCTGGTCGGGATCGCGGTTTACGTGGCCCTCTACTTCACCTACGGTAGAAGGCTCGAAACAAATGTCGTCAAGGCGTCCAACGATTTGCAGACGCCGGCACACCGCCTGTTTGACGGCGTTGACTACGTACCCGCGAAAACCCCGGTTCTCTTCGGTCACCACTTTGCTTCGGTCGCCGGAGCTGCACCGATCGTCGGGCCTGTTCTTGCAATGGCTTGGGGCTGGCTACCCGCCCTCGCCTGGGTCTGGTTCGGCAACATCTTTATCGGCGCGGTTCACGACTACCTGGCCATTATGGCTTCCGTCCGCTATGACGGTAAGTCAATCCAGTTCGTCGCCTCGGATCTCATTACTCAACGTACCGGGAAGCTTTTCTACTACCTCGTCTTCTTCCTCCTGGTCCTGGTGGTTGCGGCCTTCTCCGCTGTAATTGGCGGGATGTTTATGGCCAATCCCTCGATCCCCGCGGCTACCGCCTACCTCCTGGTGGCGGCGCTAATACTCGGAGTGCTGCTCTACCGGACGAAACTGCCCTTTGTCCTCTCCACGTTAATCGGGATCGCAATGCTTATCGGAGTGATTTACCTGGCGGGACTCTTTCCGATCGAGCTCTCCCGGGGCGCCTGGTTCCTGCTCATGTTCTTCTACATCATTATCGCCGCGGCCATCCCGGTGAATGTGCTCCTGCAGCCGCGGGATTATCTCAACGCATGGCTCCTATACTTCGGTCTGTTGGTCGGTGGTCTTGCCGCTCTTTTCGCCTTCTCCGGATTCACCGCACCGGCTTTCACTTCCTTTTCCGCCGTCGTCGTCGGGGGCAAGCCGAGCCCCTTCTGGCCGGTAATCCCGCTCATTATCGCCTGCGGCTCTCTCTCGGGTTTTCACTCTCTCGTGGGCTCGGGAACGACCTCTAAACAGCTAGAGAACGAAAAAGCGGGCCTGACCATCGGCTATGGCGGCATGCTGGTGGAGGGATTCCTCTCCACCGTCGTCGTTATCGCCGTCGCCGGTTACGGGATGGCGGTCATGAACGACGCCGGACAGTCCATCACCGCCGCCGAATGGGGATCGGAGTATACAGCCGCGATGAACGCCACCTTTTCCGGTGCGGCGATGTTCTCCGAGACCTGGGCTGTCATGGTGGGAGACACCTGGATGAGGTTCATTCCGGTTTCCTTTCTCAAGATCATCGCCGGCATGTGGGTTTCCTCCTTCGCGATGACCACCTTGGACACTACCAATCGCCTCGCCCGGTACTGCCTGGCGGAGATGTTTCTGCCGATTAAGGAGAGAGCGAGTGCGCTCTACTCCTTCTTTACGAACCGTTGGATCGCCTCTCTCATCCCAGCGGCTCTCGGAATCTGGCTCGGCTGGAGCGGTACCTTTACGATGCTCTGGCCCTCCTTCGGAAGCGCCAACCAGCTCGTAGCCGCCATAGCGCTGCTCACGGGTACCGCCTGGGTCACCAAGCGACTCAAGGCCAAGGCGACTGTGGCCTACATCCCGGCGGTGCTTCTCTGGATTACCGTTACCGCGGCGATGATCTGGTACGCGGCGGTGCCGCTGCCCGCGACAATCCAGAGCAATCCCCCTACGGGGATTACCGTTATGGTAATCGTGGTCCTCATGCTTATCATAAACTTCATCTTCATTATCGACTTTATGAAGACCAAGGATCTGCCCCCGGTCACCGAGGGTGAAGAGGCGTAAGCGAATGGAACTGTTTAGATCCATGGTCCGAGGCGTTTCGAGTCTCTTCTGGAAGTTCTTTAGGACCATGGGTCAAGCCCATCGAGAGAAGGTGGTCGCCCTCACCGCCTTCGAGGCGCGGGAGCTGGAGAACATGTTCGTCCTGCTTCTTATGGGAGCCTTTACCGGGCTCCCTGCGCCTCCTTCGTTTCTCTCCGCGGAGCTCCTGCCTCATTTGGAGCACGAGCTCAAAGTGCTCAATCGCCGAGCGGAGAACGCGTCGGACGCCCTGGCGGAGCTCGCCGGCGCCCTCGATATTAATTAGGGGCACACGAGGACATTGCAATGAAAACTCTCTTCTTCACCGGCAAAGGCGGTGTTGGCAAGTCCACCCTCTCGGCGGCCACATCCTGGCAACTCGCCGAAAAGGGATACAAGGTCTTGACGGTCTCCTTCGACCCGGCTCACAATCTCGGCGACATCTTTGGCCTCAAGTTGAGCCATAAGAAGAAGAAGTTCACGCCGAACCTCTATCTCCAGGAGGCGAATCTGGAGGAGGCGGCGACCGACTACGTCAAACAAAACACGGATATTCTCACCGAGGTGTACAGCTACACCCGGGCGTTTAACCTCGACCTCTACTTCAAGGTTCTCAAGCACGCTCCCGGTGTGGAGGAGTACGCCGCACTGACCGCAATGGAGGAACTCCTCCGTAATGAGACGGAGTTCGACTACATCATCTTCGACACCCCCCCCACGGGGCTGACCCTTCGCATTCTCGCCCTCCCACGGATAACTATTACCTGGGTGGACAGACTCACCCGGATCAGGAAGGATATACTTGCAAAACGGCACACGGTGCATAACATCACCGGGCAGTACAAGGAGCAGGGCATTCAGTTAGCGTACTCCGAAGAGGACGACTCGGTGATGAAGAAGCTGAGGGAGCTGTTTAAGCGGTATGTCGCCCTGAGTAAGACGATCGAGAGCCAGGACAGCTCCATCGCCGTCGTTCTCAACCCTGATTACCTATCCCTACGGGAGTCCCAGCGCATCCTCGTCGGACTCAAGGATCTCGAACTCCCCTTGCGGGCGGTGTTCAACAACAAGTATGAGCCCGACCTCGAAAAGGTGGCCGACGAGATGGAGAAAGAGCTTCTGAACGGTCGGAAGGACGTCTTTCTCGATCGGATACCGAGAGTCGCTCCGGCATATAGGGAGAGCTACAAGCTCGATCACGACCTGACGAAGGCGTTTGTATAACCGTTCACTTTAGTAAGGAGAGAGCCGTGTTCGGCAATGAGCAAGTTACTACCCAACCGATCTTTTACCTCTTCATCGCCGCCACCATACTACTCAGCCTTGGATACGGCTGGGGCAGGCGGCGCAACCGTCGCATCTTCCTCACCGCCTTCGACGATCTCAAGGCAATTCTTAAGCCCCGAGATCAGCAATACACCAATATCGGTGGACTCACTGGTTATCACGCCAACTTTCTGCCCAACAAAAGCAGCGTCATCCGTCGGGCGGACGTGACGATTACCCTGTTGCCCAGACACTCCTGGCTCTGGTATCCCTTTTCCTTTTTAATCCGAAAGTTTGATCGCCTTTTTCTCAACTTCGAGTTGTCCAAGAGCAGCTTCGGCGCCCTCAAGGAAGGCCATCTCATCGAAAAACGGTACGCCCGACTCGCCGGGGCCCGGATCGAGAATGCGGACTCCCTGCAGAGCGAAGAGCTCACCTGGGATGGGCTCAGTTTCATACTCTACTTCGAGGACGAGGAGGTGAAGCAGGCGTTTCTCGACTGCAAGAATCGCTTGCAGCAGCCCAACACCCTGCGCCATCTCGCCCTCGTTCCGGAGCGGCAGCGCATATTTCTCTTCATGATTCCGCGAATGGGAACCGTGGACGCCGTGGTCCGACCAGTCTACGATTGGTTTCACGACCTTCTGAATAAGAGCGCCAAGGGCTGACAGAGAGCCCCATTGCGGGCTATTCTCACGACAGTGTCACTCTATCGCATTCACTTCAGCTGGAAGAAAAAAGATCGGGTACTCCGCGCTCGGGAACTCGACATGACCCATCCCTACTTCGTCTCCATTAAGGGGCTCATCTTTAGCAAGGGGAGCCACCTTATTATCGACCCCTCGGAGGACGAGCTTCGCCACGAGTTCGGAGAGGCTGAGCACCTTATGATACCCTTTCAGAGTGTCGCCCTTATCGAGGAGCTCGACGAGAACAGGGTCGAGAAGGAGAGCAAGGTTATTCCCTTCTCCCTGGTAACCGGTGATGAGGAGGATGAAGCGGAGAATGGCCCAGACCCTCAGGACTCCTAGCACCGGGGAAATCTTTACACGCCGATATATTTTGCTCCCGACGTAACTCGCTCCGGTCACCCCCTTTCCGCCTTTAGGGGAGCTTTCCTTCTCCCTGCCGGGAGAACCGCCGGTTAGAACGGGGCAGTAGACGCTCATCTCACAAATTCCGGGAATTTACTTGCCGAAAAGATACTTTGTGTTGTAACTTTTCTTCCACAAAGTTTTGTTGCGCATTGTTGGTATTTTTTTGCTACAATGGCGCCAAGGGGTTGCGACAAATGTCAAATCGAGATTTGAGCGTTGAGGTACTCGAAACGCTGCGCAAAATCATTCGAGCCATCGACATTCACTCTCGAAAGCTATCAAAGGAGTTCGGCCTCACCGGTCCCCAGCTCGTGGTCATTAAGGAGATAGCCTCCAAGGGCCCCGTTTCCATCGGTGCGGTCGCCCGCGGAGTGAGTCTCAGTCAGGCGACGGTTACGAGCATTCTCGATAGGCTGGAGCAACGCGGATTCGTACGTCGAGATCGGAGCTCCGAAGACAGGCGACGAGTCCTCGTCAACGTCACGGAGAAGGCGACGGACGTTCTCGAGAGCAACCCCAACTTCCTCCAAGATGAGTTTCTGCGCCGCTTCAACGCCCTCGCTGAGTGGGAACAGAGTCTCATACTCTCCTCCATCCAGAGGATCGCCGCGATGATGGACGCTACGGACCTCAAGGTCGACCCAATCCTCGGGTCGGTCTCGGATCACGACCTGCCTCGGACGGAAGTCGGCCAGGCTACTCCGGGGGAGCCACGAGAGGCACAAAGCTAAAGGCTCCGTGCTCGCTCCGTTTCAGTTCCCGTCCCTCGCGAACAATCCGCTGCATAATCGCCACAGATCCCGAGCGGACCGGTACCACCAGGCTCCCTCCCTCGGCGAGTTGGTCCGTTAGCTTTTCCGGAATTTCCGTGGCTTCCGCGGAGACAATGATGGCGTCATAGGGGGCCCCCGCCTCGTACCCCTCTCGGCCGTCGCCAACGACGATTCTCACTCGATCGTAGCCTGCCCTTCTCAGGTTTTGCCGTGCGTGGTCGGCAAGGTGCGCCCGCACCTCGACCCCCACGATCTCGCCGGACTCCCCCACCGCCTCAGCGATACACGCCGCCGCGTAGCCGCTGCCGGCGCCCACCTCCAGAACGCGCTTTCCCGGCCCCACCCGGGCGAGCTCGAGCATCACCGCCACGGTGTAGGGCTGGCTGATCGTCTGCCCCTCACCGATAGGAAGCGGAGCGTTTACGTACGCCCGGTCCCGCAACTCCTCGGGGACAAAGAGCTCCCTCGGTACGCGCTCAATAGCCCCGAGAACCGCGGAGGATCTGATCCCCTCTGCTTCGAGGGTGTGCCGAAGCTCCTTGCCACTCATCTATTCTATAAGGTAGTGCATCCTCCCCGGGTTTCGTCTACATTTGACAGGAAAGCGCCCTCCCCGGGATACTGTTGGTAATGATCAGAAAGCGAGACGCCTTCTGGAACGGTAAGGTCGTAATTATCACCGGCTCGAGCCGCGGAATTGGCAGGGAGACCGCCAGACTCTTGGCAAAGCGGGGGGCGAAGGTGGTTCTGAACGGGAGAAACGAGGAGAAGCTCCGCGCCACCACCCACGAGCTCTATCGGGAGGGGTGTGACGTCACCTTCGAGGCGGGCGACGTGAGCTCCCGTGCGGATATGGATCGCCTCGTGCGACGGGCGGTGGAGGCCCACGGACGGCTGGACGTGCTCATAAACAACGCCGGGCTCTCCATGCGCGGTCCTTTCGAAAAGATCTCCGAGGATCTCGCCCGCACCCTCACCGAGGTAAACCTCCTCGGCTCGCTTATCCCCACCGTCGCCGCTTTAGAGGCCCTGACCGCCACCGGAGGGAGCGTCGCCTTTATCTCCTCCGCCGCGGGCTTGCGCGGGTTCCCCAACGTCTCGATCTACTCAGCCACCAAGATGGCCCTTCGAGCTCTTGCGGAGTCGCTTAACGCCGAAGTCGGAGCGAAGGGCGTTCACGCCGGAGTCTTCTATCTCGGCTTTACCGAGAACGACCCGGATAAGGAGATTCTCAGCGCCGAAGGCGAAAAGATACGGGTTACGCGATCCTGGCAGCATACGCAGCGGGAGGCGGCGGAAGCGATCGCCGAGGCGATCCGGCGGAGGAAGCCCCGGGCGGTCTTTACCGCCTCCGGTAAGCTCCTCGCCGCTGCGCAGCGCTTCTTCCCGCGCCTCGTGGACTGGGCGGTAACCCGCGCCCGAGTGCATCGAGCATAGCAGCTCTTACCGCGGTGGCACGCGGCAGCGCCGCTTCTCCTTCATTCGAACTATTGAGCTCGCCACGGAGAAAACCGTACCGGCCTCGATACCCCTTCGCAGCGTCCCGGACCGGTTGTCAAAAGGATGAGGAAGCTGTAGTTTCCTACTCCCGTGGCACGCATACTTTTCGTTGATGACGATCGGGACTCTCTCGATCTCTATGTCTCGTTTCTTGAGGAAGAGGGGCACGACGTGACGGGCGTAACCGACGGGGTCCACGCCCTAGCCGCCATGGATAGGCAGATATTTGACGTTCTCGTCACCGACATGGTTATGCCTTTCATCGACGGAGAACGCCTCGCTCGGCTCGTTCGCCACCGATACGCCTCGGACTCGCTCTTTGTCGTCGCCCTCTCAGCCGCCGCCCTGGAGCGCCCCTCACCCTCCGCGAACCCGCATATCGACGTCTTTGTGGCCAAGGGTCCCGTCGAGGAGACCGCCCCATTACTGCTCAAGACCATTAGCGACCGGGAGAGCCGAGAGGAGATACTGCGGTCGAGTAAAGTTCGGGCGAGGCGAATAACTCAGGAGCTCTTGGAGCAGCGACGGGACCTCCAGCTCATACTGAGCAGGATGAGCCAGGGTGTTCTTGCGATCGATGAGAACGGAGTGGTGCTCTACGGCAACGAATCAGCTCTTTCGCTCCTGGGAGTTGCCGAGGAAGAGCTCCTCGGTAGAACCCTACTGCCGCACATCGAGTTGGAATCCGGAGAGCTTCCAACGAATCTCTTAGAGAAAGTCCGATCGAAAAGGAAGCCATGTAGAAGCACTCTGAAACTGCACGGACGGGAGGTGACGGCTCGGGGAGAGATACTGCTTCTCGAGGAAGAGCCACGCCCTCGTTTCTTACTCTTTCTAACCGACGTCACCGCCGAGCACGCCGTTAGCGAAGCTCTAAAACGGAGCGAGCGGGGATATCGCGCCATTGTCGAAAGCACCTCGGACCTGCTATGGACCCTCGATACCGCGGGAAACATAACCTACGTAAACCCCGCGGAGGCCCACTTTACGGGGTTCTCCGGTAGCGAGTATTACGCGTTAGGAGCGAAGCTCCTGTTCGGAGCCAAGGATGAGAATGAGCTAAGAGCGCTCCTCGAAGAGGCGTACCGGGCGTGCAGCGCCGGGAAGAGCTACACATCGGAGCGGCCCCTCCCGACGAAGGATGGAGAGCTCAACTGGAGCCTTCTACGGGTCTCACCGCTCCGTGACGACTCGGGAGAGTTCATCGGCCTCCGCTGCATCGCCACTAACGTCCATCGACGCCATCTGGCGGAAAGCCGGCTCCGGCGGGCGGTGATGGAGCGGGAGACGCTAATCCGGGAGATTCACCACCGGGTAAAGAACTCGGTACAGCTCATTATCAGCATGCTTCGTCTCCGGTTTTCCAGCTTTCCGGAAGGCGAAGTGAGAAGAGCCACCGAAGAGATGGAGAACAGAATCCGGGTAATCTCCGCGGTCTACGCCCATCTCTACGAGTACCGGCAGCTCGACCGCCTCGACGGCGCGGCCCTTCTGCGGAACATCGCGCAGCTCGCCCGGGCCGAGGACCCTCGCTTCGTCGTGGAGTTCGAGGGAAAGCCCTTCGACATCTCCCTCGACCAGGCGATACCCCTCGGTCTCATTACCCGTGAGCTGGTGGCAAATGTCGCCCGCCACGTCGTTCCCGTGACGGAACGACCGAAGCTCAGACTCTCCTGGAGCATTGAAGAAAGGTGCTTGACGCTGCGGTTCGAGGACAACGGTCCGGGCTTTTCGGAGCGATCCCTACAGAACCCCGAGAGCCTCGGGTTTCTCATCACCGCCTCCCTGGCGGAGCAGCTTCAGGGAAAAATCGAAAAGGAGGCGGGGAGCGAAGGCGCCACGGTGACGGTCACCGTAGGCTACAAGCCTCCCGCTCCCCTCGGAGAGACTCAGTAGGAGCTCGACTGAGCCCAGAGATTGACTCCCCCCTCCTTGGCGTACTTGTCGATCTCCTTAAGCTCATCCTGGGAGAAATTGAGCTTGTCCAGGATGGCCACGTTTTCCTCGATCTGTTCCGGCCGGCTAGCGCCGATGAGAACCGACGTCACCTCCGGACGGCGAAGCACCCAGGAGAGGGCCATTTGCGCGAGGCTCTGCCCGCGACGCCGGGCGATCTCATTGAGGGATTTGATCCGGTCGAGATTCTCCTTAGTGAGGAGCTTCTGAGAGAGGAAGGTCCCTTTCTTACCGGCCCGGGACTCCTCCGGCACACCGCCGAGGTACTTGTCGGTGAGCATTCCCTGAGCGAGGGGGGAGAAGGCGATACATCCCACGCCCTCCTCCGATAGCGTCTCAAGCAGTCCCTCCTCGACCCAGCGATTGAGCATGGAGTAAGAGGGCTGGTGAATCGTCAGGGGCGTCCCGAGATCCCTGAGAATCCTGGCCGCCTCCCTACTCTTTTCCGCGGAGTAGGACGAGATACCTGCGTAGAGCGCCTTACCCTGCCGCACGGCGGTGTCCAGGGCGCCCATCGTCTCTTCAAGGGGGGTGTTGGGATCGAAACGGTGGGAGTAGAAGATGTCCACGTACTCCACTCCCATTCGCTTCAAACTCTGGTCGAGGCTCGCGAGGAGGTACTTCCTCGATCCCCAATCCCCGAACGGGCCGGGCCACATGTAATACCCCGCCTTTGTTGAGATAACCATCTCATCCCGATACGGCTTAAAGTCCTGAGCAAGGATCTTGCCGAAGTTCTCCTCCGCCGAGCCCGCGGGGGGGCCGTAGTTGTTGGCCAGGTCCATGTGAATAATGCCGAGGTCGAACGCTTTGCGTAGCATGGCCCGGGCATCTTCCAGGGGCGTCTCCCCGCCAAAGTTGTGCCAGAGTCCGAGGGAGATCGCCGGAAGCTGCAGGCCCGACCGCCCGCTCCGGCTAAACTTCATGCTCTTGTAACGAGATTGTTCCGCTTGGTATATCATGGCTTAATGATACGAAAGAGCTCAGGCCGAGGCAACGGAGGAACTCTGCCCCGTTTTCTCCTTCTCCTTACCTTCTTCCTCGCTTCGGGCCTCCTCGCCGGGGCGGAGGAGTTGCGTCTGACCTTTCTCGGGGACTTCATACCTCACGGGGCTCTCGAGGAGCTCGACCGGCGAGCCTTTGCGGATCTCGCCCCCTACCTGCGTACCGACGATCTCACCTTTCTCAATCTCGAGACACCGCTCCACCCGGGACGGCCGCCGGAGGGGTATCCCAACTTCAACGCTCACCCCTCCTTTCTTATCGCCGCTCTCGACGGCGGGGTGGAGGTTGTATCAGCGGCAAACAATCACAGCCTCGACCAGGGCGTAGAGGGGGTTGATCGCACCCGCGAAGTTCTTCGGGAGATCCGCCGGGATCGAAAGACCTTTTATCACTCCGGCCTCCGAGGATGGAACGGAGACGCTCCGGAACCGGCGGTGATGGAGGTGGAAGGCTATCGGATCGGCTATCTCAGTGTTACACAGTTTCTCAACAACTGGCCCCCTGGAGATCCGGAACGGATGCTCAACCTGGTGGACCGCCGCAACCGGGAACGCTTTCTCGCCTCCCTCCGCCCGGAGCAGTATGATTTTTTCATCCTCGCCTATCACGGAAACGCCCTGGAGGAGTATAAACAGGAACCGGAACCGGCGAAACTCCGATTTTTTCGGGAGCTCGCCGAGCTCGGGGTAGATCTAATCTGGGGCCACCATCCCCACGTACCCCAACCGCCAATCTGGGTTGACCGGGGGGCGGAACGCTCCCTCATTCTTCCATCCACTGGGAACTTCCTCACCGGCCAGGGCGCGCTTCTCGACCAAGAGGAGCCGGACGCCCGGGGAGAGCACGCGCCGAGAAACGACGGTTATCTCTTTCGCATCACCGTTGCACCCGCCCCCGCCTCCTCGCGGCTCCGTATTACCGGGCTCGATTTGATTCCCTTTACCAACGCCCCGGCGCAGATCCCCGGAGGACGAAAGGCGACAACCTTCGATCGCGCCGCCGCCGAGGCGCCCTCGGATCGATGGCGGAGCTACTACCGGGCCCGGGAGCGAATCCTCCGAGATCGAGCAGCCTCCTATCTCCGTCACGCCTCGGAGGCCGATAGCCCGGTAGTGGAAGCCACCCCGTGACCGCCGGAGTAGAGCGATTTCGGGGGCTGGTGATGTAAGCTGAATTTCGGCGAAACCGTTGACCTCGCGCGCCCCTACCCGGCAAGGTAGGGGCGTATGATTGCACAGCCAATACGGGACGCTTCTCTCCGTGAGCATCTGGAAGGAATTGCTCAGGACGGCATGGATATCTTTCTCCTCGGGGACGGAGAGGTTCGCGGCGCGGTGGTTCACGCCACCCGGATGGTCAACCAGATGCGGCGCAACCACGAGCTCGGTATTCTCGAGACCCTCATTCTCGGACACGCCTACATCGCCGCGGCGCTTCTGACGGCGCAGGTAAAGGGAAACGATAAGATACGGCTTCTGATCAACTGCGACGGTCCCGCCGAGGGACTCTCAGTGGAGTCTCGGGCCACCGGCCAGGTGCGGGGATACCTCCATCGGGTGCCCATTCCGGTGGAAGCTCCGCCGGAAAGCTTCGACCTCGCTCCCTTTCTCGGAAACGGCACCCTCTCGGTGACGAAGGAGCTCGAGGTTGCGAAACACCCGTTCACCGGGGAGATAAGTCTCGAGGAGGGAAGCATCGCCCGGGACCTTGCGCGCTACTTTCTCTACTCCGAGCAGACCGCCACGGCGTTCAATCTGAGCGTCAAGTTCGACACCGAGGGACGGGCGATCGGCGCCGGCGGCATATTCCTTCAGGCGCTGCCCGGGGCGGATGAGGAGACTCTCTCTACCGTGGAAGAGACCCTCCGAGGCCTACCCTCCCTCGGGGAGGCGTTCGCCGAGGGAAGCACCGGCATGACCCTGGTGAAACGGGAGTTCAACACCTTCGACCCGGAGTTGATCGGAACGAGAGACAGCGAGTTCTACTGCGGCTGCTCCAAGGAGCGCTTCGGACGCTTTATCGGCAAGATCTCCATGGAGGAGTTGGAGTCGATTAGAGAGGAGGGCCCCTTTCCCCTGAAGACCACCTGCCACAACTGCGGAAGCACCTACTCCTTTAGCAGGCAGGAGATCGAAACGATCTACCGGGAACGAATTCAGGCGGAGGCTTAGCCGCCGTTGCTCCGCATGGTGAGCATGCGAACCGTTCCCTGAAGCTCCTGAATACGTTTCTTCTGGGCGGTCACGATCGCCAGAAACTCCTCGGGGTTGAACGCTTCGTCTTCCGGGGAGCTCGCCTTTTCGCTCTGCTCCGCCTCGTCGTACTGAATCTCGATCCGTGTCAGCTCGAAGGAGTCCTCGTAGAGATCCGTCTCCAGAGCGAGAGTCGGAAAGGAGGGAGACTGTACGATCTTCTGAGCGAGGCGATCGACCTCCGCCGCCAGCAACCCCTGGGGGTCACTCATAATCGCCGGCGCCGCCGTATGCAGTCGCTCGGAGACGCCGCGGTCGTAGAGAACCGCCCCGAGACACTGTAAATCGACGTTGAGGTTCTTGCGGGAGAGCTCCCGGAGGCTCTCGGCGATATTCAAATCTCCTGAGCTCCGGGCCATGTTGAGCACCAGACTCGGCTGCAGGAGCGAGACGTACTGCTTCGCCTTCTTCGCCTGCTCGCCGTTCTTCTCCGCCAGGCCTTTGAGGATGCCCTTAACCTGCACCGACTCTCCCGGCCGACGTTCGCGCACCTGTTTACGCAAAAAGCGGGAGGCCGAGGACTCTCCGGAGAAGGCGCGCATCAAGAAACGGAACGTGGCATTCTTCAGGAAGCTATAGGCGTTGAGGATCGCCCCGACGTGGGGAGAGGAAACGATGAGCCCGGAGTTGGAAATAAGGAAAAAGTCGACCACGTTATTGCTCGCTCCGGAACCGAGGTCGAGCAGCACGTAATCCGCATCGATTTTCTCGATCTGCTTAATTAGCCCGCTCTTCTGAGCGTAGGTGAGGTTCGGGGTGCCCGCAACGAGGACGTCTCCGGGAATGAACCGAACGTTCTCATACCCTGTCTCCACGATGAGAGAGTCGAAGGAGAGCCTGCGATCGGAAAGGTAGTTTCCGACACCGGGGTTCTTGTTCTTCAGATTGAGCGCCGAGTGCAGGTTCGATCCGCCCATGTCGAGGTCCATTAGAACGGTCCTTTTACCGAGCTGCCCAAGTCTGATTCCCAGATTTGCGCAGAGCTCGGTCTTTCCGACACCGCCCTTGCCGCTGGCGATCGGGATGATCTTCGTTCGCTGTTTCTGGGTTACTACCATACGTTCCGCTCGCCTATGAGCATACCCGCTTTTCCGCTCTATGAAAACCTACGAAGTTGATGATTGTTCGATCATTATGTACTATACTGGAGAAACATGAGTGACGACAGCTCCCGCAATCCGTCTAGCCGCGTGTTCCACGTCGACCGGGAGTGTTACGTGGTCTATGTTGGAACATCGGATCACCGGTTTCGGCCGTTTCTCCGCTTGGGCACATCCCCCTGGCTCCCGGAAAAAGTCAAACGACACGTCAGCAACGTCGTTATTAGTGATCACCTTACCGGCAACCCGCAGTACGAGCGGCAGTGCCTGGAGCATCCGGTTTCTCACGATATGCGCTACGTGGGGACTAAGGAGCTCGTGAACTCCGTAAAGCAGTTCGTCCACGATCAGACCATCGCCAGCCGGCCCATTTCGCCTCCTAAGGACGAGGAGGCGGAACGGCAGGGAGCCCACGTTCTCTTCTACTCGGACGGCAACGTCCGGGTGGTGGTGGACGGCAAGGAGGTCCTCGACCTCTCCAAGCGGGAGCGCAGCGACCGGCACGGCGTTTTCGAGCTGCGTAGGCTCAACGATTTCGCAAGCTCCTCCACCGGGGCGTATTTCGCCTCTTCCTTCACCCAGCCCGGCTTTCTCTACAACCCCGAGGGCTCCCTCTACTTCTTCAGGGAGGAGAGTCTCGAAGTCCGCCGCCTCGCATCACACGGCCTGGACACCCTCGCCAGGAGGCTCGTCCCTCTGGAACTGATACGACGCATGTCCGGCCCGGTGGAACGGGAGAGCTTCATCGACATCTGCAAGTGGAAGCTCCGGGAGAAACAGGATCTCTCCGTGGCGGTACCTGAGTCCGGGGCGGATGAGATCGAGGAGCTGCTCACCCTTCTAAGCAAGGCGGGCCTCCACGTCACTCGGGAGGATCCAACGGAGCTACCGGAGCCCCTTTCTACCGTTACTGCTGCACTGAATCCCAAGGAGGCGGAACTCACGCTTCAGGACTCCCCTGAAGCT
Organism: Spirochaetaceae bacterium; assembly: GCA_046540995.1. GTDB lineage: Bacteria > Spirochaetota > Spirochaetia > DSM-27196 > Alkalispirochaetaceae > CAYZHV01. The sequence continues at coordinate 109,729 of JBKHED010000001.1, read as the reverse complement.
CCCCGGGAGCTCACCCTCGGACTTCCGGCCGGCGCCTCCTGGCTCGGGGGAGCCGGTGCGACTATCCTTCCGGGAATGCCCTACTACCTTGCCGGCCGCACAAAGGCGCGCCTCGAAGCGCCGGAACGCGCCACCCTTCTCGCTCTTTGTTCCGATGAGCTGCGAAAGAAGCTGGAGCTCCCGGAGGATAGACCGGTCAATCCCGCGGAGGTGGGGCGGTTCAAGAAGTCTCTGACAGACGCGTCCTCGGGAACAGCCGAGGAACCCGTGCCTGACAGACTGCTCGGCAACCTCCTGCTCTGGAACCTCATAACCGAGGCACTTTGGAACGAGGGCGAAGGATCAGAGGAACTCTCTAAGGAGCTCAGCGCCCTGGCCCCCGCAATTGGGGATTCCTGGCGGGAGCTTCTCGATTCTCTTCCACTACCGGTGACCGCGGCAATTCACGGTAAGGGAGATACTTTTGCGGTTACTTTCTCCCTCCCCCCTGGTTTTACGAAGGGACGGATTTCGGAGAACCGGCGGGTTTATCAGAAGATTCTCGCCTTTTTGGACCGGAGACAGGAGCGCGGTTACTATCAGGAGGAGCGGCGCCGCCTGGAAAGCTTCCTGGACTCCCTTATTGAGCGGCAGCGGGTTGCACCGGTCTCCGCCCCGGAGGTCGCAAAGGCCGAGGCTGCACGGGCTAAGGCAGAGAGAGAGACGGGCGCCTCAGCCCGGGATGCGGAGCGTAAGCGCACCGAACGCACCGGCAGTGAGCGTCAGGGCGCCGGAACCGCCGGGACGGCCAAAAGCGGCTCCGCGGCCCCGAGGCCGGGACGCCCCCAAACGGGATCGGGCGCAGCCGCCGGCGGCGGCAGCGGTAAAGAAGGAGGCCCGAGCCGGAAGGGGCTTCTTATCGCCGCGGTGGCGATACTCCTTCTCGGCGGTGCCGGCTATCTGCTCTTCCTGGGACTCGGCGGCGCCGAGGAGGAGATCGCGGCGGAACCGGACGATGCGGTCATCGAGACCGAGGAGACCGAGAACGGCGACGGGGAAACCACCGAAGCTGACCGGGACCCTGCCGGGGACCCTGCCGGGGATCCGGCGCGGGAGGATGATGCGACCGACCAGAGCGAAGAGGTTGTCGCCGTCGGTAACGGGGGCTTTGAAGTCACCGTGGTCGATATCTTAGTATTTGTTAATAGAGTAGCCCGGCTAAACGGGTACGACCCGATCGGTTCGGTCTCTCCCGACGGGCGTGACCCGGACTGGATCTTTCCGGGTAACCGGATCGAGCTGCCCGACGACACAACACACGTAGTAGAGCGAGGAGACACGCTCTGGGGCATATCGAGGGAGTTCCTCCTCGCCCACGTAAATGAGCACTTTGCCCAGTTTCAGCAGCTGAAAGCTCAGGCTGAGTCCGGGGATCCGCCGATAGAAAGAATAGAGAATCTACGAGAGGAGGTATATGTAGAGAGCCTGCGAGAAGCCATAACTGATTTCTTGGAGAGCCTATAGGCGTAAAGTCACCTGCCGGTACGTGCGCCCAGACCTTGTAATCTGTGCGCAATGCAGTATGTTGATAATGGGACTAAACAGTCAGTACCATTTTGAGTGAAGGGAGGAAGCGATAATGTCAGACATCGGACGCAGCCCAAACGTATTTCATCCGAGTAAGCCCTCGGCGGTTGGTTCTCGGAACAGTCTCGCCCAAGAGGGGCGGGATCAGAAGAAGGAATACGATCAGCTGATCAGCGAAGAGGCTGATAAGGTTCTGAAAACGATTCAGACGAAGCTACCAAAAGAGGTTCTCGAACGCCTCGACGTGATGGGTGGACTGAAGGAGAAGTTGTATAACTACTTCAATCAGAACTACCAGAACATGTTCAACCGGTACATCACCACCACTGAAGATGAGATGGTGAAGAAGATCCGGAATTTCATCGACAAGGAGGAGAACAAATCTCTCGCTCGGTACACGCCGAAAGAGATTGCCACCATGCTCGATGAGATCGCCGGGGCGGACAAGTTCAACACCGGCGAGATCGAGAAGTCGATTGTTAACATGTACGGCCACCTGCAGGGACACATTCAGCGGGGAATGAACGACCTCGAGAACGACACCAACTCCCTGCTCCGACAGAAGACCGACGTCGGCGCCTTTATCCGCGGTGAGAACGCCTACTCCGTCGTGAAGTGTGCCTTCAAGGACAACACCTACAAGCCGAAGACCGTCACCGACGTGAAACTCTCGGTGAACATTCTCGACTCAGAGCTCATTAGCCCGATATTCCAGTATCAGGCTACCGTTGAGTTCCTGATCAAGGACCAGATCTCCCGAACTATAACCCAGCTCATAGAGAACGAGATCGAGCAGTATCAGGATCAGCTCATCGATGAGGGGAAAGAAGAGCTTACCGACGCCCAGGTGATCTTCGAAAAGATGCGCCGGGTCCCCAATTTCACCGACGACGACGCAGAGGACGAGACCTCCAAGCGGTACACCTTCCTCGCCAAGGACCTTATGGAGAAGATCGAGGGCCTTCGCGCGGAAATTGATCCACGAGAGTTCGACCCCCTGAACATCCGGGAGAACCTCAAGAAGATCATCGACATGGAGAACATCCGCAACCGAGGCTTCAACACCGCGGTCAATTCTCTCACCTCAATCCTGGACACCAGTAAGATGGGGTACCAGTACATTGAGAACCTGAAGAACGCTCGAGAGCTCATCGTACGGGAGTACGAGGACACCGATCCTACCTCCCTGCCGGACGAGCGCTACCAGATTCGACTCAAGTACTACGATGGAGAGCAGCTGCTCAAGGAGCAGGACGCCTACGACCAGCAGATGGAGAACTTCCGTCGAAAGATCCAGCAGCTCTGGGACGTCGTAGAGGCGGTCTATGAGAGCGGCAAGTCCAATTTCCGCGTCACCGACTACGAGGACCTCGCGAAGAAGATGGGTAGCAAGATCCAGAGGCGCAAGCAGACCGTCGCCGAAGAGTCCGAGGAGCCGATTGTCGAGGAGATGAACAAGGTCTGGAACGAGATCCAGCGGGTCAAGCACGACTCCACCGATGTCGAGCGACTGAACGCCACCTATCTCCACGAGAAGAGCCTCTTTAAGAAGATGCTCAATAAGGCGGCGGAGCGGATCCAGGCCGTCTACGGCTTCCAGAACCCGAAGGAGCGCGTTGTAATCGACCAGCGCATCACGTTCCTCCGCAAGGAGTTCGAGGCCTTCGACTACCTCATCAACCCGTACCACATTCAGTCCGGGCTCATTCTAGACGTAGACATTACCTCGATTAAGCGGAAGAAGTTCACCCTCAACGGCATGGCGAACGTTCTCAACGAGTTCCTCCACGGCGTCTCCAAGGGATTCCAGGACGCGGCCTTCGCGGCGTTCAAGCGCCGGCGATCCACGGTCCGGGAGGACATCGGCATGAGCTTCTCCAACGACTACGAGCCCGTGGTTCAGCACGGTACCACCGCCGCAGCTAACGAGCAGACCGGCTACGACACCGGAGACTCCGGCGTGACCGGCCAGGCAGATGTAACTCCGGAGAACAAGTCGATCTCCGGTGACGATCTCCAGGAACTGTAAACCATGACGGGCAATCTCGACATTCTTTCGCGCAGGGCCGGCTATAACACGGCCCTGCGCCACTTTCGTACGACAACCGCCTTTCTCTCCCGCATCGAAGCGGGAGAGAACCTGGCGGACCTCCTCAACGACGCTCTCGAAACCGGAAAACTCGAGCGCTTTCAGATTAGACCTATACTGAGCTCTCTGCTGGTAGAGAAGTACGGTTACGCCTTTCGCTCCGGCAACCTCGCCCGGACCATCGAGGACCCGACCGAGATCGCCAAGTCAGTGAGCGACTGGGGCGCAATTCAAATCATTCTAGCCTACGACCATCCCCAGGCGGGGCTCTTTCTGATCAACCCAAAAGACCCGGATTCCTTCGAGCCGGCACTCCCCTTACTCCAGGATGAGCTCGTCGTCGTCTATACGGGGCCGGTCTCCGAGCAGCGGAAGCCGGAGCTATTTGCCAAAGCCGCACGGGACGTCCAGCGCCTCCTAATGGGGCAAGCGGTGGAGACCAACGAGGGCTACAAGCTTTCGGAAGGGGCACCGCGTGTGCAGCAGCCGGCGCAGAGGGAGGCGCCGAGCAAGAAAGCTGCTCCCGCCGGAGGCGGTAAACGGAGAATGACGCCGCGCTACTCCGTAGTCGTCACAAATGAGCTTTTCCACAACGGTAACGTCGAAGCGTGGAAACGAATAGTCGATAGCTACAAATCGAAGCATCCGGGCCTGGACGTTCTCATTTGGTACGAAAACGAACGCATTAACGACATAAACGCGCTCTTCAAATGGGGAAAGGTAAAGCACGGGGTCCCGATCCTCGTGAGCGTTGTGGGAGACGAGCTCAAGGACGTCTCGAAACTTCAACGGTATCTATACGAAGGCGCGAGTCCGCGGTTTGAGATGTTCCTCAAGGGCGGACTTGACCAGACCCTCGACCTGTTCTGAGGAGATTGGTAGGACGATGAACAAGATACTTCCCTTCAGCTCACACGTAACGGTGAGGGATGAGGAGACACGAGAACTGATGGGTAGCCGTGGCCGCAGAGCCATGGAGATGTCGGAACTCGACCTCCCCATCTGTCCCGGTTTCATAATTCCAAACGAGGCGATACAGCACTTTCCGGAGGACGCAACCTCCGGCTGGCAGCGAGTGAGTGACTCGGTCGAGAAGATCGAGTCGGTCATGAGCAAGACCTACAGTGACGCCTCTAATCCCCTTCTGCTCAAGGTTCTCGAAAGCCCGATTCTCAACGTTCAGAGTCAGCTTCCGTCGGTCCATCACGTCGGACTCTGTGACTCCACGATAGAGGGCTTCGCCTCCGCCGTTGGCGAGACATTCGCCTGGCAGGAGTACAATTTCCTTCTTCGCTCCATCCTGCGCCTAGAGCTTGCGAACGAACCTGAGGCGTCGCGAAAGGAGAAGCTCGAGGCGTTCAGAGATCAGTTGAAGAGCGCAAAGAAGAAGAGCACCATTACCAAGGCCTTTGAGGATAATCCGGAACTGCTCCCGGCGGAGATCTTCAGTGACGCATACTTTCAGATCACCTACATTCTGAAGCTCTTCCGCGGAGCCTTCACCAAGAGCCCGACTACCGAGGACTCGGCGGTGATGGTTCAGGCGATGGTCTACGGTAACCTCGACGAAAAGAGCGCCTCGGGATACTTCTTTACCCATAACATTATCTCCGGGGAGAACGAGATCTACGGGGAGCTCTTTCAGCAAGCCTTTGACGAGAACGCCAAGAAAGGAAAGACAATAGACAAGCTCGAGGAGCCTTATCTCTCGCGGTTGAAGGACGCCGCAAAGAAGCTCGAGCATAACTTCAAGGAGATCCGCTGGGTCCGCTTTACCATCGAACGGGGGGATCTCTGGATTGTCGATCAGGCAACGGTTCCGAACAAGTCTACCCAGGCGGAGATCAAGTCCTACCTCGATCTCTATCGTGAGAAAGTGGTAGACGAGGCGTACGTCATTAACTCCATTAAGCCCGGTCGTCTGGCGGAGATCCTCCATCCCACTCTCGACAAGGGCTCGGTCAAGAGCGCCCCCACCATCAAGGGCGGCATCGCAGGCGCCGTGGGCGCGGCGATCGGCCGGGTCTTCTTCGATACGGACAGGTTAATTCAGGCGCACCGTGAGGCTCAGCAGAAGGGCGAAGACACGGATGTCATTCTTGCGATGCCCGCCACCTTTGCCGACGACGTAAAGGGTATCGAGGTGGCTCAGGGTGTTCTCTCCTCCGAGGGAGGGTACGCCTCCCACGCTCCGGTCGTCGCCCGGAGCCTCGGCAAGGTAGCCCTGGTCTATCAGGACGTCAAGTTTAACAAGAACTCCATGGTCCTCAATGGAAAGACCGTTAAGGAGGGAGACTACATCACCCTGGATGTTCCCTACTACGACGACCCGATGATCTACCTCGCCAAAGGGGAGCTCACAAAGCCTACCCCCGAGGACAGCGGCCTGCTGGAGCTGTTGGAGCTCATTCAGAAGCACATCGGTGAGTTCGACGTTCACGCCAACGCGGACCAGCCCAGGGACGCGAAGCTCGCAAAGACCTTCGGCGCCCCGGGAATAGGGCTCTGCCGGACGGAGCATATGTTCTTCGCCGAGGACAGGATCAACCGTTTCCGGTACATGATCCTCGCGGACAGTGATGAGGAGCGAAACAAGGCGTTGGAGAATCTGCGAAAGGTTCAGACTCAGGATTTCTACGAGCTCCTCAAGATCATGGATGGGTACCCCGTTACCATAAGGCTCCTCGACGCGCCGTTACACGAGTTTCTGCCGACCACTCGGGAGAGCATGGCGGAGTTTGTCAAGATCGCGAGTAAGGAGAACAACTCCTTAACCGGTGCGAAGATACGTTCGAGAAGTCAGATGCTCCGGGAGTTCAACCCGATGCTCGGACACCGGGGTGTGCGAATCGCCATCTCTTTCCCCGAGATCTACCGAATGCAGGTACGAGCGATTTTTGAGGCGGCGTACAAACTCAAGAGTGAAGGGGTCCAAGCGAAACCGGAAATAATGGTACCTCTGGTGATGACCGCCAGCGAGATTAAGGTGGTACGCAACGGCAAGCGGATCGAGGGCAAGCAGATTCTCGGTATACGGGACATCGAAGAGGAGATCCGGACCAAGTTTAACAGTGACCCCATCGACTACAAGGTGGGAACCATGATTGAACTCCCCGCGGCTGCCCTGCAGGCCGGCGACATCGCCCGGTACGCGGACTTCTTCTCCTTCGGTACCAACGATCTCACCCAGACCACCACGGGTATATCCCGGGACGACTTCAACACCTTCTTCTCGGATTACAACGAGTTCGATCTTCTGCCGAGCAACCCCTTCAAGGTACTCGAGCCCCAGGTTAAAGAGATGGTAGAAATCGCCGCTATCCGCGGCAGAATGACCCGTCCCGACCTTACCCTCGGTATCTGTGGAGAGCATGGGGCGGAGCCCTCGAACGTCGCCTTTTTCCGCGGTGCCGGCCTCGACTACGTCTCCGTCTCTCCCTACGGCATTCCGATCGCCAAGCTTGCGATCGCGCAGATGAACCTCGCCGACGGGCAGGGATAATCACTTCTGGGGGCCGCTCCAGGCACCCAGCAGACAGGAACTCATGGCCCCGGGGAGATTCTCCGGGGCCTTTTATTTTTGCGGGGCACTATCACTCGTCCGAATAGAGGACTTTCTGGCAGAGGGTGACGAAACTCTGAAGCAGATAGAGCTTGATTAGGCTTTCGGGTACCCAGCGGCTTCTCGGGTAGTGAGCGAGAATCGCCATAAGATTGCTCTCGCAGCTCGATATTGCGTCGGGCGATCGGTTGCCTCCGGCGAGCTGGTCCCCAAAAAGGTGCCCTTTGATCGCCTGGTCCAGGCGATCAGAAGCGTGGCGGAAGTGCTTGTACGCTTTCTGCTCCTCTCCGTAGACGCCCTGGTGGTCCTCTGCTTTAACTAGCATGTTCTCGTAAAAGCCCGCTCCGAAGGTGCGAACAACCTTGGCAAGATCGTGCTGGTTGGTGCTCCCAGGCCACTCCTCGAGCTCCTCCAGGCCGGATAGGACCTCTTTGAGCCGCTTGATGGAGGTTCGATACCGGTATCGCAGCGTCCCCTCTTGCCGTAGGTGCACATTCTCCAGGCCGAAGTTATAGTAGAGAAAGACCGCGTCCAGGAGTCCGTCATAGAGTTGCGCGAGCCGCGTCTGAAAGGAGACGGTGAATCCGTCGTGAGCCTCGGAGGCTGTCTCGTAGGCGGCCTCCGCCGCCGCCTGAGCGGTCGCGGCGTCCCAGACCACCTCCTGCCTCCCCTGCTCCTCCAGCTCCCGAAGGTGAGAGGCTACCACCTCGTAGGCGTGGTTCAGCTGCACCGTCATTCGGTGCGACCATTCCCGACGATCGATATTGCGATCCGGGTGATACTCCTTGAGAAGCCGCCGGAAGGAGACGCTCAGCTCGTGAAGAGTGGCATTTTCGTCAAGCTGCAGCAGCTGAAAGGCGGCATCTACGGTCATTTGCTCTTAATCTTACCCTAAAATTCGCCTTAACACAATCCGAGAGAGTGTAGAGCTTTCCTTTGCTCTTGAGGTCTCCGGTGTGATACTCTTTAGGTATTCTCAAAGGAGGTGTAGATGGCTGTAGCCAAGGAACTGTTTCAAGCGTACCAGAATGGCGAGCTACCAGAGCAGGGCGGCTATATTATTAGCGTCTTTTACAGCGACCGTTCCACATACACGAAGTACGAGTTGGTATCCTTTAGTAACGTAAAGGATATCTACAGCTCGGAAGAGGGGCTCACCTTTCAGGCTGAGGGAAGAAAGCTCTTCGTCCTCGTAGAACCGGTCAACTACCCGAACAAGCACACCGAGCCGGCGTATCGCACTGACGCGGAGCGCATTCCCTATCGTCACAAGGAGCTGATCAGTTATAAGACCAGGAGACAGGATCAGGTCTACGTCGGTAGAGAGCCGGTGACAACCTATACGTCCTTTACGATTCTCAAGCCGGTGGGACAGGATATCGCCTATCTCTTCTATCCGGGAGAAGAGACGCGGTCAACGATTATGGAGTTCTTCCGCAACTCCCTCTGGAAGCAGGCAAACGTCCCGCAGACCGACGCTCGCAAAGTGTGCGATATCATCGACGAGGTCTTCCAGAAAGTAGAGGTCAAGGAAGAGTTCGACTAGCTCGAGCGGTTGTTCGACTCCACCGCGGGAACAGGGTCGAGCCTACCCCTCTCTGAAACGCCTATAGAATCTCTCGACCTCACCGTAAAGCCGCCGGCCGAGCTCCGTAGCGATACGCGGTCGGGAGGTCTCGAAGAACTCGTCCAAACCGTAAAACGTGGGAAAGCTCTCCGCTCCACTCTCGCCGTCCCATCGACCCTCGGCGGCGTAAAGGGTGGCCTGCAACACCATGTCCAGCAGGTTCATGTCCCGGACGAACCGCGCCTCAGCGCTCTCGCCCTCGTCGTACTCACGCCAGAGCCTCTCGAATTCCGGCCAGTCCAACTCTCGGGAAATCGCCCGCGCGGCACGCTCCTCCCGTCGCCGTTTCTCCTCCTCCGAGACCCCCTCGACCCGGGGATCAACCCGCCTCGGTATGTCTCCTACCCGCACCTCCGTGAGATCGTGAATCACCGCCATTCTCAGGGCGCGCTCGCACTCCACGCCCCCCTCCCCGCAGTAGCGGCTTACAAGCAGTGCGGTACCCCAGCTGTGGTCGGCCACGGACTCCGGCTCCAGGATTCCCCGGAGCCGCCAGCCCGTTCGACTAACGTCCTTCAGCCGGTAGAGCTCGAGAAAAGGCTCCATACTCACCGGCTCGCCTCCACTTCCTCCGGATTTGCCTTCGATTCCGCCCCCGGGCCGGAGGCGTCGGCATTCCCATCACTCCTCGCCTCGACATCCTGACAACCGTGGTGGAGCTCCGGCTCTTCCAGGCAGCCGATGATATGAAGCTTTCTCATCTCCACTCGCAGCCAGACCATCGTTATCGCCGTGGCGACCACGTCCGCCACCGGAAAGGCCGCCCAGACACCGATAACGCCGAAAAGCCTCGGAAGAACGATGACCAGAGGAATGAGAAGAATGATCTGTCGGGACATGCTGAGAATGAGGGACGGGAGAGCCATCCCCACCGCTTGGAAAAAGACCGCCCCGATAATCTGCATGCCGATAAGCGGTATCGCTATAAGTACGATTCGCATCGCAAAGCTTCCCAGCTCCAACAGCTGTGGATCGGAGGTAAACACCGAGAAAATCGCCCGTGGAAAGAGCATAATCAGCGAGAAGTAGACGAGCGAAACGGTGACGGCGGTGGCGTTGGCGAGCTTAACCGCCCTTCGAACCCGAAACATGTTCCGGGCTCCGTAGTTGTACCCGGCAATCGGCTGGAACCCCTGGGCGATGCCGACCAAAGGCATCAGCGCAAAAATGAGGAGTTTGTTAATCACGCCGAAGGCGGATATGGCGAGTTCATCCCCGAAGGTGCGCAGAGCGTTGTTTACGATAATGATGAAGAAGCTCTGACCGAACTGCCGCACGAACGGGGCGAGCCCCAGGGCGGTCACTTCCGGGATTACATCCCACTGCAGCCGCAACTGCTTCCAGCTCAGAGGAAGGGAGCTTCTGCCGGTGGCGTAGAAGGCGAAGGCCACGAGAAAGGAGATGAACTGGGCGAGCACCGTGGCCAGCGCCGCCCCACGGACTCCGAGACCCAAACCGAAAATAAAGATCGGGTCCAGCACGATATTGAGCACGGCGCCGACGAGCATAATGAGCATCGCCGTCTTTGCCCGTCCTTCGGAGCGGACGATGTGATTCGAGGCGATAGCGGTGGCGAGAAAGGGAGCCCCGGGAAGGATAGTGACCAGATACTCACGAGCGTAGGGCATGAGCTCGTCCGTGGCGCCGAGTATTCGCAGAATCGGCTCGAGAAAGAGCGCGGCGGTTGCGGCAAGAGCGCTCGCGAGGAGAAAGATCATCACGACCGCGTTTCCCACCACGCGGGCGGCCCGCTCCGGGTCGCCCTGCCCGAGCACTCTCGAAATCACCGAAGCCGACCCGATACCCACGAGGAGCGCCACCCCGAGAATGAGAATCTGAACGGGGAACGCGATACCCACGCCGCCGATGGCGAGGGCGCCAACACCACGGCCGATAAAGATCGTGTCAACGAGATTGTAGAGCGCGTTGACTCCCATGGCGACCGTCGCGGGAAGCGCCATCCGTAGCAGGAGAGGGCCGATCGACTCCGTACCGAGGAGATCTGGTCTGTCGCGCTTGGTGCTCATCTGTTCAGTCTCCTCGCGGCGGGGTCGGAACGCTCAACCTACCAACCCCTCCCCCCACTCCCGACCGAAGAGCCCCCGGGAAGCGAACGGGGAGCGTTCCGCGACGATCCTGTGGAAAGGTGTTTCATCCGGGTATTGTCGATGGAAGGTCTTCCGCGGTCAAGCGGTCCGGTTGATTCGCGGGAAGGTATGGTATAGCGTTGGTCGAGGGGAGGTACTTACGGTGCTCTATCTCGCGGAAGGTGGTCCGAACCACGATATCGACGACAGAGATCTCCAGGAGTTGCTCGCTCCGCTCTTCGAGCGGTTTTCCCGGGCCGAGAGAGTCCTGGCGATCCCACCTGATTTTACGAGATTTCACTCTCGGGCCGGGAGAATCACCGAGCTCCTCTACAACCGCTTCGGCAGCGCCCTCACCGACGTACTCCCGGCCCTGGGAACCCATGACCCTATGAGCCGAGAGCAGATCGGGCGAATGTTCGGCTCATTGCCGAAGGAGCTCATACGGGTACACCGGTGGCGCGAAGACGCGGTCACCCTTGGTAGGATCTCGGAGCGGTTCATTCGAGATGTGAGCGAGGGACTCCTCTCCTTTGACTATCCGGTGCAACTCAACCGCAGGCTTGTCGAGGGCTCCTATGACGCCATATTCTCTATCGGCCAAGTTGTGCCGCACGAGGTCGTGGGGCTGGCCAACTACACGAAAAACATCTTCGTGGGTACCGGCGGCAAGGAGGCGATCGACAAGAGCCACTATCTCGGCGCCGTGTACGGTATGGAGCGAATGATGGGGCGAGCGGACACACCGGTACGTCGCGTCCTCAACCACGCCGCGGATCAGTACGCCGCGGAGCTGCCGATCGTCTACATCCTCACGGTGTTGGAGAACACCGAGGAGGGAGAGATCATACTGCGAGGGGTCTACGCCGGAGACGATGATGCATGCTTTTACGCCGCCGCGGAGCTCGCGCAGGAGGTGAATGTGTATCAGCTTCCGGAACCGGTGGACCACGTGGTAGCGTATCTCGACCCCGAGGAGTTTCATTCTACCTGGCTCGGAAACAAGGCGGTCTACCGGAGCCGAATGGCGATCGGCGACGGGGGGCGGCTGACGGTCATAGCTCCCGGTGTGAAAAGCTTCGGCGAGGATAAGCAGATCGACGAGCTCATTCGCGCCTACGGCTATCGCGGGACGGAGCGTACCCTCGCTCTTGTGGCCGAAAACTCTCCGCTATCGGAAAACCTGAGCGCCGCGGCTCACCTGATTCACGGTTCCTCGGAAGGTCGCTTCGAAATCGAGTACGCCCCGGGCCACCTTTCGAGAGAGGAGATCGAAGGAGTCGGCTATACATACCGGGAGCTGAAAGAGGTGGAGGCGGCCTACCAGCCCGCCGGGAAGAATACCGGCTATTACACCGACTCTGAGGGTGAGACGTACTTTTTCGTCGCCAATCCCGCCCTCGGGCTCTGGAGCAGCTCGCCGATCAGAGAATAGGGTCCGCAGCCTCTCTACCTCTCTGGCCGATTAAGCTCTCCAAGGTTCCCGGGCGGCCAAAGAGGAACCCCTGGTAGATGTCCGGGGCGATTGTACGCAACTCATTCAGCTGCTCCTCTCGTTCGACTCCTTCGACCACCATTTCGAGCCCAAAGAGCGAACAGGTCTCTCGCACCACCTTCAGAAGAGCGAGGCTCCGTTCATCGCCGGGCAACCGCTCGACGAAGGAGCGATCCACCTTCAATCTATCTACGGGAAGATCCCGGAGGTAGCTCAGAGAGGAGTACCCCGTACCGAAATCGTCCACAGCCACCCGCAATCCGAGACTGTGGAGGTACTCCAGTCCCTCCCTGACTCGCTGCATGCGCTCCACGAAGGCGGACTCGGTTATCTCGAGGACGATATTGGCAAATGGGTAGCCACTCTCTCCGAGGATGCCCGCAAGGCGCTTGCAGAACCCCGGCTCGGAGAATTGCTGGGCTGAGAGATTGAAACTCACCTCCATATCTACTCCCGCGCAGCTCAGTTCGCGCAGATCATCAGCAAGGATTTCCATGCTCCTGGAGCCGAGATGTTGAACAAGGCCGGCATCCTCAGCGGCGCGGATAAACCGAGAGGGCGAGACGTATTCTCCCCGCGGGTGGTTCCAACGCAGGAGCGCTTCGCCGCGAAGTCGTCCGGGCTCTCGCCCCACCAGGGGCTGGTACACCATATAGAACTCCTTGGCGCCGATGCTTTGACGCAGCTCACTGACCAGGCGCAACTTGCTCTCCGCCTCGAGCCGCATGGACTCATCATAGGTCACGATGGAATTGCGCTGCTGCTTCGCCCGCCGAACCGCGGAGTAGCCGTTCTTTCCGATGGCGTGCACGTCATCGCCGTCTTGAGGAATCATAAGGATCCCGATGCTGACGCCGCAGCTGTGCCGCCGCCCTTCTACATCGAATCCGGTTAGCAGGGAACTCTGAATCTGCCTTGCCATCGCGGTGGGTCGATCGGGACCCACCGCGCCACGAACCAGGAGGGCGAACTCATCCGTCCCGGTTCGGTACGCCGTCACGGAACCGGACTCTACACTGCGCACGATTTTCGCGGCCTCTGCTATGAGCCGATCGACGGTTCTCGTCCCAAAGGACTCATTCAGCCCTTGAAAGTCATCGATGTCCATAAAGACGATACCGGCCCGAGCATCCTCGGGCCCTTGCTCGAGTCGTTCTTCCAGATCACGATAGAACGATTCCCGATTGGGCAGACCCGTTAGCAGGTCTGAGTAGAGGTACTCCTCCATCGCCTGCTGCTTCTTCGAAAGCGCCTCCCGGACACGGTCCAACATCTTCACCTTTCCGAGAAAGCTCCTAACGATGTCCACCATGGCGCCCAGGGCGAAGAGGGAGAGGGCGAGGAGGGAGGTGTCGATCCCGGCAGTCAGCTCCGTGTCCATGTTCACTCCCAGGAAGTGCTCCGCGAGCGACAGACCACCCACGCAGACTGCCAGAATGAGAGAACCCACGAGCCAAGCGCTTTGTCGCAAGCGATAGGTGGAGCTCGCCCGTACCCAGAAAACCAGCAGGAGAACATGGATCAGGACGACGCCGATTACAAAGTCTCTCAGGTCGAATAGCGGACCCGGAGCTCCGTGACCGTGGTAGATTTGAAGCTCCGCTGCACGAAGGGTCTCACGTTCCACGGAAACGAAAAGGTCGGGCCAGAGGAAGGCAATCAGTGTCAGGCTCACCGCGAATGCGAGAGTCCCTCGTTCCATGCACCGTTGAAAACGGCGCGCCTTTCTCGGGACAGCGACAATGTGTCTCAGGAAGTAGAGCCCCGGAGGGAGGAGCCAGGCGAGGGAAAGCTGCTCCAGTCGGTAGAGCTGAAACGAAAGCTCGAGATTTCCGAGGATCGGACCCGCAGCGGCGGTGGCGGCGTCAAAGGCAGCGTGGACAAACCCGGTCAGGAGCAACAACGCCCCGGATCCAAAGACCGCGAGCTTCAGCGCCCGGGCTGCCAGGGCAAAGAGGAGCCCGCCGGTGAAGAGAATTCCCGCGGCTAGTACTGGAAGGTAAATGTGCGTCGGTGTCAGCATAGATAGAGAGTGTAACGGTGCGACGTGAGCATACCCGGGAGGATAGGCAGTGTCAAACTCTCCTGTTTCCCGCTCTGCCGGGAGATGTTACAGTAGAGAGGTGTCCATTCACATCGAGCAATGCTACTGGAAAGGAAGCCGTCTCGTCATCGAGACCTCCGCGGGGAGCGTCTCGCTGAGTAGCGGCGAGGGGATCAAGGCGCTCAAGAGAAACCAGCTCAGGAGCGCCTCCCTGGAGGGAGAGGAGCGTTCCTACCCGCTCTTTCCCAGCGCCGAGCACCCGCGACGGTTCAGACTGCTTCAGCAGGCGCTCTCCCTGGAACGGGATTAATTCTTCTCGCCACGTCCCGACCGAGACGCTCCGCCTGGTCGGCCACCACCGCCGCACCGACGAGGTTCGCGTTGAGGCCTCGCTCATCCACGATGGAGGGTCGCAGATAGTTCATAATCCCCATCTTGCCGAGCATTCGTTGGGCGGAAGGCCCGAAATAGGGCAGCGCATAGCTCGGTTTCCCGCCGAGACAGATCGGGATGTTCTCCGGAAGCCCGTCGCCCACGGCATCCTTAATCATAATTCGGGTCGCTTGAGCGAGAATCTTTCCGTAGAGGCGGTCGGTGTTTATCGCCGCTTCCACCCGCATGGAGGAGAGTTTAGAGATGTGCTTGCCCGCAATCGACGGATCTGACATCTCCTTCGTCTCATGGATATCCAGAAAACGTTCGTAGAAATCGTCATCCCCAACGATCGCCCGAAAGAGGCGGCACCGCCCTGGGCCCGAGAGGATCGTCTCCGCACGAAGGGAGTTCGGATCTCCCCCTGGACCGAGACGGTAGTCCGCGTTGTCGCCGAACTCCTCGTCGAGGATCCGCTCCAACCTGTCGTAGGAGGCGCCGATCTCCGCAAAGAGCTCCTTGAGCATAATTTTGTCCAGAGGAATGGAGACCCCGGGTTCGTTGGTGTGATGTAGAGAGGAGTCCAGCCCATCCCAGTCCGTTGAGGGAAACATGAGCTCCCCCTCCTTGGTCACCCAGGCGCCACCCCATCCGCCTCCGAAGACCCAGTAGAGCAGGTCGATTCGAAGCACGCTCCACTCCGCCAGGGCCCCGGCGTCGGCGTCGTTGGCCACGCCGGAGCTCACCCCGAACCGACCGCGAAGCTCCTCCTTGAGATTGTGGCCTTCCAGAAACGGAATATTCTGCACCCACTTGAACGCCCCGTCACCCTGCAACACGCCGGGGGTCGCGATACCGATAGATCGGAGATCTCGATCACGGTGCTCCGCCAAGAGACTCCGCAGCTCCGCCTCGAGCCGAGCGAGATAGCTCTCGTAACTCGTTCCGTACTCATTGATGGAAAAGTAGCGCTCTTCGAGAAGCGAGGCGGGATTCGCAAAGAGGCCCACTCTCGTGCCCTGGCCGGCACCGATATCAACAGCGATTACTGCGTCCTTGCGCACTTCTTCCTCCCTTTCAACGGTAGTTTAACACTAACTGTTGCACCGTGCTAGGCAGGAGCGGTAGAGTGAGGAGTGCGTGACGTCGAGTTTATGGAGGAGGTGGAGGAAGCGGTAGACGCCGGGCTTCCCACCTTTCTTCTCTTCACCCGAGAGCAAACCGAGGAGCGAGCGCGGCTCATACGCGGAGTAGAGCGATTTCTCAGAGGAAGGCCCTCGGTCCGAGCCTTTCACATCGATCTCGACACCATTCCTACCGCCGCCGGTCGCTACACCATTTACACTACTCCCGCCTTTGCGGTTTACTACCGGGGCAAAATGGTCAGTAAGGTCGAAGGGGGCTTTCAGCCCGCCCATATAGCCCGGACCCTCACCGCCCTTCTAGGTTGACAGACCGCCCGTTAGGTGAAACTCTGCTGACCATGTCAGGCAGCTCGCTACAACCCGACACCCTCCGTACCGACGGCCAACTACTGCTCACCGCGGCAATTTGGGGGCTCGCCTTTACCGCACAGCGGGCGGGAATGGAGTTCATCGGACCGTTCACCTACAACGGCGTCCGGTTTGCCCTGGGAACTCTATCGCTCCTTCCCCTTCTGCTTATGACGCCCAATCCGGCACGGCCGGGCCGCCGCTTTTCCCCGACACTCCTCAACCACGGACTCGTGGCGGGACTCCTTCTCTTTGGCGGCAGTTCGCTGCAACAGGTGGCGCTACAGTATACGACCGCCGGCAAGGCGGGATTCATTACCGGGCTCTATGTTGTGCTGGTGCCCATCTTCGGCCATTTCCTCGGAACGCGGAGTGATCGCGGCCGCTGGATCGGCGCAGTTCTCGCTATGGGGGGGCTCTATTTTCTGAGTATCACCGAGCAGTTTACCATCGCCCGGGGAGACGGAATGGTTATGCTCTGCGCGTTCTTCTTCGCCGCCCACGTCCTGTACATCTCCTACGCCGCGCCGAAACTTCCGGCGCTCCCCCTTTCCATGGTGCAGTATGCCGTCTGCGCTCTCGGGAGTGCAACGATGGCGCTCTTCACCGAGACGGCAACGCTCGCCGCGATCGGCTCCGCCTGGCTGCCCATACTCTACGGCGGGCTCTTCTCCGTGGGTGTAGCCTACTCCCTGCAGGTCCACGCGCAGCAAAGGGCGCACCCCGCCCACGCGGCGATAATCCTCAGCCTCGAGGGACTCTTCGCGGCGGTCGGCGGTTTTCTCATTCTCGGTGAGCTGCTCTCACCCCGAAATCTCTTCGGCGCACTTCTCATGATCCTGGCGATGCTCGCCGCTCAGTGGGGGCAGATCTCCGCTCTTCGCCGGAAGACGACTGCCCGGGAGGCCTCCCAGTGACTCATGAGAGGCTTACGCCGATTACCTACGTCAGTCTCCTGGCGGCGGTTCTCTTCTGGGGAAGCTCCTTCGCCGCGACCAAGCTGGTGTTGCAAGAGTTCTCCGTGCAGGGGTACATGTTTGTCCGATTCGCAGCGGCATCGGTTCTCTTTCTGGGTCTCCTTCTCTGGCGTGGCTTTCCCCGAATCAGTCGAAGGGACCACCTCCGACTTCTTCTGGTCGCCGTTTTCGAGCCGGGGCTCTACTTCCTCCTCGAGACCGAGGGGCTCAGCCGAACCGGCGCGGCGGATGCGGCCCTCATTATCGCCTCCGCTCCGGTGGTCGTTGGGGTTCTCAGTCGCCTCATCCTCGGAGAGAGGCAATCTCGGAAGACCGTTATCGGAGCGGCGATTTCCATAGTGGGAGTGGCTGTTATCGTCTACGGTTCCGGAGTCTCCGAGGACTCCGCCGGCTCTCTTCTTGGAAATCTCCTGGTGGTGGGCGCGGTGGTCGCCGCCGCGTTCTACATGATTACCGCCAGGAGCCTCTCCGGCCGCGTATCAACGCTCCACATTACGGCGTTTCAGGTCTTTTACGGCGCCCTCTTTTTCGCGCCACTGTTCGGGTTCACTCTCCAACGAATGAACTGGAGCATGGTCACCTATCGCTCCCTGGGAGCCCTCCTCTTTCTCGTCTTCGGAGCTACCCTCATAGCTTTTCTCTCCTACAATCGCGCCCTGAAGGAGATCTCCGCCGCAAAGGCGGCGGTCTGGCTAAACGGCATCCCCGTCGTTGCCGCCCTCACCGCCTGGATTCTCCTCGGCGAACGACTCGGATGGCAACACCTTATCGGAGGAGGACTCGTCGTCTTTGGGGTGCTCTACTCCAGCGGCAGGGCGAGAGGACGAGCCGCCAAGGAGGCCGCTACTCTCTCCCCAGGAGCGTAAGAGGTAAGAAGGAGTAGGAAGGTGATAACGCTATATGTGGAAGGAAGGTCAACCTACCGGCGGGAGGGGGAGCAGCTCCTCCGGGAGCTGCGGGAGAGCCTCTTTCTGGAAGAGCTGCGCGATCTTCGCCTTCTCCAACGGTACGACGTGGCGCCCCTCCGAGAGGAAGAGCTCTCGGAGACGGTGCTTTCAGTTTTCGCGGATCCCACCACGGATAGCTGCTCCACTGCACCCCCGAAGGAGCAGGGGTGGCACTGGATCGCCGTTGAGTACCTCCCGGGCCAGTTCGACCAGCGAGCGGACTCGGCGGAACAGTGTCTACAGCTCATTCTTGATCGGCGACCTCGGGTGAGGAACGCCCGGGTCTACGGCTTCCGCTTTGGAGAGGCGGGCCCCCGGGAGGTGGAGGGGGCGATGGAGTCGATCTCCTCCTACCTAATAAACCCCGTGGACAGCCGGCTCTGCGCACCCTTTGGACCGCACCAGTTTGTCGAGCCCGCTGCGCCGGCCCGGGAGAGTGAGCGCCTGGAGGAACTCTTGGAACCGGAGCTCTCTCCCGGGGAGAAGCGCAAAGAGCTGGGCCTCGCCATGAGCGACGATGACTTCCAGATGCTTATCGGCTACTTCCGTGAACAGGAGCACCGGCCTCCCACGGTCGCCGAGCTTCGAGTATTGGACACCTACTGGTCCGATCACTGCAGACACACAACCTTCGCCACCGCCCTCGACGGGCTGGATAATCCCGGGGGACACCCGGCGATGCAGCGCGCCCTCGCAGCCTACTGGGAACTCCGCGCCTTGCTCGGCGTCGGCGCTGAGACTCCTCCGACTCTTATGGAGCTCGCAACCATCTACGCCAAGACGCTCCGGGCCCGGGGAAAGCTCCGAGACCAGGATCTCTCGGAGGAGATCAACGCCGCCACGCTGAGGATCGACGTCGAAAGGGATGACGGCAGAAGCGAGCCCTGGCACCTCCTGTTCAAGAACGAGACCCACAATCACCCTACGGAAATCGAACCGATAGGCGGCGCCGAAACCTGTCTCGGCGGGGCGATTCGGGATCCCCTTTCGGGCCGCGCCTTCGTTTACCAGGGAATGCGGGTGACCGGCGCCGCGGATCCCCGGCGCCCCTTGACCGAGACCCGACCGGGAAAGCTCCCTCAACGGCTCATAACAACCCGCGCGGCCGAGGGCTTTTCCTCCTACGGCAATCAGATCGGCCTCGCCACCGGTCAGGTCCGGGAGTACTACCATTCGGGCTATGAGGCAAAACGGTTAGAAACGGGAGCCGTGATCGGAGCGGTCCCCGCCTCCCACGTAAAGCGGCGAGCCCCGGAGCCGGGAGACCGAGTCCTCCTGATCGGCGGAGAGACCGGCCGTGACGGCTGCGGCGGGGCCACCGGATCGAGCAAGGCGCAGGACGGGCAATCTCTCCGTGAGGCCGCCCCGGAGGTGCAGAAGGGTAATCCGCCGGTCGAGCGCGCGCTGCAGCGCCTCTTTCGGCGCCCGGAGTTTGCCCGGCAGGTGCGCCGATGCAACGATTTCGGCGCCGGCGGGATCTCCGTGGCGGTGGGCGAAATCGCGCCGAGTATAGACATCGACCTCGACGCGGTCCCGCTGAAGTACCACGGTCTCCGGGGGACCGAAATCGCCATCAGCGAAAGCCAGGAGCGCATGGCGTGTGTCGTCTCCGCCGAGACGGTGGAGCGGGTTATCGGCCTCGCCGCAGAGGAGAATCTCCAAGCCACGCCGATCGCCACGGTTACCGACACCGGCCGAGTTCGTATGGCGTGGCGCGGGGAGACGATTCTCGATCTTTCCCGCCGATTCATCGAGACCAACGGCGCCCCGAGGCGCGCCACCGTCTCCCTCCCGGAACTCCCGGACAATCCGCTTCTCCCCCTCTCAGCGCCGCCTTCGGGGAATGAGGACTCCTCGCTCCCCTCGCCCCCCTTCGCGGGGCTCCTCCTCAGAAGCCTCTCAGCGCTGCCCCATGCCGATCAGCGAGGGCTGCTGGAACGGTTCGACTCCTCCATAGGAGCGTGGTCCCACCTCGCCCCCTACGGCGGGCTAACCCAACGAACCCCGGCGCAGGTGATGGCCTCGGAGCTCCCGCTCTCGGTCTACTCGGAAGAAGAAACGACGCGAAGCCGGACCCTCTCCCTTATGACTCACGGCTTCGATCCGGGTATAGCTGAGGCTTCTCCCTTTCACGGCGCCTACTTTGCCGTGGTCGACTCCGTCGCCCGCCTCGTCGCCGCCGGGGCGAGGAGAGAGTCCGTTCGCCTCTCCCTGCAGGAGTATTTTCCCCGGCCCGGAGATACGCCTGAGCGGTGGGGGTTACCCGCGGCGGCTCTCCTGGGGGCTCTACAGGCGCAGATCGCCTTGGAGACTCCGGCCATCGGCGGCAAGGACAGCATGTCCGGCAGCTTCGAGGAGCTCGACGTCCCTCCGACCCTCATCTCCTTTGCGGTAGCGACGATCCGAGAGAATGAGCTTCTTACGCCGGAGCTTAAGGGGGAGCACTCCTCGGTTTACCTGCTGAGCCCGAAGCTCGGCGGTGACGGCACCTATGACTCCGGAGAGCTCCGCCGCAGCTACGACCTGCTGCGCTCCCTGAGGGAGCGAGGGCTCATTCTCGCCGCGGGAAGTACCGCTCGCGGCGGGCTCTTCCCCGCCCTCACCATCGCCGCCTTTGGAAACCACCTCTCTCTTGCCCTGAGAGAGCCCGGAGAGCACTGGTGGGCGCCCTACGCTTTCGCCTCCCTTCCCGGGGCGCTCTATCTGCAGATCCCGGAGGGGGCGCTCCCGCCGGAGAGTCCGCTGCTTCACCTTGTTGGACGCGCCGTCCCGGCCTCCCGGTCCGAAGCGTCGATCCGATTGGGAGAGGAGGCGCTCGGCCTGGAGGAGGCGTACACCGCCTGGAGCTCCACCCTGGCCGAGGTCTTTCCGGTGGACCCAGGGAACTTCGATGAAAAGCCCCTCACCTCGACCCGAGGCACCCCGCCCCGCAGCCCAGGGCGGGCGGCAAAAACGCTTTCCCGCTCTCCCTCGGCCGGTATCGCTCTCGGGTCACCCCGGGTCTGTATTCCGGTCTTTCCCGGGACGAACTGCGAGTTCGATCTTTCCTCCGCCTTCCGCCGGGCCGGGGCGCTCGTTTCGACCCCTCTCTTTCGAAACCGCAGACCCGAGGAGATAAACAACTCCGTGGCGCGGCTCAAGAGCCGGATCGACGCCTCCCAGATTCTTATGTTTCCCGGCGGTTTCAGTGCTGGAGACGAGCCGGACGGCTCGGGAAAGTTCATAGCCGCGGTCTTTCGAAATCCCTCGCTCCAGGAGTCGGTGGAAGAGCTGCTCTCCCGGGGAGGGCTCATTCTCGGCATTTGCAACGGTTTCCAGGCGCTCGTCCGTCTCGGTCTCCTCCCCGGCGGAGCGCTGGTCCTCAACCGCTCCGGGCGCCACTTCTCCGGTTATCTGGAGACGGAGGTCGTTTCTAACGCTTCCCCCTGGTTGGCCGCGGTTGAGCCGGGAGAGCGGTACCGGATCCCGATCTCCCACGGCGAAGGGCGGTACCTCGCCGATCCCCAGCTCTTGCGTACTTTGTCGGACGGTGGACAGATTGCCACGCAATATGTAGAGTATAACCCGAACGGATCCGCCGCCGGTATCGAGGGGCTACTCTCCTCGGACGGCCGTGTCTTCGGCAAGATGGGGCACAATGAGCGCGCCCTCGGGCAGCTCTATCGAAATCTGCCCCCCACCGGGGACATGAAGATCTTTGATAGCGGGGTAGCTTACTTTCGGTAGCCGGCCCGCACCGAGCTCATATAATCCCGGTAATACGGTCCGGGAGTCTCTACAGGGAGACCGTAAATCTCTCTCCTATGGGCGGCCCAGACGTATCTTCTCACCTTTGGTGATCGTTATGGTCCCGCTGTCCAAGGAGAGAGCAGCCGCCCCCCGGGGCAGGAGGTGATCGTGGAAGATACGCTTCTCTACGAGGGCAAAGCGAAGCAAATCTACTCTACCGAAGATCCCGAGGTTCTTCGAGTCTACTTCAAGGATGACGCCACAGCCTTTAACGGCAAGAAGTTCGACCGCATAGAGCAGAAAGGAAGGGTGAACAACAGTGTAACCGCGAAGCTGTTCACCTTTCTCGAGGAGCGGGGGGTGGAGAACCATTTCCTGAAGCGGCTCTCCGACAGGGAGCAGCTTGTTCGCCGACTCTCCATTATTCCCCTGGAGGTGATTGTCCGCAATCGCGCCGCCGGCAGCATGGCGAAACGGCTGGGCCTTTCGGAGGGTTCGCAGCTGCGCACTACGGTTTTCGAGCTCAGCTATAAGAATGACGAGCTCGGGGATCCTCTGATAAACGACACCCACGCCGTGGCAATAGGCGTGATCACCTTTTCCCGACTCGAGGCGATCTATCGGGAGGCAGCGAAGGTCAACACTCTTCTATCTGAGCTCTTCCTAACCATCGGTATCGAGCTGGTGGACTTCAAGTTGGAGTTCGGCATCGACGCCGGCGGAAAGCTCTTCCTGGCGGACGAGATTTCGCCGGATACCTGCCGGTTCTGGGACACCGAGACCGGAAAGAGACTCGACAAGGATCGGTTTCGCCGAGATCTCGGCGAAGTCACCGAGGGGTACGAAGAAGTACTCCGCCGACTGGAGGGGGCGCTCTCATGAACCGGAGAGACGATAAGCTGCGGGAGGAGTGCGGAGTATTCGCGGTCTTTACCCCGGGACAAGGGACGGAGCACCATGAGAACCTTTCCCGCCTAGTGTACTACGGTCTCTACGCGCAGCAACACCGGGGCCAGGAGAGCGCCGGCATGGCGCTGTTGAAAGGAAGGGAGTTCGAACTCCATCGCGGTCTCGGCTTAGTGGCGGAGGTCTTTACCGACGCCGTCCTCGCCCAACTCCAGGGGAGCGCCGCAGTCGGTCACGTGCGCTACTCAACAAGCGGCTCCAACACCCTCGTAAATGCCCAGCCCTTAGTGGGACAGTCCAAGATCGGTCCCCTCGCGATCGCCCACAACGGCAACCTCGTGAACGCGCCGGTCATTCGGGAGCTCCTCGAGGACGCGGGGGTGATGTTTCAGTCCACCAGCGACTCCGAGGTGATCCTCAATCTCATCGCCCGGGGAGCGAAGTACGGCCTCGAACGAGCGCTCTGGGACATGGTTCGGGCGATCCAAGGCGCCTTTTCAATAGCCCTTCTCACTCAGGAGTCGCTTATCGCGATTCGCGATCCCTACGGCATTCGTCCCCTGGTAATCGGTCGACGGGAGGAAAGCTACGTAGTTGCCAGTGAGACGTGCGCCCTCGATGCGGTGGGCGCCGAGCTCCTTCGGGACGTAGAGCCCGGGGAAATCGTGGTGATCGACGACGAGGGTATGCGTTCTCTGCAGCAGAGTGAAAAGACGCACTCCAACACCTGCTCCTTCGAGTTCATTTACTTCTCCAGGCCCGATTCCCGCATCGACGGGGTCGACGTCTACGCCTCCCGGACCCGGGCGGGAAAACGGCTCTACGAGGAGAGCCCGGTGGAGGCGGACCTGGTCTCGGGGGTCCCGGACTCCGGGGTCGTGGCCGCTATGGGATACGCCGAGGCTTCCGGAATTCCCTACGGGCAGACGCTCATAAAGAATAAGTACGTAGGCCGATCCTTTATTGCTCCCTCCCAGGAACTGCGAGAGCGCGCGGTCCAGGTAAAGCTCAATGTCCTCAGGTCCACCGTCGACGGAAAGCGTATAATCCTCATCGACGATTCCATCGTTCGGGGCACTACATCCCGACGCCTCGTATCGATGCTTCGCCGGGCGGGGGCGAGGGAAGTGCACTTTAGGGTAGCCTCGCCCCCGGTGCGCTTTCCCTGCTACTTCGGTCTCGACACTCCCACGAGAAACGAGCTTGCCGGTTCCAGGAGTCTCGAGGAGATCCGACAGATGATCGGTGCCGACACCCTCGCCTATCTCTCCACCGAGGGACTCCTCGCCTCTATCGGCCAGCCGAGAAGCTTCTGCACCGGCTGCTTCACCGGGGTCTACCCCGTGGCGGCTCCGATGGAGCAGGAGAAGCTTTCAA
Source organism: Spirochaetaceae bacterium (assembly GCA_046540995.1). Taxonomy (GTDB): domain Bacteria; phylum Spirochaetota; class Spirochaetia; order DSM-27196; family Alkalispirochaetaceae; genus CAYZHV01. The sequence continues at coordinate 85,458 of JBKHED010000001.1, read as the reverse complement.
TGGAGCGAAAACGATGAACCCGGAGGAACGGGACTACCGCAGCGCCGGTGTCAACCGAGAGGAAGGCTACCGAACGGTGCGGCTGATCTCCCGAGCCCTCGACTCGGTACGCGAGAGCGCTCAGTCGAAGGGTGGAGAGACTCTCACTGGAGAGAACGGAGGGGGGGTCGTCTCTGGGATCGGCGGCTTCGCCTCACTCTACGAGCTTCCGGGAAACCCGGAAACCCTTCTCGCCGCAGCCACCGATGGGGTGGGGACAAAGATCGAGCTCTCCCTCCGGTACGATCGGCTGCGAGAAATCGGCCAGGACTGCGTAGCGATGTGTCTCAACGACCTCGTCTGCCACGGCGCACGTCCCCTCTTCTTTCTCGACTATCTCGCCTGCGAGAAGCTCGAGGCGGAGAAAGCGGCGAAGATAGTCGAAGGAATTGCCGAATCCTCCGCCCGATGCGGCGCCCTCCTCGTGGGGGGGGAGACCGCGGAGATGCCCGGCGTCTACCGGGAGGGACGGTACGACGTGGCGGGCTTCGCCGTGGGCATTGTGGAGCGCGGCAGGGTGATAACCCCCGAGGGGATCCGTGGAAACGAGGCGCTCCTCGCCTTGAGAAGCAGTGGTCTCCACAGTAACGGGTTCTCCCTTCTCAGGGCGTTGGTGGATGATTTCAGCCAACTCTGGGAAGGAACACCCCTCTGGGAGCTAGCCACTGAGCCGACGCGTCTCTATGTGAACCAGCTGCTCCGACTCCACGGGGAGCTCCCCATTTCCGGGGCAGCCCACATTACCGGTGGCGGCCTGGAGGAGAACCTACCGCGGATCCTACCGCCCGGGGTCGATGCGGTGGTGCATACGAAGCGCATCGGGGAGCTGCCGGTTCACCGCTTCCTACGGACCCTGCCGGTTTCCACCGAGGAGCTCTATCGCACCTTCAACATGGGCGTGGGAATGGTTCTGGCGCTGCCACCGGAGTCGGTGGAGGAAGCTCTCTCGCTACTGGGAGAGGAGGCGTACCTACTCGGAGAGCTGCGAACCGGTGGAAAGGGGACGGTGTGGCTGGAATAACGGTCCTGGTCAGCGGAGAGGGTACCACGCTCCAAAACCTGATCGATGCCTCGTCCGAGGGACCGCTGAGGAGCGAAATCCTCGCGGTAGTCGCTGACAGGAACGCCCGGGCCCTCGACCGAGCCCGAGCCGCCGGAATTCCGACACACCTCATACCGCGGAAGGAGCACGGCGAGGCGCTCTCGGACCGAATCCTCGAGGCGATTCCTGACGGCACGGAGCTTCTCGTATTAGCAGGATTCCTCTCGATTCTTACCGGGTCGATACTGGAGCGATTCAAAGGGCGCATCATTAACATTCATCCCGCCCTCCTCCCGAAGTTCGGCGGCCCCGGAATGTACGGCATCCGCGTGCACCGGGCGGTAATTTCCGCAGGAGAGCGCGAGAGCGGCTGCACGGTGCATTACGTCGACGAGGGGACCGACACCGGCCCGATTCTTCTCCAAAGGAAACTGCCGGTGCTACCCAATGAGAGCCCCGAAGAGCTCCGCAACAGAGTGGCGGTGCTCGAGAAGAGCGCCGTCGTGGAAGGGGTGAATATGGCGTTAGAGAGGCTACCATGAAGATACTGGTTATCGGCTCCGGCGGCAGGGAGTACGCCCTCGCCTGGAAGCTGCTGCAGAGTCCCGAGGTAGAGCGCGTCCTCGTGGCTCCGGGAAACGGGGGAACCGCCCTTCTGCCCGACTGCGAGAATCTCGAACTGGAAGCGACCGACGGCGTGGGGCTCCTCAGGGAGGCGGAGGCTCGAGGCGTGGAGCTCGTCGTAATCGGCCCGGAGCTACCGCTGGTGGCGGGGGTGGCGGACCTTTTCGACGCCGCGGAGATACCCGTGGTAGGGGCGTCAAGAGGTGCCGCTGCTCTGGAAGGGAGCAAGCTCTACGCAAAACGGTTTATGGATCGTCACGCCGTGCCCACCGCCCGCTGGAGTCTTGCGGAGACACCGGAAGAGGCGATGGCGGCGTTCAAACGGCTCGGCCCTCCGGCGGTACTCAAAGCTGACGGACTGGCGGCGGGCAAGGGAGTCGTTGTGGCAGGGAGCTTGGAAGAGGCGGAAGAAACGGTGCAGCGGTTTATGGTGGACCGCACATTGGGAGCGGCGGGCTCTCCGCTGATTGTAGAGGAGTGCCTCTTCGGGACCGAGCTCTCCCTTTTCGCCCTCACCGACGGAGGGACTTACCGAGTTCTCGCCACCGCCATGGATCACAAACCTATCGGGGAGGGAAACAGCGGCCCGAACACCGGAGGCATGGGTGTTGTGGCGCCCCATCCCCAGGAGAACGAAGCGCTTCTGAAGAGACTCTGCTCCGCGGTCTTGGACCCGACGGTGCGGGGAATAGCCTCGGATCGCCTCGCCTATCGGGGGGTCCTCTTCCTGGGCATTATGCTCACCGAGGCGGGGTCGAGGGTCTTGGAGTACAATGTCCGCCTCGGAGACCCTGAAACCCAGGCGCTTCTTCCACTGCTCGAAAGCGATCTTCTTCCCCTGCTTCGGGCGACCGCCCTGGGAAAGCTCGATCAGGTTACTCCCCGCTGGCGTTCTCAGGTAGCGGTCTCCGTCGTAGCTGCCGCAAAGGGCTATCCCGGAAGCTACGACCGGGGCGTGCCGATAGAAGGCGTAACACCCCCGGAGAACCGGCGTGCCCTCTGGGAACACCCGAATCGCCCTATTCCCTTTATCGCCGGCGCGGCGCGGGCTCCCGGAGGGGGGCTCCAAACTTCCGGCGGCCGGGTTCTCACTGTCACCGGATTAGGTGACGATGTCGAGGGTGCTCGGGCTCAAGCGTACGGCCGCCTCTCAACCATCGAGTTCCGGGGTATGCAGTACAGAACGGATATCCCCTACCTGCCCGCGGCGTGGACGGAGAGATAAATGGTGCCTATATTAGAGATATGAGTCTCTGGCACCGCGTATTACCTCAACCGACAAGCGTCCTAGTCGAAGAAGGCTCGTTTCTCCTAACCGACTCGCTCTCTTTCGTCTCCGGTCAAGGGCCGAAGGAGCCCCACGGAGGCGCCTACGCCACTCTCCTCACAAAGGCTCTCGGAGTACCCGTAAGGGAGCACCGTTCCGGCACCGCCGGAGAGGGTGAGATCCACATTATCGAGAAGGGCGATCTCTCCGATGAGGCGTACCGCATCACCGTGCAGCCGTCGCTGCTCACCCTGGAGGGAGGGAGCTACGAGGCGATCGCCCGAGCCGCATCGACCCTCGCCTCCTACCGACTCCAGGCGGGAAGCGGCTTCGAGGCGATCCGCGCCTGCGCCATCGAGGACGCCCCCCGCTACAAATGGCGCGGCGCCATGGTGGATGTCGCACGGCACTTCTTTCCTCTGAGAGCTCTCGAGGCGTACCTCGATATCCTCTTTATTCACAAGGTCAATTACTTCCATCTTCACCTCACCGACGATCAGGGTTGGCGCTACCCGGTGGAAGGGTGGCCGAAGCTCATTGAGCTTTCGGCGTACCGAGACGACCGCACCACGGAATACGGTCGCTATGGAGGCTACTACACAGCCGCGGAGCTCCGAAGCCTGGACGCCTACGCCGCGGATCTCGGAATTACCATTGTCCCGGAAGTCGATCTTCCTGGGCACACAAGCTCGGTCTTCGCCGCCTACCCCCAGCTCTCCTGCCGGCAAGAGCCCATAGAGGTACCCACCCGGTGGGGCATTTTCGAGGACGTCCTCTGCGTGGGCAATGAGGAGGTCTTCGAGTTTCTAACCGGGGCGATCGGCTCTCTTGCCTCCATCTTCTCGGGCCCCTATATCCATCTCGGTGGGGACGAAACTCCCGCTAACCGGTGGCGAGAATGCCCGAAATGCCGTAGCCGCATGGAAACAGAGGCGCTCTCGGAGCCGGAGGACCTCCACGGCTATTTCATGAATCGGGCTGCGGAACTGGTGATCCGTGCAGGCAGAAGACCGGTCGTCTGGGACGAGGCGATTTCGCCCCAACTCTCGAGAGAGGCGGTCATCATGTGCTGGAGGGGAAGGTCCTGTGTTAAGGAAGCGCTCGAAGCGGGGTTCGCGGTGGTTGCGGTGCCCCAGGATCGGGCGTGCTACTTTGATCACAAGCATCTGGATGACCCGAGGGAGCCTGGACGCCTCGGGTTCTGCACCGTAAAGGATGCGGGAACCTATGATCCGGACCCTGAAGGGACGGAGGAAAGAGTCTTAGGCGTTCAGGGAAACATCTGGACCGAGGAGATACTCTACGAGCGCCAGTTGGAGCAGATGAGCTTTCCCCGCCTGGCGGCGCTCATGGCAACCGGCTGGTCCGGCTCCGCCGGCTGGCACGACCGGCGTGAGCTCGTCGAGCGGCATCGGGACCGGCTGCTGCAAAGCGGCGTACACGCGTATCCCGGTCCTCTCGGCCAGTGAAAGCTCAGTTCATCGAGGGTTTGTAGCCGGTCTCCGCGACGATTTGGTAGAAGGCGCCTTTCTTTCCCAGAGCATCCTTCCACCCCTCCTCGGGATTTCGACGGAAGACGATGTCCGGTGTCGCCTTGTGGTGAAACCAGGCGTCCAGCGCCAGCTCCTGTTCGAGTTGCGCCGGAGCCCAGCCGGAGTAACCCGCGTAGATATGCACCGTCGGGCGCTGCTCCTCCGGCTCGTCCGACCACGCCTCGGTCAGGTATCCGAGAATCGAGTGGTTGAACGGCTCGAAAATGATCCCCGGGGCCGGTTCCACGGCGTGCTCGCTGGATACTCCCTGCGGGAGCCCGGAGTGGAGGGTGAATAGGTACTGCTGTTCCACCGGACCGCCTACGTAGATCGGCACTTCCGCAACTCGAGAATCCCTCGCCTCGTCGAGCACCTCTCCGAGATGGACCGAAGAGAGTCGATTTACAACGAGGCCGAAAGCCCCCTCCTCATTGTGCTCGACCATAAAGACCACGGTGCGGTAGAAGTTGGGGTCGGTCAGTTCGGTCTCCGAAATGAGGAAATAGCCGGCGAGGGACTCTGGGCGTTTCTGCTCGCTCTCACTCATAACACTACGCCCAGTATAGGATAGAGCGACGGCTCTGTCACTACGCCCTCCAGCGGGCGTACCGGAGGCGGACCGGCAATCGTAGTCTCCCCGGGAGCGATTGAGAGAATCCTGGACCGAGGGAAACTACCGGCGCCAGCGCATCCAATGGTCGAGAAACCGCTTCGCCCGGGGAGTGAGCTTCGCCTTTAGAACTCCCGCCGCGGCGCGCTTGATCGCCTCCGCCTGAGTCGGATAGGGATGTATCACGCCATTGAGATCACCGAGGCTCAAGCCCTTTTGTATCGCCAGCGCAAGCTCGCCGACCATTTCCCCTGCGTGATCGGCCACGATCGTCCCACCCACAAGCTTCCCCTTCCGGGCGTGCAGCTTCACGAAACCTTCCGAGCCGTCCAGTCGCCCTCGGTCGGTCTCTCCGATCTCGTGTCTGTAGCTCTCGATTTCGATGCCTCGGCCACGCGCTTCCTCCTCCGAGAGGCCGACGTGAGCCACCTCCGGGGAAGTGTATGTGCACCACGGCACAACCAGTCCGTCGCTCTTCTTCGTCCGCAGGAAAAGAGCGTTCTGCACCGCAATAGCCGCAGTCGCCTCCGCAGCGTGGGTAAACTTGTACTGGTACGCGACGTCTCCGGCGGCGAAGATCCGGCGGTTCGTCGTCTGGAGATAGGAGTTGACCTCGATCCCTGTCCGGCGGTCGTAGGAGACTCCAACATTCTCGAGGCCGAGGTTCTCCACGTTTGGAGCGCGACCGATCGATAGGAGGAGATGGTCCACGGCGATCTCCTCACCTCCTCCGAGGCGAAGCAGCTTCTCTTCTCCTCGGGCCGAGAGCTCCTCGAGAGCGGTAGCAGTGCGAATCTCCACCCCTTCCTCCTCCAAACGAAGGCGCAGAAACTCCGCCACATCCCGGTCCTCCCGTGGCAGAACCCGGTCGGCCATTTCGATGAGGTAGACCTCCGAGCCGAAGCGACGAAAGGTCTGTGCCATTTCCGCGCCGATGGGCCCGGCGCCGATAACGGCGAGTCGCCTCGGAAGCTCCGTAAGCGTGAAGATGGTCTCGTTCGTAAGGTACCCGGACTCCTCCAAGCCGGGAATCGGTGGCACCGCGGGCCGGGCGCCGGTGGCGATAATCGCCTTGGCGAACTCCAGCCGCTCTCCTTCCACCTCCAAGCCCCCAGGGCCGGCAAAGCGCCCCTCCCCGAGATAGAGATCAACCCCAAACTCATCTCGGTACCGAACCGCCGAGTCGTGGTGGCTGATCTCCGAGCGGATTCGCCGCATCCGCTCCATAGCCGCCGAAAAGTCGAATCCCACCTCCCCGGCCAGTCGCACCCCGAACCCCTCGGCGAATCGAACCCCCTCCAACGCCCGGGCGGCCCGAATAATCCCTTTCGAGGGGACGCAGCCGACGTTGAGACAGTCTCCTCCGAGGAGGTGCCGTTCCACTAACGCCACCCGGGCTCCGAGAGAGGACGCCACCGCAGCGGAAATGAGACCCGCCGTGCCGCCCCCGAGGACGATGAGGTTGTACCGCCCCCGGGGGGTCGGGTTCTTCCACCCCTCCGGGTGGACCTGCGCGACCAGCTCCAAGTTGTATCGATCACGAGGCTCTACTCTCATGAGTTCATTGCTCCTCCACGGGGATCTCTACTCGGTCGCTCAAGACGCGCCGAGCGATCCGAGTAACATAGAAGGTAACCACCACCGTAGCGATAAGACCGACGGAGTAGAAAACCCACTCCCCCGTGGTTCGCCCCTCCCGAGCTCCCAGTGTTGCCAGACTACCAGCCAGTGAGCCAAGGTAGACATACATCACGGTCCCCGGGAGCATGCCGATCCATGAGGCGATGAAATAGGAAGGAAGGGAGACACCGGTGATACCATAGCCGTAGTTGAGCATATTGAAAGGAAAGATCGGTGAGAGCCTGGTAAGGCCTACGATCTTCCACCCTTCCTGGGAGACGGCGCGGTCAAGTGCGGAGAATCGCGGGTTTTCGGCAATCTTCTTAGAGACCCACTCCCGGGCAATGTAGCGTCCTACGAGAAATGCGAGGGTCGCCCCGAGGGTGGAGGCGACGGAGACGTAGGCGACTCCCTCGAGAACACCGAATACAAATCCCGCCCCCAGAGTGAGAATGCTTCCGGGGATAAAGAGCACCGTGGCGGCGATATAGGCCACGATAAAGGTGATAACCCCTACGGCACCTTGCCCTTCTACCCAGCTCAGCAGATCCCGAAGCGTTCCCTGTAGGTCGTACTCCACTGATAACCAGACCGCGGCCCCAATAATGAGCAGAGCCGCCGCGCTCTTTCCGATTCGGCGCATTGTACCCTCCTTGCCGCAGAAGGTACTCTACTTTCCTTGTGTCTACAAGTGTTTTCTTCAGGCGCCGATGAGCCGCTTGAGCCTGCGCCGGCTCGTCCGCCAGAAAGGGCGGCCGATCGCGCGAAGCGCTCGCCGCTGCGCACGTTTCCACCGCTGCACCCCGGCCTTCAGGGTGCTCTCCGCCTCCGCGGTAATCGAGTAGAGTCGTACCCGGCGATCGCGCTGGTCTACCTGCTCCTCCACGAGGTTTCGCCGCTCTAGGAGGTCCATGTTCCGGGAAATGGTGCTCGGGTCGGACCCGAGCTTTTCCGCCAGGGCGTGGGAGCTCATCTCTCCGAATCGGGCGAGGGTCACGAGCACGGCGAACTGGCTATTGGTAAGCCCCACCTCCCGGAGTTCCTCCTCGAAGAGACGATTAACAACCTTGTACGCCTTTCCGAGGTTGTAGGCGACGCAGGTTTCCTGTATGTGCTCGTAGATGCGAGGATCTTGATTCATTTCCACCACTCTAGCCCTCCCCGCTCGGTCCGTCAATTCCATCCCCTCAGAGCAAGCCGTCATCCAGCAGCTGAAGCCTCTGATCTCGAATTGTCTCCTCCAGAGGGCGATAGAAGAGCCCCAGAGTCACCTTACCCTTCCGATTGTCATATCGGACCGGGTGGCCTGCGTTTCGTCGAATGTAGCGCCACGAAAGTCCGCTCCGGGGTCCCAAGAGGTAGAGCAGCAGCTTCGGGAGCTCCCGCTTCGGTACCGGGTGGACCCCGGGGTAGAGGCGGTCCACGGTTTGAGCGATTTCGAGAAGCGTCGCGTGCGTAGCAACAAGAATATTCCTCCCCTCCGCCTCCTCCCGCACCGCTGCTTCGTAATGGGCTCGAGCTACATCACGGACATCTACCACCCCGAAGGCGAGGGCCGGGGCCCCGAATGCAAACTCTCCCCCAAGGAGCCGGAGAAACAGTCGCGTGCTTGCGGCATCCGAGCGGGAGGAGAGGGAGGGGCCGAGAATGAGTCCCGGATTGAGCACAACCAGATGCCAGGGAGCTCCCTTCGCGAGCTCCCAAGACGCGCGCTCCGCCTCACTCTTCGCGAAGTTGTACGGTTGATAGGAGAGGCTGCTCGTACTGTTCCATGCGCCCTCGTCGAGGTACCCCTTCTCGCTCCTCCCCACTTCCACAGCGTCGCCGTGGAGCGCCACCAAGCCGGAGGTAAGTACCACCCGCTTCACGCTCCCGCTCCGAGTTGCGGAGGATAGGATGTTTCTGGTTCCCTGCACCGCCGGCTCGACGAGCTGCCCCACCGGGTCCTCCACCTCCCCCAGCAGGAACGGAGAGGCTGCGTGAACCACAACGGAGGCGCGCGCGCAGGCGTCGTCAAAGGAGTGTTCTCTTAGAAGATCCGCTTCGAAGAGCTCCAGGGAGCCGGGGAGGCGCCGCGTGAGCTCATGCAAGTGTGCGACCTTCTCACTATTGTGCTTCTCCCGGACGGAGCCGAGAACCCTCCATCCCTCCGCGAGAAACTCCCGGACGATCCAGGATCCGAGATAGCCCGAGGCGCCGGTCACAACCACGCAGTGCCTACTCATGGGCAGAAGATACCCTCTACGGCGCCCCTAGGCCAGCAACCCGGGAGGGTTCTCGGCCGAGGAACAAGGGTCAGTCGGGAGAGAATGCGAACTCCTCATGCGTTACGGGAAAGAACGTCCTGGTACTGCTCCAAGGTCGCTCGGAGAGTCTCGGCAACACGAACTCGCAGAGATTCGGGAGCGATCACTTCGCAGCCACCGCCCCAGCTCTGCACCCAGTGCTGCACCGACTCGAGCTGATTGGTCTCGAAGCGCAGCTCAACGGTGCCGTCGGATCGTTCTTTCAGCTCCTGGCTTCGGTGCCACTGCCGTTCACGGATGTAGGGAGCCACTTCCGGCCGAAAACGGAGGATCACCTGCTCCTGCCGGTCGTGCATAAAGACTCCGAAATCCGGATCCACGTATCGCTCGATTTCGAACTCCTGGGGCAATTCGTACGGGTGGTTGGTGAGCTCGGCGTTCTCGATCCGGGAGACCGCGAAGACCCTCGTTTCCTGGTGCCGGGAATCGTGCCCGACTACGTACCACTCTCCGCCGTGGCCGAGGATGTGGTACGGGCTTAGGAGGCGCTCCCGGACCCCGGAGCTCACGCTTCGGTACCGAATCGAGAGCTGTCGTTCCTCCCGCATCGCGCTGAGCAGGAGCTTCCAAACCCGCTCGGAGATTACCGTACGGGGACGGTTCATAACCGTTACCCGGGAAGAGAGGAACTCGTCCGCAACGCTCACCTTCTCGGGAAGCATCTCGGTCAGCTTGGCGAAGACCCGCTTCAGGGTTGCGTACTCCGGGGTGTTCTCGTAGTGAGCGAGTAGCTCCTCCCCTACCGCCAGGGCGAAGAGCTCCCCTTCGCTGAGCACGAAATCCGAGAGTCGAAAATCGGGATCCTCGTAGTAGTAGCCGCGATGCTTGGCGGAGTAGGCGATCGGCGCACCCTGAAAGTCTCGAAGCCACTCCACGTCACGCTTTATGGTACGCTCGGAAACCTCGTATCCCCGGGCGAGGTCGGGGGCGTTCGGATACCGTCCGCTTCGTATCTGACGGTCAATATACAGAAGACGATTGTACTGAGATTTGGTTGCCATTTCTAAACAAGCATACGGCGAAATCTCAATTGCGTAAAGTAAGGCCTATTAGCCGACTCTAATAGTAATTGTAGGGAGCCTCATTCTGGTTAATGAAGACCGACTTCAGCTGCGTATAGCCTTCCAGGGCGCTCTTGTGCACCTCCCGGCCGTGCCCGGACTCCTTGTAGCCCCCAAAGGGCGAGCCCGAGGGCACCGGATGGTAGTCGTTCACCCAGATTGTCCCGGTCTCGACGGCGGCGGTAACCCGAAGGGCACGATTGATATCCCGGGTCCAAACCGCTCCGGCGAGACCGTACCGGCAATCGTTGGCGAGTTGAATCGCTTCCTCATCATCCCGAAAGCTCTGCACCACCAGCACCGGGCCAAAGATCTCCTCCTGAACGATCTCCATACCGCCCGCGCAGCCGTCGAAGAGGGTGGGCGCCATATAGTAGCCCGACTCGTACGGGCCGCCGGTGAGCCGTTTGCCCCCGGTGAGCAGTTTGGCGCCTTCGGCGACCCCCTTCTTCACGTATTCCGCCACGGTCCTGAACTGATCCTCACTGATCAGCGGCCCCATCCGGTTCTGTTCGTCCAAGGGATCCCCGATGCGGATCCCCTCGAATCGGCGGGTGAGCTCCTCCACGACGCGGTCATGGATCTCCTCGTGAACGAGCACCCTGCTCCCGGCGCTGCACACCTGTCCCTGACCGTAGAGAATACCCATCACGGCGGCTTCGAGAGCACGCTCCATCGGTGCGTCGGGAAAGATGATATTCGCGGATTTGCCTCCGAGCTCCAGAGTCACCGGAACCACACGCTCCGCGGCGGCGTGGGCGATTCCGCGCCCCACCTCGGTAGAACCGGTGAAGGCGAGCTTACGCACCCGCGGGTGCGCCGTCAGGGCAGCCCCGCACTTCGAGCCCGCCCCGGGAAGCACGTTTAGAACCCCTCCGGGAATGATGTCCGCGGTGATTTCCGCGAATGCGAGAAGAGAGAGAGGCGTGAGGGTTGCCGGTTTAATGACCACGCTGTTTCCTGCGGCGAGGGCCGGCGCAAGCTTCCACCCGGCGATGAGAAAGGGGAAGTTCCAGGGAACGATCTGCCCGACGACACCGTAAGGCTCACGGTAGATGATCGTCATGGTGGAAGCGTCGTGGCGGACCACGCTCTCCTCCTCGGACCGGATCACTCCGGCGAAGTAGCGAAAGAGATCCGCCGTGGCGCTCACATCCTCCCGGGTCTCCAAAATCACCCGTCCCGTGTTGAGGCTCTCTATCCGGGCAAGCGCCTCTCCATGCCGCTCGACCGCGTCGGCCACCTGCAGAAGCAGTCGAGAGCGGTCAACCTTCGAAACGTTCTTCCAGAGGCCGAAGGCGCGCTCCGCCGCACGTACCGCGTCCTCCACATCCGCAGCTTCCGCCGCTGCCACCGTGGAGAGCTCCTCCCCGGTGGCAGGATTGCGAACAGAGGTAGACACCCCGGCCCGGGCGGGCCGGAACGAACCGTCGACAAAGAGCCCCTGCTCCTGGCGGAGGAGCTCCGGAATTTCACCTCTACTCAAGGAAGCCGTTCTCCGTAAGAAAGTCCCGCGCAATAACCTCGGGATCTTCGCCGTCGTCATATCGCGAGTTGAGGGCTGCCATCGTATCAGTGGGAATTCGATTCCCCAAGAGATTGAGCGCCTCGATTACCTCCGGGTAGTCTTCCTGTACTTCGTCGCTAACAACGTAGGCGCCGCTGTAGGCGGGAAAGAACTCCTTATCGTCCGGAAGGGTCGTAAGGCCGAGCTTCGGGATCCGGCTATCCGTGGAATACGCCGCGGCTACCTCAACCTCTCCGGTGTCTACCGCCCGATAGAGAAGTGAGTACTGCATCGTAATCACCTCTTTGAACTCGATACCGTACGCCTCGCTCCAACCGGGATAGGCGTCCGGACGAACGTCGAAGTTCTCATCACCCGCAAGCTTCCAATCCTCGGCGTATTCACCGAGATCGCTCGCCTTCTCGAGACCGAGCTCCTCCGCTCGCTCTTCGGTGACCACCATTATGTAGGTGTTGTTGAAGCCGAGAGGACGGGACCAGGTGTACCCGAAGTTCTCCTCGAATCCCTCCTTAACGTACTCCCAGGTCTCCATGGTGCCCATATTCGGACCCTCGTAGCGGAGAATACCGGTGAGCTGCGTCCCGGTCCAGGTCGGGTACACGTCGATCTCGTCACCTTCCATCCCCTGATGGAGAACGGAAGAGGCGGCGAAATTGGTATTCACCGTGGTCTCGTAAGGCGTCTTCGCCTCGATAATCTGACTCGCCATATGGGCGAGAATGACCGTTTCGTTTACGTCCTGGGCAGCAACCTGTACAACCCCCTCCTGCTCGCCGGAGGCAAGGGCGATACCGCCCAGAAGAGTAAGGGAAAGAAGAAGAAGCACTGCTCTTTTCATATCACACTCCTTTATGGTGATTTCTATTCTCACGATCCGGAAGACCTACTCCCCCAGTTCGATTTTGCTCTCGTTCGGTGATACCGGGCAGCGGCCCGGCCTCCCGGTGGCCTCAGCCGGACTCGGCCACGCCGCTCTTCGCTAGGAGCCGTTGCTCCTTCCGGGCGATCCGAGCGGCTCGGTTCTCCGGCTCGAGATACGCCTGAAGCATCTTCAGTCCCTGGTCCGCCACCAGGGCGAGAATCGTCGCAGGGACGGCTCCGGCCACAATCACCTCGTTTCGGATCGTCGCGAGCCCGGAGAAGATCAGTCGCCCGAGACCGCCTCCGCCAATCGCCGCCGCCAGCGCCGCGGTTCCGATAATCCAGACCGCCGCGACCCGAATACCGCTAATGATTACCGGCATCGCAAGGGGAAGTTCCACCTGCGCGGTGATCTGAAAGTCCGTCATGCCCATCCCACGAGCGGCCTGCACCACCCGGGGGGAAACATTCTTAATCCCCGTATAGGTGTTCTGCAGCACCGGAAGAAGGGCGTAGAGAAAGAGCGCCGCGATGGCATTATCGTTTCCGATACCAAACACAAAGATTAGAAACCCGAGGAGCGCAAGGCTCGGTATGGTTTGAAAGACGTTGGCCATACCGATTACGTAGGTGGCGATTCGAGGTCTTCTTGTCAGGTATATGCCCGTGGGGAGACAGACGAGAAGCGTCAACCCGAGGGCGATGAGCGAAATGTAGACGTGCTGATAGGTGAGAAAGAGAATACGCTCCCAGTCCCGTGCGACAAATTCGAAAAGGAGCTCAAAAAAGCTCTTCTGGTTCATCATCTTTCCACTCCTCCTCCCCTGGTGAGCCGGTTAATGGCGAGTCGAGCGAGGCTGGCGTTGGTAACAAGCCCAGCTAAGGTCCCGGACTCGCTAATTACCGGAACCGGCGCCTCCATATCCACCAGGAGCTCCGCGGCGTCGCGAATAGTCGCATCCGGGAGGTAGAGGGCCCGCTCCTTTTTGGCCACGTCGCTCACCTGTGCCATGCCCGATCGCATCCCCCGTCGAACGTCCGCAAGAAAGACCATGCCGGCCCAGATACCGTTTCGGCGGACAACCTGGGCGGTCTCCCGGCTGTGCTTAGCCATGAGATCGAGTACATCTTGCGGCGCCCTGTCGGGTCGGACGGTCACTGGAGCCTCCTCGAGCATCGTCTCCACCGATCCGTCAGGGGTAATCTGGGCGAGACGGTCTTCGCCGATAAAGTCTCGCACGAAAGCGTTTTTGGGATTGTTTTGGAGCTCATCGGGAGTACCGAGCTGCTCTATCTTGCCCCGACGCATAAGAAGTATCCGATCTCCGAGCTTGAGCGCCTCGTCTATGTCGTGTGTAACGAAGATAATAGTTTTGTGGACCTTGTTTTGCAGCTCAATGAGCTCTCCCTGGAGCTTTCCCTTCGTAATCGGGTCGAGAGCTCCGAAGGGCTCATCCATAAGAACGACCTCCGGGTCCGCTGCGAGCCCCCGCAGGACGCCGATGCGCTGCTGCTGTCCCCCGGAGAGCTGTGAGGGGAGGCGATGTTTGTAGACCACCGGATCGAGGCCCGCCATCCGGAAGAGATAGTCGAGTCGCTCATCTACCTTCTTCTTCGGCCAGCGTAGCAGATGCGGGACGGTGGCAACGTTTTCGGCCACCGTGAGGTGGGGCATGAGGCCGGTCTCCTGAATCACGTAGCCTATGTTTCTTCGGAGACGCACCGGATCCTGGGACATAATGTCCTCGTCGTTCACCCGGATCATGCCCTCGCTAACCTCTTCGAGACGATTCACCATTTTCAGCGTGGTCGTCTTACCACAACCGCTCGGTCCGATAAGAACGACGAACTCACCCTTTTTCACCGAGAGGTGTAGACGGTCAACCGCACGGGTCCCGTCGGGGTATACCTTGCTAACCTTTTCGAACTCAACCATCCGCAAGAGCCTCCCTTAGCTGCTCGAGAAAGAACTGATTCTCCTCGGGGGTTCCCACGGTCACCCGGAGGTGTCGCGGATAGCCCCAACCCGCGGCGGAGCGGACGATCACGCCTCGCCGCAGCAGAGCCTGGGCTACCGAAGCGGCGTCAACTCCCAGGTTCTCGGGGAGGGCGAAAAAGAGAAAGTTGGTCTGCGTGGGCACCACCGCGCAGTTCATTTCCCCGATTTCAACCTCCAACCGGGCGCGCTCGGCGAGGATCGCCTCCAGCGCCTCGCTGTAGGAAGCTCCGTCCCTCTCGAGGGTCGCCCGAGCGCCGGCGATGCCGATTCGGTTGGCGTTAAAGGGCTCCGCAACCGTATCAATCGTGCGAATCATCTCCGGCGAAGCGAGAGCGTAACCGAGTCGCGCCCCGGCGAGTCCGTACGCCTTGGAAAAGGTGCGTACTACCACAACCCGCCCTCCCCGCCGTATCGCCTCCCGGCCGTCCGGGAGGAGACTCTCGGCGGCAAACTCCGCGTACGCCTCGTCCAGAACGATCCACCCCGTGGCCGGCATCGCGTCGAGGAGCTCGTCGAATCGCCGGGCGTCGAAGACCGTCCCCGTGGGGTTGTTGGGATTACAGAGCCAGAAGAGCTTCGTCTTTCCCGTAATAAGCTCGAAGGCTCGGTCGAGGTCTACGGTGTACGCCTCGCCGAGGTCGAACTCTCTAACCTCCGCCCCCATGAGGCGGCTGATCTCCCGATAGAGGCCGTAGGTCTGCCGGGGCATCACCACCTCGTCATCCTTCTCGAGGAAGGTACGGGCTAAGGTTTCCAGCATGCCTCCGGCGCCGTGAGCGATGGCTATGTTCTCCGGACCGAAGCCGTAGAGCCCCGCTATCACCCGTTTGAGTTCGACGAAGGTCGCCTCGGGATAGCTGTTGATCCGACTCAGGGCGTCCCGCATCGCCTCGAAGGCGGCGGGATAGGGACCGTAGGGGTTCTCATTGGAGCCGAGCTTAACAACGTGATCGAGACCGAGCTCCCGTCGCACCTCCTCCACGGTCTTGCCCCCGACGTACGGGTGCACCCGTGAAACCGCCTTGCGTACTCCGGGAAGACTCATGGACGCACCTCCAGGATGGCAGGCATGGTTCCCTTAAAGACGCCGTTAAGCTGCTCTTGTAACTCCCGTCCCGTTTTCGCTCGGTGACCGGCGATTCCATACGCCTCGGCAAGCTGGAGAAAATCGGGGTTTCTGTTGTCCACCGCTATTCGGCGCCCGGGATGCCGCTCCTCCTCGGTCCTCCGAATCTCTCCGTAACCGCCGTCATTCCAGATCACCACCGCGCTCGGCCGCTCCGCCTCGCAGAGGGGCCCGAGCTCCTGCATGGTAAACTGAAAACCTCCATCCCCGGCCAGGGCGCAGACCTTCCGGTCCGCTGAGGCGGCGAGGGCGCCGAGCGCCGCCGGCACGGCGTAGCCCAGGGTCCCGTACCCCACGGGGTGGAAAAAGGTGCCGGGGGCGTAGGCGGAATACTCGCTCACCGCCGCGTAGGCGATGGTTGTCATGTCGGCGAAGAGGATCCCCTCCTCCCCCAGAGCTTCCCGAATCGCCCGGAGTACTTCCCGCATTCCCTCGATCTCCTCCGCTCCCCTGCCGAGAACCGCCGGAAGCTCCCGGTCCGCGGTTTCCCGGAGCTTTCGGAGCTCCCGGAGATCCGTCGTCGCTCCGCGACCGCTCCCCTCGGAGAGCAAAACGGCGAGAGCCGTGCCCACATCTTCGCGAATCGTCAGTTCCGGGTCCGAGAAGGAGGGATGGTCGTGCGGATCGATGTTAATCGTGGCTACCCTACCGGAGGGTTTCAGCTCGCCCTGCCAGAGGTCAGTGGGAGATAGCTGCGTCCCGAGCAGTAGAAGGAGATCCGCGGACTCCAAGTACTCCACCACCGCCGGCAGGTGGACTCTGCTCCCGAGGCTCAGGGGGGAGCGCTCATCGAGAACCCCCTTGCCGGCAACGGTCGTGACAACGGGAATCGAGTAGCTCTCAGCGACAGAGCTAACCTGTGAGGAAGCGAAACGCGCTCCGCCCCCTGCAAGAAGAACCGGCCGCCGAGCCTGAGAGAGCGCCTCCCGAAGGGCGGTCGCCTTTGACTCCTTCTCTGAACCGTCCACCGTCTCCGCCAAAACATCGTAGGGGATCTCCACATGAACGGGTCCGGGTCTACCACTCATCGCCTTTTCGTACGCTCCCCGCAGCGTACCCTCTATCTCCTCCGGATCAAAGACGCTCCGGCTCTCCTTACTGACCGAGGAGGCGGCGATCGTAGAGTTCTTCAGCTCGTGGAGCTCTCCTTTACCCCGCCGCAGATCCCGCCGAGTTAGCTGGCTCGAGATCACCACCATTGGGACGGAGTCGTGAAACGCCTCCCCCATAGGCGTGAGTATGTTAGTGAGGCCAGGGCCGGTTATAACCAGCGCCACCCCCGGCCGTCCGCTACTTCGTCCGTACCCGTCGGCCATAAATCCCGCCCCCGCCTCGTTTCTCGCCGTGACGTGGCGCAGGGAGCTGGTAATCAGCTCATCGTAGACGTGCAGATTGTGAATACCTGGAATACCGAAGATCGTTTCGACGCCTAAGCGCTCGAGTGTTTCAACCAGGATGCGTGCTCCGGTCTTCTTATTCATACTCCTCCATAGGGCGGCCGTCGCTCCGGTTTTGCGGTTGGGACGAGACGGTTTCTATTGTAATCAAAGTAGTGCAAACGGCGCGTAGCCGTCTGCGCCGTCATTTCTATAGTAAACAATAGAGTATTATATGGGAAGCGTCAACAGAATTAGCGCAGCTGACCGAAGACGGCGCCGTGGCGATCGGCGGATTGGCGGCCCGTATCTCCATTTCCTCTTTATTGGCAACTGATTACGTCTCTAAAGCCTGGGAAGGCAGAAGTGTACCTTTCGTGCTCAATATGATCGTTTCAAATGGGTATTGTCCTCACGGCCTCTCCCGTTGCGCCGAGCAGGGGTAGGGATTACAGTAGTTTCATGAAGCAGTATCGAGTCGGCGTTTTGGGCTTTGGTTTCATCGGGAAGGTGCACGCCTACGCGGTTCGTAATCTCCCGCTCTTCTACGACCTTCCCTTCTCCGCCACGGTAACCCATGTCGCCACCTCCTCGGAGAAGAGCGCCATGAAGGCGAAGGAGCAGCTCGAGCAGATCTTCGGCGCTCCGATTCACGCATCCGTGGGATTCGAAGGGCTTCTCGAGGATGATGCCCTCGACGCGATCGCCGTCTGCACGCCGAATCACCTCCATGTGGAGCCGATCGTAGCGGCTCTGGCGGCGGGAAAGGCGGTCTACTGCGACAAACCTCTCGCCGACACCCTGAAGTCCGCGGAGGAAATCGCCGCGGTCGCCTCGGAGAACAGGGCGGCTAATCGGCTCGGAATGGTTTTTCAGAACCGTTTCTTTCCGGCGACAATGGAGGCGAAGCGCATTATCTCCTCCGGCGCGGTTGGTCGGCTCCTCGCCTTTCGGGGTTCCTACCTCCACTCCGGAAACGCATCTCCCGAGGTGCCGCTCAAATGGAAGCTAGATGCGAGCTACGGGGGAGGCGTGATCGCAGACCTAGGATCTCACCTGATCGACCTGTTGATCTGGCTCATTGGACCGGTCCGAAGGGTTTATAATCGCAATCAGATCGCCTATGCCGAGCGGCCCGCGAGAGAGGAGCGGGGGAAACGGGTGACGGTAACCGGGGAGGACGCTTTCTACTCCCTCGCCACCCTCTCCGGAACGCGAGGAGAGGAGGTAGAGGGCACGCTCGAAGCGAGCAAGCTCGCCACCGGGACGGAGGATGAACTCCGTTTCGAGATCCATGGCAGTGAGGGGGCGGTGCGGTTCAACTCGATGCAGCCGAATTTCCTCGAGGTCTACGGAAAGCTGCCGGGGACCGCAACCGGGGGCTGGAGCCGCCTGGATACGGTGGCACGTTACGGCGCCCCGGCAAGCGGATTTCCGGGGCCGAAGAACGCCACCGGATGGCTTCGGGCCCACGTGGCGAACTTCGCGGAGTTCCTGGCGGCGATAGATGAGAAGAGAGCCCCCGAGCCCGGTCTGGCCGCTGCCCTTGCGGTGCAGCAGGTTATGGAGGCGCTCCGGGAGTCCGCAAGGGAGGACTCTCCGGTCACGCTACCGTAATCTCGTCGTTCAGGTAGACGTCCTGGATCGCGTTTAGCAGCTCGATCCCCTCCTTCATGGGACGCTGAAACGCCTTTCTACCGGAAATGAGCCCCATACCGCCGGCGCGCTTATTGATCGCCGCGGTCTTGACCACCTGCCCCAGGTCTCCCTGGCCGCCGGAGGGACCTCCGGAGTTAATGAGGCCCGCCCGGCCCATGTAGTTGTTGAGCACCTGGTACCGTGTCAGGTCGACAGGGTTGTCCGAGGCGAGCTCATCGTACATCTCCTCGTTGTACTTACCGAAACCCACCGCCGGAAAGCCACCGTTACTGTCCGGCGCCTTCTGTTTGACAATATCCGCTTCGATTGTTACCCCGAGATAGTTCGCCTGACCGGTAAGATCCGCTGCGGTGTGATAGTCCTGCTGCTCCGTCTTGAAGGCGGAATTTCTAGTATAGCACCAGAGGACTGTCACCATGCCGAGCTCGTGGGCGTAGGCGAAGGCGTGAGAGACCTCCTGGATCTGCCGGTTTGACTCGGGACTGCCGAAGAAGATCGTTGCCCCCACCGCGGCGGCGCCCATCTCGTACGCCTGATCCACCTGGCCGAACATGATCTGGTCGTACTCATTGGGATAGCTCAACAGCTCGTTGTGGTTCAGCTTCACTAGAATCGGAATTTTATGGGCGTACTTGCGTGATACCGCTCCGCAGACGCCGAGGGTCGAGGCGACGGCGTTGCACCCCCCTTCCAGGGCGAGCTTTACGATGTTCTCCGGGTCGAAGTAGGCGGGATTCGTCACAAATCGAGCGCCGGCGCTGTGCTCAACTCCCTGGTCCACCGGTAAGATCGAAAGGTAGCCCGTGCCGGCGAGGCGCCCGTGGTTGAACAGGTCCTGCATGTTCCGCAGAACCCGCGGCGAACGGTCCGAGTCGAACCAGACCCGTTCGACGAAATCAGGCCCCGGAAGATGGAGCTGCTCTTTCGCAATCTTTGGTTTAACCTCGAGAACCTCTCTCGCCTGGTCCCCGAGGTACTCGCGAATCTTGTCAGTAGAAATGGCCATTTGGTTGCCTCCTCTCCCTTAAGGCTACTAAAATGAGAGAGGAAAGGTAAAAGGAGCGGGGGAGGCGCATAGTAGTGGGGAGCTCTTGACATATCGTTGTATCTTTATACAATGATACCTATGAATCGTATCGGCGAGCTCACGGAGCTCTTTAAGGTTCTCTCCGATCTTACCCGGCAGCGGCTGCTCGCCGCCCTGGAGGGTAACGAACTCTCAGTGCAGGAGCTCCAGCAGGTACTCGAGCTCGGGCAGTCTTCCATCTCCTCCCATCTCGGCAAGCTGCGTTCCATTGGCGTTGTCTCGAGTCGGCGGGACGGCAAGTATACCTTCTACCGCCTTGCCAGGAACGGCGAGAGGCCGATCCTAACGGAGCTGCTGCGCAGTGCTCCGACAGCGGACTGGTATGAGACGGACCAGCTCCGCCTCGAGGAGGTGCTCAGGCAGCGCAGGGAAGCTTCCCTCGCCTATTTCAACACCTTGAGCGCCCAGAATCGCCGCTCTCCGGGGCAGACCTGGGACACCGTTGCCCTCGCCTTCTCCCGAATGCTCTGGGGCCTGCGTATAGCCGACGTCGGGTGCGGCAACGGCAAGCTTTCGGCTCTGCTGGCGAGCTCCGGAAACGACGTTATCGGGGTGGACAATGCGGAGGAGCAGATCCGCCTCGCCCGGGAACTCTACGAGGGGAGAGCCGGCCTCTCCTTTAGGGTGGCGGAGGCGGAGGCGCTCCCCTTTCCCGATGAGAGCCTCGACGTGGTCGTCTTCTCCCACTCCCTCCATCACATGCCGCGTCCCGAACGGGCGCTACACGAGGCGGCCCGAACCCTCGTACCCCGGGGACGGATAGTCCTCGTGGACCTCGTTGCCCATGGCGAGGAGTGGCTCCGGGAGCATTTCGGCGACCTCTGGCTCGGCTTTAGCAGGGAGGATTTGAGCCGATGGCTCGGGGCCGCGAGCATGGAAATAAGAGAGATCGACGAAGCAGGGAGTGACGGAGAGTACCCAATTGTTAGAACTCTGGTGCTGCTGGCGGAGAAGCCGAGCCGAGGCGAACCGACGGCGTAGTCAGGAGAATGGCCGGCGCCGAAGGAACTTCATCACTTCCACGGCGTCCAGGGCGGAGGATCGCGGCTCCCGAGCGGAATCATCCACGCACGCAACCGCGTCGGCGATCATGTTGGCGAAGTAGCCCGTAGGACCCTGCGCTGAGATCGGGTCCGGCAGCAGGGATCGGTACCCCTCGTAGTAGGGGCTCTCCTCACTCCGTTCTCGGGACTCCACGCCGTTACCGATTCGGATTCTCCCGGATTCGAAACTGAGCTCGAGCTCGAAGACGAGGTGGTCCCGCTCACTTCCCACCTCGAGGCACACGGGGATTTCCCCGGCCTTTCCGAGAAGAAACGTCGATCCCCGGCGGGAACGAAGCGATCCGTACCTCCCGTTAAAACGAACGTAGCTTCCGGTGAGAAAGTTCACCGCGTCTACCAGGTGCGTCCCGTCGTGGAGGAGCATTTGGTCTCGCCGGGTTGTCCGGCCAAAGTAGAGGGTACCCGTTACCGAGAGGAGCCTCCCGTAGCGACCGTCCCGAACCGCTTCTCTGCTTCTAATGTAATCAGCCGAGTACCGACGCTCGTGATTGGTGATAACAGTAATCCTACCCTCCCGGTGGAGTCGGGCGATTCCGCGCGCCTTCCTGAGCGTATCGGCGAGGGGCTTTTCGCAAATCGCTACCGGCACTTGCTCTCGCGCCGCTGCACGGACGTACCGCAGGTGGGAGTCCGGGTGGGTTGCCACCACCAGAATATGCGGCCGCGTTTCGGCGAGCATCTCCTCCGCCCTCTCGTAGACCGCCTCGCATCCCCACTGGTCCCGAAAGAGCTCTCGCCGTTCCTGATCGATGTCCGCCCCGGCCACCAGATCGCACCTCGGGTTAGCCGCGATCGCCCCCAGATGGGTGCACGGCTTTTCCCGAAGGGCGTCCCGTTCCAGGAGGGAGGCGATACGGCCTAAGCCGACTACCGCGCACTTCACTCGATCGTTCATCTCTATGGGTACCTTCCGTATCGAGAATAGGCGCTTCCGTTCCTTTCGGGATAGCCTTTATGATTCCCCCTGCTCCGGAAGCACGAAGTCGCCGTTGCGCATTATTTCCACCTCTCCCCCATCCCGACGGATACCGACCACGTCCACGCTCTCGGAGCCGATCATGAAATCCGTATGCTGAAGGCTCTTGTTGAGCCCCGCCGTCTGAAGCTCCCCGGCGCTCATCTCCAGGCCCCCTTCGATGGTGTCGGGATACGCGCTGCCGAGAGCGATGTGGCAGGCGGCGTTCTCATCGAGAAGCGTGTTGTAGAAGGTGTAGCCGGATTGAAAGATCGGTGAGGAGCTATCCACCAGAGCCACCTCGCCCAGGTAGCGGGATCCCTCGTCCATATCGAGGAATCGCTTCAAGGTCTCTTCCCCGCGGCTTGCAGTTGCGTGCACCACCTTCCCCCGCTCAAAGGTAAACACCGCCTCCTCGACGAGGTCGCCGAGCACCGTAACCGGCCGAGTCGCTCTGACGATTCCTTCGGTCTTTCGAAAATCCGGGGCGGTAAAGACCTCTTCCGTCGGCAGATTCGCCATAAACTCCACCCCCTCGGGTGTCCGGGAACCGCCGCCTACCCAGATCGCCCGCTCGGGTATGCCGACGGTCAGCTCCGTCCCCTCTCCGGTAAACCGGACCGCCCGGAGCTCGAGCCCCGTGAGCAGGGCGCCTCGTTTCTGGAGAGTCTTGCCGTACTCCTTCCAGAATCCCACCGGATCCTCATGGTCGAGACGCAGGATTGCCTTGAGAAGCTGCCAGAGCTTGATTTGAGACTCCCGAGAAGGGGTGGTATCGAGGACTTTGGCCGCCCACTTCGGCGTTGGAGCCGCGGCAATGAGCCACTGCTGCTCGTCCGCCATGAGCCTCTCCCGCCACGGAAGGTCGGCGCGTCTGTACGCCGCGGAGAGCGTGCCGTGGCGTTCGGGGTCTATGCCGGCGAGAATGTCCGGGTCATCGGGGCTCTTTATGGAGATCACCGCCCATTTCTCCCGAATAAACTGCTCCTGCCACGCCTTTCTCGACTCCGGGATGAACTCCAGGCTCTCCGTCGGAGCGTTTTCCACCCGAACACGGTGGAGCGCCGCGGAGTCGACCACGGGCTCCACGAACTTCGCGCCCCGATGATAGGCGGCGGCGGCAATGGCGGTGACCACAGGCCAGTGGACGGGCTCGCCCTTTACTACGAGCCCCTGCCCCTCTTGTATACCCACGAGATCAACCAACATCGATGCGTACTGTTCAAACGCTTTTGATTCCACGGTTCTACTCCTTCCTTGAGCCGGAGAGAATTTCGTTCACCAGCTCCTCACTGCGCTCCCAGAGCCGCCGAGCGGTCTCCCCGTCTCCCTCGAGCGCCGAAGATGGTGCGGGAGCGCTATTCTTGAAGTACTGCCCAGTGACGGTGCCAATCTCCTCGGAGGTTGCGAGGTAGACCGAGCTCTTCGCCCCGTCGGTTACCGGAGCACCTCCGGAAAAGTACTCGTGGAGAAGCTTTGTTGCAATCACCCCGGGATGGAGCGCGTTAGCGGTGACACCGCTCCCTTCGAGACGCCGGGATAGTTCATACACGAAGAGAACGTTCGCCCGCTTCGACTGAGCGTAGGCGCGCATACCGTCGTATCCGGACTCCATTTGCAGGTTCGAGAGGTCCACTCGCCCGCTCTCATGGACCATCGAGCTCACCACTACGACTCGCGAGGGCGCGTTTTTCTCGAGCAGGTCCAGGATCCGGGTGACCAGAAGAAAATGCGCCAGGTGGTTCACCGCAAAGTTCAGCTCCAAGCCGTCCCGGCTCTCTCTCCGCCGTTTGCTCATTACACCGGCGTTGCAAATGACCACCTGCGTCTCCGGATGATCCACTGTAAGCTTCTCGGCGGCCCGAGCCACCTCTGAAAGGTTGGCAAGGTCACAGCGTATGAGATCTACCACACCCGTCTTGCGCAACTGCTCCGCGGCATTTTCGCTCTTGGTCGAGTCCCTGCTTATCATGACGACCTGGTGCCCCTTTTCGAGAAGCTGCCGGGCCGTCTCCTTTCCAATCCCGTCGTTCGCTCCGGTAATGGCGACTTTCATGGCTACCACTATACTCTCTTCCCCTCCCCTTGGCGCAACCACCGCGCTTTCGGCTATCTTATTGGGCGTGCGAAGCATTTACGTCATTGGCGATGTCCACGGCATGCTCGGGCCTCTCGAAGCGCTGATGGAAGAAATCCGAACCGACGCCGACCGGCGGGAGGTCGAGCCCTACCCGGTGTTCGTGGGCGACCTGGTGGACCGGGGCCCTGACTCTGCCGGGGTTGTGCGCCACGTCCGCTCGCTGGTGGAGGAGGGAAAGGGCGCCTCCGTTCTGGGCAACCATGACGAGATGTTTCTCCAGACCCTGGCGATGAACAGGCCCGACCTGCTCGACGGAGAGACCATCCCCGTCGTGGACGCCTCCGCCGAGGCTATGCTCAACCATTGGCTGAGCCAGGGCGGCGTTAAGACAATTCGAAGCTATCGCGGAGACCCGAACCTCCCTCGAACCTGGCAGTTCCCGCCGGGGGACGTTGAGTTTCTCGGCTCCCTGCCGCTCTTCTGGGAGAATGAGGCGGTGGTGGTTACCCACGCCCTCCCGTCCCGGGAAGCGCTGAGGGCGGCTCGAGCACCCGGCGCGAGTTCGGATCCATGGATCAGGCAAGAGCTCCTCTGGCGACGAGAGGAGCCACCGGAGTCTCCGGACCCAGAACGGCTCCACGTCTCCGGCCATACCCCCCTTCGAAACCCGGTACTCCACCAGGCAATAAACGCGGTACAAATAGACACCGGCTGCGTCTTCGGCCTCTCCCTCTCTGCCTATGCCGTCGAGACGGGGCGGCTCATCTCGGTTCCCTGCGCTCAGTAGGGGTCTCCCTTTCGGCTACAGGGGGAGAATCACCCGTTTCCGTTGACATTCCCTACATATTCGTAGGAAACAGCAGATTCGGATACTACTGAGTACGGTTCGGCGAAAAAAAGAAAAAATTTCTCTTGCCCCGAGGTGCAAAAAAATTAGAATATAGGGAAGATTTCAAGAAGGGGGAAATGCATATGAAGAAAGTGCTTGCTTTCGCTCTGGTTCTGCTCGTCGCAGCAGGTTCGCTCTTTGCCGGTGGCCAGGGAGAGTCCGAAGGAGGACTACAGTTTGTGACCATCGGAACCGGTGGGGTTACCGGCGTCTACTATCCGACCGGTGGCGCGATTAGCCGTATGGTCAACGCCAAGCAGGATGAGTACGGCATCCGCGCAACCGTTGAATCCACCGGAGGGAGTGTGTTCAACATTAACGCGGTCCTGAGCGGTGACCTCGAGTTCGGCATCTCCCAGTCCGACCGGCAGTTCCAGGCGATGAACGGTCTCGCGGAGTGGGAGGAGCTCGGCGAACAGGAGGCCCTTCGATCGGTCTTCTCCATTCACCCGGAGTCGATCACCCTCATTGCCTCCGTTGATAGCGGTATCGAGAGCGTCCAGGACCTCGAAGGCAAGCGCGTCAACATCGGCAACCCGGGAAGCGGTCAGCTCCAGAACAGCCGAGACGTACTCGGGGCCGTCGGCATCTCCGAGGAGGATGTCGTGGCCGAGCAGGTTCCCGCTCCCGAGGCCCCGGGCCTTCTTCAGGACGGTCGAATCGACGCCTTTTTCTACACCGTCGGTCACCCGAACGGTAATATCACCGAAGCCACCAGCGGACGGACGAGAGTTCGACTCGTTCCCATCGAGGGCGAAGGTCTTTCCGATTTGATCGCCGAGAAGCCCTACTACGCCCCTGCTGTCATTCCGAGCTCACTCTATCCGCAGGCGGACAATGAAGGCGAGGTACCGACGATCGGTGTAAAGGCGACACTCATTACCTCCGCGGACGTAAGCGAGGAGGTGGTTTACGCGATAACCAAGGAAGTCTTTGAGAACTTCGACGAGTTCAAGACGCTCCATCCGGCTTATCAGGTCGTAACGAAAGAGAGCATGCTTCAGGGTCTCTCCGCCCCGCTCCATCCCGGCGCGGTTCGTTACTACGAGGAAGCGGGCCTCATCGACCAGATCAACCCCGACATTCTTCCCTGATCCAGATCCATTCGGATGTCCGCGGTCCCTCGTGGCCGCGGACCCGTTTTATGCAATCTTAGGAACCAATGCCGGAAACCGACGACAAGCTCAGCGAGATTCTACAGAAGGAACAGGGCGTAACGAGGTTCTATCGCAAGAGCGACCGAATCCTGCTCGGAGCGATCTCTCTTGGGTGGGCCCTCTTTCAGCTCTCTCTTCCACGGTTCGTCATTCTCGACAGTATCACCATTCGGGCAATTCACCTCGCCTTCGCGATAACCATCGTCTTTCTCGGAATTCCCGTTTCCAAGAAGCGGCGCAAGGATATTCCCCTCATCCATTCCAAGAAGCAGATCCCCGCCATGGACTACCTCTTAGCGGCGATTGCGGCGATCGCCGTGCTCTACATGGTTCTCGACTGGGAAGGGATCTCGATGCGAGCGGGCCGTCCGATACCCCGGGACACCCTTTTCGGGCTCTTACTCATACTTGCCCTCCTGGAAGGAGCGAGACGGGCGATCGGACTCCCGATGGTTGTAGTGGCGATGGTGTTTACCCTCTACGCCTTCGCCGGGCCCTACATGCCGCGAATGCTCGCCTGGCGAGGTGTAAGCCTGGCGAAGTACATGAGCCAAATAGCCCTCTCCACGGAGGGTATCTACGGCATACCCCTCGACGTATCGGCGAGGACCGTCTACCTTTTCGTGCTCTTTGGGGCGCTCCTCGATCGGCTCGGAGCGGGGCAGTTCTTTAACGACCTCGCGACATCGCTCTTGGGAACGTTCAAGGGGGGACCGGCAAAGGCGGCGGTCGTCTCCAGCGGTTTCACCGGCCTCGTCTCCGGCTCGAGTATCGCAAACGTTGTGACTACCGGCACCTTCACGATTCCGCTTATGCAAAAGGTGGGCTATCCGGGAAAGACCGCGGCGGCGACCGAGGTTGCCGCGAGCACCAACGGCCAGCTCATGCCGCCGATCATGGGGGCTGCGGCATTTATAATAGCCGAGTACCTCGCCTTACCCTATTTCGACGTTGTTAAGGCCGCGGCGATTCCCGCGGTGGTCTCCTATATTGCGCTCTTCTATATCACGCACCTGGAAGCTTCGAAGCTCAATCTCCGAGGGCTCTCTCGTGAGGAGTGTCCGGTCTTTCGGGATGTGATCAAGGAGGGATTTCACTTTCTCATTCCCCTGGCGATATTGATCTACGAGCTCGCTTGGCGTCGGCGTACGCCGAATCTCGCTGTCTTCAACGCAATCGTTATCCTTCTCCTGATCGCCCTGATCAAGGAACTCTACGACGGCTGGAAACACGGCTACGGCGTCGGTGAGATCTTGAGGAACTTGGTGAAGACCGTCGGCGAGGGAATGATCACCGGCTCCCAGAATATGCTTCCCGTCGCCCTGGCGACGGCCACCGCGGGGATTATCGTCGGCATCGTCAACATGGGCATCGGCAGCCTCATCGTCCAGATCGTGGAGCGCCTGGCGATGGGCAATGTCTTTCTGCTGCTCTTTATTACCGCCTTCGTCAGCCTCGTTATCGGCATGGGGCTTCCCACAACGGCGACCTATATCGTCATGGCCTCGATTACGGTTCCGGTAATCCTCAAGCTCGGCGGCGACATGGGCTTCGTTATTCCGGCAATCGCCGCGCATCTCTTCTGCTTCTATTTCGGAATCCTGGCGGATGATACGCCACCGGTTGGTTTAGCGGCCTACGCCGCCGCTGCGATAGCCAAATCAGATCCAATCCCCACGGGAATCAAGGGGTTTATCTACGACTTGAGGACTGCGGCGATTCCCTTCGTCTTTGTTTTTAACGCGGATCTTCTCCTCCAGGGAATCGAATCGTTCTGGGTCGGAATGGTAATCTTTGCGGGGACAACCGTCGGCGCTCTCGCCTTTACTAACGCCGTCCAGGGGTGGGGCATCACCGCTAACAAGTGGTTCGAGTTTCCGCTCTTCCTCCTCGCCTCAGGACTCTTCTTTCTACCAAACGTC
Organism: Spirochaetaceae bacterium; assembly: GCA_046540995.1. Lineage (GTDB taxonomy): Bacteria > Spirochaetota > Spirochaetia > DSM-27196 > Alkalispirochaetaceae > CAYZHV01. The sequence goes on along the minus strand of JBKHED010000001.1, from coordinate 57,654 downwards.
TTCGCCGAGGCGATCGGCCTGGACCTGGAAATGCGCTACCTCCTCTATCTCCCCGGCGGAGCGTTGTACGCGCTTACGTTTATGATTCAGAAGCTTCGAAGGCGGGACGTCACGGAAGAGATAGACCTCCAGGAAGTGTAGATTTTTTCTCAACAATTTTCTTCAAACCGTTGTCATGGCCTCCCGCGGGAGGCCATTATTGGGTGGAAAGGAGCGGTTCTCTATGCGCCGGAGCTTGGACGCTTTTCAGGAGCATGTCGCCCTGAAGTATCACATATACAACGGCCTCTTTCTCAGCCTTCCCTTCGAGGAAGTGCGCCAGACGGGAATCATGCTTCCCCTCTTTGCCCAGTACTGCCGAGATCGGCTCGAGGAGGGGGCCCATCCGAGCGACATCGTTCACACCTTTTTCGAGCAGCGTATGGGTAGCTCCGACCGGGACGAGCGAGTAGCGACACTCTTCCGGTTTATGCAGATCGTGGAACGACAGGTCGTCCTCTTCGATGCCCTGGAGGACGCGGCGTTCCGAGAAGTAAACGACATGGAAGGCCCCGGCACCCTGAAGGAGATGCTCGCACGCATCGAAAACGGGAACCTCACCGAGGAGCTTCGGAGGTACCTCCAGGAGTTCCGCGTCCGTGTCGTTCTCACGGCGCACCCGACGCAATTCTACCCGGACGAAATCCTCGGGATTATCACCGATCTCTCTCGCACCCTCCGGGAGAACAGCCTCCAGGAGATCTACGACATTCTCCTGCAAATGGGGAAAACCCCTTTTCTCAACAAGGAAAAGCCCACACCCTTTGATGAGGCGAGGAGCCTTCTTTGGTTTCTGGAGAACGTATTCTATCCGGTTATGCCGGAAATTCACCGGCAGCTCGTGGAGCACCTCTACGCAGACCCCTGCGAAGCCGTGGAACAGAGCCCGAAGCTCGAACTCGGCTTCTGGCCCGGAGGAGACCGTGACGGCAACCCCTTTGTCACCTCAAACCTCACGAGTAAGATTGGCGAGATGTTGCGGCGGGGGGTGCTTCGAAAGTATCAGGCCGAGCTCGGACGCTTGCGACGTCGCCTCACTTTTCGGGGGGTGATGGAACCACTGACCCGTATCTACGATCGGTTACTCGTTACCCTAGCACCGCGGGACCGCGCTGGTGAGTTGGAGGAACCGCCGGAGGAGGCGGTGGAAGCTCCCTACGGCAGCTCCGAGGAGTTCCTCGAGGATCTGAAAGCGATTCATCGGCAACTCTATGACCACCACGGCGGGCTCTTTGCTCACCTACTCGAGGAGCTCATGTACAAGGTGCGGATTTTCGGCTTCCACTTTGCGTCTATGGATCTTCGACAGGACAGTCGTGTCCATGGCAGGGTGATCGAGGAACTCCTCCGCCACGCGGCCCCGGCGGGGCTCCTCAACTCGGGGAGTTATACACTCCTGACGGATGATGAAAAGCTCGATTTCATTGGAAAGCTTCGCACGATCTTCCCTATCCAACGGGAGTTCCTCGAGGATCTTCCGGAAGGGATCACCCGGGACACCGTAGAATCCCTGCGGGCGGCCCGGCAGATTCAGGAGCGAAATGGTGAGCGCGGAGTTCACCGGTACATCATTAGCAACAGCAGATCCGCGGCAAATGTCCTTGAAGTGTGGCTCCTCGCGCAGTTCGCCGGGTGGTTCGACAAGCAGTTAGCGATCGATATTGTCCCTCTCTTCGAGACCGTTGAAGACTTACGCCGCGCCCCGGAAATCATGGAGAAGCTCTACAACAACCGGATCTATCGCCGTCACCTCAACCAGCGTGGCGGCACCCAGACGATTATGCTCGGTTTCTCCGACGGTACAAAAGACGGCGGTTACGTTGCGGCAAACTGGGAGATCTACCGCGCCAAGGAGCGGCTTACGGAGGTCTCCCGGCAGAACGGGGTGACCGCGATCTTCTTCGAGGGCCGCGGTGGTCCGCCCGCTCGGGGTGGCGGCAACACTCACAAGTTCTACCGCTCCCTCGGCTCCCGTATTGAAAGCAAGCAGATTCATCTAACCGTCCAGGGGCAGACGATCAGCTCCAACTTCGGCACCGAGGTGAACGCCAGATACAACCTCGAACAGCTGGTTACGGCGGGTATCGAGAACCATCTCTTTCCCGAGGAAGCGGGAATGCCTACGGAAGAGGACCGTGGAAAGCTCGACCGACTCTCCGAGCTCAGTCGCAACCACTATTTGGAGCTCAAGGAGGACGCTGCCTTTCTCTCCTACCTCAAGGAGATGACTCCCCTCACCTACTACGGAGAGACTAATATAGCGAGCCGGCCGACGAGTCGCGGAAACAGCGATGAGCTCCGATTCGAGGATCTGAGAGCTATTCCCTTTGTGGGTGCCTGGAGTCAGATGAAACAGAACGTCCCGGGCTACTACGGCTTCGGAACCGCGATGGAGCAGATGATTGACGAGGGGGAAGACGGCTGGCTCAAAGACCTCTACCACCGCTCCCTCTTCTTCCGCACCCTCGTAGAAAACAGCATGCAGAGTCTGAGCAAGGTCAATTTCCCCCTCACCCGTTACATCCGGGAGGAACGCAACTATCGCCGCTTCTGGGATATGCTCGAGGAGGAGCAAAACAGAACCCGGAACCTTCTACTAGAGATTTCCGGTCAGGAACAACTCCTGGAGCGAGACCCTTCGATCCGCGAGTCAATCCGTCTGAGGGAGGCGATGATCCTTCCTATTCTGGTTGTTCAGCAGCATGCGCTCTCGCGAATTCGAACCGCTCAGGCCGCCCACGCGCACGGCCTCGTCTCGGAGCACGACAACTACCTCGACGCGTACCGAAAAATCGTTATCAAGTCCCTGGTTGCCACAATAAACGCGAGCCGCAACTCCGTCTGAGAGAACGAAAGAGGGAGCTCTCCCCATCAGAAGACGCCCCCCTCGCTTTCTAAACTCTTGCGAGCTAGCTCAAAGAATAGCTCCAAAGCCCGGATTCTTTAGCTTCTCAGCTTCTTGGTTATCTCCGCCAGATGCCGAGCCTGGAACCGTGCGCCAGCGAGCTCGTTATCGCTCGGCATGCGGGAACCATCTCCTCCGGCGATCGTAGAGGCGCCATAGGGCGAACCTCCGGTAATCTCATCCATGGTCATCTGCCCCTGAAAGGCGTAAGGAAGTCCCACGATGAGCATGCCGTGGTGGAGCAAGGTCACTTGGGTGGTAAGAATCGTGGTTTCCTGGCCACCATGTTGTGTGGCGCTGCTCGACATGACCGCCGCGGGTTTTCCAACGAGCTCACCTTTAGCCCAGAGAGGACCGGTGGAGTCAAAGAATGCCCGGGCCTGGCCGATCATGTTACCGAAACGGGTCGGGATTCCAAACATCAACCCATCCGCCTCCCGAAGCGTGTCCAGCGTTGCCTCAGGTATGGAGGCGATCTGTTTCTGGAACTCCATGGCGCCCATCGCTTCGAGGATCTCCTCTCCCACGGTCTCGGGAAACCGATAAAGACCCGCATCAACTCCCTCGACCTCGTTGATGCCTTCCATGGCCGCCTGAGCCATCTTATACATATGTCCGTGGGCGGAGTAAAAAACTACCGATACCTTCATCACTACCTCTCCTTCATACCGAGTCTTCGGCAAAGTCTACCGAGACGTTCCTGCTCTTCCGCGCTCAAGACGGCAAACTCGTCCGTCAAGGCCCTCGCGTACCGGGGAAAGTAGGTGCCTATCAGCTCACTTCCCGCGGGAGTGAGATAGACCTCCTGAAATCTCCGGTCCTCCCGGTTGCGTCTCCTCCCTACCAGGCCGGCTCTGGTTAGTTGGTCCACAACCATGGAGATGTTCCCTTTCGTTTTGAGGAGCTTCTTACCCAGCTCGATCTGACATAGGGGACCGAGGTGCAAAAGCGCCTCCATCACCCCAAACTGGGTAAGGGTTATCCCCTCCGGAAGGGGTGCCTGATCGAAGGTGCGCTCCATAACGGCGTCAACGCTTCGAGTAAGGCGGATAAATGTCGTCAGGGCGCGCTCTTCGCGTTTATCGCCTCGGTACTTCGTCGCCATTGTTCAATTGGTTCATCCCTGAACCATCGACATCTAAACTACTTAAGATGATGAAACCGGTCAACTAATTTCTTGAAGTATCATGCGAGCAACCGAATCTTAGAGAAAACGTAGTCCAGGGTATCCTCGTTTATCGTGACCCGATAGAAGGGGGACTCCTCGAGCCGCTCACTCCTGTTGTTTCGGTACTGCAGGTACTTCTGCGGACGGTTCGAGTCGTACCAGTAGGAGAGCCGAAAGGTGCCCCGGTCGATCTCCAGGTTCGTCATTCCTCGTTTGCCGAGCACGCAGCCGGAGTTGAACATGCAGGGAACCACGAGGTTCTCCCGATAGAGGCTGTCGTTCTCGGTGGCACCGGGGTCGTTTTCCATTAACCGGTGGAGCTCTCCCTTGAGATAGCTCACCTTCTGCTCTATTCGCTCCCGCTTCCGCTCTTTGGCTTTCGGGTACTTTCGCACCAATCGCTCGATCTCAAATGTGATTGAGTCCCGCTTTGACATGGACTCGAAAAGGGGGCGATGGGTATGACCAATAACGGAAATGATCTTATGATCGCTGGCGAACTCGTATACCCGTCGCTCAGTCTTGAACCGTTTTCGGCTGTCGTGAGCCACGGAGTAGTTGCGGATTCGTAGAGGCGTGGCAACATACTTGAGACTAAAGGCGACCCAGTGGTTGTACTTCTCATACCGTTTCGCGGTCTGGTGTCCGTGAAAGATAAAGAGCTCTCCGCTCCGGTGGCGAAAACGCATTCCTTCCAGGACCGGTTTTTCCAGCAACTCTCCGGACAAGTGGTAGAGGTCGTGGTTTCCGACGATTCGTAAGAGACCGTTGCGTTTCTCGAACTCTTCGAAAACGGCATACACCTCCGCCCACTGCTCTCGAATCCTGCTCATCCGAAACCGTTGAAGCTCCTCCACGTCGCCGTTGAGGATCAGGCGATAACCTCGAGGAAGGTAATAGTCTCGCAGGACGCTGGTAAACATCTCTCCGTTATGAAGGAAGTCATCACTGGACTTACCGGTGCCCATGTGGAGGTCGCTGAATATGACGTACCGGTCCTGATTCTCCAGGTCATACACCGGGGAGCTCCGGTAGAGCTGCTGGAGGTTGTTATAGCTGAACTCTTCTCTCTGCATGGAACGTAACGGCACGGTAGGTCTCACAGGTTAGAGTTTGGTTAGAAATAGGATACCACACCTCTTCTCTCCTTGTATCTAGAGAGGGAGCGCTCATTTCCGGAGTATATCGAACCTTGTCGCAGGAGCCGGAGTAACCCTCCGTCGGAAAAGGGATGGACGTTGACCGATACTGTTAGGGATCGGAAGGAATGTGCTATATTCTGCTAGGAGGAACGTGAGCGACTCGATGAATCGACCCGCCTATATCGATCTTGACGACAGAGAGAGAGAGGCGTTTCTCTCCGAACGAGGAAACTTCTCGCCCGACGAGCGGGCCATCTTCCGTGAGCTCGTCTCCGTCTGGGAGCCTCGAATCGACTATGATCGCTTCCTCAAACGGGTGCGAGAGACCGGCGGACCATCGCAGGTCGCCTCCCTTATGAACAAGCTCTGGAACGCCCGGATCGGACTCCTGCGAACGCAGATGGTTGAGGGAGAACGGAAACCCGTCGCCCTTCTCCTCTTGGAAGAAGAGAGCTTCGATTTCTATTTCGAGGCGATACAGGAAACCTACGTGGAGCTCACCGAGTCCATCGGTAACCCTCTTCCCTTTCGATCTCGCCTGCAGGAGCGGGGGCTCTCTGTACCCGATGCGTTTCTGCGCGTTCTCGACAATGAGGCGCTCGTCCGAGTGTTTCAGGAGAAGGAACAAAAAGAGCCTTTCATCGCCTCCCTGGTCTCCTTGAACAGCTACCAGCTTATCCTGCCGAGCAGCCACCTGAGGGCATTTGTTAACATTGGCATGCTCAAGATCCGCTACTACATGAGCAACACCTCACTCCTCGAGAGCGTGGCCAGGTTCCAGGATACCAGTCTCATGGCGGTAAAGCAGGGGCTAAAAGGCAAGGAGCCTCAGTTTTGGCTTACCCTGGTCTCTACGATCGTCGACAAACGGAAAGAGCTTCAGGCGAGTCGCAACGTCTCGGCAGGAAAGGACTTCTATCACGCAGCGTACCTTCTGAGACGACTGGTGACCGCCCAACTGGAGGAGGCAAAGGAGCGGAAGAGGGAGCGAAAAGAGCGGGAGATCGACCTGGAAACCGCGGCGATGAGCGTAAAGGAGGCGGATACGCCTCTTCTCGATCAGAATGAAATGAACGCAATTATCGACCGCTTCAAGGAGAAGTATGGCTCCGATCTGGAAGGGTTCAGGGAGGAGTTCTACGAGCGATACGTCCACGCCAAGGGAAAACGAAGTCTTCCGAAGGTTGTAATGGTTGACAGCTCCTATATCCACCGGGACAATTTTTATCCGGTCTTTCTCGAGCGTTTCCAGGTGCTATCCAGTGAGCTACGACACCATTACAAGGACCAAATGGTGGAAGAACTGCGAAGAGAGGGTAACGGAAGCACCATGTTTTACAGTCATGAGAACTTCGAAAACGATATTCGGGACCAGATCGCTGGGCGGGACAGCTTTGTCGCCTCGGTGCTCTCGAAACCTGCGATTCTCGCGGAGGCGGTAATTCTCTACGCCAAACAGAGAAAGCAGGTTAAGAGCATGGATGACCTAAAGGAGCAGCTCTCTCTCTACTTCAATCCGGAAAGCATGAAGCTCCTCGATTTGCCGACCATTTTCAACCTCAGCCTCGGTGAGATCTACGACGAGGCGTTCGAGGAGCTCCATATACTCAGGCGGATCTGGATCCGACTTACGGGCAAGTACAACACCGTGAGGGACAAGTACGTGAGTCGATCGGTGCTTCGCTCAACCGCCCGTAGGAGCCGTCCGAGTCCACCGAAGGGGATCGCCTCGCAGAAGGGAAGAGAAGTGGTAGAGCTTCGGGACCCACCGAGAAGGGAACGAGGGGAGACCTCCCGCGGCGGAGGTGGTCGCCGACGACCGGAGACCTACAAGCCCCAGCGGCGGAGCCGAGTCCAGCAGGTGGAAACCCAGAAGGTGAAGAAGCCGTACTCCAAGAAACAGCGGGACACCGCATGGGAAGCTTTCGGAGCAACCATTAAGAAGAAGGGCGAGTAACTTCAGACGACGAGGGGGCCCGCAGCCTCCTGGTTAGGGACGATTTGGACAGCTTAGGTAATCCCGCACCCGTCGCGATCCCCTATGGTTATCTTCTTTCGTGCACCAAAAACATGAAACTTCACGCGGGAGGGAAACAGATGTTTGAGACGGTCATCGTCGGAGGCGGTATACACGGGACGCTGCTTCAGCTTGCGATTCTTCGACAGGATGGCTCCCTTCCGGTCGTAATAGATCCGGAACCGGAACCGCTGGCGGTCTGGAAACGGGTGACCACGGCCTGCGGCATGCGGTACCTGCGCTCCTCGAGCAGCCACAACCTGGAACTCGACGTCCACGCCCTCCGCCGTTTTGCTCGGAAACGCGGCTACGGGGAAAGCCACTTTATTCAGCCCCATATGCGCCCCTCCCTGGAGCTCTTCAACGCTCACGCGGACTACCTCGTCGACCGGCACGGCCTGGGCGAGCGCGTACGGGACGAGGTAGTGGAAATCGCCCCGGAGAGTCCCGGGTTTCTGCTGCGGGGCGCGGCCAAATCCTATCGAGCCCGGCGGGTCATTCTGGCTCCCGGGATGCCCCCCCCGGTGGTGCCTTGGCCGGAAGAAGACGTCGACGAGCCGAGCCGGGCACTTCACATCTTCGATCCCCGCTTTACTCTCGATGGTATTGGCCCTGCGGACACCGTTGGTATCGTGGGCTGCGGTGTAACCGGCGGGCAACTGGCAATCACCCTGAGAGGCCGGGGGGTTCGGGAGGTCACAATTTTCGATATTGCCGAGCCCACCGAGGCGGACTACGACGGCAACCCGTGCTACGTCGGGCCCAAATGCGGCGACGCCTTCGAGAAGCTGGCCCGTCCCGAAGAACGAAGAAGGGAGATAACCCTCCAGCGTTACCCCGGCACGCTTCCGCGAGAAATCTACGCGGAGCTCAGCGCACTCCGGAACTCCGGAGCGCTCCGATTCGAAAAGGGCCGAGTCACGCACCTGCGTCACTCTGGTGACCAGATCGAGCTGGAGCTGATTGGCAAAGGGAGCTCCTCTCCGCGGCTCTACGCGTTCGACCGGGTGGTGGCGGCGACCGGTTTCGCGGCGATTCCCCCCGTCGCCGACCTCATCGCGCCTCTTGCCGACTCCCAGGGGCTTCCCCGTGGCCCCGAGGGATACCCGGTCCCGGACGAGACTCTCCAGTGGATGCCCGAACTCTACGTAGCCGGGGCCCTCGGGGAGCTCCGCATCGGTCCCCCGGCCAGGAACATTATCGGAGCCCACCTCACGGCGCGCCGGATACTACCGAGCCTCCAGGGCGCCTCGGTGGCGTGAGGCGGTCGACCAGGTCCCCTCCGACTCCGGAAAATCCACCAACGAAGAGAATCCGTTTTCCTGAAAACTTGTTCGCCATGGGGGGAAAACAATCGCCCCGGGGCTCAGGAGGAAAGGAGTTCGAGCTCTTCGCTCTCGGATTGATACTCCAAAATGCTCGCCCGAATACTGGTAAAGACGATCGGATAGACGACGTTATAGAAGTAGGAGCGCTGCACGATCGCGTCCTTCTCTTCTTCGAATACCTTCTGAATTCGCTCTCGCTCCTCCGCCATGTACTGCTCGAAATTACCGAACTGCACCGGGGTGTCTCTCCGAGAGGGAGAGGTCTTAATGATGTCCTGGTACTTGCCGAGCTTCTCGAATAGGTCAAAGAGGGAGTACTCCTCTCGGATCCGCTCCTCCAGGGAGGTAACGTCACCACCGCTCTCGTTCATGAGCTCTCGAAACCGCTTCGGATACATCGGTTCAAACATATCCCGGCGCCGCAGCCCGATGCCAACCCTCGCAAAGAGCTCCTCGATCGCATTTACCACGAACCGGTTTCCGCGATACGCCTGTAGCAGCTTAAGGATAATGTCCGCCCCGGAGGGTCCCTGGTCGAGGAGACTCTCCACCTGACTGGCAATCTGCTCCGGGAGTCCCGGGTTCACCTGAATGCTGTAGGTCTCGTACCGGGCGTTCTTCTTTGACTCGATAACGACGAGCTTGTACTGGAAGAGCTCCTCCTTACTGATGTGCTGATACCGGCTACCGAGAATCTGGTTCTCCCGAATGAAACGCTGGTAGTACTCGTCCACAACGCCGATCTGGTCCAGTATGTCGTAGTACTCCCGGGCGATTCGCAAGCCTCCTACGGGGGCGGTGGTCTCCATTCGCTTCGCGTCGATCACCGGCTCGCCGATTACGTCCCATTGGCGCGCTCCCTCGGGGCCGAAGTTGCCAATGGTAACCTCTCCGATGCTCGCCCCGACCCGTATGCGAATCTGAAACATGGCGTTCATGGAGGACATGAGCTCGTCATCCTTTCGGAGGCGAGAGATAATCTCGAAGGCGCGCTGCAGGGCGTTACGGTCCTCCTCGGAGGTGTTCTCCGAGAGGAAACGAGCGTTCGCCTGATTAAAGAGGACAGCTACCCGCTGCATCTCCACGCAGCTGTAGAAAAGCTCCTTGGCAATAACCTTCAGAGCGTGCTCCTCATCCCCCATACGCATACGCTCGTCGGTGAAACCGCCGTAGTGGAACATCACCGAGTCCCCTTCGATCTTATTGAGGTAGCCACCGTGCCGTTTCAGGACGCTGTTAAAGGCGGTATAGAGACCGTTGAGGACCTCCTGGTTCTCCTTCGGGCTCAAGAACTTCGAGAGAAAGGTGTAATCGACGATGTCGATAAAGCCAACCCCAACGTGGGTCTCCCGGGAGGTACTCGGTATGCCACCAAGATCGAGAATCGCATCTACCAGCTGCCGGGGAAGATAGTACTCCTCGATTTGCCGCCGGAGTTCTTCTACGTTTTTTGACATTCTACTTCAATCATAGGTCGTGCTCCCTGAGGACGCAAGGGCGACGAGCCTGAGAAATTCCTCTTCACTAATAATCCTCACCCCGAGCTCCCGCGCTTTGCGGTTTTTGGAGGAGCCCGATTGCGGATCGTTGGTCACCAGAAAATCCAGATCCGTGGTGACAGCGCTCTTTGCGCTCCCCCCGAGGGAACGGACCGTTTCCTCTGCCTCCGACCGCTTCATGCTACTGAGGGAGCCGCTGAAGCAGAAGCTCTTGCCGGAAATCGGCGTCTCCCTCGGCGGGGCGAGGATACGCACCGCTCCGGTTTCCAAAAGCGCATCCATATGATCTCTCAGCTCATCGAGCCCCTTCTTGAGGGTCTCGGCGGTTATGGTTCCGATTCCCTCCACCTCAGCGAGATCATCGACCGAAGCTTCTCGAAGCTTCTCGAGGGTATCATACCCCGCGGAGACCAGCTTCTCCACGATGAGCTCCCCGATACCACCGATATCGAAGCCCGCCACGAACCGCGGCAGACGAATCTCCGAGGCGGCCCGGAGATTTCCCAGCGCCTTCCGGGCAATCCCCTCCCCCATCCCTTCGAAGGCCGCGATCTCCTCAGGTGTTACCCGATAGAGGTCCGCCACGTATCTTACCTTTCCCGAGTCGAAAAGCCGATCGATCAGAACGGGGCCGAACTCCTTAATGTCGAGAACGGAAACCCACTTGCGCAACCTGTGCTTCAGCCGGAGGGGACAGGCGAAATTGGGACAGTAGAGCCGTTTCCCTTCGTTGATCAGTTCGGTGCCGCAAGCGACACAGTTCCGAGGAACTTCCACCGCTCGAGCATTGGCGGGGTTGTGCACCACCTTTTCGATCTTCGGTATGATCTCCCCCCGCTTGGTGATGACCACCTCCGAGCCGATCCGAATACCGAGCTCCTCCAGATGTTCCGGGTGAACCAGACTCGCCCGCTGCACCGTGGTCCCCGCGAGACGTACCGGCTCCACCTTCGCCACGGGAGTGTAGGTGTTTCCCGTGGTGCTCCACTCCACCTCTCGAACCTGCGTAACCGTCTGCTCCAGGGCAAACTTGAAGGCGATTTGCTTCTCCGGCCGCGCCCGCTGCATGTCCTCACGGTCGATGTCCGGGCTCTTTACTACCAGGCCATCGATGTCGAAGGGGAGCCCCCCCCGGGCTTCCGCGATTTCCTCCCTATATGCGATAATATCCTCTGGATCCTCGAACACCTTGTAGGTCACCACGTCGAAGCCGTTCTCCTCGAGCCAGGCGAGCTTGGATACCTCGTCGGAGAAAAAATCCTCCCTCTCCCGATGCATCGCATCGTAAACCATCACCCGAAGGAGATCGCTCCCCACTCCGTCTTTGCGCTTCATAACGCCGTTCGCGGCGTTTCGGCAGTTCGCCTTCTCCGAGTAATACTTCTCATGGACCTCGTGTTCCATCATCACCTCGCCCCGAACCGCTCCGGTGAATCCGTCCCCGACTTCCTCGATCACCCCGCGCATCCGGCGAACGTTCCGGGTAATGTCATCTCCGACTCTGCCGTCTCCCCGGGTAACCCCCGCACGGAATCGACCATTCTCATACTGCAGCTCCATGCTCGCTCCGTCGAGCTTGTACTGCACCACGTAGCGCGGGGCGGCAATCTTATTGATCCACTTTCGAAACGCCTCGGGGTCCGCCGCCTTCTCCTGGCTGCCCATCGGGATAATGTGCTCTCGCTTGGGAAACCCCTCGCTCCGATCCGTTCCTACCTCCGAGAAGAGCGCATTCTCCGGGTCGAGTCTGCGAAGCTCATCCCAGAGGGCGTCGAACTCCTGGTCGCTGATCTCAGCCTCATCGTTGTAGTAGCGTTCCTGGTGGTACCGGACCAGCCGTTCCAGCTCTTGGACTCTCTCGCTCATGGGCCTTACTATATCGAATGAGGAGAGCCGATTGAAGCGACTCTTTGTTGCTTTTGACATCGACGAGACGCTGCGTAGGGAGCTAGAGGAACGGGCCAGAACCTTTATGGATCAGCTGCTCGAGCTTCGCAAAGCGGTGCGGTGGATACCCCCGGAGCGGTATCACATGACCGCGGCCTTTCTCGGGGATACGCAGGAGTTCCAACTGCCCCGGATCAGAGCGGTGATGGAGAGCTTCGAGCTACCCCAGCGGGTAGCGGTGCGTTTGGGCCCACCCCTGGTCTTTCCGAAACCCCGGGAACCAAGGGTGCTGGTCTGCACGCTCGAAGAGGGCGCTACGCCCCTCGAGGGGATTACAGAGAAGCTTCGAAAGGGGCTCCAAGAGCGGGAGATCTCCTTTGATCAAAAACCTTTCCGCCCCCACCTCACCGTCGGATATCTGCGAAAGCGGCCCCGAAAGGTGCAACGGGAGGTCGCCGACCGGTGGCTCAGAGAGCGGTCGGCGCAAAGGGAGGGAGGAGCGGTTGTCCGTATCGCCCTCTACGAGAGCGTTCTCGCCCCCTCCGGTCCCACCCACTCTCTGCTCTTCGAGCGACCCTTCAAAGGCTATCACTCTGAGCGATGAGAGCTCTCCGGCGACCTCGGGCTGGAGAAACGGAGTGGGACAAAAAAAGCCCCGGAGGAAAGGAGGAAACCTCCGGGGCGACCCACTGAAACAACCAAAAAAAGGAAGATGAAGAAACGACTGGCGTGCTCCGTATCCGGTTGCGTTCGCTCTAAAGAGTAAAACACCGCCTCAGCCGTTAGGTAACACCGGATGGGGATTTTTTTACGCTATCTTTTGCAAAGGCAAGGTCGCCGCACAGTTGACCGGCTTCGTTCACCGAGGAGGAGTATCACAGCTTACCGGCGAGCTCTTCGTCCCGGGCGAGGGGGTGAATCTTCTTTCGGTAGCTCTCGTAGTCCTCTCCTGCGTGATAGGATGAGCGCACCAATGGTCCCGCCTCACAGTGGAGAAATCCGAGCTCAAGCGCCTTCTGCCTGAGAGCCGCGAACTCATCGGGAGTCCAGTACTTCTGCACCGGGAGATGACGTTTTGTGGGTTGCAAGTACTGGCCGAGGTTCATTACCCGGACACCGTGGTCGAGGAGGTCCTGCATGGCATCGTGGATCTCCTCCTGCGACTCGCCGAGTCCGAGCATCATGCTCGACTTCACCACCGCCTCTGGGTCTATCTCCCGTGCCACCTGTAGCACCCGGAGGGAGCGGTCATAATCGGAGCGGGAACGCACCTGCGGCGTGAGTCGCCGGACCGTCTCGACGTTGTGGGAGAAGATCTCCGGCTTCGCCTCCATCACCGCGGCAATCGCCTGGCGGTCCCCCATGAAATCGGAGGTGAGCACTTCCACGGTGCAATTCGGAGCGGCGCGGTGTATCGCTCCTACCGTCTCGGCCATAATCGAGGCGCCACCATCCTTGAGCTCGTCCCGGTTGACCATGGTGACAACCACATGTTTGAGCCCCATCTGCCTCACCGACTCCGCCACCCGTTTCGGTTCCGTCCGGTCCACGCTCTTTGGCAAACCGGTCTTGACGGCGCAGAATCGGCATCGCCGGGTACAGGTATCCCCGAGAATCATAAAGGTGGCGGTCCGATGTTCCCCCCAGCACTCGTGGATATTAGGGCACCGCGCTTCCTCACATACCGTGGTGAGCCGCTCCTCCCGCATGAGGTTCTTCAGATACTTGAAGTTGTCGTTCGTGTTGAGTTGTATTTTGAGCCAGTCCGGCTTGCGTTGATATTCCACACCCTTAATCTACCCACTGCGATCGGAAACCGCAACAGCAGCCCGGGTTCCATGAGAGCTTCGCTCTATTGACAGAGCCGGAGAGGCTCCATACCCTTCTCTTCCATGAAAATCCGTTACAACGCCCCGGTGACTCTCACGTTTGCTCTGGTTGCTACCGCAATTCTCCTTCTGGACACCCTCTTTAGCGCCGGGCTTACCGGGTCGTTCTTCTCAATCGGCCCTCGGATGAACTGGAGCAGCCCGGCGGAGTATCTCCGGTTGCTCCTACACCCACTCGGCCACGCCAACTGGACCCATTTGATGAGTAACTTCGCCTTCATTTTGCTCCTCGGTCCGATTCTCGAGGAGAAGTACGGTCACGGAAACCTCCTGTTTATGATGATCATTACGGCCCTGGTGACAGGGCTGTTAAACGTCGCGCTACTGCCGACGGGCCTCCTCGGAGCGAGCGGCATTGTGTTTATGATGATTCTGCTGGTATCCTTTACCAACATTCGCAGGGGAGAGATTCCCCTCACCTTTATCCTGGTGGTGCTTATCTTTCTTACACGGGAAATCGTCGCCTCCGTCCAGGAAGACTCGATTTCCCAGTTCGCGCATATTGTGGGCGGTATCTGCGGCAGTCTTTTCGGTTTCTTCCGAATCGGGAGCCGCGGATAACTCCCGGGAGTCCGAAGATGTACGAAAAGCTTGATCAAATGGTCGCGCGCCACCGCGAGGTGGAACAGCTCATTAGCGACCCCGAAATACACAAGGATCCGAAACGGTACAAGGAGCTCATGCAAGAGCACTCCCACCTCACCGAGGTGGTCACCGAGTACAACCGGCACAGGGAGCTCAAGGAGGAGCTCGATGAGGCGAGAGAGCTCGTTCAGGCCGAAACGGATCAGGAAATGAAGCAAATGGCCCGGGATGAGGAGGAACGGCTGGAAGAGGAGCTCGGCAAAAGCAGTAAGCGGCTGAGAATGCTCCTAGTTCCGAAGGATCCCCTGGACGTCAAGAACGTCATTATGGAGATTCGTGCGGGCACCGGAGGCGAAGAGGCGGGCCTTTTCGCGGCGGACCTCTTTCGCATGTACAGCCGCTACGCAGAGCTCCGGCGATGGAAACTGGAAATCATCGACTCCAACGAGACGGAAATCGGGGGCTTCAAAGAGGTGGTCTTCTCCCTCTCCGGCAAGAACGTCTACGGCGATCTCAAGTATGAGAGCGGGGTCCATCGGGTACAGCGGGTTCCCACTACTGAAAGCGGCGGCCGGATTCACACCTCCGCGGTCACCGTGGCAGTTCTTCCGGAGGCGGAGGAAACGGACGTGGAGGTCAAGAACGAGGAATTGCGCATAGACGTCTACCGCTCCTCCGGTCCCGGCGGCCAGAGCGTCAATACAACGGACTCGGCGGTTCGTATCACGCACATTCCTACGGGACTGGTGGTAACCTGCCAGGACGAGAAGAGCCAGCATAAGAACAAGGCGAAGGCGCTCCGGGTGCTAAAGGCGCGGCTCTACGAGATCGAGGAGAAGAAGAAACAGCAGGAGCTCTCGAGCGCTCGAAAGAGCCAGATTGGCTCCGGAGACCGGAGCGAACGGATACGGACCTATAACTTTCCGCAGAACCGGTTCACGGATCACCGGATCAACCTGACCATATACCGCCTCGACGCCATCCTCGCCGGCGATCTGGAGGAGCCGATCGAGGCGCTCAAACTCACGGACCGGGAGGAAGCGCTAAAGCAGGCGGTCTAGGGATGGCTACCGTTCAGGAGCTCCTACGCCGAGGCGCCCAGGCTCTGGCCGGAGCCGGGGGGCAGATCGACCGTCCGGGCCACGAGGCGGCGATTCTTCTCGCGGCCGCCGCGGGCCTTACCAAGGAGCAGCTCTACCGCCGGTATACCGATACTCTCCCACCGGACACGCTGACGACCTACGAGGAGTTTCTTTCTCGGCGAACGCGGGGCACCCCGGTAGCTTACATTCTCGGGCGGAAGGAGTTCTACGGCCGTACCTTTCTCACCGATCCGAGAGCGCTCATTCCGCGGCCTGATACGGAGCTCCTCGTGGACCGCGCCCTGCAGATCATCAGGAAAGAGATCGGCACCTCCGCACGGTGTGAGCCTTATCGGGTGCACGACTGTTGCACCGGCACCGGATGCATCCCCATTACCCTCGCCGCGGAGCTCGCCGAGGCGCGCCTCGGCCCGGTGGAAGTGAGCGCCTCGGACATCTCGCCGGCGGCTCTCCAGCTCGCCCGGGAAAACGAAGCGCGTCTTGCCCCGGGGTTGGTGACCTTCCGGAAGTGCGACCTGCTCAGGGGTATTGAGAACGCTCCCTTCGACCTGATTACCGCGAACCCACCCTATCTCACCAGTGAGGAGACCGCGGAAGCGCTTTCCCGGGGCTGGGGTGAGCCCGCCTTGGCCCTTGACGGCGGGCCGGAGGGTTTCGACCTTATACCACGGTTACTCAGAGAGGCTCTGGCGTCACTGCGCCAAAATGGATATATTTTAGTCGAGGCGGCGAGTTCCCAAGCGGCTGCGGTTCGCTCCCTCATGCAGGAAGCGGGCTTCGTAGAAATCGAGACAGTAGATGATCTCGCCGGCCGAGAGAGAGTCACGATAGGAAGGTATGATTCAGACCATCGGTGAGCTCGAAAAGATTGTCACCTATCTCAGTGAGGAGGAGCAGAAGCTCGTCGTTCAGGCGGCTGAGCTCTCCAAGAGGCTTCACGAGGGACAGCTGCGCGAGAGCGGCGACGCCTATTTCGTCCATCCTCTTCAGGTGGCTG
This sequence comes from Spirochaetaceae bacterium, assembly GCA_046540995.1. Lineage (GTDB taxonomy): Bacteria > Spirochaetota > Spirochaetia > DSM-27196 > Alkalispirochaetaceae > CAYZHV01. The sequence goes on along the minus strand of JBKHED010000001.1, from coordinate 41,095 downwards.
AAATCCTTGCCGAAATGCGCCTCGACGGTTCGACCATTTGCGGCGCCCTCCTGCACGACGTCCTCGAAGACACCTCTGTGACCCGACAGGACCTTCGCCGGGACTTCGGCAAGGAGGTGGAGCTCCTGGTCAACGGAGTGACCAAGATTGCCCTGGTCAAGTCTAAGAACAAGAACGTCCAGGAGTCCGCGACGATCCGAAAGATGCTCTTCGCCATGGTCAAGGACATTCGGGTCATTCTTATTAAGCTCGCCGATAAGCTCCACAACATGCGAACCCTGGGGTACAAGAAGGCGGAGCGCCAACGAACCATCGCTCAGGAGACCCTGGACATATACGCTCCCTTAGCGGGACGCCTCGGCATTAGCTGGATGAAGGACGAGCTCGAGGACCTCTCTCTTAAGCATCTAAACCACGAGCTGTACCAGCAGATCCGCAGCTACGTCGCGGAGAAGAAGGGGGAGCGGGCGGCCTATTTGCAGCGGGTTAAGGAGGCGATCTACCAGGCCGCGGCGGAGGAGAACCTCTCGGTCGTTGTCGAAACCCGGGCGAAGCACTTCTACTCCATCTACCAGAAGATGAAGCGCTTCGGTAAATCCCTTGACGAGATCTACGATCTTCTCGGTATTCGCATTCTCTGCGATAGCGAGAACGAGTGCTACAACGTCCTCGGCCTCGTCCACCGGCTCTGGCCTCCCATGGAGGGACGGTTCAAGGACTACATCGCCATGCCCAAGGCGAATCAGTACCAGAGCCTGCACACCACGGTGCTCTCCTTTGACGGCAAAACCTTGGAGTTTCAGATTCGAACCAAGAGGATGCACCAAACCGCGGAGTACGGCGTCGCCGCCCACTGGATATACAAGCGCGGGACCAACCGGGATCAGGTGAAACGAGAGGATCTAGCAATAATCAGCAGGGTCAAGGACCTCAACGGAGCGAGAATCACCTCGAGCGAGTTCCTCGAGGAGATTAAGCGGGAAATTCTCAAGGACTCCATTTACGTCTTCACGCCGAAGGGAGATGCGATCGAGCTTCCCAAGGGAGCCACGGCGATCGATTTCGCCTATCACATACACACCGAGGTGGGAAACCACACCTCCGGCGCAAAGGCGGACGGTTCCATTATTCCCCTCAAGGAACCGCTTAAGAATACCCAGGTGGTAGAGGTGATGACCAACCCGCACGCCCACCCACACCTGAACTGGCTCCGCTACGCCCGGACCTCTCGGGCTCGACAGAAGATCCGCCACTGGCTCAATAAGCACGACGAAAACCTGATAATCAACCGGAGTATCGTCGCCCGGCGAAAGCCGGAGGCGCCAAAGGATCCCCCGCCGACGCAGGTGAAGGAGCCCGCGGAGAGCGGCAAGCTCATGGACGAGCATAAGGTGGCGGTCCGGGTCGGTGATGAGCGGAATATGATGATCCGCTTCGCCAAATGCTGCACACCATCCACCGGGGATGACATAATCGGCTACATCTCCCGGGGTCGGGGCATCATTATCCACCGACGGGACTGTCCCAATCTCAAGTTCATCGGCGATCTCAATGAGCGGAAAATCGAGGTCGAGTGGGAGACGGTCTCCCCGAAGACCACGAAACGGTTCCGGGTGACCGCCCAAAAGACCAACGATCTCTTTTCGGAGATCGAAGGAGCGGTACGAAAATACCAGGGTCACCTCATAGAGGGACGAGTAGACGAAAACGATCAGGGCAAGCTCGAAGGTTTCTTCACCATGGAGCTCGAGCGCCAGGCGGATGTAAAACGGGTCATGAAGAGCATTCGAGCGATTCCCCACGTCACCAACCTCTCCGAGAGCGCCGGACGTAGCGCCTGACCGTTTCCGTTGTCGAGGTCTACGGCGCGACTCTCTCTTTTCGAGTAGTCAGAGTAAAAGGGTGAGCCGGTACGCATCTTCGGGACGAGCGCTTCGCAAAGAAGAACGAGGTACTCTCCACCGAGCAGGCCGCCGAAATCACCCAGGAGCCTGGGTAGGATCAGGCGCACCACGCCGTGCGCTAAGCCCCTCGGCGGTAGGGCCGGTAACCCGTTCTCCGTGTAACATTGACACACCCCCCCGAGCGTGGCATCCTCCCCTATCTATGGCGGCAACTATTAGGGATGTTGCGGAACGAGCTCGGGTTTCGACGGCAACCGTCTCCCGGGTCATTAACAAGGACAGCCGAATCGCCCCGGACACCCGAAAACGGGTGCTCCAGGCGATCGAAGAGCTCTCCTACCGGGTGAACCCGATCGCCCGGAGCCTCAAATCTAACAAGACCCTCAGCGTCGGCTTCGTGGCGCCGGAGATCGCGAACGAGTTTTTTATGCGAGTGGCCCAGGGAGTCGAGCTCACGCTCCGCAACCACGGCTACAACATGGTTGTGTGTGGAACGAATGAGGACGTCGCCATGGAGCGGGAGCGGATAGAGTTTCTTCTGGAGAAGCACGTCGACGGTCTGATCATTATACCGAGCACCAGGGAGGGAGCACACTTCGCCGAAGCGCTCCGGGGTAGCAACGTACCGGCTGTCCTCGTTGACCGGCTGGTAGAGGGATTCGATTCCGACGCCGTCCTGGTGGACAACGCCACCGGAACCTACCGCGCCATTCATCATCTGCTCAAGCGCGGACATCGCAGTTTCGGGTTTATTGGTGGAGACCTTCAGCTCACCTCCGCCCGGGAGCGATATGAGGGCTTTCTCTCGGCTCTGGAAGACTTCGGCATCAAGGTCCCGGAGGAGCACATCCGCTTCGGAGACTTCCACATCGAGAGCGGGTATAAACTCATACGGGAACTCCTCGAGCAGCCCCACCCTCCTCAGAGCGTCTTCATTTCCAACTACTTTATGCACATCGGGGCGGTTCGGTACGTGGTTGAGCACCGCGGCACGCTCGCGTCGGAACTCTTTCTCGCGAGCTTTGACGACATGGAACTCTCCTCGGTCACCGGAATTGCGAGCCTCACCATCGCCCAGCCGGTTTCGAAGATAGGCGAAGAGGCCGCGAAGCTCCTCCTGAGGAGAATTAGCGGCCAGGAGAGCGGTCCCGCTCATACTAAACGGTTGAGCACGAAGCTCGTCTTCCACGATGGTTTGCGGCAATGAGCAGTAACAGTGAACGAAACGACAAGTTTCTCGCCGAACGGCGCACGGAGCTCGCCGGTGCGGTTCGAGCGGCGTTATTCGTCGCCCTCATAACCCTCGGTAGCTATGTTCTCATCCCGCTCCCCTTCTCACCGGTGCCTATCGCCCTTCAGAGTGGTTTTGTCATCCTCGCGGGGCTCCTCCTGCCGGTGCGATGGGCGGTAACGAGCGTGGGCGCCTACTTGCTCCTCGGAGCGGTAGGTCTTCCTATCTTTTCCGCTGGTACCGGAGGTCTCGGACACATCCTCGGCCCCACCGGAGGGTACCTTCTCGGATACCTCCCCGCGGTTATGGTGACCGCGATCCTCTCGGGCGACTCCCTCCGGCGCAACGGCTTCGCCGGAATGATAGGCTCGCTTCTCATTTACGCCCTGGGGGTCCCCTGGCTCGCGACGGTCCAGGGGCTCTCCACGCTCCAGGCGGTCAGCCTGGGAATGCTCCCATTTCTGCCGGGGGACGCTCTCAAGCTGGTGGCGGCGACGCTCCTTGCACGGAGCACCCGGAGTCTCCTGGAACGACCGGCAAGCAATCCGTGATCCGATGTTCTCTCTAGCGTTCGAGAGAGTCTCTCTCCGCTTCGAGACCGGCGTCGAGGCGCTCAAAGAGCTCTCCTTCACCCTTCGCTCCGGTGAGTTCACTCTTGTTGCCGGGGCCAATGGCGCCGGCAAGAGCGCTCTGCTCCGGGTAGCGGCACGGCTCCTTCCACCGAGCTCCGGCCGCCTTACGGTCTCCATGGATCCGCCGAACTGGAAAGAGCGTGACTTTCGCCGGGCTCTACGGATGGTGCTCCAACACCCCGCACGGCAACTGCTCGGGCAGACCGTAGGGGAAGACCTCGAAATCGGAGCCCGGACCGCCCAGGTAGGAGAGCGGGAGCTCCTAACGGAGGTAGATCGCTTCGGCCTCGGCGGACTGCTCCACCGCCCCTGTCACGCCCTCTCCGGAGGAGAGCAGCGGCGGGTTGCACTCGCCGGGGCGCTCCTCGGCCGGCCGGAGATGCTTCTCTTCGATGAGCCCTTTCTCGAGCTCGACTACCGGTCAACCCGAGAGTTTATCGCTCTGCTGCGAGAGCAGAAACGGAAGGGGGTCGGAATCGTCCTGGCAACCCACGACTACCACCGGATACTGGCCGAGACAGATCGCATGGTCATCCTCAGAAGGGGAGAAGTCGCCGTGGACGCGGCCCCGGCGCTTGCGCTGGAGCGGGCGGAAGAGTATGGTCTGCGTCCCGCCACCAGAGCTTTCGAGGAGCTCACCTGGTTGGAGGAAGGGAGGGAGTAGCGGTGCTCTTTCTACCTCTCGAAGGAGAGACCCTTCTCCACCGAATGGACGAGCGCCTCCTCTTCGCGAGCTATCTGCTCTATCAGCTACTCCTCGTTTTCGCAACGGCGGGCCCCCTCCTTCTCGCCTTTGCGCTCCTTACGGTCGTCTCCGGACACCTCGGCGTGACCGTTCGCCGCTTCCTTCGCTCCACCCGTCGCCTCCTGCTGCTTCTCGCCGTTCTCGCCTCGGTCCCTCCGGTGACGGCGCTGCTCACCGGCAGCTCCCTTCTCATCCCCCTCGAAGGGAGCTTGCTCCTCCTCCTGCGACTCACCGCTCTTCTGCTCAGCGCCCATCTCATGCTCGGCGTACTCTCCCCCGGGGGCGTTTCGAAGGTCCTCAGATGGTCCACCGCTCCCTTCGGCGGGGCGGGACGCACCTTGTCCACCATAATCGTGGCGCTCTTCGCGCTTCTGCCACGGCTGGAAGAGATCCTCGAGGAGGAGTCCCTCGCAAGGCGGTTGCGAGGACCGGGGCTTCGAGGGCCTCTGCGGAGAACCCGCACCGCCCTCTACTCACTGCTCCGGGAGGGCGTTCTCGAAGCGGAGAGTCTCACCGACGCGTTCCTGCTCCGGGGTTTTCACCTCTTCGATCTACGTGAGAGTATGAGCTTTAGATCCGCCCGGGGTGAATGGTGGCCTCCTCTACTCCTGCTTCTATGCTTGGCCGTAACCGCACTCTGGCGCTTCTACGCCGTATGAAGACCCAGATCGTCCTTGTGGAGCCGGAAATACCTCAGAATACGGGAAATATCGCCCGGACCTGCGCCGCCATCGGTGCCTCTCTTCATCTGGTGGAGCCCCTCGGGTTCTCGCTGGAGAATCGGTATCTCAAACGGGCGGGGCTGGACTACTGGCCCGAGGTGGAGCTCACCACCTACCCTTCCTTGGACTCCCTCTTCGACCGTTTCGAGGAGTCCCGAGCCTTCTACGTCACGACCAAGGGAATGCACGCTTTCTCGGAGCCGGCGTTCCCGGAAGAGACGGTCTTTCTCTTTGGCAAGGAGACCGCGGGACTACCGGAGTGGCTTCTCGATCGGAACCGGGAGCGGACCCTGCGAATTCCGATGCGTCCCGGGACCCGCTCTCTCAACCTCTCGAACTCCGTAGCGGTTGTTGCGTATGAGCACGCGAGGCAGTACGGTTATGTAGGACTACGGAAGGAGGCATCGCGTTGAAAAGGATCGGCATTATCGGTTTCGGTTTTATGGGAGAGGCGCTGGTAAGAGGCATACACCGCCTGGAGCACGCTCCGGCGATCGGCGTTATCGAGAAGTCCGAGGAACGCCTGCGCCTTGCCCGGGAACGGTACGGCTGCCGTGACCACGGTGAGGACTTTGGCGCGCTCTTCTCCGAGAGCGAGCTGGTCATCCTCGCGGTGAAGCCGCAGCAAGCTCCTGAGCTCCTGCCGCAACTGAAGCCGGTGGCCGGAACGACCCCGGTGGTGAGCGTTCTCGCCGGGACCACAACCGGCAGAATCCGAGAGCTCCTCGGTGATCGGCCGGTGATCCGGTTTATGCCGAACATCGCCGCCCAGGCCGGTGCCGCGGTGGTCGGGGTCTCCTTCTCCGAAGACAGCGGCACCCAACTCCAGGAAGATGCGCTCCGCCTCGCCGAAGCGGCGGGAACCGCCATCATTCTCCCGGAGAGTCAAATGAGCGCGATTACCGGCCTCTCCGGCTCGGGAATAGCCTTCGTCCTCCATTTTATTCACGCCCTCGCCCTGGGCGGCACCAGGAAAGGCATACCCTACACCCAGAGCCTCGAGGCGGCCCTCGGCGTTGTCGAGGGCGCAGCATCGGTGCTTCGGGAGAGCGGCGTCCACCCGGAGGAGATGGTGAGCCGGGTCTGCTCCCCCGGAGGTACAACGGTGGAAGGGATCCTCGCCCTGGAGGAGGGCGGCCTTACGGCTGCGGTGGTGGACGCGGTGAGCCGAGCGGCGGAGCGGGCGGAGGAGCTCGAAAGGTAAGCCCGGGGCTCCCCTTCCGGCGCCCTGGGGGTATCTGCGGCGACGCCGGTTGGACACGGCGCGGCGGGACGGGTAATATGGGCCCATGCTGGACCTGAGGTTTATCCGCGAAAACAGAGAGGCCGTCAAGGAGAACGTGGCGGCTCGGCACGTCGAGGCCGACGTGGAGAAGGTTGTGGAGCTCTACGATCGCCGTAACGAGACGATTCAGAGGATCGAAGAGCTGCGCAAGCGTCGAAACGAGAACGCCGCTGCAATGAAGCGTAAGCCTTCCCCGGAGGAGCGAGATAGACTCATCAACGAGGGGAAGGAACTCAAGCAACAGCTGCCGGCTCTGGAAGCGGAGCTCGAGGAAGTCGAGAAGCAGCTCTACGCCGAGGCGTCTCGAATTCCCAACATGACCCACCCAGCGGCGCCCCATGGGGCGGACGAGGAAGCGAACAGAGAGATCGCCCGCCGTGGAGAGCCTACCCGCTTCGACTTCGAGCCGAAGGATCACGTCCAGCTCGGGCAGGAACTCGACATTATCGACTTCGAGGCGGGGACCAAGGTCTCGGGTACGAAGTTCTACTACCTCAAAAACCGCGGCGCCCTCTTGGAGCTCGCCCTTGTCCGATACGCCATGGATATCCTCGAAAAGCACGGGTTCACCCTAACCATCACCCCGGACATCGCCCGGACGGAGATCGTCGAGGGAATCGGCTTTAATCCCCGGGGAGCGGAGAGCAACATTTACAACATCGAGGGAGAGGACGCCTGCCTCGTGGGCACCGCGGAAATCACCCTCGGAGGCTATTACTCGAAGGAAACCCTCCCGGCGGAGCGGTTACCCATCAAGATGGCCGGCCTCTCCCACTGTTTCCGCCGGGAAGCGGGAGCGGCGGGGCAGTTCTCCAAAGGGCTCTATCGAGTACACCAATTCACCAAGGTGGAGATGTTCGTCTACACCCTCCCGGAGCACTCCGACGCGATGCTCGAGGAGCTCCGAGGCATCGAGGAAGAGATATTCGAAGGTCTCGGCATTCCCTTCCGGGTGGTCGATACGGCGACCGGTGATCTAGGCGGTCCCGCCTACCGAAAGTACGACCTCGAAGCGTGGATGGCGGGCCGTGGTGACTCCGGAGGCTGGGGCGAGATCACCAGCACTTCCAACTGCACCGACTACCAGGCTCGGCGCCTGGGGGTCCGTTTCGTCCAGGAGCAGAGAGAAGGAGGCAAGCGCCGGGAGTTCGTGCACATGCTCAACGGCACGGCCATTGCGGTCTCCCGGGCGATTATCGCCATTCTGGAGAACTACCAGCAGGCGGACGGCTCGGTGCGTATGCCGAAAGCCCTTGTTCCCTACTGCGGATTCGAGGTGATAGAGAAAGAATGAGTACGGCCGGGCAGGGTGGACATGAGCACGCCGGGGGCCCGCCGAGGGTAATTGCTGAAATCGGAACCAGCCACGGAGGCGATCTCACCAAAGCGCGGGAACTCATCCGCGCCGCCGTCGAGGCCGGGGCTCAGGTGGCGAAGTTCCAGGCGGTAATCGCCGAGGAGATCGTTCACCCCGAGGCGGGGAGGATCGATCTTCCGGGAGGGGCCGTTTCGATCTACGACCGCTTCCGAGCTCTCGAACAGCCGCCGGAGTTTTACGCCGCCCTCCAGGAGGAGTGTATCTCCGCGGGCATCGCTTTCTTATGCACCCCCTTCGGCCTCGGAAGCGCCTCGATGCTCTCGAAGCTGCAGATCCGGGAGTGGAAAATCGCCTCACCGGAACTCAACCATCTCCCGCTGCTCCACTACGTCGGGGAGACCGGTCTCCCGCTGCTTCTCTCCTCCGGAGTCTCCACCCTCGCGGATATTGAGCTCGCGGTGGCCACCCTCAGGTCGCGGGGCCCCCGGGAAATTACGGTTCTCCACTGCGTAACCTCCTACCCCGCCCCGGCGGAGGAGTACAATCTCAGGCTCTTGCCCCATCTCTCCGCCCTCTTCGGCGTGGAGGTCGGCGTTTCCGACCATAGCGAAGATCCCGAGCTCATCCCCGGCCTCGCGGTCCTCATGGGTGCTCAGGTAGTTGAGAAGCACATCACCCTCTCTCGGGCAGGAGGAGGTCTCGATGATCCGATCGCCCTGGAACCCGAGGAGTTCCGTCGGACGGTGGGCGTAGCGGAGCGTGTCTGGCAGCTACTGCGGGCCGGTGCGGAAAGAGATACGGTTCTCAGAGAGTTTCGCGACAGTTACGGGGAGAGGCGAGTGGAGAGCGTCCTGGGGTCCGGTCGGAAGGAGCTCGCCCCTTCGGAGGCGGGCAACTACGGCACCACCAATCGCTCCATCCTCCTCCGGGAAGATAGTGCCGCCGGCACCGCCATCACCCGAGACCGCCTCGCCGTTCTTCGCAGCGAGCACAATCTCTCCCCGGGTCTCCATCCCCGATTTCTAGAGAGCGTCGTCGGCGCCATCCTTCAGGTCGACCTGCCCGCCGGGACCGGCCTCACCTGGGAACATCTGCTCCGGAGAGCCCCGGAGTGACCGGCCGGCGCCGGTACTCTCCGGCGCCGCGGTCGGGGCGCCCGGCACGCCGACCCACGTTACCTCAGTAGTGAATCGCCCACCCTTCGGCGGTGCGGGCGCTCTCCATGACCGCCTCGGAAATCGTCGGATGAGCGTGGACCATAGTAGCCACGTCCTCGGGCAGGAGCTCCGCCTTTTTCGCCAGGAGGAGCTCGTGGATAATCTCGGTGGCGCTGTTACCCACGGCGTGGGCCCCGAGAATCTCGTGAGTATCCTTCTTGTAGACGATCTTTACGAGCCCCTGGGAGTGCTCGATCGCCACGGACTTGCCGGCCCCGCGATAGGGAAAGATTGCGGTCTCGAAATCGAGCCCCTTCTCCTTCGCCTGCTTCTCGGTGTGGCCGAAGCTCCCCACCTGGGGCTCGCAGTAGACCGCCGACGGAATGAGGTCCGGATCGATTCGCGCCTCCGGACGGTGGCCGGCGATGTACTCAACCGCGATCTCCCCCTCCTTGCTCGCCACGTGCGCGAGCAGGGGTGAAGGGGTGACGTCGCCGATGGCGTACACTCCCTTAACCGAGGTCTGGTAGTAGTCGCCCACGGGAATAAAGCCGCGATCGCTCTTAATGCCGACGGTCTCCAGGCCGAGGTTCTCGGTGTTCGGCGCCCTACCGACCGCGACGAGAAGCTTATCCGCCTCGAGTTTCTCGCTCTTCCCGTCGGAACTTTCCACGGTTACGGTGAGCCCCTTCTTTCCCCGCTCGAGGCCGGTGGCCTTGGTGCTCGTCATCATAGTGATGCCCTGTTTCTTGAACTCCTTTCGCACCACCTCAACCACGTCGTTGTCTTCCAGGGGCAGAATCGAGTCGAGCATCTCCACCACCGTCACCTCCACGCCGAAGGCGTTCATGACGTAGGCGAACTCCATGCCGATAGCGCCGGCTCCGAGAATAACGAGCTTCTTCGGGAGCTCTTGAAGGGAGAGAATGCCGGTGGAGGAGAGCACATCCTTCTCGTCGATATCGAAGCCCGGGATCTCCCGGGGGCGAGAGCCGGTGGCTATTATGATGTTATCGGCGCTTAGCCTTTTCGATCCTCCCACCTCGAGCTCATGGGCGGAGAGAAACTTCGCCTCCCCCTCGATGTACTCCACCTTGTTCTTCTTCAACAGGCCCCGCACGCCCTTCGAGAGGGCGGAGGCGGCGTCCCGGGACTTCCGGTACACCTTAGAGTAGTCGAGCTTGCTCCGGTCGAGGGTTACCCCCATCGCCTCCAAGTTTTCGGTGTAGTGAAAAATCTCCGCCTGGTGGATCAGGGACTTGGAAGGAATGCAGCCCCAGTTGAGGCAGACGCCTCCCGGAGCTTCCTTCTCGATCACCCCAACCTTGAGGCCGAGTTGTCCCGCCCTGATGCCGGCGACGTAGCCGCCGGGTCCGGAGCCGATAATTAAGACGTCGTAATCGTACTGTTCGCTCATTGGTGTTGACACTCCTTAGAAAAGCACCCGTACCGGGTTTTCCATAATGCCCTGCAGGTCCGAGAGGAACCGTGCCCCCGCGGCGCCGTCGATGACACGATGGTCGCAGGAGAGGGTCATTTTCATAAGCGGCCGGGCCACGATCTCGCCGCTGTCGGACACCACCGGAGTAGCTTGGGTTTTGCCCAGAGCAAGAATCGCCGAGCCCGGAGGGTTAATGATCGCGGTGAACTCCTCGATGCCGAAGGAGCCGAGGTTACTAATGGTAAAGGTCGCCCCGGTGTACTCCTCCGGCTTGAGCTCGTTGTTCCGCGCCTTCTCGATGAGCACCTTCAGGTCTCCGTCGATATCCACGACCCCGCGATTGCCGCAGTTGCGCACCACAGGGGTAATGAGGCCGTTTCCGGCGTCCACGGCGAGACCGATGTCGATCGAGCCGTGCTGCAGGATGTGGTCTCCCTGCCAGCTGGAGTTCACCACCGGGTGGCGCTTAATCGCCTCCGCGGCGAACTTAATAAAGAAGGCGTTCATGCTCGCCTTCTCCGGCAGCGCGGCGTTCAAAGTCTTTCGGGCGTTTATCACCATTTCCATGTCCGCCGAGACCTTGAGGTAGAAGTGCGGCGCGCTGAACTTAGACTCCGCAAGTCGTTGCGCAATTACCTTGCGACGGTTGCCCAGGGGGATCTTCTGGTCCTCCGCGGGGAGCGCCGCCGCGCCGGGAGCTCCACTGCCGCCGGCGGCCGCCCCGGCCCGTGGTGCCGCGGGGGCGCCACGGAAGTTTTCCACGTCCTTCTTGGTCACCCGGCCGTTTGGTCCGGTGCCGGCAACCATGGCGAGGTCTATACCGCGTTGGGCTGCGAGCTTCCGCGCCAGAGGTGAAGACTTGACCCGCTCGCCTTCCGGCGTCAGGGAGCCCTCTCCGGCGGCTCCCGTCTGGGGAGCGCCCTGTTCCGTCTCCGCTGGCGGCTGGGGCGCCGCGGCAGGATGGGGCGGCTCAGGAGCCGCCGGCTGTGCGGTAGGCTCCGCCTCAGGTGCCCCGGGAGTCTTGCTCTCTTCCTCCGCCGCCTCGGGCGCTTCTCCGCCGCCGGCGCTCTCGGATTCCACGTTCTTCAGGAGATCGGAGATATCTTCTCCCTGCTCACCGAGAACGGCGATGGTATCGCCGACCTTCGCCGACTCGTTCTCACCCAGTACGATCTTAAGGAGCGTTCCCTCCTGAGTGGACTCGTACTCCATGCTCGCCTTGTCCGTCTCCACCTCGCATAGAACGTCTCCGGCGCTGACGGTGTCACCTTCCTTCTTATCCCACTTCAGTATTGTCCCCTCCTCCATGGTGGGGGAGAGGGCGGTCATTACGATTCGTTCTGCCATGATCTACTCCATATAGGTGACGCGCTTGACTGCGTTAATGATCTTCTCCACCGAGGGCTGTACCGCCAGCTCCAGAGCGTGGTTATACGGCATCGGCACGTCCTCGGAGTGAATAACCTCAACCTGGGCGTCCAGGTCGTCGAAGCAGTTCCGGGAGATCTCCCAGCCGAGGTAGCTCCCGTAGCTCGCCATCGGCCACGCCTCGTCGACCACCACCGCCCGATGGGTCTTTCGCACGGACTCATAGACGCTCTTCTCGTCAAAGGGGCGCAAGCTGCGCAGATCGATAACCTCGGCGTTGATGCCCATCTCCTCGAGCCTCGCCGCCGCCTCTTCCACCATCCGCATCGGCTTGGAGAATCCGATCAGGGTCACATCGCTCCCTTTCCGTCGGACCGCGGCCTTACCAATATCAACGAGGTACTCCTCTTCCGGCACGTCCCCGGTCCAGGAGTAGAACATCTCCGCTTCGAGGAAGACCACGGGGTTGTCGTCGCGAATGGCGCTCTTCAGCAGACCCTTGGCGTCGTAGGGCGTAGAAGGAGCGACGACCTTGAGTCCAGGAACGTGAGCAAAGTAGCTGTGAAGCGCCTGGGAGTGCTGGGATGAGAGGTACTCCGCCGGACCGTTGGGCCCTCGAAAGACCATGGGCACCTTGAGCTGTCCTCCGGACATGTGCCGCATCTTAGCGGCGTTGTTTACCACCTGGTCGAGGGCGAGAAGCGAAAAGTTGAGGGTCATCCACTCAACGATCGGGCGGAGCCCCGCGATCGCCGCTCCGACACCGAGGCCGGAAAATCCGAGCTCCGTAATCGGGGTATCCCGCACCCGTTTGTCTCCGTACTTGTCTAAGAGTCCCCGGGTAACCTTGTAGGCTCCGTTGTACTCGCCGACTTCCTCGCCCATAATAAAGACTGTCTCATCCCGAGCCATCTCTTCGTCGATCGCCTGATTAATGGCGTCTCGCATTGCAATTTCCGGCATCTATCCTCTCCTAGGCAAGAATGTCTTCGTACATCGTGTGGAGCGCCGGCTCTTCGCTCTTTTCGGCGAACTCTACCGCCTCCTCTACCTGCGCCTTCACCTCGGAGTCGAGTTTCTGGAACTTCTCGTCGTCGATGAAGCCCGCGTCCCGCATCTTGTACCGGAACTGGATAATCGGATCCTGCTGCTTGTACGCCTCGAGCTCATCCTTGGTACGATACTTGGCGGGATCGCTCATGGAGTGGCCCTTGTACCGGTACGTCTTAACGTCAACCAGGGCGGCGGTCCCATCCTTTCGGGCTTGGTCGGCGATTTTACTGATCTGTTCGTACATCTCGATCACATCCATGCCGTTGACGGTGTAGCCGGGAAGGCCGTATCCGTCGGCCTTAACCGCGAAGTCCTCCACCGCCGAGGCGCGCTTTACTGCGGTTCCCATGCCGAACTGGTTATTCTCCACCATGTAAATGGCCGGAAGCTTCCAGAGCCCGGCGAGGTTGAGGCTCTCATGAAAGGCGCCCTGATGGATCGCTCCATCACCGAAAAAGCAGAGGGTAACACCTCCGTCGTTCATATACATGTTACGAAAGGCTACACCCGTGGCGATCGGGATCTGGGCACCGACGATACCGTTTCCTCCGAGAAAGTGGCGCTCTGCGTCAAACATGTGCATGGAGCCCCCCTTCCCCCGGGCGCAGCCGGTGATCTTTCCGTAGAGCTCCGCCATAACTACCTTCGGGTCCATGCCTACCGCCAGCGCGTGGCCGTGGTCCCGATAGGAGGTAAGCAGGTAATCCTTTTTGAGATCCAGGGCCGCCACGGAGCCAACCGCCACCGCCTCCTGACCGTTGTAAAGGTGACAGAAGCCGCCGATCTTGCGCAGGCCGTACTGCTGAGCGGCCTTCTCCTCGAAGCGGCGGATCAGGAGCATGTCCCGCAGAAGCTTGTGAAGAAACTCCGCCTCGTACTGCTCTACCCCGGAGCTCGTCTTCTTTTCCGTACTCTGGCTCTTACTCTTCGCCATGATGCTCTCCTATTCCAGAGTTGAGCGTACCTTCTCGCCCTTCATCGGCTCGAGGTACGTCAGTTCATCTATAACCGTCTCGATCACGATGAGCTCGGTCTCGTCGGGGTTAACCCGCCAGAAGGTGGTGAGGTGTCCTCCAATCGCCTCGAGGACCTCGGACTTGAGGGCTGGGTTATCGATAATCCGCGCCTTGCCCACGACTTCGAGAACCTCGTCCAGTGCTCGGGTCTGGAGAAGCCAGCTCACCGAGGAGTTCTTCTGGATTTGCTCGATCTTCTCAAAGTGCGGCGCCGACACGGTGTAAAGGAACCCTCGGCGTCCGCGAACCACCGCGGGCGTCATCCACCGCGACCGGGGTCGGCCATCGCCATCGACGGTACTCAGTACTGCTACGTGAGATTTTTCGAGGATCCGTTCCAACACATCAAGCATCGCTTTTCCTTCCATAGCTCCGTGAGCCTCCTTACCTTAACGCTAAGAGTGTCTACGGCCGACGCCGGCGGACCTGAAGACGCACGGCGCCTTTCGGTTCATGTGGTTGCCCAGCGATCGGTAGTCGTCGTATGATTTGTCCCTCAGTAATGTACTCAATCTGAGGCGATTTGCAACCATAAAGGGAGCCGGGCGCCTGTATGGGCATCATAAATCCTTACTGGATTGCTATACATTAAATACCGTTTTTGTTATGCTTCGCAATATGATAATTGCGTATCTATATGTTTAGGGAGCATAAAGGAGACGAGGAGGAGTCGTGTTTCAGAAACAAGTGATCATGCGTCGGGTTGTCTACTCCCTGACGCCGCTGTTTCTCTTTTCCATTTACCTCTACGGCTGGCGAGCGATCGTCACCGTCGGCGTCGCCTACATTTTCGGTATAGGCGCCGAGTACGTCATGGAGAAGAGCAGGAACAAAAAGGTAAGCGAAGCGGTTCTCGTTACCTGCGGTCTCTACGGCTTATCCCTGCCACCGATGACTCCTTGGTGGGTAGTAGCCGTAGGTATCGTCTTCGCGGTAATCATTGGGAAGGAAGTCTACGGAGGTTTCGGCAGGAACATCTACAATCCTGCCATAACCGGGCGGCTGTTTATCTATATCTCCTTCGCCGCGGTTCTTGCCGGATCCTGGGCGGTGGCCGGTAACTTCGGAGCCGGGGAGGCCGGCGTTGACGCGATGACCGCCGCCACTCCCTTGCGAATGCTTCGAAATGGAGAGCAGCCGGAGCTTCTGGACCTCTTTCTCGGGGTGAGGGCGGGATCCCTCGGCGAGAGCTCCATACTTCTCATCATCGCCGCGGGGATTTACCTCATCGCTACAGGCACCGCGAACTGGCGACTCATCCTATCCACTATCGTGGGAGCCCTCCTGACAACCGTTGGGTTCTTCTTCGGTGGGCTCATTCCCGGACTAGACCCGGCGGATACCGGTGCCCTTTACGCCATCGCCGTCTATCTCATGAGCGGCAGCATTATGTACGTGGCGGTCTTTATGTCCACCGACCCCGTCTCCGGTCCTAACCGCCCCCTGGCACAGTACCTCTACGGATTTCTCATCGGGGCGGTCTCCATGACCATACGAACCTTTTCCGGGTTCCCGGAAGGAACCAGCTTCGGCATTATGATGGGTAACACCTTCGCCTCTCTCTTCGACGAGTGGTCTCCAAAGCCTAAGAAGAAGGCGAAAAAGAGACGCTCCGGCTCCGCAAAAGAGACGAACGAGAAGAAGCCCCAGGAGGCAACGGCATGAACAAGCAGAGCATTACCTATACGATTGTTTTCACCTTTATCGTGACCTTCGTCTTCGTTCTGCTCCTCTCCCTGACCAATCAAGCCACCGTCGACACCATCGAGCTGAACGAGCGAGCCGACCAGCAGCGCGCCATTCTCAAGGCGATGGGTTCGGACATCACCGATCCCATGGAAGTGCTCGACCGTTTCGAGGAGGTTGAAGAAGTAGAGGAGAACGGTGTCACCCTCTATTCCGGCACCGTTGACGACACCGAGGTCTACGCCAAGGAGTTCCGGGGCAGCGGGCTCTGGGGGACGATACACGGCGTCCTCGGAGTGACCGCCGACTTCTCGCAGACGACGGGCCTAGCCATTATCGCCCACAATGAAACCCCCGGTCTCGGCGGGCGCATTACCGAGGATTGGTTTCAGCGGCAGTTAGAAGGAGAGCAAATCCCTGAAGACCGGCTTCGGGTGACCGAAGGGGACGGCGATTACGACTCCGACAACGGCGAGATCGACGGCATTACCGGCGCCACCCGGACGAGCGACTCCATGGAAGTAATCCTCAACAGGGAGCTGGACACTCTCAAAGACGCTCTAGGAGGTAGCTGATGGCGGCTGCAGGCGACATACTCAGACGAAATCTTTGGACGAACAATCCGATCTTCATGCAGGTCCTGGGCATCTGTTCAGCCCTGGCGGTAACGAACCTCTTGGTCAACACCGCGATTATGTCGATCGGCGTCGTACTGGTAACCGGCTTTTCGAGCATGACCGTCGCTCTATTGAAGGACTACATGCCTCGGAAGGTCCGCATGATTGTGCAGACCCTCATAATCGCCTTTTACGTCATTATCGTGGATATTATTCTCAAGGCGTATCTGCCCGAGATCTCAAAAGAACTGGGACCCTACGTCGGTCTCATTATCACCAACTGTATTATCATGGGTCGGGCGGAAGCGTTCGGTCAGTCCAACCCGCCGCTAATCTCCTTCTGGGATGGCGCCACCAGCGGGGCCGGCTACATGGGAGTTCTTATGGCAATTGCCTTCGTACGGGAACTTCTCGGATTCGGAACGCTCTTCGGCGTCCAGGTAATGCCTGAGAGCTTCGTCCCCTGGACGATTATGGTTATGCCTCCCAGCGCTTTCTTTCTCCTGGGAATCGTCATTTGGGCGGGAAAGACAATAATGCACAAGCAGGAAGAGGCCGCCGCCGCACCTGCTAAGGAGGGAGCCAAAGCATGAGCGGAGCACCGATTCTCAACCCCTTTTCACTCTTCTTTGCATCGATCTTCACCAGTAACATTCTTCTGGCCAACTTTCTCGGCATGTGCTCCTTCATTTCCATCTCGAAGGACATGAAGAGTTCCAACGGCCTGGGGATGGCGGTCACGGTAGTTCTCACGATCACCACCGCTATGAACTGGGTAGTTCTCAACTACGTCTTGGTACCACTCAATCTCGAGTATCTGCGGTTCATTATTTTCATCGTAGTAATCGCGGCAATTGTGCAAATGCTGGAGATGATTATCGACCGGGTATCCCAGCCGCTCTACATCTCCCTGGGTATCTTTCTGCCACTGATCACCGTTAACTGCGCCATTCTCGGTGTCTCCCTCTTTATGGAGATCCGGGACTACAACTTCTGGCAGTCGGTGATTTACGGCTTCGGTTCCGGCCTCGGCTGGTGGCTTGCCATTATGGCCCTCTCAGCTATCCGGAAAAAGACCGACAAGGCGCCGGTCCCTTCCGGGCTCCAGGGAGCCGGTATTACCATGATCACCATCGGTTTTATGGCGATGGCTTTCGTGGGCTTTTCCGGCATGCTTCAGGTTCAGTAAGGAGGAGTAGCGGTGGATCTAGCATTTATAGTAGCGCCCCTTGCCATATCCGGAATCAGCGCCGCTCTGGCCGCGCTAATCTCGGTGACCGATAAGATCGTAAACAACTACGGGGAGGTTACCGTAGACGTCAACAACGGCGCCGAAACCCTCACCTTCAACGGGGGAGCTAACCTCCTGAGCTCCCTGGCGGAACAAGGGATCTTTATCCCTTCCGCCTGCGGCGGCCGCGGTAGCTGCGGAGAGTGCAAGGTCAAGGTTACGAGTGACATCGGTCCCTATATGCCCACGGAGCTCCCCCTCTTGACCAAGGAGCAGCAAGACGAACAGGTCCGCATCTCTTGCCAGGTCAAGGTCAAACAGGACATGAGCATCGAGATCCCCGAGGAGCTGTTCAAGGTGCAGCAGCTCACGGCGACGGTGAAAGAGATCAGGGACGTCACCCACGACATCAAGGAAGTGCTTTTGAAGCTTCCCGAGGGTACGGACATCGACTTTGTCTCCGGACAGTACGGCCAGTTCTCGGTGCCCCCTTACGGAAAGGTAAAGGAGAAGACCTACCGTGCCTACTCAATGTCCTCTGCTCCTCACGACAAGGAGCACCTGGAGTTCCTGATTCGTCTCGTCCCCGGCGGCATTGTCACCACCTACGTCCACGAGCATCTCAAGGAGGGAGAGCGGGTCGAGGTAACGGCACCCTTCGGCGATTTCTACGTCCGAGACACGGAGGCTCAGATGATCTGCGTCGCCGGCGGATCGGGCATGGCGCCCTTTAAGTCTATCTTCCAGGACATGCTCCATCGAGGAACCCTCGATAACCGGGACATTTGGTACTTTTTCGGAGCCCGGACCAAGAAGGACGTCTTCTACCTCGACTGGCTCTACAAGCTCGATGAGGAGCACGAGCGATTCCACTTCGTCCCCGCCCTCTCGGAGCCGCAGCCCGAGGATGAGTGGGACGGACCCACGGGGCTCATTACCGAGGTTCTCGACGGTTACCTCAAGGAGACCATCTCTACGGAGATCGAGAAAGAGGGATACCTCTGCGGCAGCCCGGGCATGCTCGACGCTTGCATCGCTGTAATGACCGATAATAATATGGCGGAAGAGAAGATCTACTTCGACAAGTTCGCCTAAGAGAGGTAAGCCTATGTGGATGACCCCCGAATATCAGAAGGCCCAGGAGAATATGCAGCCTGGGGTTATCACCTCCGACGGCTTCCTCGGTGATGACACCCGGAATATTCTCGAGATTATCAATGACGACGAGCAGGAGATGACCCGCCTCGGCATAGACTTCGACGAGGCGGCAGACAAGCTCCGAGAGATTATGACCAGGGGACGGGCGGGGCTCGGAGAGCCCACCACCGTAGAGAATAACTGGATCGTTCAGGTCTACGAGGCTCGCGGACACCTCCCCTCTCCCTTCGAGGACGGTATTTTTCGTAAGGTCAACGCCCAGATCGAGTACGCCCCGGAGGGTAAGCGTTCCGGCAGCACTATACTTGTCTCCGACCTCTCCCTACACCTAATGAAGAAGTGGCACTTCCTACAGGGAAAGGGATCTCCCTTTCGTATTGAGCCTTTCGCGCTCAAAAAGGTCCTCCCCTAGGGAGGGCCTTTTCTGTTTACGGTTGATAACCCGTTCCACTGGCGGTATCCTCAGTATACGGACACGTCAACCAACATGAGCAACACTCCTAAACTTCTAATAGTCGAAGATGAACGCATCATCGCTCTCGATCTGCGCAGGAGAATCGAGAAGTTCGGATACGAGGTGTGCGCGGTGGTCTCCTCCGCGGAGGAGGCGGTTCGGGCCACCGAGGAGCACGACCCGGACATTGTCCTGATGGACATTATGCTCACCGGCGAGCGAGACGGTACGGACGCCGCGGTGGAGCTCCGAGATCGCTTCGGCACTCCCGTGATCTTTCTCACCGCTTACGCCGACGAGCAAACCCTCAAGCGTGCAAAACGAGCCGAGCCGGTGGGCTATGTTCTCAAACCTTTCAAGGAGCGAGAGCTCTATACCACCATAGAGATCGCCCTCTACAAGAGTCGCGTCGACAAAGAGCTCCTACGGCAGGAGCGGCTTTTCAACGCGATCCTTTCGAGCATCGGAGAAGCCATAGTCTCCGCCGACGCTGAGGGGCGCATCACCTTTCTCAATCCCGTGGCGGAAGAACTCACCGGTTGGCAGGAAGCCGAAGCTCGGGGAGTACCCCTTGAGGATGTTATTCAGCTTCTCGATCACACCACCGAAGAGCGACTCGCCCTCCCCCTCGAGGAGATCCATAGAGATTCCTTCTATGAGTTCGACGAGCTCTATCTGCTCACCAAGCTCGGAGGACACGTTAACGTCTCAGGCCGGCTCGCAGCGATTAACCAGCCCGGTGGAAGCCAGGAGGGCTACCTGGTCGCCCTTCGGGATGTGACGGCCTACCATCGCATGTCCGAGATTATCGACTATCAAGCTCGACACGACTCTCTCACGGGGCTCATGAACCGGAAGGCGTTTTTCGGTCACCTCCACGAGCTTGCCGCGGAGAGCGTCAGCGAAGCCACCCACCACACATTTCTCTACGTGGACCTCGACCAGTTCAAAATAGTCAACGACATCGCCGGTCACCGTGCAGGAGACGAATTGCTCAGGCAGGTCTCCCGTGATCTGGTAGGTACCCTCGGCGATCGAGGCATGGTGGCGCGACTCGGAGGGGACGAGTTCGGAGCGGTTATTCTCAACACTCCCGTCGAGGAGGGCCTCGAGGTTGCGCGGAGTATTCAGGAGGTCCTGAATCGCCGCTTTATCTGGCAGCAGAAGGCGTTCCAGGTAACCACGACCATCGGCCTGGTTCCCGTCGGGGGAAACAACACCGACGGCTACTCCATCCTCGCCGCTGCGGACGACGCAAACTATCTCGCCAAGGAGTCCGGGGGCAACACGGTCAAGCTCTATGAGACGGCGGATTACCACTTCCTCAAACGCCGTGGAGAGATGCAGTGGATCTCCCGCCTCACCCACGCCCTAGAGCGGGATCAGTTCGTGCTTTACGGCCAGCCAATCGCCGAGAACAACGCCGCCCGGAAGATCGCCAAGATCGAGATTCTCCTTCGGCTGAGAGACCAGGAGGCCGCCCTAATCTCACCGGCGGACTTTATCCCCGCCGCGGAGAAGTACAACCTCATGCCCGCCATAGACCGGTGGGTGATTCGGCGAGTCTTGCAACTCCTATCGGCCCGAGAGAGTGGGGGGCCGAGGCACCGGGTGGCGATAAATCTCTCAGGTTCTTCCGTGGCGGATGAGTCTCTTCTGGACTTCATTATCGAAGAGATCAATGAGAGTGGTGCCGACCCCTCCCTGATTACCCTGGAGGTCACCGAAACCGCGGCGATCGAGAACCTCACCCGAGCCACAAGTTTCATATCTCGCCTCAAGGAGGTAGGGATATCCTTTGCCTTGGATGACTTCGGTAACGGTTTCTCCTCCTTCGCCTATCTCAAGACCCTCCCGGTTGACTATCTGAAGATCGACGGCTCCTTTGTAAAGGATATGACCGAAGACCCGATCGATTACGCCCTCGTGGAGGCGGTAAACAACATTGGGCACACCATGGGACTCAAGACGATAGCGGAGTATGTAAAGGACGCCGAGACCCTCGAGGCCCTCGGGCGACTCGGAGTGGACTACGTCCAGGGATTCGAGCTCTACAAGCCTGCGCCGTTGGAAGAGTTTATTCTTCTCAAAGAGTAGGCAATGCACTCCCCTCACCCTCCCCGGCGTCTCATCGCGATCACCGGCCTCAAGCACTCCGGAAAGAGCTCTCTGGCGCCTCGGGTAGCCCGAATTCTCGCGCTTCCCGCTCTCGACCTCGATGAAGAGGCGCTTCGCGCCATGCGGAATGACCTGCAGGCCCCCGGCGAAGGAAGCAACCTCAGGGCGTACTTTCGCGCCTACGGAGCCGAGCTCTTTCAACGGTACGAGGTCGCCGCCCTCGCCGGCCTCCTCAGGGATCAATACCGCGGAATTCTCGCCTGCGGCGGAGGGATCGTCGACAACGGAGAGGCGATGGAGCTACTGGAAGGAGCCTCGTTGATAGTGTATCTTACCGCGGAGTTCGACATTCTTTACGAGCGCATTATCCGAGGCGGCATCCCGCCGTTTCTGGATTCCGAGGATCCGAGAGGATCCTTTTTGAAACTCGCGCAGAAAAGAGACGCCGCCTACCGGAAGGCGGCACACCTCATCGTCTCCGTGAGCGATCGCTCACCGGCGGAGGCGGCGGTAGCGGTAGCAACGGAAATCAAGGAGAGCGAGGATGCCCGGCAGTAGCTTTGGCCAGAGTTTTAGGATAACCACCTTCGGAGAGTCCCATGGAGGAGCGGTTGGAGTCGTAGTAGACGGCGTAACGCCCGGCATACCAATCACCGCGGATGAGATCCAGAAGCAGCTGGACCGGCGCAAACCGGGTCAGAGCTTTATCACCACGCCGCGAAAAGAGCCGGACAAGATTCACCTCCTCTCGGGCGTCTTTGAGGATCACACGACCGGGACGCCTATGATGATGATTCTCTACAACTCCGACGCAAATCCGGCGGACTACGACAACATAAAGAATCTCTTCCGTCCCGGCCATGCGGACTACGTCTATCTTCAGAAGTACGGACGTCGGGACTGGCGCGGTAGCGGTCGTGCTTCCGGAAGGGAGACTGCCGGGCGCGTCGCCGCGGGGGCGGTGGCACGTAAGCACCTCGAGGCTCGAGGCGTCTCCATGGTCGCCTATACGCTCCGCGCAGCCGGAGTGCAGTGCAACAAGATCGTGGAGAGCTTTATTGAAGAGAATCCCCTCCGAACCGCCGATCCAGAGCTCCTCGAGGAGATGCTTACCAGGGTGGAGGCAAGGAAGAATGAGGAGGATAGCGTCGGCGGTATCGTGGAGTGTCGGATTCGCGGCGTAGACCCGGGGCTAGGAGAGCCGGTTTTTGACAAGCTCGACGCCCTCCTCGCTCACGCCATGCTTTCCATCGGGTCGGTAAAAGGTTTCGAAGTCGGTTCGGGCTTTAGAGCGGCGGATATGAGCGGGAGTGAGCACAACGACGAAATGTCCTCGGAAGGGTTTCTGACCAACAACGCGGGCGGCATTATCGGCGGAATTAGCACGGGCGAGGAGATCGTCTTCCGGGTTGCGGTAAAGCCGACCTCCTCCATTGCAAGAGAACAGCGTACCGTCGATATGGAGGGGCGGGAGCAGCGAATAAAGACCGAGGGCAGACACGACGCGTGTATCTGCCCTCGCATAGTTCCCGTAGTGGAGGCGATGGCCTGCCTCGTCCTGGAGGACCAGTACAAGCGGCAGGCCGCCATGCTCGCCTGAGAAGCTACTCCTCCTCGGGCTCGAAGTCCTCTTTCGGGGCACCGCACATCGGACATACCCAGTCTTCGGGAATCTCTTCGAAAGGAGTTCCGGCCTCTACGCCGTTGTCCGGATCTCCCTCTTCGGGGTCATAGATGTAACCGCATACCTGACATACATAGCGCTGCATCTGCTTCTCCTTACGTAAAACAGTAGTCTTTCGGGGCTTTCCGGTCCCCGTGGTACGTTGTGTGTAGGCTAAGGTACTAACACACTATTTAGGGTGTATACGGATTTTCTCCGAATTCTTCAACCACCTCCGCAAAGAACCCTGGTCGGATCCCGAAACGGGTCAGGACGAAGTCGTAGCGCGCCGGGTCCTCCGGGACGATCGTACGAAAAAACGCGGTAATCTCCTCGCTGGTCCGAAGGTCCGCCTGCTTTCGCTCGGTAATGCCGAGGGTCCGGGCGATTCTCAGCATGTGGGTGTCCACGGGCACCAAGAGCTCCGCCGGCGAGAAGCCGTCCCACCCTCCCGGATCCACCGCATCGTTGCGCACCATCCAGCGCAGAAAGAGGTGAAGCCGCTTCGAGGCGCTCCCGGCGCGAGGGTTCGAGAGTAGGATGCTCGTCGGCTCGGGTGCATAGTCGGATAGCATCTGCACCAGCTCTTGGAGCCCCTTCTGCAGCGTTCCGTCTCCCTTCGCCACTGATAGAGCCGTTTCCAGGCTCCCGTGCCGCCGCAGGAGTTGGCTCAGAGCTATGAGAAGGCTCGCCAGGTGGTTCTCACGGAAGAAGCGGTAGACAAAGCCTCGGGATCGTTCGGTGATCTCCTTCGGTTCCAACTCCGCGAGTCGGGTGAATGGCCTCGGGAGTCGCTCGAGGACCTCTTCCACCGCCCGGAGAATGAGATCGACTCTTCCGAGGGCTAGGCATGAAGCGAGAAGCGCTACAATTTCCCGCTCTCTCAACTCCGCGGACCGTCTAACGATGATAAGGGGATCGGGATCGATGTACTCGGCTCTGTTGTACCGTTGGTAGAGCGCCTCGCATCGCTCATAAATCCACTGTCGACGACTCATGGAGACCAATTTACACGTACAGTAGGGTTCATGTAGACTCCCAGAACATGGATCAATCCACTCACATCATTTCCAACTTTATTGCCGAACACTTTTTCTGGGTCTTTCTCGCCGTCTTCTTTCTCAACCTGCTTCAGAAGCGGCGGCACGAGCGAGCTCAGCGCAAGCGCTTCGCCACCCTCTATCTCGGAAGCGCGGTCTTCCTTATCTACGTAGCCGGGCTTTCCATCGTAGAGTTCGGTCTTACCGATATCTGGCTTCTTCCCGTAGTACTGATAGTCGGCGGAGTGCTCTACCGCTATAGAGAGCACACCTTCCCCTTCACCCTCTACTGTCGAGAGACGGGACAACGGCTCACCTGGGACGAAATCCTCTACGAAGACTCCAACCTATCCGCCGAGGCACGACGGCGCCACGAAGAGGAGCAGGGTTCCGAGCAGCATGATGAGTCGCCTCGGGAAGAGGAACAAGACGGTCCGTAGCGCCTCTCCCACTTCAGATCTCTTCCTCCTCTTCTTCACCGGGATCCTCATCCCCTGCAATCGCCTGCGGGACGCCACGGTATAGGAAGATCCCACCAAGAAAAACGAGCAGCATCGGCCACCAGCGGCTCACGAAGTGAATAAAGGAGGCCTGAACGATGTCCAGGCTAAAGAGCAGAAAGATCACCGAGAGTGTGATCATCGCCACCGACGGTACCATCAGCACCGCCCGGTGGCCCCGCTCCTTGGTAAAGCTGTACGCGAGGAGCGATACCCCCGCAATGGTCATAAAGACCGGCCAAATTCGGTGAAACTCAACGTTTAAGAGCGCGGTGGTTCGCAGGAGGATAAACACTCCGCTCAGCGTGAACGCCATACCCGTAAGCACCGTGGCCTCCCTTCCGTCGGAGACCAAGGAGTAATCGAGCTGCCAAATTCCCGCCAGGAGGAGGAGCAGGGGCCAAAGGGCACCAAAGTTAGGCAGCAGGCCGTTTGTCCAGAGCAGAAGCACCCCCCCCAACACAACGAGGAGGGATCCGAAAAGCAGCAGCCGCCTCGGGTATGATACCGTGCGTCGCGGAAACATGCGGGAATACTACTCCATGTGAGCGATTATTGCATCACCGAATCCGCTTGTAGGCAAGGTGGCCGCACCATCCATGAGCCGAGCAAAGTCGTAAGTCACCTTCTTCTCCTCAATTGCTCCGGCCATGCCGCAACTAATACGCTCAGCCGCCTCGTTCCACCCCAAATACTCGAGCATCATCTTACCGGAGAGGATTACTGAGCTCGGATTGACCTTGTCCTGGTTCGCGTACTTCGGCGCGGTTCCATGCGTCGCCTCAAAAATGGCATATCCCGTCTCGTAGTTAATGTTAGCCCCCGGAGCAATGCCGATACCGCCGACCTGTGCCGCCAGTGCGTCGGAAACGTAGTCGCCGTTTAGGTTCATCGTGGCAATAACGTCAAACTCCTTAGGTCGGGTCAGAATCTGCTGCAAGAATGCGTCGGCGATGGCATCCTTAATGAGCAGCTTCCCCTCGGGAACTTCCCCGCCGACCTCCTCCCAGGTGACCACGCGGTCACCGAACTCCCGCTTGGCGAGCTCATACCCCCAAGTGCGAAAGGCGCCCTCGGTGAACTTCATAATGTTTCCCTTATGGACGAGGGTCACGCTCTTCCGTCCCGCCTCCAGTGCGTAGTTGATCGCCGCTCGGACCAACCTTTCGGTTCCGGATTTGGAAATAGGCTTAACGCCCACCCCGGAGTCCACGCGGATCTTCCAGCCGAGCTCCCCTTCGAGAAAAGCGAGAATCCTCTTCGCCTCCGACGAGCCCGCCTGCGCCTCGAAGCCGGCGTAGACGTCCTCGGTGTTCTCCCGGAAAACCACCATGTCGATATCCTCCGGACGCTTCACCGGAGAGGGAATCCCGGCAAAGTACTGTACCGGCCGAAGACAGACGTAGAGGTCGAGACGCTGCCTCAGCGCCACGTTTAGGCTTCGAAAGCCCTCACCCACCGGCGTTGTAAGAGGCCCCTTGATTCCGACGAGATACTCCCGAAAGGCATCTTCGGTCTCCTTCGGAAGCCACTCACCGGACCGATCGTAGGACTTCTGCCCCGCGTACACTTCCTTCCAGTCGATTGCACGCGTTCCGCCGTACGCCTTTTCGACAGCGGCGTCAAAAACCCTCCGTGCGGCGCGCCAGATGTCAGGGCCCGTCCCGTCCCCTTCGATAAAGGGGATGGTGGGCTCATCGGGAACCACCAGCCCTTCGTCTCGTTTCTCGATTCGATTAGACACCAATTCCTCCTGCAGTGTGAGGCGCTAATAGTACCAAGAGAGTCGACAACATGCAAACTTATCAGATAGACTACCTCCGTATGCGACGACTGCTGCCATTCCTGGGAGCGATGCTCTTCTTCTTTTTTCTTCTCAGCTGCTCCGATTCGGACGACTATTTTGCTCTGGGTAGCAAGGAACAACGGGAGGAGTTCCGACTCCTCCAGAGAATGCTCAACGAAGAACCTGAAGACTCTCCCCGGCACGGTGTTCTCGTACAGCAAATCGCCAGAGAGCTACTCTCCGCCGGATCGCCGGAACGGATGCGCGTCTTCTTGACCGACCACGTGGAGTCCCATCCGGATGACCCGATTAACGGCTACTACCTCTACTTAGTCGCTCGAAGCTACGATGAATCGGAGGCGGCGCCGGTACGGCGCCTCTATCTTCGAAGGGTGGTGCGCAACTATCCGGACGTGGAAGTGGATGGCCGCTCCACGCACCGCCTGGCCCTGCAGGAGTTGGTCGAGTTGGTGGATGATCCCAACGAGAAGGTGGAGTGCTACCAGCAGCTTCTCGAAAGGTTCGCCGATGAGCTCGACGAAGGAGAGCTCTACTACCGTCTCGCCAAGAGCCACGAGGCGGCGGGAGAGTGGGGCCGAGCATACAAGGCGTATCGGGAGTTTATCGAGTATCCGGAGACGCGGATTCCGGGAGTCCCGAATGTTCACCGACTGGTCACCCAGAAGCTGGAGTTCTACGACTCCGACAAGGAATGGACGATGAACAGCTTGGACGACCTGGTGCAGGAAATAAAGAGGGCGATCTATCTCCAGAATACCCCGCTCCTTCTCCAGTACCGGGCGGGGACGGGGTTCTTTACCATGTCCTGGGAGCAGCAGGAAGCGGACTTCAACAGCCGGATCGATAGTTTCGACATCGGCGCCTTTCTCAGACGCTCCCGAGTGAGCTTCGCATCGGACCTCGACATCTCCTCGAACGCTAAGGAGGCGTACCTGCGAACCTGGGGCTGGTCGCACCGCATCCCGGTCTGGTATCTCTACTTTCGCCGGGTGAACTATCCGGCGGACCCGGAGGTACACGGCGACTGGGAGTGGGCCGGCATCTACTTCGGAGATTCTCTCTAAACGCCGATACTCAAGATAATGAGAGTCCCTTCTCTTCGATTCAGCGGAGCCTGTCTCTTTCTCCTCTTTTTCGGCACCACGGTAATCGGTGCTCAGGAGGCGGGGGGCCCAACGATAGAGTGGAGCAGCTCCCTGGACTGGTCTAAGGGCGTGCTCGAGCTTACCGCGGTCGCTCCCATTGAGCGTGAAGGCCCCAACGCCCCCGCCGCGGCGCACAGGGCGGAGGAGGAGATTGCCTCGGAGCTCTCCTCGGCCCTTGTGGACGCCCTTATCACCCTCAGAATTGATTCCAGAAGAACAATTGCCGAGGAGCTAAGAGAGGATTCGGGTCTCTACGATCGGCTCACCGCCCTGGCGGAGGTGGCAACTCGAAAGACCACCCGGCCAAATCGCTCTTTGAGCAGCCTCGAGGTGACATACGCCCTCGATCTCTTTCCCGAGGTACCTCGGCTTCTCTTGGAGGAAGACCGTCCCCTCCCCTTTCCGCGCATCCTCGGCTGGGTAGCCTCGGGGAGTTACACCGGCGTACTCATTTACGCCGCCGATCCCCTCCCTCTCCACGGTACCGAGCGTACCACGACTATCGAGCCTGCTCTCTTTCCGGAAATCTACGACGAGGCGATGGGAGAGGTCCTTACCCGTCAGCAGCTCGACCCGAAGCTCGTGGCACGCTGGGGCGTGGCGGCGTACACCGATTCACTCGAACTCTCCGCCTTTGCCGACCGAATCGGTGAACACCCGAAACGGATTGTTGCCCGGCGCCTCTTCGGCGTTACCCCGACAGACCTGGTGATAAGCACCCGGGACGCCCGGGAGCTGTTGGCGAGCGAGAACAACCGTCGCCTCCTTCGAGAAGGTAGAATCCTTATCGTTACCCCACCCCCCACGGATTGACTCTGCTTCATCTGTTGTGGTGCAATAGGCGCGCCAGGTAACCAGAGATGAAGCTGCTAAAACCGACGTTACTACTTATTTCACTTCTACTACTTGCGAGCTGCGGTCGTCGACCGATCGGCTACGGCGTCCTACTCTGGGCCCCCTCGGATAGCGAGCTCCCAAACGGCCAGCTTCTCGAGATCACCGAGGAGTCCCGGCTCAATGATACCTACACGGTCACCACCGCGGAGTTGGAAGAAGACGGTACACTCCCAATGTGGCGTGTCGCCTTTTTCGAGGAGCAGGAAGCGGCGATGGAGTACGCCAATCAGTACGCTCCCTACGCCGATACCTTCGCTCGGGCTCAGCGGCAGGCGTTACCGGTTCGGGAGGAACGGAGCCGACAGTCCTCGGACGTCTACCGACTCCGAGAGAATGAGCTGATGAAGGTTCTCCATCGGACGGAGGAACCATCGAATGAGGGGGGCTTGGAAGGGCACTGGTACAGGGTACTCACCAGAGAAGGCGTGCAAGGATGGGCTTTCGGCTATTACTTGGAAATAACCGGCGGAGCGAGTGAGGATGATGGCGAGGAGGAGGTGGATGAGGAACTCTCCGACGTGGAACGCATTCTCTCCAACAGCTGGCGGCCTGAGTATTTTCGTGAAATGATCGACCGGGAGCGGGTGGATTTGGATCGTTTTCATCCGAGGTACGGGCTCTTCCCCGACCCGGAGAACCAGGAGATCGAACTCGTCCTGCCGGAGCACTCAGTCACCTATCCCTACGAGGAGTTCTACCGAGCCGCGCCGTCCCGGTACGGTCTCGAGGGAAGCCCCGTCACAATCTCCATTCGTGGAGAGGATCGCATTAGCGTTCAATACACCGTGAACGGAAGGGAGCGAAGCCGGACGTTCATCCTCCTGGAAAGGGAGATCCCCGAGATTATAGAGGATGAGCTCGCCCGGCGACGAGAGCTCTGGAAGCAGTTTACGGAACCGGGAAACCTGCTGGTGAGCACCGCCTACGGCGAGATCGAGCTCCTCGAGGAGGCACGGTTCAGCTGGACCGGTTTCGATCGCCTTACGCCAACGGTTATCCCCTCCAGAGCGGAAGAATCCGGGACGGTCTCCTTTCCGCTCTTTCTATCGGACAACCTCCGAGAGGAGTATGACGGGGCCGTACTGTTTACCTTCGAGAGCGAGAGCGATCCGGTGGAGGTGCGCTTCATTTACGAGCAGACCGCCTCAGGGGTGCGACTCACCCACGTCCCCGCGGAGGATGTGAGGGAGAACATCGTTCAGCGGGAAGCGTTTTCTCCTATCGTGATTTTCTTCTCCTACGAGAATAGCTGACCGTGCCGATTCTGACCCTGACCGACATAGATCTCTCCTTTGGCGGCCAGAAGGTCCTCCGGGGAGTCTCGCTCGGCATCGAAAACGGGGACCGTCTTGCCCTTGCCGGAGCGAACGGCAGCGGCAAGACGACTCTGATGAAGGTCATGACCGGGGAGATCAGCCCCGATGGGGGCGTGCGGTCGATCAAGCCGGAAGCGACGGTAAGCTACTTACCCCAGGTCGGACTGGTCCACGAGGGCCAAACCCTCTACGGGGAGGTGGAAGACGCCTACAGCGCTGCCCGGGAGCTCCTGCGAGAGCGGGAGGAAATCGGCGATATTCTCAGAGAACCGGAGAAGCTCTCTCGGGGCCGGCGCGAGCAGCTCCTCCACCGCCATCAAGAGCTCTACGAGGAGCTCGAAAACCGCCGCTACTACTCCCGGGAGCAGGAGATCCCGACGGTTCTCACCGGACTCGGTTTCTTTGAGGAGGATTTTCTTCGGGACTGCTCAGAGTTCTCGGGGGGGTGGCAGATGCGTATCGCTTTGGCCAAACGGCTCCTCTCCCGTGCGGATCTCCTTCTCCTCGACGAGCCGACCAACTACCTCGACCTCCCGGCCAGGGAGTGGCTCCAAGAGTTTATCTCATCCTACGCCGGGGCGGTCTGCCTCGTATCCCACGATCGTGCCTTTCTCGACGAGACCACCGATCAGGTGGCGGAGCTTTTTCACGGAAGCTTGAAACGGTATCCGATGATTTACAGCCGGTACGAGCGGGTCCGGGCGGCGGAGGTAGCGGAGCAGATAAAGGCGTACGAGGAGCAACAGGCGTACATCGAAAAGACCGAGGAGTTCATTCGACGTTTTCGCTACAACGCCGCCAAGGCGAAGCAGGTACAGAGCCGGGTAAAGGAGCTGGAGAAGCTCGAGCGGATCGAGCTGCCGGAGCACCTCAAACGGCTTTCGGTCCGCATTCCGGGGCCGCCCCACAGCGGCAAGCAGGTGTTGCGCCTCCGGGAAATCTCCCGCTCCTACGACGATCGCCAGGTCCTCCGGCATGTAGATCTCGACGTGGAACGGGGCGACAGGCTCGCCCTAATCGGTCGAAACGGGGCGGGCAAGAGTACGTTGATGCGAATTGTCGCCGGCGCGGACGACGGCTTTCAAGGCGAACGCCGTCTCGGCAGCGGAGTAATCCCGGCATGGTTTGCCCAGAACGCCGGAGAGGAGCTCAACTCCTCTCGCTCCATTCTCGATGAGGTAACCGAGAACGTCCCCATGGAGGCGGTACCGAAGGTGCGGGATACCCTTGGAGCCTTTCTCTTTCGGGGCGACGACGTCTTGAAGCCCGTCGGGGTCCTGAGTGGGGGCGAGAAGAGCAGGGTCGCTCTGGTAAAGCTTCTCATGCGGCCGGCGAACCTCCTGCTCCTGGACGAGCCTACGAACCATCTGGACATGGGCTCCAAGGAGATCCTCTGCGAGGCTCTGGAGAGCTACCCCGGCACCCTCGTGTTCGTCTCCCATGACCGGGATTTTCTCCGCCGCCTCGCGACAAAGGTGCTCGAGCTCACGCCACCGGAGGCGACCCCGGACCACCGGCCGGGCCACTGGTTGGTGCCCGGAGGCTACGACTACTACCTGGAGCAGCGTCGGAACCGCCGAGCGGAACCCCTCCCGGGGGAAGGGGCGGAGCTGGGCCGAAAGTCCCCGGAGCGGTCGTTGCCTTTCGATGGTGGAAACCGAGAACACCAGGAACGGAAGCGACGAAAGAACGAGCTTCGACGAATGGAACGGCGGGAGGAGGAGCTCCTCCTTGCCATCGAGGAGAGCGAGGAGGAGCAGCAGCGCATCCGCGGGGAGCTCTCGAAGCCGGAAAATTACGCCGACCATCTCAAGGCCCGAGAGCTTAGCGAGAAGCTGGAGCACACGCAGAACCACCACCGCTCCCTTATGGGAGAATGGGAGGAGCTAGCCGCGGCTCGAGAGCGTCTCCAGGGAGAGTTCTCCCGGATGGAGTAGCAACGCCGAGGCGGCGACACGGACTACCCGTAGCGACCGAAGCGGCGCGAAAACAACCTGACGCTTTCACGCTCTCTTAGTACCTTAGAGCGTGATGAAACGACGGGTACCGCTCTTTCCCCTTGGACTTGTACTTCTCCCGCGGATGCCGCTTCCCCTTCACATTTTCGAGGAGCGCTATCGGCTAATGATACGGCGCTGCCTCGAGGAAGAGACGGAGTTCGGGGTGCTTCTCGCCCGCGGGAGCAAAATAGAGCCGCTGGGCACCCTTGCGCGAATCGACAGCGTAATCAATCGGTACGAGGATGGGCGCCTGGACATTCTTACCGTGGGGACAGAGCGAATCACGGTGGAGGAGTTCCACACCGACGCTCCCTATCTCCAGGGTTTCGTCGAAAAACTTCATGATAACCCGTCCGCCGAGGAGGACTCCCTTCCGGCCCGGGCGAACAGGGCTATCGACGCCCTCGAGAGCTTCGCTTCCCAAGCGGGGTACAGCATAGACCGAGAACTCCTCGCTACCCTCGAGTATGAGGAGCTCTCCTTCTTTATCGCCTCTACCGACGTCTTCTCGCTCGAAGAGAAGCAGCAGCTACTGCGAATGCGGGATACCGGCCGCCGCCTTGCACAGGTTACCGCGGGTCTAATTGAGCTCGCCGACCAGCGACGGCAGGCGGATCAAGTTCGTCAGCTCCTCGGCAGCGACAAGGACATCACCCACCTGTTCAACTAATCGCGCTTCTCGAACTCGAGGGAGGCGGAATTTATGCAGTAGCGCAAACCCGTCGGCTCCGGACCATCTTCGAAAACGTGCCCCAGGTGAGCGCCACATCTCCGGCACCGAACCTCGGTGCGTCGCATACCGAGGGAGTTGTCCTGGTGCTCCTCGACGTTCCGCGACTCCAGTGGCTGCCAGAAACTGGGCCAGCCGCTTCCGGACTCGTACTTATGTTCCGAGTCAAACAGCTCCGCCCCGCAGCAGACGCATCGGTAGATTCCCGGAGCCTTGTTGTTCCAGTAGAGCCCGGTAAAGGGGCGCTCGGTGCCTCCCTGCCTGGCCACTCGGTATGATTCGCCGCTCAGCTCTGCCCTCCACTGAGCGTCGGACTTTTCAACTTCGTGCATGGGCAGAAAATACTTTCCCCCGTCGCAACCGTCTACCGGAAATCCCGCCCCTTCCGGAGCCATTGAGATTAGCCTGGAGTTTCTTATGCTTGATGAGCCGCCCTTCGACCACACAGAGAACCTCAGGTGATACGATTGTTCAGTAATGCACTGAAGCAGTAGACGAACGTGGTAGACTCTGTACAGTATGGAAATCAGACTGGTCGGTGAACTCTCGAACGCAGAGGAGGCGGTCAGAGAGGTGCGCCAGATATATCCCAACGCTCCGAGAAATGGATTCGCTGAAGGTCGAATCAGCGAGCCGATGCGCCGTTTCATGGTGGAGCTTCTCGAGGAGGGGAGCTCCAGGGCTCTCTTTCTCTGGTTGCTAAAGGTTACCTTCGATATCACCGCTCCCGGAGAGTGGTGGCGTCAGGGAACTGAGTACTTCTCAGAGATTCGGTGGGTTCGAAAGCACCCTCGGGAAGAGGGAGAGAGTTCACCGCTCACCCAAGAGGATTTCGAAGGCGGAGTACCGGCGATGCTTCTCGCTACCCTCAATGAGTTCATAGAGACACAACAGCGAGATCTCCTGGAAGCGGCGCTTCCGGAAAACTACATCCGTCGTGGCTACGCCCAGGCGGATTACGCCGCTTTGCGGCGGCTCTATTTGGAACGGGGTCATTACAACGCGGGCCACTGGCACGATCTGGCGCAGTTTCTCACGATGCTCCCCTACGCTGAGTTTCTATCCGTCCCCGGCCACTTGCCCTGAGCGCCCGGAGACGCCATGCTATAGGTAGGGAGAACCACCATGCAGGACTATCAACAGCGAGTACAGGAGCTCTACTCGGAGCTCGACGACATCTCCTCCAGCCGTTGGAGGGTCATGGCGGAAATCGGCAAAGCCCTCTATAGAGGACACCCCTCCTTTCTGGAGAAACGAGAGTTCAGCGACCTGGTGCCGCAGATAGACGCACAGAGTGACGAGATCGCCCGAATCGCCGCCACCGTGGAGCGCCTCGAGGAGATCGCTGAGCGAATCAAAGTTCTCAGTCTCGACCGCTCCGACCGGGAGGAACAGCGAAAACAGCTCGAAGAAGAGCTCAAGCCGCACTACCGCCTCATCGGGGAGACCGCGTTCCGCATCTTTCGAGAGAACCCCCTCATAGATAATCGGTACACCGAGATCTTTCGTCCTCTTTCGGAAAACTACGACGAGGTTCGGCAGCTCGAACGAGACTTGGCTGCCCTCCACGGCGAACAGTCGAAGCGCCCCTTCGTGGAGCGCCTCATGAAGCGGGGAAGGGATCTGCTGCTGAAGAGCCGCATCCAGGCAAAACAGGAGAAGCGGGACGCTCTTTACGAGGAGGCGGGACGGCAGCTAGCGGAGACCGAATTCATCGGAGTAATCGACGATCCCGATCTGAACGAGGCCGCCGCTCCTTACGAGGAAATCCGTGACCGGATCACCGCCATAGATCAGGAAATGGCTGCAATCGACCGGGAAATCCGGGAGCTCAACGAGGAACAGCAGGAGAAGTCGAACGGTAAGCGGCTCCAGCGCGCCTTCTCGGAACTCCGGGAAATGCGGGAGCGACGGGAGGAAGCGCAAGAGGAGCTCTTCTCTCAACTCGGCCGCCGATTCGTCGAGAGTGGCCCGGAGGAGAAGGAGCTACCCGAGGAGATCGAGTCGCACCGTCGGGAGCTCGCCTCCCTCGACGAGCAGGAGGGGAGGTGCCGAAAGGCGATAGAGCGCCTCGAAGCAGCGATCAAGGTCCAGGAGCTGCGCAACCGGATCCGGCAGACCGAAGAGGAGAGAGAGCGACAGCAGAAGAAACTCGAGCGCATTCAGGACTCCATCGAGGAGCTCGAGCGGCAGGCAAGCTCTCTCCAACAGGAACGGGAGCGTACCGAAAAGCTCCGGGGTCCGGAGGAGGAGCTCTCCAAGCTCTAGCGCTCCTCTCGCAGAAGCTGCAGGCTCACTGCGGCCAGAGCGCCGGCCAGGTCATCCCGGGCGGGGCGTGCCTCGATCCTGTAGCTCTCCCCCCTCTCCAGTCGGATGCGCACTGTCTCAGCGAGCTCGATTTTGTCCAGATTGGAGCCGAGAACCGTCCCCTCCTCGTCTAGAAGATCAATAATGGTCTCGGTTTCACCCTGCAGGGGCAGTCGGAAGAGGTAGATTCCGCTGCCGGCCTGCTCCACGGAGAGACGAACCGGCTCCCGCTCCAGCGCGAAGAGAAGCGGTCCCCCCCCGGGCTCAAGACTCGGCAGATCGAAGGCGCCCCCTTCCTCCTCTTCTCTTAGAGATAACCGGAGGTCATCGCCCCCGGCTTCCAGTTCCAGGAAGCTGCCGAATTGGTCGATCGCGCCGAGCCGCTCTCCGTCGCCGTAGAGAAGCGCTACCACCTCGGCACCTCGGTCCAGGAAGCCGAGGTCCTCTCCCTCCGAAGAGATCGAGACCAGGCTCCCATCCAGGGAGGGAACCCAGAGGCTCCCCAACCAGAAGCGCGGTCTTGCGGCGATACCCGGAACAACCCCCTCGCTCCAAAGGAGCTCTCCACTCTCCCAGGAACGTGCCTCCAAAACGCCGTTCTCCCGAGGAAGGAAAAAACGATCCTCTAGCAGAACCGGTCGCATCGCCAAGCGCTCCCCGGGCAGTTCCCAGAGAAGCTCCCCCTCGGTGGCGGAGAGCGCTAATAGACCCTCCCCGCTCTCCAGAAGCAGTACCGGATCCTCCCCGATGGAGAGGCTCCCCCGACGCACTCTCGGGGCGTCAAACCGCCACCGGAGCTCCCGGTCCTCGCCGTACGCTTCTACTCCGGTGTCGGTGACCACATAGACCGTCTCAGGGCCCAGGAGAAGCTCCGCCGCCGATCCCCGAAGATTCTGTCGATCAGTGATCTCTCCCCTCTCCGAGTCGATCCAGAGCACGCTCCGCCCCGCCCCAACCAGAACCCCCTCCCTCCGGGCGCGAAGATCCGCCGGAACCTCTTCGATCGCGACCCGCCAGAGCTCCTCCCCGGCCTGGCGCCCCAGGGCGACGACGCCCCCTTCCACCGCGGCCGTCACGAACTCCGCCCCGAGACTCAGAAGGGGCAGTACACCGCGGTGCTCCCATCTCGCCTCATCGGAAGCCTCAGGCGGAGCCTCGTAGAAGGAGAGGACTCCCCGTCGGTCCACCTCGGCCCTCGCTTCCCCCCGGGCAACCAGTACGACCGGCAGTGAGCTGACCGCGCCCCTCCTAACGAAGAAACCCGCGCTCCTCTCCGCATCTTCCGGCGAGGCGAGAACGCCGCTCTTTCCGGGATCCTCCGGGTAGAGTCCCGGTCTCGCCTCTCGTTCCTCCCGGGGCTCCTCTTCCGCTTCCACCGGAGCCGGCTCTCGTGACTCCTCCCCCGCCCCGGCCCCGCAACTCCAAAGAAGGGCGAGCACGCCGAGAACCGTCCAAGTGAGGAACCAGACGGATCTTCCATCGGTAACCCGGTTCAGAGGCCCGCTACTCATTCTCTTCCCCCTCTCTCAGGAGGGCCTCCACACCCTCGGAAGAGAGCTCTCGGTAGAAGCGCCGTGCCCCCGAGCTTCCCAAAAGCCTCGTCTCCCGCCATCGCCGCGGCAGCTGTAGAGCTTCGTCGATCGGCGCAGTAGCCAAAAGGGCCGGTACCGCCGACTCTATCCAAGCGTCGTAAACGGCCTCCTCCCCCACCTCCGGGTCGATTAGCTCGAGCTCCCGGAGGAACCGAATTCTCCGCAACCGAGCCTCCAGAGAGGGAACGAGGCGTTCCGTCCGCCCCGGCTCACTCCGCAGCTCCTCGAGGAGTTCCGTGGTGAGCTTTCCCCGACTCTCGGTGACATAGCGGCCCTCCAGCTCCTCCAGCGCCGAAGCCCAAACGACGTGGGACCTCCGAAGCGAGGAGTCCATGAGAGAGTCGAGTGTCTCCCGTAGCTCGAAGAGGTTACGCTCCCCGTTCAGGAACCGAGCGACCTCCTCGTTAACGAGGTGAAGCTCCACGGGAACCTTCGGATGCCATCGCCCAGGGCGCCCCTTTTCGCTCCTTCGGAGCCACTCACTCTGGGCAAAGCTCAGTCGTTGATAGCCTCGGTAGACAAAGGGAAAGCTCCCCCGCGGCTCCTCGGAGCGCTCCTCCTGGAGAAACCACGGACGCAGCCGCTCGGAAAACCGGGGAGCTCTCTCATCCGAGCGAATCACCGGCTCGAAGTACTGCCCGTGAAGCATGGACCAGGCGGCAAGCCCGTGCCCGACAAGTTCCTCGTTCTGCTCCGGATTGGTCACGAGGTTGAAGGCACGGTAGTACGCCTCGGATAGCTGTTCCTCCAGAGCCCTATCTACCTCCGCTTCCTCTTCCGGAAGCAGCTGAATGGTGACTATTCGATCGAAGGAATCAGGCAGCGGTGTCACCTCGTAGCTCCATTCCGCCACTCCGTGTCGCCGCGCCACGAGAGCAAGGAGTTCCCGGGCGCGCTCGTCCACCTCTCCGTAGAGCGTTTCGACCCGCCCTCGCAGTTGAGCTTGTAAACGCTCCTCCCCCTCTTGAAAGAGCAGCAGTTGCGCGTAGGGATGGGAGAGTACCGAAAGCAGCGCCCACCGCTCCGCCTCATCCTCTCCCTTCTTCGCGCGCTCCTCGTACCGTCTCAGGACGCTCCGCGCCTCGCCGAGGAGCTGCTCCCGGAGTTCCTCGGAGCCGGTCCATTCTTCCCGGATGCGTAGTTCCCGCGACTGCTCCTCGACTCTTCGCCGGAAGAGCTCTCGGTAGAGCTCGCTCTCTTTCTTTTCTATGAGAAGAACGAGCGCTCCGAGCCGGGCGACCGCTCTCGGTGGCGCGAGAGACCAGCGGTACGCATCGAAAAAGGTTGCCGCACCAAGAGCGACGCGCGGCTCCCAGCGCAGCGCCATTTCTACCGCCCCAGGATCGAGGGGCCCCAGAGTCTGAAGGAGCTCCTCCTGACTCGCCCCGATGGTAAGCTCCGAGGTTTCACTGATAGTGGGCGCCGCCCCCTCTGCAGTACGAAACACTTCGACCGCTCCGGCGGCCTCCCTGAAGAGCCGTTCCAGGGTATCCCAGTTCCGTTCTTTCGGTATCTCCTCCCTGATCTCAAAAAGAAGCGTCATCCCTTCCCGGGCGCGACGGGACAACTCCACCTTCCGAGAGAGAGAAGAACTGGTCAGGAGCTCCAGCTCGAGACGTCGGAGGGCGTCCAGAGCGCTACTCTCCCCGGCGTCCCCGGCCTCCACGCTCTCCGGGAGCGTTCCCAGGAGCTCCGCCACCAGAGCTCGCTCCTCCGGGCCCCCATCCACGCTCCCGAGTAGCTCCTCGCTACGGGTTCGCGCCTCTCTGAGCCGGTGAGGCGGCATCCCCGCCCATGCGGCCCGCTCGTAGAGGTAGGAGGCGGCTTCCTCGTAGCGAGACGACGAACGATGCACGCCCGCGCGAAGGAGAAGCTCTCCCACCGACTCCACCGCGTCGAACCAGCCTTGGGAAAGGGAGGAGAGGGGCGGGAGCCGAGACTCCTCATCCTCTATTCGAGCGACTCGCTCGGTGACACCGGGATCTCCGAGGGCCTCGATCCAGTCAGCAGAACTCTCCTGACCGTAGAGGATCGTGGGTAGAAGTAAGAGAAAAATGGTCGGTCTCAGGGCCCTGCGCATAGCTGACGCTCCAGTCTAATCCATCCTTCTGCTTTTATCATCTCTATGCTACCTTTCTCTCGTGGCGAACGGTAACCCCCTTTTCGCACCAAACCGGGAAGGCGCCCCGCTGGCGGACCGAATGCGGCCGAGAAACCTCGACGAGTTCATCGGGCAGGAGCACATCATCGGTCCCGGGCGCCTCCTTCGTCGGGCGATACAGGCCGACCAGCTCTCCTCTCTATTATTCTCGGGTCCTCCCGGAACAGGCAAGACCACCCTCGCCCGGGTTATCGCGAACAGTACGAAAAGCCGCTTCGCCTCGGTAAATGCTGTTCTCAGCGGCGTAAAGGAGCTCCGAGGGGAGGTCGCCGCCGCCGAGGAGGCGCGCAGCCTCTACGGGAGACGGACCATTCTCTTCGTCGACGAAGTCCACCGGTGGAACAAGGCGCAGCAGGACGCCCTGCTCCCCTGGGTGGAAAACGGTACCCTCGTCCTTATCGGCGCGACCACGGAGAATCCCTTCTTCGAGGTGAACAAGGCCCTCGTCTCCCGGAGCCGGGTCTTTCTCCTCAAACCGCTCTCCGACGCCGATTTGCACCGGGTTATCGACGTCGCCCTGCAAGACCGTGAGCGCGGATACGGCGCCTACTCGGTGCAAATCACCCGGGAGGCGCGGGATCACCTGGTCAAGACCGCCGCCGGGGACGCGAGGACCCTCCTCAACGCTTTGGAGCTCGCCGTGGAGACCACCCCGGAACGGTTTCCTCCGCCGAAAGGCAGCACTATCACCGTCGACCTCACCATCGCCGAGGAGAGCATTCAGCAGCGGGCGGTGCTCTACGACAAGGAGGGAGACTACCACTTCGATACGATCTCCGCCTTCATTAAGTCCCTCCGGGGCTCGGACCCCGACGCCGCGCTCTACTGGCTGGCGACCATGGTAGCCGCCGGAGAGGAACCGCGGTTCATCTTTCGGAGGATGCTCATCTCCGCGAGCGAGGACGTCGGCCTGGCGGACCCGAACGCGCTCACCGTCGTCGCCTCCGCGGCTGCGGCCTTTGACCGGGTAGGCATGCCGGAGGGGAGCTTCCACCTCACCCACGCCGCCCTCTACCTCGCCAACGCACCGAAATCCAACTCCGCCCTCGGCTTCTTCGACGCCCTGGAACAGCTAAAGTCCGAACGCTCCGGCGAGGTGCCGAACCATCTCCGGGACGCCAATCGAGACGCCAAAGGGTTCGGCCACGGGGAGGGATACCTCTACCCCCACGCCTACCGGGAGCACTGGGTGGCGCAGCAGTATTTGCCTGAGACTCTCCAAGGAGTGCTCTTCTACCAGCCCGGGGAGCTCGGCTGGGAGGGGGAGCGCAGGGAGGAGCTCCTTCGCCGGCGAGAGCTGCAGCTCGCGGCCTTTCGGGAGAGCGCCCAAGGGCCGGAGGTGCTCAGCTACACCCCCGACGAGCTCACCGATAACCCGGGCCGACGTCGTTGGGAGCGGCGAAATGAAGAGAACCTCAACCGACGCCTCCGGGAGCTTCGAGAGGCACTTCTGAGCAGGCTCACAGCGCCCCGCCACGGCCGAGTCCTCTACTGCGGAACTCCCGCGGATCTCCTCCTCTGGGAGCTCCTGCGCCGGACGCCGGAGGGAGAGACACTCTTCGTCCCCTTGGAGGAGACCGAAGCGTCCCGGGTGGCCGCCGAGGCGGAGCACCTCGAGGAGCTCCACCGCCCCGTGATCGTGCGCCCGCAGCAGCTGCGGGAGCGGGTCGACGCCCCGCCGGAGGCGCTGCTCTTTCTCAACGCCGAGCCCGACATGACGCGGCAGATTCTCTCCCTGACTCCCGCCCCAGTCCCGGAAGCGCAACTCCTCCTTGCCGCCCCCCTCCCCGCGGAAGGCACCAAGCTCTCGAGTCTCCTCGCTTCCGCCGGCTCGCCCTCCAATCCGGCCGGCGACGCCGAGCCCGCCGACATCGGCAGCCTCCGAGCGGAGCTCGGAACGGTGGAAGCGAAGCTCTACCGCCCGACCA
This sequence comes from Spirochaetaceae bacterium, assembly GCA_046540995.1. Taxonomy (GTDB): domain Bacteria; phylum Spirochaetota; class Spirochaetia; order DSM-27196; family Alkalispirochaetaceae; genus CAYZHV01. The sequence goes on along the minus strand of JBKHED010000001.1, from coordinate 873 downwards.
TTGACGAGCTGGAGACGCTTATCGCCGCCGCGGGCTTCTCCATTCGGGATGCTCACCGCCTCCAACGGACGGAAGAGCGGCGCATTACCGCCGCCCATCTCTCGCACTGGCTCGACCCTTCCCACCCCGGCTACGGCCGAGAGCTACGGGAGAGATGGCTCGGCGAGTTCGAGGAGAGGCGAACCGCGCTCTTGCAGGCGCTCAGAAACCTCGACCTAGAGGCGGTCCCCTGGAAACGGGTTGACATCATCCTTGATTGCAGGTACACAAGTGGAGCATCGGCGCCACCGGCGTAACCGGTTTTCGACTCGGTATTGCGCTTGACAAAACCCCTATGTTTGGGCATTATCCAAGTCCGCAAACATGGTGGATGTAGTTCAATTGGTAGAGCGCCAGATTGTGGTTCTGGTTGTTGCGGGTTCAAGTCCCGTCATCCACCCTGCAGGATGCGCCCGTAGCTCAGCTGGATAGAGCGTCGGACTTCGAATCCGCAGGTCGCAGGTTCGAATCCTGCCGGGCGTACATTTCATATAATGGGCCGTTAGCTCAGCTGGTAGAGCAGCAGACTCTTAATCTGCGGGTCAGAGGTTCGATCCCTCTACGGCTCAGGCGCACAGGGCGGAGCGACGTTTGTTGACGTCGAAGACGTTCTCGTGTAGGATGCTGTGCGAGAGTGGTGAAATTGGTAGACACGCTAGATTTAGGATCTAGTGCCTTGCGGCGTAAGGGTTCGAGTCCCTTCTCTCGCAGGGACGGCGCGTCGGAGCGACGGTGCCGATTGTTTCGCCGCGTAACGTAATTTGCGGGAGTAGCTCAGAGGTAGAGCTCCACCTTGCCAAGGTGGATGTCGCGGGTTCGAATCCCGTCTCCCGC